>NZ_JBITLS010000004.1:0-606222 GCF_044465465.1 Nonomuraea sp. NPDC049655
GGCGGGGTCTGCCGCCGCTCGGCTGCTGCTGGAGCCTTGTTGGGCAGGGGTGGCTCCGGGCGGGGCGGCACTCGCGGGTGACGCGGGAAGCGTCAGGGTCGCGGCCGTGGCCAGGCCGGCGACCGCCGCGAGTAAGGCTTTGGGTTTCACGCTGTGGTGCTCCTTTCGGCGGGCTCCCTCCGGCCGTTGCCGTCTTGTGGGCGTGCGCGGGCCGCCGCGCGGTCAGGGGTGTCCTGGGTCGCGGGGCGTGAGGGGGATGTGGGGGGTGATAAAGGGTGACGGATACAGCAAGCGGACCGTTTCGCCTTGTTGCCGCCAGACGCTAAGCGCTGGTTGACTGCTCGAAAATACGTATGTTCATCGGTAGGCATACCGACATTTCTGTTACCGCTGGTCACACCCATCCACGTGCGGATAACAGCCACGATGCTGGACAATCGGGCACGTGCAGTTCGGCATCCTGGGCCCGTTGGAGGTGCGATCGGCCGGCGGCGACCCGATCGCCGTGGGCGGTCCCCGACCGCGTGCCCTGCTCGTCCTGCTGCTGCTGGAGGCGAGCCGGACGGTCGGCGTCGACCGGCTCATCGACGCCCAGTACGGCGAGAGCCCGCCGGCCGGCGCGGCCAACGCCGTGCAGGCGCAGATCTCCCGGCTGCGCCGCAACCTGCCCGCCGACCTGATCGAGTTCCACGGCGCCGGCTACCGGCTGGCGGTCCCGCCCGAGGACGTCGACGCCCACCGCTTCGAGCGGCTGGCCCGCGACGGCCGGCGGCTGCTCGCGGCGGGCCGGCACGCGGCGGCGGCGGCCGTCCTGCGGGAGTGCCTGGATCTGTGGCGCGGCCCGGCGCTCGCGGACGTGCGCGAGGCCGCCTACGCGCCCGGGCAGGCCGACCGGCTGGAGGAGCTGCGCCTCGCGGCCCGGGAGGACCTGTACGAGGCCGACCTGCACCTGCCCGAGGCCGAGCCCGCGGCGGGGCTGCGCGAGCTGGTCGCCGCCCACCCCCTGCGGGAACGCCCGCGCGCCCTGCTGATGCGCGCCCTGCACGCGGCCGGACGGCAGGCCGAGGCGCTGGCCGTCTACGACGAGGGGCGGCGGCTGCTCGCCGACGAGCTGGGCGCCGACCCCTCGCCCGAGCTGGCGGCGCTGCACCTGGCGATCCTGCGCGGCGAGCAGCGGCGCGCGCACGCCACGCGGTCGGCGCCGCCGCCGCAGCTCACCACGTTCGTCGGCCGCGAGGAGGAGCTGGCGCGCCTGGCCGCGCTGCGCGGGGCGCGCCTGGTCACGATCACCGGCCCCGGCGGCACCGGCAAGACCCGCCTGGCCGTCGAGGCCGCCACCCGCGACCAGGAGCGGCAGGCGTGCTTCGCCGACCTGTCGCCCGCGGCCGGGGAGGGGCAGGTGCCGCTGCTGGTGCTGAACGCGCTCGGGCTGCGCGAGTCGGCGCTCAGCCCGGGCGTCCCCGGCCTGGCCGACCCCGCCGAGCGCCTGGTCGCCGCCCTCGCCGAGCAGGACCTGCTGCTCATCCTGGACAACTGCGAGCACGTCGTCGCCGAGGCCGCCACGCTGGCCCGCCGCCTCCTGGCCGGCTGTCCCGGCGTGCGCGTCCTGGCCACCAGCAGGGAGCCGCTGGGCATCACCGGCGAGCACCTGGTGCCGCTGCCGCCGCTGGGCACCCCGCCCCCGGGCACTTCCGCCGGGGACGCGCTCGCCTACCCGGCGATCAGGCTGTTCGCCGACCGGGCCGCCGCCGTACGGCCGGGGCTGGAGCTGGACCTCGACGCGACGCTGAGCATCTGCGCGGCTCTGGACGGCCTGCCGCTGGCCATCGAACTGGCCGCGGCCCGGGTGCGCACGTTCCCCGTGGCGGAGATCGCCGCGCGGCTGGCCGAGCACGGCCGGTTCCGGCTGCTCTCGCGCGGCGACCGCACGGCCGCCGCCCGGCACCGGACGCTGCACGCGGTGGTGGAGTGGAGCTGGGACCTGCTGGACGCCGAGGAGCAGGTGCTGGCCAGGCGGTTCTCGGTGTTCTCCGGCGGGGCCCGGCTGGAGGCGGTCGAGCGGGTGTGCGGCGAGGACAGCGCCGTGCTGCTGGCCGATCTGGTGGACAAGTCGCTGGTGGAGACCGCCGGCGACCGCTACCGCATGCTCGACACCGTCCGGCTGTTCTGCGCCGGGCGGCTGGCCGAGGCGGGCGAGGAGGAGCGGATGCGCGCCGCGCACGCCGCCTGGCACCTGGCGCACGCCCAGCGCGCCGAACCCCATCTCTACCGTGCCGAGCAGCTCGAATGGCTGGCCCGCCTGGGGGCCGACGACGCCGATCTCCAGGCCGCGCTGCGCTGGAGCGTCGAGCACGACCAGCGGGTCGCGCTGCGGCTGATCGCCGCCCTGGCCATGTACTGGTATCTGAGCGGGCGGCGCGGCCAGGCCGTCCAGCCGGCCCGGCGGCTGCTCGACGTGCTCGGCCCCGAGCCGCCGGCGGACCTGACCGACGAGTACGTGCTCGCCGTCCTGCACGCCGCCCCCGGCACCGGGTCGCCGCACTGGAGGCGGGCCGCCGAGATCACGACGGACCCGGACCGGCCGGTACGGCATCCGTTCGCCGCCGCATTGTGGGGCATGACCGCGGGGCCGCCCGAGCGCGACGTGGAACGGCCGCGGCAGCGCGAGCTGGGCGGCGACCCGTGGAGCCGGGCGCTCGGCCGGCTCGGCGAAGCGCTGCTCCTGCTGCTGAACGGCGGCATCGTGGCGGCCGAGCGGGAGCTGGAGATCGTGCTGGCGGAGTTCGGCGCGCTGGGCGAGCGCTGGGGGAAGGCGCAGGGGCTCGACTGGCTGGCGGTCATCGCGGGCTGGCGCGGCGAGTGGGCGCGGGCGACGGAGCTGTGGGCGCAGGCGCTCGAACTGCTCGACGAGCTCGGGGCGCTGGACGAGCTGGTGGACGTGCTGTGCCGGCGAGCCGACGCCCGGCTGCGCGCGGGCGACCTGGCCGCGGCCAGGGCCGACTGCCTGCGCGCCCGTGAGCTGGCCCGCGAGCTGGGGCGGCCCGAGCTGACGGCGGCCGTGCACGTGAGGCTGGGCGACCTGGCCAGGATCGAGGGGGATCTCGGCGAGGCCGCCGAACGGCTGCGGGACGCGCTGGCCGCCACCGCTCCGGGCTCCCCGCTGGCCGGCAGCACGGATCCGCAGGTGCTCACGGCGCTGGCCCGGCTGGCCCAGGCCAGGGGCGAGGCGGCCGAGGCCGTGGCCCGGCACCGGGAGGCGGTGGCCGTCGCGCTGCGCTCGCCGGTCGACAGCGACCTGGCCGACGCCGTCGAGGGCCTGGCCGGGGCCGCCCTGCTCGACGACCCGCCGGAACGGGCGGCGCTGCTGCTCGGCGTGGGGGTGGCGCTGCGCGGGACGGCGGTGACCGGCGACCACGACGTGGCCGCGACGGCCGCCGCCGCCACGGCCGCGCTCGGCCCGGCGCGCTTCGCCGCCCTGTACGCCCGCGGCGCCGCGATGACCAGGGACGAGGCCCGGTCCACGATCCTCACCTGACAGTCCGGGACGGCCGCGCCGGGGACTGTCAGCCGGTCGTCGCCGGGCTGTCAGCGCTCCCGGCGAGGCTTGCCGACATGAGAGACAACCTGCACAACACCCGCGTACTCATCTCCGGAGCCAGCATCGGCGGCCCCGCGCTGGCCCACTGCCTGGCCCGCCACGGCTGCAACGTCACCGTCGTGGAGAAGGCGCCGGCCCTGCGCGAGGGCGGCCAGGCGGTGGACTTCAAGGGCGAGACCCACCACACCGTCCTGACCCGCATGGGCATCCTGGACGACGTGCGCCGCCTCCAGACCGGCGGCACCGACCAGTACTTCGTGGACGCCGACGGCCGCACGCTCGGAGTCATGCCCGGCGAGTTCACCGGCGGCGACATCGAGATCCGCCGCGGCGACCTGGCCCGCCTGCTGTACGAGCGCACCGCGTCAACCTGCGAGTACGTCTTCGGCGACTCCATCACCTCGCTCACCGAGGCCGCGGGCGGCGTGCACGTCACCTTCGAACGCTCGGCCCCCCGCACGTTCGACCTGGTCGTGGGCGCGGACGGCATCCACTCCAACGTCCGCAGGCTGGCCTTCGGCCCCGAGTCCGAGTGCGTGGACTTCCTCGGCCACTACTACGCGCTGGTGGAGCTGGACCGCGACTTCGGCCCGCACGGCCAGATGTACAACGAGCCCGGCAGGATGGTCGCGGTCGGCGGGCCGAAGGCGCCGGCGTTCTTCGTCTTCGCCTCCGAGCGGCTCGACTACGACCGTTACGACGTCGAGCAGCAGAAGGCGATCCTGGAGCGGGCCTACGCCGGCATGGGCTGGCGCACCCCGCAGGTCCTCGACGCGGTGCGCGGCGCCAAGGACGTCTACCTCGACTCGATCAGCCGGGTGAGCATCGACCGGTACGTCCACGGCCGGGTGGCGCTGCTGGGCGACGCGGCGTACGGCAGCACGCTGGGCGGGTTCGGCAGCGGGCTGGCCCTGGTGGGGGCGTACGTGCTGGCCGAGGAGCTGGCCGCGGCGGGCGGCGACCACCGCGTGGCCTTCGCCGAGTACGAACGCCAGATGCGCCGCTACTCCAAGGTCACGAGGAGCGGCAACAACGCGGGCACGTTCCTGGCGCCCGGCTCCCCTGCCGGGATCCGCATGCGGAACTGGACCTTCAAGTTCGGCTTCCTGCTCGGCCTGATGATGAAGGTGACCGACAAGTTCGCCACCAACATCGCGCTGAAGGACTACTGAACGGGCACCCGGCCCACGCCCGCGTCGAGCCGGAGCCGGGGCGTGCCGTCCAGCGGCGGGACGTGGTCGTCGTCCGTGAGCCGCCAGTCCTGGACGGGCACCAGGCCGGGCCCGATCAGCTCGAACCCGTCGAACAGCCGCAGCACCTCGCCGTGGCTGCGGAACGCGCCCTGGGCGGGCGAGCCGGCGGTGGCCAGGCGGAGCTGGGCGATGGCCTCGGGAGAGCTCTCGGCCATCGCGTGGGAGAGCACCAGATGGCTGCCGGGCGCCATGGGCTTCCTGAAGGCGGCGACGATGCCGGGCGGGTCCTCGGCGTCCATGACGAAGTGCAGCACGCCGACCATCAGCACGCAGACCGGCTGGTCGAAGTCGATGAGGCCGGTGACGTGCGGGTCGGCGAGTATGTCGGCGGGCCTGCGCAGGTCGCCCTGGATGCCGGCGACGCCGGGCTGGTCGGCGAGCAGCACCTGGGCGTGCAGGCGGACCATCGGGTCGTGGTCCACGTAGACCACCCGGCAGGCGGGGCTCACCTCGCGGACGGTCTCGTGGATGCTGGGCGAGGTCGGGATGCCGGTGCCGAGATCGATGAACTGGCGCACGCCCTGGCGGGCGACGTGGCGCACGGCCTCGATCTGGAAGCGGCGGTTGGCCCTGGCGACGGCTCGGGCGTCGGGCGCGACGGCCAGCAGCCGCTCGGCGACCGCGCGGTCGACGGCGACGTTGTCCTTGCCGCCGAGCAGGTAGTCGTACACCCGGGCCGAGCTCGGCACGTTCGGATCCACGCCGGGCGGAACACGTTCTAGCTCAGACATGGTGACCCATTTCCTCGCCTGCCACTGTTCGGTGGCCATACTAATCGGTAACTTACCGGAACGTGTTCTATTTGGCCGCGTAACCGCAGGAGCGGGGGTCGTCGAACTCGGGGTCGAGCTCGATCCTGCTCAGCACCGTCGCGTCGATCGGACGGCGGATCGTGCCGGCCGTGGCGCAGTCGTAGAACACGTACGCGCCGGAGTCCTGGCCGAGCACCAGCCAGCGCTGCCCCTTCGACAGGAGCTTGCCGGAGTCGTCGCGCACCTCGGCCCACTGGTTGGAGAACCCGGTGAGCTGGAGCACGAGGTTGGCCTCGCCGCGGTCGTGCACCGCCTCGGCCCCCTGCGTCATCCAGCCGACGAGCACGAACCCCAGGCCCACCCCCACCAGCGCGCCGGTCAGCACGCGCATCGCGGCCCGTCCGGTGGGCCGCGCCCGCAGCAACCGGTACGGCACCAGCAGGCAGAACAGCCCGACCACCGCGACCGTGATCAGCACCGGTGTGCCGGTGACGTCGAGGATGCCGAGCAGCCCCCAGTACGCGACGCCCGACAGCGCCGCGCCCACCGCGGCGGCCAGCCACGGCTGTTCCCGCCCCCGGTCGAGGACGCGTCCGGCGGCGCCGCGGGTGATCCGGTCGAGCAGCCACCAGGCGCCCACGACCAGGCCGAGCAGCGGCAGCAGGGTCAGGAAGAGCAGCACGAGCGTCGCCACCAGGTGGCCGAAGATGCTCGCCTGGGTGAGCCCGGCCTGCTCAGGGGTGATGCCGAAGGTGTCGTAGACGCTCTCGAAGCCCAGGTAGAGCAGGGCGTACACGGCGACGGCGATCGGCACGACGACCGTGCCGATCTTCTCCATCACCTCCAGCACACTGCCCCTGGCGGACGCGGTCCCCGGCGCCGTGGCGACGGAGGGCGCGGCGGGTGCCGGGGGCGCTGGGGGGAGCGTCTGATGTGTCATGGCACAAGAGGATGCATCAGGCCAGGAGCGGCGTCATCCGCCGGGCCGGGCGAAGCGGCGCAGCAGGGCGTCCGCCTCGGCGAAACCGGCCACCACGTCGGCAGCCGTGCGCCGTTCCCGGACCATCCCGACGGCCTGGCCCGCGTAGATGCAGGCGGTGTCGAAGTCGCCGTCGCGGCGGGCGGCGGCGATCCGCGCCGCGGCCTCCTCGTCGGCCGCCAGCTCCTCCTCGTGACCGGCCCAGCGGTCGAAGAACGTGTTGCGCAGGGCCCGGCCGCCGTACTCGGCCGGCCAGTCGAGGCGCTGGGCCACGTCGAAGACGCGGCCGTAGGCGGTGTCGGTCTCGGCTGCGGCCAGCACGCGGGCCGCCGCCGTCTCCGGCAGGGCCGTCTCCGCGCAGCCCATGAACGCCGTGCCGGCCCACGCGCCCTCGGCCCCCGCCGCCAGCACGGCGGCCAGCCCGCGCGCGGTGGCGATGCCGCCCGCCGCCAGCACCGGGACGCGGACGGCGTCGAGCACGCTCTGGAGCAGCGGCAGCGTGCCGACGTCGGCCCGGCCGTGGCCGCCCGCCTCGGCCCCGCGCGCCACGACCGCGTCGACGCCGGCCTGCTCGGCGGCGCGGGCCTCGTCGGTGGTGCCCGCCTGCGTGACGACCGTGATGCCGGCCTGCCGCAGCTCCGCCACGTACCGCTGGTACGGCCCGAAGCTCACGGAGACGAGCCGCGGCCGGGCCGCGAGCACGGCCTCGAACTGGGCCGGGTTGCCGGGCAGCGCCCAGGCCATGAGCCCGATCCCGTACGGCCGCCCGCTCCCGGCGGCGACGGCGGCCTCGGCCTCGATCCAGGAGGCGGGGGCGGCGGCGGACACCCCGATCACGCCGAGCGCGCCGGCCGCGGAGACGGCGGCGGCCAGCCGGCCCGCGCCCACTCCGGCCATGGGCGCGCCCACCAGGGGCACCGTCAACCCGAACCGCTCGGTCAACCACGTCCGCACGCCGGCCTCCTTGCACGTCGCCTGCCGTTGTCAGTCTCGCACCCTGCCCTCTGCGAGCATGGCGGGAGGGCGACAACGCAGGATCCGTACGAAAGTAGAGCCGGATGACCGATGCGCCGGAGGCGGCGGCTGTGCATCCTGGTGGGGACGGGTCCGGCGCGCGTGGCCTGTTGGGAACCCGAGAGGAGTCGCCAGGACATGGACAGCGCTGCGAGCCGCCCGACCGTGGTCTTGGACAACGGTGTCGTCGGCCGGATCATGCTGGCCCACCGGTCGAGGAGCGATCTCGTGCTCGTGCTCGGCATGGACGGCACCCTGCTGAGCTGCGACCTCGATGGCATCGCCTGCGTGGTCGGCGGCCGCCCCCTGTGCCGCGACGGCTGAGCCGCGGCGGAGGCGGCGACGCCCCCGCGCACGGCGGTCAGGACCGGGCGACCAGGGCGGCCAGTTCGCCGACGGCGGCGAAGTCGTTGGTGAGGCGGTTCTTGGTGAGGGCGACGGCGGTGCCGGTCGCGGTGTCGGCCCACGCGTAGCTGCCGCCCGCCCCGCCGATGCCGAACGCCGTCGCGCTCTCCTGCGGCGAGCCGCCGGGAAGCCCGATGGTGAAGCCGAGACCCCACGTCGAGGGCATGCCGAAGACCTCGTCCGGGCCGCTGTAGGCCACCGTGGTCGCCTCACGCAGCCGATCCGGCGAGATCAGCCGCACGCCGTCCACCTCGCCGAGCAGGGCGGCGTACATGCGCGCGATCGCCCTGGCCGAGGTCTTGCCGCCGGCCGGGATGTCGGCGGTCAGGTAGTCGGGCCTGCTGCCGAGGGCGGCATTGGGCATCAGCTCCATCGGCCCGGCCCTGAACATCGGCAGGTCGGCCGGCATGTCCCCGAACGCCGACGGGTCCATCGGCTCGTCCTCCAGGCGGGCCAGGCGGTGCTGCTCCGCCGGCGGCATGCCGAAGTAGAGCTCGCGGGCCACGCCCAGCGGGCCGGAGACGTCCTCCAGCAGCACCTGCGAGATGCGCTTGCCGGTGGCCCTGCGGACGATCTCGCCGACGAGGAAGCCGAAGGTGTAGGCGTGGTAGCCCATCTTCGTGCCCGGCTCCCACCACAGCTCGGCGTTCTCCAGGGCGGCGACCATCTTGTCCCAGTCGCAGACGTCCTCGGGCGTCGTGTCGAGCGGCACGCCGGGCACGCCGGCCGTGTGGGTCAGCACGTGGCGGACGGTCACGCCGCCCTTGCCGTTCCTGGCGAACTCCGGCCACAGGTCGGCGACCGGGGTGTCGTAGTCGTACAGGCCGCGCTCGGCCAGCATGTGGGCGACCGTGGAGGTCGCGCCCTTGCCGATGGAGAAGTTGTAGAACGGGGTGTCGGAGGTGACCGGCCGGCCGGTCTCCGGGTCGGCCACGCCCGCCACCACGTCCACGATCTGCGCGCCGTCGCGGTAGACGGCCACCTGCAACCCGCGCTCGGCGCCTGACTCGACCAGCTTGTCGGCGGTCTGCTGCACCTGCTGCTGAAGGTCGCTCATGAGGTCGTCACTCCTGTTCGTTTCGGGAACTGGACGGTACAGTACTCAAATGAGTACGGAACTGTCCAGTACTATGCGAACTCATGATCGAAAAGGTGGCGTGACAGTGACCGACGAGGACGGCCGGACGGCCCGCAAGCGCAGGCAGATCCTGGACGCGGCGCGCGCGGTGTTCCTGCGCAACGGCTACGTGGGCGCGAGCATGGACGAGGTCGCCTCGATCGCCGCGGTCTCGAAACAGACCGTGTACAAGCACTTCAGCGACAAGGAACAGCTCTTCACCACGATCATCCTCGACACCACGGCGCAGATCGAGGGCCTGGCCAAGCTGATCACCGAGTCGCTGGAGGGCGACGACGACCTGGAGAAGGGGCTGCGCAAGCTGGCCCACGAGTTCCTGGCCTCGATCATGCAGCCCGACGTGCTGCGGCTGCGAAGGCTGATCATCGCCGAGGCCGACCGCTTCCCCGACCTCGGCCGCACCTGGTACGAGCAGGGCTTCGAGCGTTCGCTGGAGAGCATGTCCACGGCCTTCGGCCGCCTGGCCGGGCACGGCCTGCGTCCCATGGACGACCCCCGGCTGGCCGCCGACCACTTCGTCGGCCTGCTGCTGTGGGTCCCGGTGAACAGGGTCATGTTCGCGGGCGGCGGCGAGCACCACACCGAGGCCGAGCTCGACCGGCTCGCCGACGCCGCGGTGGAGGTCTTCCTGCGCGCCTACGGGGCCTAACCGGTCAGGAACTGCTTGAGCCCGGCGGCCAGCGAGCCGGCCATCTCTCCGCGGAACTCCCCGTCGGACATCTTGGCGGCGTCGCCCGGGTTGGCCATGTTGCCGCACTCGATGAACACCGCCGGGCGGGTGGACAGGTTGAGCCCGCCCAGGTCGGTGCGCGTCTGCAGGCCCTGCTCGCCGGTGTAGGTGGCGTACGGCAGGCCGGTGCCGTCGCGGAAGGCGTTCCGGACGGCCACGCCGAGCCTCCTGGACGGCTGGATGATCGCGTCGTTGTGCCCGGCCACCAGGCCCGGCAGGATCACGTGGAAGCCGTGGCCCGCCGGCGGCGCGCCGTCGGCGTGGATGGACAGGACGGCGTCCGCCCGCGCCTTGTTGCCGATGGCCGCCCGCTCGTTGATGCAGGGGCCGACGCCGGTGTCGTCCGGCCTGGTCAGCACCACCTTGGCGCCCATGTCTTCGAGCAGCGGCTTCAGGCGGTTCGCGACGTCCCAGGTGAAGGCGTGCTCGGTGTAGCCGGCGGCGGTCTGGGTGCCGGTGGTGTTACAGGGTTTGCGTCCGGTGATGATGTCGACCGGGCGGCTGATCTCCTTGGGATGGGAGGCGTTGCCGCCGTTGTGCCCGGGGTCGAGCACGACGACCTTCCCGGCCAGCGCGTTCCGCGTGCTCTGCGACGGCGCGCCGGAGGTCACGACCACCCCCTGGGTGGTGCGCACGGGGCCGCCGCCGCAGGCCGCCGACAGCGCGGCCAGGGCGGTCAGCAGCACCGGGACGGCTGGGTGAACGCGCATGCTAGTCGCGGTCCCAGTTCAGGCCGGGCACCGGCGGCTCCTCGCGCTTGCGGATCAGGTACGGCGGCATGACCAGGGCGTGCAGGTTCGTCGAGAGCAGGGTGCCGATCGACTGCTCGGGCGTCTCGGTCAGCGGCTCCCCGGGGCCGTTGAGCGAGGCGTTGACCAGCACCGGGGAGCCCGTGGCCGCGTGCCACCCGGTCAGCAGGGCGTGCAGGAACGGCGTGGCCTGCTCCTCCACGGTCTGGATCCGCGCCGTGCCGTCCACGTGGGTCACGCCCGGCAGGCTCGCGCGGTGCTCGGGACGCACGTCCACGACGCACTGCAGGAACGGGGCCGGGCGGTCGACGCCGAAGAGGCGCTCGGCGTGCTCGGCCAGCACCAGCGCGGCCAGCGGGCGGAACCACTCGCGGCCCTTGACCTCGAAGTTGACGTAGTCCTGCACGTCCGGCCTGGCCGGGTCGGCGAGCACGCTGCGGTTGCCGAGCGCGCTCGGGCCCGACTCGCTGCGGCCCTGGTGCAGGCCCACGACCCGGCCGCTCTCCAGCAGCGACACGGTCGCGCCGACGAGGTCCGCCGGCTGCTCGGCCACCAGGCCGTCCGGCAGGCTCCGCACCGCGGCGGCGATCTCGGTCTCGTCCGGGTCGGGGCCGAGGAAGTCGTCGGTCCAGCGGAAGCGGCTCTCGACGCCGAGGCATTCGATGAGCCCGTACAGGGCGCAGCCCACGGCGGTGCCGCCGTCGTGCGGGCTCGGCGGGATGAACACCTCGCGGAACGGCGACTCGCGGACGATCCGGCCGTTGGCCGTGGCGTTGAGCGCGGCGCCGCCGGCGTAGACCAGCCGGTCCAGGCCGGTCTGCCCGTGCAGCCAGGCGACCACCTGGGCCAGGGCGTTCTCGAAGACGCGCTGGCCGGCCGCGGCCAGGTCCGCCGCGCGGGAGAAGCGTTCGCCGCCGGGCTCGTAGACGTAGGCGTCCCGCTGGGCGAAGGTCTCGATCCACTCCTCGGGGATGAACACCTCGTGGCCGCGTACGTCGAGGTCGGGCAGGCCGTAGACGTACGCGTCGCCGAACGGGGCCAGGCCCATGACCTTGGCCTCGTTGCCCTCGCCCTCGGGCCACAGCAGCCTGGTCAGCAGGGTGTAGAAGCAGCCGAGGCCGGTCGGCCGGGCCCAGTCGCCGTCCCAGAGCTGCTTGGCCAGGCACTCGACCGGGCCGCCGCGCTCGCAGCGGTAGAACGAGGCGACCTCCAGCATGTCGTCGCGGGTGCCCTTCGGCAGCCGGACCGGCTCGGTGAAGTCCCTGACCCGGCTGCCCTGCGCGCCGATCACCAGGCCCGCCGCCCGGTCGAACGGCGAGGGCGGGAACGCGCTGTAGAGGTGGCTGAGATGGTGGGAGACCAGGACGACCCGGGCGTCCTCCTTGAGGCTCAGCGTCTCGCGCAGCTCCTCTTCGTAGGCGTCCTTGTGCTCGATCTCGGTGTCGGCGGCGTATCCCTCGACCACGAGGTCCACGGACTCCTTGAGCAGCGGCATCTCGGGCAGGTACAGGTCCGGCAGGTCGCCCAGACGGCCCCAGTGGTGCCTGCGCCGGGTGATGCGCTCCTTCTGCAGGCTGTACATGCCCGACTCGCCCACAGCGACAGCAACAGAACCATCCTGAGTACGATTTATGCCGACAACGATAGGAACATCCGTCATCTCTGGTACCTCCTGGGCTGTGATCACCGGCACCAGTACCCGGGCCCGGGACAAGACCATCCCTCAACCGCGTAACGGACACGTCAGCCCGCAGCCGCCCGCGAACCGGGCGAACTTGTGCGCCCGCCGCGCAGTCAAACCCTGCATGACGACGAAGCACATCATCGCGGCGGCGACCCTCGCGGCGGGCGTCGCGCTGGCCGGGATCGCCTCCCCCGCGCTCGCCGCCCCCGCCTTCGGCCCCCAGGGATACGGCGGGGTCACGCTGGGCATGAGCGCCAAGGCCGCCCAGGCCACCGGGAAGATCGTCCACAAGCCCGGCCTCGACTCCCCCACCTGCTCCGGCTGGGACCTCAAGGCCCAGCGGACCGGCCGCGACGCGGTCGGCCTCTTCATCTCCAAGAAGCAGGGCGTGGCGATCATCTTCGCCCCGAAGGGCGCCAAGACGCCGCAGGGCATCGGCATCGGCTCGACCAACGCCCAGCTCAAGCGCGCGTACGCGAACAAGCTGCGGACGGCCGCGAGCGGCTTCCCGTACGTCGCCGTGCCGGGCAACGCCAAGGCGCACTACTACTTCCTGCTCCGCGGCGGCAAGATCTACGAGATGGGCCTGGCCCTCGACAAGCAGGACTGCGCGAACTGACGATCCGAAACCCCGGCGACCATCGGTTGACGGGCCCGATCGGGCGGCACCGGCTTCTCCATGAAGCCGGTGTTTTTTATTTCCCGATAAATAGGGTCTAGCCCGGAGATGCGGGTTTTTGGTACAAATTGCCGCTGGCGGCTACACGCTGCTTCCTGAACCGGTCATCCACCAATTCCTATAGTGAGCGGGCCGATTTTTGCTTGCCGATGATTTCTTCTTCGTCTGCTGGGACGCGACGGGCTCGGGCAAGCCTCGGCTGCACGTCCCGGGCGTGGCGCTCGGCCTGGCCGGGGCGCTGCTCGCGGAGCTGGTGCTGGAGCAGCGGATCACCGTCGAGGGGGTCCGGCTGCGGGTGGTCGACCGGCGCCGGGTCCCGGACGAGCTGACCGGAAAGGTGCTGACCGAAATAGGCAATTCCCCGCAGCACACCGATGTGCGGACCTGGCTGGCCTACCTCGCGCAACGCTCGGTCACCGAAGTAACCAGCCGGTTGATGGGTAATGGTCTGCTCGACCGCGAATCCCCACGGCTGCTCAAGCGTAAACAATTCCGCTATTTCTCCACGGACTTCAACCGGGCCATGTGGCCCTCCGCCCGGCTGCGGCTCGCGCTGGTGAAGTGGCAGCCGCTGACCCCGCACGACATGGCGCTGGCGGCGCTGGCCGAGGCCTGCGACCTGACCGACGTCGTCGTCGAGGACCCGGCCGACCGGCGCGGCGCCCACCAGTACCTGACCACGGTGCTGGCCGCGATGCCCCAGCCGCTCAGCGACCTCGGCCGCCAGGTGAGCGCGGCCGTCGGCGACGCCGTCCTGACCTACCGGACGTGAGCCCCGGACCGCCGACCCGACCACACCGCACCTGAACCCCCCAGGAAAGGAACGCGATGCCCTCCGCGAGATCCGGCGCCGCGCCCGACCCGATCGCCGGCGCCCTGGCCGCCGACCGGCTCGGCGCGCCCTCGGTCGTCTACTTCGTCCTGTCGGCCGCCGCGCCGCTCACCGTCGTCGCCGGTGTGATCACCACCGGCTACGCCGTCACCGGCATCACCGGGCTGCCGATCGCGTTCCTGGTCGTGGGCGCGGTGCTGGCGGTGTTCGCGGTCGGGTACGTGGCCATGGCCCGCCACATGGCCAACGCCGGCGCGTTCTACACCTACATCAGCCGGGGCCTCGGCCGTCCGGCGGGCATCGCGGCGGCCTGGGTGGCGCTGATCGCCTACAACGCCCTCCAGGTCGGCCTGTACGGCGCCTTCGGCGCGGCGGCCACCCCGCTGCTCGAACGCTGGTTCGGCGGCGCGCCGCCCTGGTGGGCCATCTCGCTGGTCGCCTGGGCGCTGGTGGGCGTACTCGGGCTGATGCGGGTGGACGTCAACGGGCGGCTGCTGGCCGTCCTGCTCACCGCCGAGGTGGCGGTCATCCTGCTGTTCGACCTGGCGGACCTGGTCAACCCGGCGCGGTCGGGGTTCTCGGCCGAGACGCTGTCGCCCGCGGCGCTGTTCGTGCCGGGGGTGGGGGCGCTGCTGGTCATCGCGACGCTCGGGTTCGTCGGGTTCGAGTCGTCGGTGGTGTTCTCGGAGGAGAGCCGGGATCCGCGGCGTACCGTGCCGCTGGCCACGTACGCGTCGGTGGCGATCATCGCGGGTCTGTACGCGCTGTCGTCGTGGGCGATGACGGTCGCCACGGGACCGGCGGACATCGTCGCCGCCGCGCGCCGCGACCAGGCCGAGACGATCTTCGTCATCGCGAACCAGCACCTCGGCGGCGCGGTCGTGGACATCGCCCGGGTGCTCTTCGTCACCAGCGTGTTCGCCGCCATGATCTCCTTCCACAACACCACCGCCCGGTACTTCTTCGCGCTCGGCCGCGAGCGGGTGCTGCCCGCCTTCTTCGGCCGCACCCGGCCGCGCAGCGGCGCGCCCCGGTCGGGCTCGATCGCGCAGACCGTGCTCGGGCTGGTCGTCATCGTGGTCTACGCGGTCCTGGGGCTCGACCCGCTGGTGCAGCTCTTCTTCTACGGCGGCTCGTTCGGCGGGTTCGGGGTGCTGCTGCTGGTGTTCGTGACCTCGATCGCGATCGTCGCCTTCTTCGCCCGGCAGCCGAGCGGCGAGAGCCTCGCGCGGCGGTTCCTGGCCCCCGTGCCCGCCGCGCTGGCGCTGGCGGTGATGGTGTGGCTCGCGCTGGACAACTTCGCGACGCTGCTCGGGGTGCCCGAGGGCGATCCGCTCGCCTGGATCCTGCCGGTCGTGTACGCGGTGGCCGCCCTGTTCGGCGTGGGCTGGGCGCTGGTCCTGCGCACGGGACAGCCGAGCGTGTACTCGCTGGTGGGCATGGGCGCCAAGGCCGCCGCCACGCCGGAGGCCGTCCGTTGAGGCGCGCGCAGGACGTGGCAGCGCACGACGTCCGCCGGGCGACGGCCGAGGACGCCGGCGCGGTCGCCGAGCTGATCGCGACCGCCTTCGCGCGGCTGCCCGCGGTGTCGTACCTGGTGCCCGAGCCGGCCGGGCGGCACGAGATCATGGTGGCCGACTTCCTGATCCTGGTCTCGCACGCCATCGAGCACGGCGAGGTGGACCTGCTCGACGAGGGCCGCGCGGTCGCGGTCTGGCTGACGCACACCGCCGACGCGCCGCTGCCCGAGCCGCCCGACTACGACCGCCGCCTGGCCGCCGCCACCGGCAGGTGGGCCGACCGCTTCCGGGTGCTGGACGAGCTGTTCGAACGGCACCACCCGGAGCCGCCGTACCACCACCTGGCGTTCCTGGCCGTGCACCCGGACCACCAGGGCCGGGGGCTCGGATCGGCGCTGCTGCGCCGCCACCACGCCCTGCTGGACGGCGCGCCCGCCTACCTGGAGGCCAGCAGCGCCCGCAGCCGCGACCTGTACGCCAGGCACGGCTACCAGGCCGAGGAGCCGTTCGCGCTGCCCGACGGCGCCCTGTTCTGGCCGATGTGGCGGCCGGGCGCCACCGGATGACGCAGCGGCGGCCCGGCGTCACCGGGTGACGCAGGGCCCCTCGCAGACGTCGGCGACCACGCCGGTCTTGAGGAACACCGACTTCTGCAGCTGGGCGGCCGGGGTCCTGCGCGGCTTCTCGTGCGGGTCCTCGCCCTGCGTGGGCGGGGTGTTGGTGAGCGGCGGCGCGGGGGCGCCGCTGTCCCACATCACCAGGGCCGAGCCGGGATGGGCCCGGCCGCGGATGCCGGGGATGCCCCAGAACGGCACGACGTCCGGGCTGCGTCCCGGAGCGAGGGCCGGGGTCAGCAGCCGGGCGCCGACGGTGCGGGCCTCGACCTCGGCGGTGACCGTGGCCACCTGGTGGTCGCCGAAGGCCACGTGCATGAGCACCCGGTGCCGCGGCGTCCCCGGGTAGGGGCGGTCGGTCAGGTGGGCGGCGTAGCCGTCGGCCTCGCCGCGGTCCCACGACATCTGCATGAGCGCCAGGATGAGCTGCTGGTCCAGCTTGTCGGGGTAGGCCCGGTCGAAGGCGGCCTGGAAGGGGGCGGCGTCGGCGCTGCGGTTGAACAGGGTGCTGTAGTTCATGCCGGTCACGCCGAGCACGCCGCGCTCGATGTCCTTCGACAGCGCGACCAGCGCGCCGCCCAGGATGCCGCCCTGGCTGTTGCCGTCGTACACCAGGCCGTGGCGCGGGTCGATCAGCGGGCGGCCGCCGGCGGTGCGGAAGGCGGGGTGGGCGGCGAAGCCGTCCGGGGCGGTCATGGCGCGGCCCAGGAACATGAAGTCGAGGAAGCCCTGCAACGTGCGGTCGGGGATCGTGCCGAACCGGGAGATGTCGGTGAAGACGGAGACGACGTTCGGGATGTCCTCGTCGGCCATGCCGATCCACTTGGTGGCGCAGAAGAGGAAGCCGTGCTCCTGCGCCATGGTCTTCACGTTCGACGCGCCCACCTCGGAGTGCCTGCCGAGCAGGCCGTGGCCGTACAGGGAGGGCCGGGCGGGGCGGTCGAAGGCGACGCGGGGGATCTCGCAGCGGAAGGGCGCCACCTGCTCGTTGCCGGGCAGGCGGGCCGGCAGGCCGTCCGGGCCGCGGTTGAGCGCCGACCCGGGCGGGCCGCCGGGCCGGTCGAGGTAGCTCGGCACGCGGAAGGTGCCCTCGACCCGGCGGGCGATCTGGGCGTCCTGCTCGGGGGTGAGGTCGGTGACCGAGGTGACCTCGAAGGCGGGCGCGCGGCCGCGCAGCGTGCGCAGGGCGTCGTCGCGCATGGCCAGCGCGGGACCGGCCAGGCCGCGCGCACTGGCGACGGTGAAGTCCCAGGCCAGGTAGAGGCCGCGGGTGCCGATACCGGCGCGGCGCAGCGCGGACAGCGCGGGCTGGAGGCGGCGCTGACGGTCGTGCAGCTCGTGGTCCGGCGGCAGGGGCCGCCCGGCGACCGCGGTGAAGGCGGGGCTCGGCGGGATCGGGGCGCCGGCGGCGTCGCGGAGGTCGCGCAGGGCGACGGCGTACCGGTGGCCCTCGCTCAGGTTGCGGGCCGGGCGCACGATCAGGGCCTGGCGGTCGGCCGGCGCGTTCGCGTCGAGCTCGGCCCAGTACGGCCACCGCTCCCCCGTCACGGTGTCCAGCAGCACGACGGGCGCGTCCCGGTCCAGCGACCTGCCGATGTCGGTGATGGGCGCGGCGCCCGTCCTGGCCAGGTCGAGCCCCGGCACCCTGGCCAGCAGCATCGAGCCCGGCGAGAAGCCGTCGTTCCTGTTCCACTCGGCGGGCGCGATCGGCACGCCGGCGACCGAGACCGGCATGGACCCGGCCGCGAAGGCCACCCGGCGGCCCGTGTCGGTGCCCCGGTCGGCGACGGTGAACCAGTCGTTCGGGAACGGCAGCAGGCAGGCCGCCGGATCGATCGGGTCGCAGCCGGACGGTTCGGGGACCGCCGAGGCCGGTGACGCCGTCGGGGCCGCGAGCGACGCGCAGGCCAGGGCGAGGACGGTGAGGAGACGGGGAAACACGCGCACGGGCACCTCGGGGGCTGATCGAGGCCGGGGGTCCGGGCCATGGTGGATCGCGCCGGGGCCGCCGTCAATCGGCTTCGCGGAATGCCGCCCAGATTTGTGAGGCGTCACAGATTTGACCGTCCGGATTTACCGCCCTGTCCAGTTCACAGAAGGACGAGCAGGGCTCATCGTCATGTCTGCGAATTCAAACGACCTCGAACGACGCGAGCCACGTGGAGTGATGATGCGCCGTCGTACGTTCATCAGGACCGTCTCCGCGGCGGTCGCGTTCTCCGGGGCGATGTGGCACGACGCCGTCGCCTCCGCGGCGGGCGCGGGCGTGAGCCCGTACGGGCCGCTCGGCGCCCCGGACGCCAACGGCATGGCGCTGCCCGCCGGTTTCACCGGCCGGGTGGTGGCCAGGTCGGGCCGGGTCGTCGGCGGCACGCTGTGGCACCCCGCTCCTGACGGCGGCGCGTGCTTCGCCGACGGCTCCGGCTGGATCTACGTGTCCAACTCCGAGGTGCCGCTCGTGGGCGGGACCTCGGCGATCAGGTTCAGGGCCGACGGCTCGATCGACCGGGCGTACCGGATCCTGAGCGGCACGAACCTCAACTGCGCGGGCGGCGCGACCCCGTGGGGCACCTGGCTGTCCTGCGAGGAGATCTTCCGCGGCAAGGTCTACGAGACCGACCCGTACGGCAACCGCTCCGCCCAGCAGCGCCCCGCGATGGGCAAGTTCAAGCACGAGGCCGCGGCCTGCGACCCCGACCACAAGGTCGTCTACCTGACCGAGGACGAGGGCGACGGCTGCTTCTACCGCTTCACCCCCACCACCTGGGGCGACCTGTCCAGCGGCCGGCTCGACGTGCTCTGCGGGATCGGCGGCGACAGCGTCGAGTGGCGGCCCGTGCCCGACGCGACGCCCGGCGTCTTCGACACCCAGACCAGGCACCAGGTCTCCGCGGCCCGGCACTTCAGCGGCGGCGAGGGCTGCCACTACGCCGCCGGGATCTGCTACTTCACCGCCAAGGGCGACCGCAAGGTCTGGGCCTACGACACCGCCCGGCAGACGGTCACCGCCGTCTACGAGGGCGGCGGCACCCTCGACGGCGTCGACAACATCACCGGCCGCCCGTCCGGCGACCTGTACGTGGCCGAGGACGGCGGCAACATGGAGATCAACATCATCACCCCCGACGGCGTGGTCGCCCCCGTCATGCGCCTGGACGGCCAGGCCAAGTCGGAGATCACCGGCCCCGCGTTCTCCCCCGACGGCACCCGGCTCTACTTCTCCTCCCAGCGCGGCACCAGCGGCGAGACCGCCGGGACCGGGGGGATCACGTACGAGGTGACCGGGCCCTTCCGCCGCTGACCAGCACGGCTTCACCCCACCGGGGCCGCTGACCGGCCCGGCCTCCGTCACCGGAGTCGCTGACCGGCACGGCCATCGCACCCCCCACCTCCGCCGAAGGAGTCCTCCATGGTCCGACGGTTGCTCGTCCTGCTCTCCGCGACCGCCCTGGCGCTCGGCGTCGTGCCGCCCGCACACGCCGCCCAGGGCGAGGTGTACGTGGCGCTCGGCGACTCCGCCGCGTCGGGTCCCCTGGTGCCCAACCAGGTCGTGCCCGACCTCGGGTGCTGGCGTTCCGACCACAATTACGCCCATCTGACCGCCCAGGCCATCGGCGCCGCCACCTTCAGGGACGTCACCTGCTCCGGCGCCAAGACCCGCGACATGTACAACTCCCAGGGCACCGACCTCGGCAGCGTCGCGCCCCAGCTCGACGCGCTCAGCTCGGACACCACCCTGGTCACGGTGCAGATCGGCGCCAACGACGTCGGCCTGACCGGCTTCATCGAGGACTGCCTCAACCTGCTGCCGCCGCCCATCGGCGACGCCTGCAACGACGACTACGTCGTCAACGGCCAGGACTCCTGGCGGGTCAAGACCGACGCGCTGCGGCCCAAGCTGACCACACTGGTGACCGACATCCGCGCCCGCGCCCCGCGTGCCCGGATCTTCATGGTCGGCTACGCCACCTACGCCCCGCCGAACGGCTGCTACCCGACCGTCCCGATCATCAAGGCCGACGCCAACTACATCCGCGCCACGCTCCAGTACTTCAACCAGATGCTGGCCGAGCAGGCCGCAGCCGCGGGCGTGTCGTTCGTCGACCTGCAGACGCCGAGCGTGGGCCACGACCCGTGCAAGGCTCCCGGCGTGCGCTGGATCGAGCCGTACGTGCCGGCCTCGCCCGCCGCCCCGTTCCACCCCAACGGTCTCGGGATGCGGAACTTCGCCACCGTGGTGACCGCCGCGGTGTCCGGGGTCTGAACGCTCCGAATCGCGCGACGGGAGCCGTCCCCGCCCGGGGGCGGCTCCCGTTCACTTGCGGTGCTGGCGCCTGGCGGCCAGCGCGGCGCCGATGCGTTGCAGGTGGGCCGGGTCCACGGGGTCGAGGCCGGTCAGGCTGACGGCCCTGCGCAGGCGGTAGTCGACCGTGTTGGGGTGCACGTGCAGCAGCTCGGCCGTACGGCGGCGGTCGAGGCCGGTGTCCAGGTAGACCGTGAGCGTCCTGAGCAGGTCGGGGTTGTCGAGCAGCGGGTCGAGCAGCCCGGCGAGCACGGCGGTGGCCTGGCTCGGCCGGGTGAGCTGGTACTCCAGCAGCACGTCGGCCAGCCGGTAGGCGCCCGGCGGCTGCTCGAAGACCCGCACCACCTCCAGGACCTCCTCGGCCAGCTTGACCGCCTCCGGCACCCCGGGCGGCGCGGCGATCTCGGCCGCCGCCCACACCGGCACCCCGGCCGCCTTGGCCATCGCGGCGGCCGTCTCGCCGACCTCGTACCAGTCGGGGTCCTCGCCGGTGATCGGCACGAACACCAGGCCGCCCATCGTGTCCAGCACCGACAGCACCGGCTCGGCCGCGCCCCGCTGGAGCGCCGTCCTGATCCGGTGGAGCTTGCGGCGGCCCGCGATCGACCCGCCCGGCTCGTCGCTCTCCTCGTCGGGATGCCGGCCCACGGCGAGCGCCAGCACCAGGTAGCGCGGGGCCAGCCGGACCCCGGCCAGGGCCGCCCGGTCGCCGCCGAGCAGCGCGGACACGGCGGCGTGCAGCGCGTGCTGCTCGTGGCTGAGCATCCCCTCGCGCTCCTCCAGGTACGCGGTGCACACGGCGGCCGTCACCGACTCCGTGTAGAGCAGGATCAGGCGGTTGGCCGCCAGCACGTCCTCGAAGTCGGCGGGCGTGGCCGCGGCGAACAGGTGCTCCCACACCTTGCGCGCGCCCAGGTGGTAGGCGGCCAGCAGGGCCTCCAGCGGCACGCCCTCCTGGGCCCGGCGGGCCGCCGACGAGCGCAGCGGGGCCAGCTCGGCCCTGGTGGGCGGGCGGCGGTCGCGGAACATGCGGGCGATCAGCCGCAGGTTGTGCTCGGTGATGACGGTGATCTCGCCGTCGAGTTCCTCCCTCGGCAGCCGCCGGTAGAGCGGGATCTCCTCGGCGAAGCCGCGGACGAGCTGCCTGGCCAGCTTGGCGGTCTGGCGTTCGAGCAACTCGTGCGCGACGCACCCGGCCAGGGTGAGGGCAGGGACCACGTTCGAAACCCTCCCAGAACATCCGGCGTCAGTGAAGGCCCCGCCGGCGTGCGGCGGGGCCCTGCGCAGGTCAGGCCACCCGAGTCACTGCCTGGTCAGCTTGAGCCGGACGGTGTAGGTGTAGTCCGTCTCGTCGGTGCCCTCGACGATGGTCGTCTCGGTCGTGTCCGCGCCGACGGCCAGGCCCGCGCAGACCGAGCCGTGCGCGGTGGCCTTGCCCAGGCTGTCGCCCTCGCCCACGATCGGCGGGGTGACCTCGCGCAGGTCGAACTTGACGTCCTCGCTGCCCACCAGGAGCGTGGACGGGTACTCGAAGTCGGCCGGGTCGCCGTCGCCGCCGGTCTTCATCGAGAAGTAGTTCGCGCTGAACTTGGGGAACAGGTTCCCGTCGACCTTGAAGCGGAGCTCGTCCTTGCCGTCGCGTTCGGCCACGTTGTTGGCGTCGATGTCGTACAGGGTGATGACGCAGGAAGCGGTCGTGGCGGCGGTCGTGGCGGTGGCCGGGACCGCGGTCAGGGCCGTGGGGGCGGCGACGCCGGCGGCCAGGGCGAGCGTGGCGATCAGTCGGTGAGCGTGCATGCTGTCGTGTCCTTCGGTCCGTGCCTCGCGGCTCTCGCGAAGCCGGTCCCAGAGTGCGGACGGCGTCGTGAGCACATCGTGAGAGCACAGGTCAGTGGCGCGGAACACGCGCTGTCTGTGGCTTTTGGCGCAGTCTGTCCGGGCGGGCGCGCCTACTGTCGTCCGCCATGGGAGAGTCGCTGACCCTGCTGCTGCTCGGGCCGCCCGACCTGGCCGTCGGGGGCGCGCCGGTGGGCCTGCGGGCGGCCAAGTCCAGGGCGCTGCTGTGCTACCTCGCCACCACGACCGGGCCGCGGTCGCGGTCGGAACTGGCCGCGCTGCTGTGGGGCGAGCGCCCGGACGCCAACGCGCGCGGCAGCCTGCGGCTGGCGCTGTCGGAGCTGCGCAGGGAGGTGGGCGGCTGGCTCGACATCACCCGCGACCACGTGCGCTTCCTCAGCGACCAGGACGGCTGCTTCGTGGACCACCGGCAGCTCATGGCGGCCTCGACGGTCCAGCAGGCGCTGCGCCTGTGGCGCGGGGAGTTCCTGGACGGCGTCTGCGTCGACGCCCCCGCCTTCGCGGGCTGGCTCGCGGAGGAGCGCGGCCGGGTGCGCACGCTGCTGCGCGACCTGCTCACCCAGGCCGGGGCCGACGGTTCCGCGCAGGTGGTGCGGCTGGCGCGGATCGTGGCGGCGCTGGACCCGTTCGACGAGGAGGCGCATCGGCTGCTGATGGCGTCCCTGGCCGGGGCGGGGAACCGGGCGGCGGCGCTGGCCTGCTACGACGACCTGCGCCACCGCCTGGCCGCCGAACTGGGCGTCGCCCCCGCCCCGGAGACCCAGGCCCTGCGCCGCGACCTGCTCCCCCGCCGCACCGCCGCCGCGACGGCCGGGGCCGGGCGGGCGGCCCTGCCCGTTCCCGGTTCCGCGCTGGTCGGGCGCGCGGAGGAGGTCCGGCGGGTGCGCGCGCTGGTGGCGGGGCGGCGGCTGGTGACGCTGGTCGGGCCCGGAGGGGTCGGCAAGACCCGGCTGGCCGTCGCGGCCGCCGCCGTTCGCGACGGCCGGGAGGTGGCGTTCGTCTCGTTCGTGGGCGTACGTCCCGAGGCCGCCGTCACCACGCTGGCCCGCCGCCTCGGCGTGGACCTCTCGCCGCCGCGTCTCGCCCTCGACCTCCTGCTGTCCGCCCTCGCCGGACGCCGGCTCCTCCTCGTCCTGGACAACCTGGAGCACCTTCCCGGCTTCGACGCGGTCGTGGGCGAGATCCTGCGCGCCGCGCCCGGCGTACGGGTCCTGGCGACCAGCCGGCGGCGTCCCGACCTGCCCGGTCAGGTGGCCGTCGAGGTGGCGGGGCTGCCGGGGCCGGCCGCCGAGGCGCTGTTCGCGGCCAGGGCGGTGCAGGCGCAGCCGTCCTTCGACCCCGACGCCGAAGCCGCCATGGTGGCCGCGATCTGCGCCGCCACCTGCGGCTTCCCTCTGGCCATCGAGCTGGCGGCCGGGCTGCTGCGCGCCGTCCCGTGCGCGGAGCTGGCCCGGCGGCTCGGCGTGGACCTGGAGCTCCTCACGGCCGGCGGTCCCGCCGTCCGTCCGCGGCACGCGTGCATGAGGACGGTCTTCGAGACGTCCTGGAGCCTGCTCGGGCCGCCGGAGCGGGCGGCGCTGGCGGCGCTGTCGGTGTTCGGCGGCGGCTGCACGCTGCCGCACGCGCTGGAGGTCGCCGGCACGACCGCGCGGGTGCTGGTCCGCCTGGTCGACCAGAGCATGCTGCACCTCACCCCGGCCGGACGGTACGCGGTCCACCCGCTCGTCCAGCAGTTCGCCGCCGCCCGCCTGGCCGAGGACCCGGCCACCCGCGACGCGGTGCGGAGGCGGCACGCCGCCTGCTTCGCCCGCCTGCTCGACCGGCACGCCGCGGCGCTCCAGGACGCGTCGGACACCGAGGCCGTCCGGGTGCTCGGCGCCGACCTGGACAACATCAGGACGGCCTGGGCCGCCTCGGGCGACCCCGCCTTCCTCGACCACTACTGGACGTTGTGCCTGCGGTTACGCCTGTACGAGGAGTCGGCCGCCGTCGTGGGGCGGCGGCTGGAGAGCGGCGTGGACGTGCCGTGCCTGCGGGCGCGGTGGTTGCGGATGGCGGGGGTCAGCGCGTACCAGGTGGCCCGGGAGGGGGAGGCGGCCCACCTGGCCAGAGCCGCACTGACCACCCTCGGCGAACCACTCCCCACAAGCCCGACCTGGACCGTCGTGAGCACGCCGGCCGCCGTCCGGCACGCGGGGCCTGTCGTGCGTGTGCTGGGCGCCGCCGTGCGGCAGGTCGTCCATCGCCTGGTGCCGCCGCGGCGGACGGACGCAGCTGGCGCGGAGGCCGCCCAGGCGCTCACGTTGCTGGCCCGGCTCGCCTACCACCAGCAGGACCTGCCGACGATGCTGGTGGCCTCGCTCCGCCAGCTCAACGCCGCCGAACGCGCGCCGGACCCCGCTCTGCGGGCCGAGGCGTACGCGAACTTCGCGACGATCGCCCGGATCGCGGGCCGCCACGGACTCGCCGCCCGCTACGGCGGACTCGCCGACCGGGCGCTGGACGGCGTCCCCCACCCGACGGAGGCGGCCAGCCGGGCACGGCTGGCGCGCGGGCTGGACCAGCTCCACTCGGGCGCCTTCGGGGCAGCCCGCCGGTCGTTCGCCGAGGGACGGGCCCGGACGCTGGACCCCCGGATGGCGGAGAACTGCGCGGGCATGCTGGCCGAGACCGCCCTGTGGGAGGGGAAGTTCGCCGAGGCGGCGGAGCTGTTCGCCGAGACCGAAGAGCTGTCGGTCGGACGCGTCGGCGGGGACGACATCGGCCGCCACTGGTGCCTGGCGGGCCGCGCGGAGGCGCTGCTGCGGCTCGACGACGCGCCCGCCGAGCGGATCGGCGAGGTGCTGGCGGCGGCCCGCGCGTCCGTGGAACGGCGGCGCGCCCTCGCCGCCCGGCTCGGCCTCCATGACAGCCCGTCCCTGCACACCATCCAGTCCCTACGCCTCCTGACCGCCACCACCCGCCTGACCATCCCTCCCCACCGGCCTGCGACGACTTGTGCCACCCCCGCCACCCCCGCCACCCCCGCCACCCCCGCCACTCTCGCCACCCCCGCGTCCCCGGCCGCGCCGAGCGCAGCGGCCCCGGTGAGCGCGACGACCCCGGAAGGTGCGACGGCCCCGAAGGTCCCGGAAGGGGCGGCGGCCGCGCACGTCCCGGAGGGTGCGGCGACCTCGGAGGTTCTGGTGGCGGTTGCCGTCGCTGAGGTGCGGGGGGCGCTGGGTCGGGCGCTCGCGCTGGCGGACGGGTTGCCGTCGGCGCAGCCCGGCATGCTGGAGTGCTGGTCGGGGCTGGCGGAGCTGCTGTGGCACGTACGCGACCACGTGGACCGCGCGACCGCCCGCCGCCTCCACGCCCACCTGACCCGCTACCTGGCCCGCAACCCCGGCGCGGCGGCCAGGATCGGGTGGGCGCGCGCCCTGGCGCTGGCCGCCGCGGGCAGGAGACGGGCCGCCGTTCGGGCCGCCGAACAGGCAGTGGCCGCCGCCGACCGCCTGGCCACCGCCTACGACCACCGCAGGGCCACCGACCTCCTCCACCACCTGACATCCGGCCTGTCACGCTCCCCGGCTCGTGACAGGCGGGGTTGTCACGATCCCGGCCCGTGAGGCAGGGCTGTCACGATCCCCGCCCCGTGACAGGCGAGGCCGCCATGATCCCCCGGCCCGTAGCCGGCAGAGCTGCCCCCTTCCCCCGGCAGGTGCAGCGGCCCCGGCCGTGAAAGTTTCAGGGTCTTCGGGGCCGATCGGGTGCAGCCGTTGACGGGGCAGCGGTGGGCAAGGAGGATCGGGTTCGCTCCATTGGGAGCGCTCCCAACCACCCCAAGGACCTCCATGACCCGATGCCGGGCCGCGCTGACGGCCCTCCTCACCATGGTCGCCCTGTCCCCCGCCGCGTCCGCCCGCGCCGCCGACGAGGGACCCGAGCAGATCGTGAACGGCACCTTCGACGCCGGCACCGCCCCCTGGTGGAGCACCGGCAACACCACCCTGACCATCGACGGCGGCAGGCTGTGCGCCGACGTCCCCGGCGGCACCGCCAACCCCTGGGACGTCATCATCGGCCAGGACGGCGTCCCCCTGGTCGCCGGCGACACCTACGCCTACAGGTTCTCGGCCTCCGCCACCCCCGCCAAGGTCGGCAAGGCCCTGATCCAGCTCCCCGTGGACCCGTGGACGCAGTACCTGTCGGCCGCCCCGGAGCTGAGCGTCTCGGGCGACGACTACTCCTACACCTTCACCGCCCCGGTCTCGCTGCCGAACGCCCAGGTGGCGTTCCAGCTGGGCGGCAGCGCCGAGCCCTGGAGGTTCTGCATGGACGACGTGTCGCTGAAGGGCGGCGCCGAACCCGAGGTCTACGAGCCGGACACGGGCCCGCGCGTCCGCGTGAACATGGTCGGCTACCTGCCCTCGGGCCCGAAGAAGGCCACCCTGGTCACCGAGGCCACCACGCCCCTGGACTGGGAGCTGCGGAACGCCGCGCAGGAAAGGGTCGCGAACGGACGTACCGTCCCCAAGGGCATGGACGCCAGCTCCGGCCAGAACGTGCACACCATCGACTTCGGCTCCTACGCCAAGCCCGGCCAGGGCTACACGCTGACCGCCGACGGCGAGACCAGCAGGCCGTTCGACATCGGCGCGGACGTGTACGACTCCCTCCCCACGGACGCGCTGAAGTTCTACTACACCCAGCGCAGCGGCATCGAGATCCTCGACAGCCTGCGCCCCGGCTACGGACGCCCGGCCGGCCACGCGGGCACGTCCCCCAACCAGGGCGACACGGACGTGCCCTGCCAGGCGGGCGGCTGCGACTACACCCTGAACGTCAAGGGCGGCTGGTACGACGCCGGCGACCACGGCAAGTACGTCGTCAACGGCGGCATCGCGGTCCACCAGCTGATGGCGGCCTACGAGCGCGACCGGGCCGCCTTCACCGACGGCCAGCTCAAGATCCCCGAGAGCGGCAACGGCGTGCCCGACGTGCTGGACGAGGCCCGCTGGGAGCAGGAGTTCATCCTGAGCATGCAGGTGCCGGACGGCGAGCCGGACGCGGGGATGGCCCACCACAAGGTGCACGACCAGAACTGGACCGGCCTGCCGCTGCTGCCGCACCTCGACCCGCAGAAGCGCGAGCTGCACCCGCCGTCCACGGCCGCGACGCTCAACCTGGCCGCGACGGCGGCGCAGGCGGCCCGGCTGTTCGCGCCCTACGACGCGGCGTTCGCGGCGCGGAACCTCATGGCGGCGCGCAAGGCGTGGACGGCGGCGAAGGCGAACCCGGCCCGGTACGCCAGCCCCGCCGACGGCGTGGGCGGCGGCGCCTACGACGACGCCGACGTGACCGACGAGTTCTACTGGGCGGCGGCCGAGCTCTACCTCACGACGGGCGAGAAGGAGTTCGCGGACTTCGTGCTGGCCTCGCCGCACCACACCGGCGACATCTGGCGCGAGCGCGGCTTCGACTGGGGCAACACCGCCCAGCTCGGCCGGCTGGGCCTGGCGACCGTGCCCAACGCGCTGCCGGGCCGGGACAAGGTGCGGCAGTCGGTCGTCGAGGGGGCCGACAAGTACCTGGCGGTGCAGCGGGCGCACCCGTACGGGCTGCCGTACGCGCCGGCGGACTTCGACTGGGGCTCCAACAACCTGGTCCTCAACAACCTGGTCGTCCTGGCCACCGCCTACGACCTGACCGGCGAGGAGAAGTACCGGGCCGCCGTACGGGAGGGCATGGACTACCTGCTCGGCCGCAACGCGCTCAACATCTCCTACGTCACCGGCTACGGCGAGGTCTCCGCCCAGAACCAGCACAGCCGCTGGTACGCCCACCAGCTCGACCACGCGCTGCCCCACCCGCCGCGCGGCTCGCTGGCCGGCGGCCCCAACTCCGCCATCCAGGACCCGGTCGCCCAGCGGCTGCTGCGCGGCTGCAAGCCGCAGTTCTGCTACGTCGACGACATCGAGTCCTGGTCCACCAACGAGCTGACCATCAACTGGAACTCGCCGCTGGCGTGGGTCTCGGCGTTCCTGGCGGACAAGGGCGGGCGGTCCGCCTGCCGGGTGCGCTACTCGGCGCACGGCTCGTGGCCCGGCGGCTTCACCAGCCAGATCGTGATCGAGAACACCGGCCGGGAGAGCGTGAACGGCTGGACCCTGAGCTGGTCGTTCCCCGGCGGCCAGCGGATCAAGGAGGGCTGGGGGGCCGAGCTCGCCCAGTCCGGAGCGGCGGTGACGGCGCGCAGCCTCGGCTACAACGGCCGGATCAGGCCCGGCGGATCCGTGACGTTCGGTTTCGTCGGCACGCACGACTCGGGGCCCAACCCGGCCCCGGAGGTCTTCCGCCTCGACGGTGACCGCTGCCGATGACGCGCGACGCGGGCGGGCCCTTCCGGGGTCCGCCCGCGTTGCCCACACTCCGTTGAACGGAATACTGTCTCCCCCATGCCCAGGGGAACCTCAGAAGTCAGCGAGCCGATGTACTTCGTGCTCGCCGCGCTGCGCGCCGGCCCGCTGCACGGCCACGCGATCAGCAAGTCGGTCAAGGAGCTGTCCGGCGGCCGGGTCCAGCCCTCCGTCGGCACGCTCTACGGCATCCTGGAACGCCTCAACGAGCGGGGCGTCATCACCGTCGACCGTGAGGAGACGGTCAACGGGCGCAACCGGCGCTACTTCCGGATCACCGACGAGGGCCAGGCGCTGGTGGAGGCGGAGGCGAGACGCATGCAGGCGGCCGCCTCGCTCGTCCTGCGGCCGTCGGCCGGATGACGGCCGTCGGGTCCGCGCGAGCCGCGTCCGCGCTCGAACGGCGCTACCGCAGGCTCCTGCTCGCCTATCCCAGGACGTATCGCGCGGCCCATGGTGACGAGCTGCTCGACGTGCTGCTCGAATCGGCCGCGCCGGGGCGGCGCGTCCCGGTGCCGCGCGAGGCGTGGGGGCTGCTCAGGGGCGGGGTGCGCAGCCGGATCGTCCACCTGGCGAGCGGCAGCCCCTGGCAGGACGGCGTGCACCTCGCCGTCACCGCCATCGCGGCGGCGAACCTGGCCGCCCTGCTGCCCTACGCCGGCACGCTGCCGCTCTGGACGCTGCTGTCGGCGCTCACGCTGCTGGCGACCGCTCGCGGACGGCTGCGCACGGCGGCGGCGCTGACGCTGCTCACCGGGGCCAAGGCGGTGGCGCTGGCCGGCGGGTGGCAACTGTTCGACACGACGCTGTTGCCGGTCTATCCGACGTTCCTCCAGGTCCGGCCGTTGTTCATGGACAGCGACCCCTACCTGGTGGCGGGCGCCTACGCGGTGGCGCTGGCCGGCCTGCTCGTGCTGCGGCGGGCGCCGCGCACGAGGTCGTGGTGGTGGTGGGCGGCGGTCGTCGCGGCGAGCTGGGCGGGCCCCGAGTGGATGGAGGACTCCACGAGGTTCCCGCTCAGCCTGAGCAGGCTGGTCGTGGAGGCGGCGGCGTTCGGGCTGGCGGCGGGGAGCGCCTACCTGGCCCGCGACCACCGGTGGACGCTGGCGGCGGCGATCTACCTGGCGACGGCGTCGGGCGAGCCGGTACTGCACTCCGACGCCCTGACCCGGCAGCACCTGGCCTACTGGGGGGTGCTCGCGCTGCTGGTCGTGGGGGCCGCCTTCGCGCCCTTCCGCCAGCGGCGGCATTGCCTGGATTGACCATACTTCGTTGAACGGAGTATGGTCTTCGCCATGCTCAAGAGATCCCGCCTGGCCATCGCCATGTCGCTCTCGGCGGCCGTGCTCTGCGGCTGCGGGGGCGCCGCCGAGCCGACCGGCGGCGCCGAGACCGCCCAGCCGTCGCAGGCCGCCGCCGCCAAGGACAAGAAGCACCAGTTCGAGGCGGCCAAGGCCGACTGCATGAAGCAGAAGGGCTTCACGTACCTGCCGTACGTGAAGCCCGAGGCCAAGAGCGAGGACGAGCGCAAGCGCGCCTCCGGCGACTACCAGGCGATGAAGAAATATCGCGCCAAATACGGCTTCGGCGTTTTCGCCCTGCAGGTCTACCCCGGGGAGCTGGAAGGCCCCGGCGGCAAGAACGACCCGGACCCCAACATGAAGATCCAGGCAGACCTCTCCACCGCCCAGCTCACCGCCTACCACAAGGCCAAGGACGCCTGCGTCGTCACGGCCGCCAAGCAGGTCCTCGGCCTCACCCTGAAGTCGAACATCGACTACTTCTCCCAGATGGCCATCGCCCACAGGCGGGCGAAGGCCACCGAACTGGACGGTGACCCCGAGCTGGTCGAGCTGGCCGGCCCCATGGCCACCTGCCTCAAGGGCAAGGGCTACTCGGTGACCGACACCAAGCCGTCGGCGCTCAACCAGCGCGGCGAGCGGGAGTTCATGCGCCGGCAGGACAAGCTGGGCCGCCGGCAGCAGAAGAGCATGCCCGACCCGCCGAAGATGACCAAGGACACCGAGCAGTTCCACATGCCGGACCTGACCCCCGACGCCGCCAAGCCGTACCTCGTCCAGGAGGTCAAGGCGGCGCTGGACGACCTGGAGTGCGGCAAGGACTTCTACGCGGCCTACACGCCGAAGGAGACCGCCGTCCAGCGGAAGATCAACGACCGGTTCGCGTTCTGACGTCCTCATGAGATCCCCACGCAGGCTTGCGGCCGTCGTGCTCGCCGGGGTCGTGCTCGTCGCCCTGGCCGGGTGGGCGGTGAGCACCCGGCTGCGCTCGCCGGCCGACGAGGCGAGCAGGCGCGCCGCGCCCACACCGTCCCTGGTCACCGCCGCCGTCGAGCGGCGCAGGCTGGTCAGCACCGTGGTGGTCAACGGCACCCTCGAATACGGCTCGCCGCTGCCGGTCGGCCTGGCCGGGGCCGTCGGCGGCGCGTCCGAGCTGCAGCGGGCCACCAGGGCGCCGCGTCCCGGCCGGATCGCCGAGGGCGGGGTGCTGATGGAGGTCAACGGCCGGCCGGTGTTCGTCCTGCGCGGCTCGGTGCCGATGCACCGCACGATCACGCCGGGCAGCGAGGGCGACGACGTCACCCAGTTGCAGCGGGCGCTGCGCAGGCTGGGGCACCGCGCGCCGTCCACCGGCGTCTTCGACCGGGCCACGGTCGCCGCGCTCACCCGGCTCTACGCGGCCAAGGGGTACCAGGCCCAGCGGCCCGCCCTCGCCGACCGGCAGACCTACGAGACGCTGCGCAAGGCCGTACGGACCGCCAAGGAGACCCTGGCGGCCGAGCAGCAGGCGCTCGACCGGGGACGTGACGTGCTGCCGCTCAAGCTCAGGCTGAAGAACGCCAGGACCGGGCTCACGGCGGCCCGCCGCGCCCTGGCCGAGGCCCGGTCCCAGGAGCTGCCGCCGGCCGACCAGGCCCGGCTGTCGGCCGCCGACTCGGCGGTGCGGGCGGCCGAGGAGCGGCTGCTGGAGGCCGAGCAGGCCCTCGCCGCCGCCCGCACCCGCCCCACGAGCGCGCCCACGGCGGCCGCCACTGATGCCACCACCGCTGCCCCCACTGCGGCCCCCACTGCGGCCCCCACCGGCACGCCCGCTCCCCAGCCCACGGCCTCGCCCGCCGACACGCGGCTGCTGGAGCTGCGGGTGGCCAACGCCCGCGCCGACCTGTCGGCCGCCCAGGAGGCCCGCGACCTGATCGTCAAGGAGGCCGAGCAGGCCCGCGCGGCCCGGGTCGAGCAGCTGCGCGCGGCCGTGCGCACCGCCCAGGAGACGCTGGCGACCGCCGAGCAGGCGCTGCGCCAGGCCAGGCAGCTCTCCCCCGCCCGGCTCAAGGTGACCGGCGCCCGCGCGGACGTGGTGGCGGCCGAGGAGATGCTCACCGAGTACTCCCGCACGTACGGGGTCTCGATCCCGCCCGGCGAGGTGGTGTTCCTGCCGAAGCTGCCGGCCCGCGTGCGCAAGGTGTCGGTGAAGGCGGGGCAGCGCGTCGAGGGCGAGGTCGCCACCGTGACGAGTTCGTCGTTCGCGGTCACGGCGTCGGTCGAGGCGGCGGAGTCGGAGCTGCTGCGGGCGGGCATGCCCGCGACCGTCGAGCTGGACACCGGCCGGTCGTACCCGGCCCGGCTGACCGCCGTGGGCGACAAGGCAAGGGTGCCGGGCTCCGCGGCGGCCGAAGGCGGGGCGCAGCCCGTCCTGATCACGCCGGGCCCGGCCAAGGGGCTCAAGGCCGGGACCGCGGTGACGGCGCGGATCACCGTGGGGGCGACGAAGGACCCGGTGCTGGTGGTGCCCGTGGCGGCCGTGATCACCTCGGCCGACGGCAGGGCCCGGGTCCGGGTCGAGTACGCCACCGACCGGACGAGGGACGTCGAGGTCCGCACCGGCCTGTCGGCCGACGGGAACGTCGAGGTCACCGGCGATCTCAAGGAAGGGGACCGGGTGGTGGTCGGCGATGCCTGAGCGGCGGGCCGAGCCGGTCATCGAGCTGACGGGCGTGTGCCGGCTGTACGCCGCGCAGCCGCCGGTCCGCGCGCTCGACGGCGTCTCGCTGCGGGTGGGCCGCGGCGACCACGTGGCCGTCATGGGCCCGTCCGGGTCCGGGAAGTCCACGCTGCTCAACGTGCTCGGCCTGCTCGACCGGCCGGACTCCGGCAGCTACCGCCTCGACGGCGTCGAGACCACCACGCTCCCCGACGGCGTCAGGACCAGGTTGCGCGGCGACCGGATCGGCTTCGTCTTCCAGTCCTTCCACCTGCTCGCCCACCGCACTGTGGTGGAGAACGTGATGCTCGCCGAGCTCTACACCCGGCGGCCGCGCAAGGGCAGGCGGGAGCGGGCCCTGGCGGCGCTCGACCGCGTCGGCCTCGGACACCGCACGGCGTTCGCGCCCGGCCGGCTGTCCGGGGGCGAACGTCAGCGCACGGCCATCGCCAGGGCCCTCATGGGCTCCCCTTCGCTGCTGCTGTGCGACGAACCGACGGGCAACCTCGACAGCCGCAACACCGAGGCGGTGCTCGACCTGTTCGACGAGCTGCGGCGGCAGGGCCTGACCATCGTGGTCATCACGCACGAGCAGGAGGTCGGCGCGCGCGCCGAGCGGCGGGTGCGGATCACCGACGGCGTCCTGGTGGAGGAGTGATGGACCTGCGCGACCAGGCCGGCGAGGCCGTCGCCGGCCTGCTGGCCCGGCCGCTGCGCACGGCGCTCACCACGCTCGGCACCGTGCTCGGCATCACCACCCTCGTCGTGACGCTCGGCGTGGCCGCCACCGCGGGCAACCAGGTCGTGGGCCACTTCGACGCGCTGGTGGCCACGGCCATCACCGTCGAGGTGCCCGGCACGCCGGGCGCCCCCCTGGTGGCCTGGGACGCGGTCGACCGGCTGACCAGGCTGCGCGGCGTGGAGTCGGCCGCCGCGCTGTCGGAGAGCGAGGACACCGCGAACCTGTCCGTGCGCTCCAACGACATCGTCGATCCGGCGCGCATCACCACGCAGTCGCTGCCCGTGGTCGCCGCGACCACCGGCCTTCCCGGAGCCCTGCGCGGCACGATGCTGCGCGGCAGGTTCTACGACGCCGGGCACGTCCGGCGCGGCGACCGGGTGGCGGTGCTCGGCGACCAGGCGGCCAGGCTGCTCGGGATCACCCGGCTCGACGGGGCGCCCGCGGTCTTCATCGGCAGCCACGCGTACACGGTGATCGGCGTGCTCGGCGGGCTGCGCCGGGAGCGCGACCTGGGCGCGGCCGTGTTCGTGCCGCCGACCGCCGGGGCCCGGTTCGGGCTGCGGACGGTCACCAGAGTGCTGGTCAACACCGGCCTGGGCGCCACCGCGCTGGTCGCGGGCCAGACGCCGGTCGCGCTCAGCCCCGGCAACGAGGACCTGCTCCAGGTGGTCGCGCCGCCCGGCCCCACCCGGGCCCGCGACGCCGCCCAGGACGACGTCAACGCGCTGTTCCTGATCCTCGGCCTGGTCTCGCTCGTCGTGGGCGCGGTCGGCATCGCCAACGTCACGCTCGTCACGGTGCTGGAACGGGTGCCCGAGATCGGGCTGCGCCGGGCGCTCGGCGCGGCGCGGCGGCACGTGGCCGCGCAGTTCCTGCTGGAGTCGACGCTGATCGGGCTGGCCGGCGGCGTGATCGGCACGAGCCTCGGCGTGGTCGCCGTGGTCGCCGTCTCGGCCGCCAGGGAGTGGACGCCGCTCCTCGACGCGCGGCTCGCGCTGGCCGCGCCGGTGGCCGGGGCGGTGGTGGGGTTGCTGGCCGGGCTCTATCCGGCGCTGCGGGCGGCGAAGATGCAGCCGGTGGACTCTCTGCGATAGCGGTTCCGCCACTTATGATGTGCCCGACATATGGCGAAAAAAGCCCGGCGGGTGCTGCTCAGAGCGGTCAGACCGCTGCTCGTCAAGGCAGCGGTCCTGTCCGGGCTGCGCGGACGCGAGCGGACCCTCCTCCTGCTCAACCGCGCCCTGGTCTACCTCGCGCTGACCGCCGTGGTCGGCGCCGTCTACTTCGGGGTCGGCGCGCTCGACGCCCTGCTCGGCTCGTGGTCCGACCTGATCGCCGCGCTGGCCGCGGGCGCGCTGTTCCAGCCCGTACGGGTGCGCCTGCAGAGCGCGGCGGACCGGCTGTTCCGGTGGGAGCGCGACCCGTACCGGCTGGCCGACCGGGTGAGCCGGAGCGTGCAGGAGGCCAGGGGGCCGGCCGAGGCCCTGGCGTCGGCGGCCCACGCCGTCCGGCTGGCCCTGGGGGCGCCGGGGGTCGCGGTGGAGGTCGTCCTGCCCGGCGGACGGGTGCGCAGCGTCGTCGCGGGCGAGATGGGCCCGGCCCCTTCGGTCGAACGCCTGGTCTGGCACGGCAAGTCGATGGGCTGGCTGTCGGTCAGCGGCGAGCCGCGCGACCGGGCGCTGCTGGACATGCTGGCCAGGCAGCTCGCCGAGGTGGCCCACGCCGTACGGCTCAGCGCCGACCTGCAACGCTCGCGCGAGCGCATGATGGTCACCCGCGAGGAGGAACGCCGCGAACTCCGCCGCAACCTGCACGACGGCCTCGGACCGGCGCTGACGAACCTGGCGATGAGCGTCGACCAGGCCCGGCTCAGCCTGGCCAGCGACCCCGGCTCGGTCGAGCCCCTGCTCAGCACGGCACGCAGGCAGATGACCGAGGCCATCGTGGACGTCCGCGACCTGGTGTACGGCCTGCGCCCGCCCGCGCTCGACGGCGCCGGGCTGGACGAGCTCGGCCTGGAGGGCGCCTTACGGCTGCTCGCCGACGCGCCCGGCCCGAGGGTGGACGTGGTGGTCTCGGGCTCGCTGGCCGACCTGCCGGCCGCGGTGGAGGTGGCGGCGTACAAGATCGCGCATGAGGCGGTGGCGAACGTGCGCCGGCACGCCCGCGCCACCACCGCCCTGATCAGGGTGGAGCGGCGCGACGGGCTCCGGCTGACGGTGTCCGACGACGGGATCGGGCTGCCCGAGCAGCGCCGCCAGGGGGCCGCCCTGATGCGCGGGCGGGCCGAGGAGGTGGGCGGCGTCTGCCGGCTGGACGTCCGCCCCGGCGGCGGCACCGAGGTCGTCGCGGAACTGCCGGTCAAGGAGCCACGATGACCCCTGACGACCACGACGATCCCGGTCCCGGCGCGGACGGGCCCGGCAGCACGCGGGTGCGGCGGCGGCTGGTGCTGGCGGTGGTGTGGACGGCTGCCGGGGCCTCGCTCGCGGCCGTGGTGACGGCGGCGGTGCTGGCGGCGCAGCTCGGCGGGCTGGCCGAGACGCAGGGGCTCGACCCGATCGGGCTGATGTTCCCGCTCGCCGGCGCGTTCCTGATCAGTCGGCGGCCCCGGCTGCTGGTCCCCTGGCTCATGTGGGCGACGGGCGTCGTCTGGTCGGCGTACTCGCTGCTGTTCGCGCTGACCGGCTGGATGTACTTCCACGCGCCCGGCCCGCTCCTGCCCTACGTCGCCTGGCCGGCCATCTGGCTGTGGCTGCTGCCGGTGCCCACGTTCACGGGCATCATGCCGCTGCTCTTCCCGGACGGACGGCTACCGTCGAGGCGCTGGCGGCCGGTGCTCTACGGCAACCTGGTGCTCATGGCCGGGCACTCGCTGCTGCTCGGCCTGTCCCCCGACCCGTCGTTCGAGCTCGGGGTGCCGGTGGGCAACCCGTTCGGGGTGGCGGCGCTGGGCAGGGTCCCCGAGGTCGTGGAGTCGTGGATCGGGCCCCCGATGATCCTGCTGTGCCTGCTCGGCGTGGTCTCGCTGGGCTTCAGGTACCGGGCGGCGACGCCCGAGGTGCGCCGCCAGATCACCTGGTACTTCCACGCCATGGTGATCTTCGTCGTCTACTGGATCGCCAGCGCGGGCAACCAGGACACCTTCATCATCGCCGTACGGGTCTTCCTGGCCGCGGGCATCCCCATCGCGATCATCGCCGCCGTGCTGCGCCACCAGCTCTACGGCATCCGGCTCATCCTCAACCGCACGCTGGTGTACGGCACGCTCGCGGTCGGGGCCGGCCTCACGTACTCGGCGCTCATCTGGGCGTCCAACAGCCTGGCGGACGGCTACGGCGCGGCGGCGGGGCTCGCCTCCGCGATGGTCACCGGCGCGGCCTTCCATCCCGTGCGCCTGCGCCTCCAGCGCTCGGTGGACCGGCTGTTCAACGTGGAACGCGACCCGTACCGGGCGGCCGACCTGCTCAGCCGTACCGTGCAGCGGGCCGGGGACCCGGCGGGGGCGCTGGCCGAGGCGATCTCCGTCGTGCGCACGTCGCTGGTCGCCCGGGGGGTGGGCGTGGAGGTGCCGGGCGAGCCCGCGCTGTCGTTCGTGGACGGCGAGCTGGGCGCCCGATCGCGGTCCGTCGAGCTGACCTGGCACGGCGAGCCGGTCGGGCGGCTGCGGATCGCCGGGGCGCGGCCGGGCCGCGAGCCGCTGGACGTCATGGCCAAGCACCTGGCCGAGCTGGCGCACGCCGTACGGCTGAGCACCGACCTGCGGGACTCCCACGAGCGGATCAGCGCCACCCGCGACGAGGAGCGGCGCCGGCTGGGCAGGGAGCTGCACGACGGGCTCGGCCCCACGCTGACCAGCGTGACGATGACCCTGGACGAGGCGCGGCGGCGGCTGGAGCGCGACCCCGAGTCGGTGGAGGAGCTGCTGGTCCGGGTGCGCGAGGAGATGACCACCACGCTGACGTCGGTGCGCGAGCTGGTGGACGGCCTGCGCCCGCCGGTGCTGGACGAGCTGGGCCTGGCCGGCGCCCTGCGCGCCTTCGGCCAGGCCCCGGGCCCCCGGGTCGAGGTCACCGTGCCCGCGGCCGCCGACGGTTCCGAAGGGCTGCACGACGGGTCCGACGGGGCCCTCGACGGTTCCGAAGGGTTGCTCGACGGGTTGCCGGCGGCGGTGGAGACGGCCGCGTACCGGATCGCGCAGGAGGCGCTGACGAACGTGCGCCGCCACGCCCAGGCCACGTCGGTGCTGGTCACGTTACGGCGGGAGGCCGGGGAACTGCGGGTGTCGGTCGCCGACGACGGCACCGGCCTGCCCGACGAGCCGTCGCCGGGCGTGGGCCTGACGTCGATGCGCGAGCGGGCGGCCGAGATCGGCGGCACCTGCGCGATCGGCCCCCGGGCGGGCGGCGGCACCGAGGTGACCGCCGTCCTGCCGCTCACGCCGCCGGCCTAGGAGGTCAGGCTCGGACGCAGCCCGAGCAGCGCGCCGAGGGTGGCGTACCCGACGATCAGGTGGAAGCCGCCGATCCAGTTCGAGATCGACTCGCCGAACACCACGTACGCCGGCACCGTCACCACGGCCCAGCTCTCGGCGACGAGCGGCCACCACCGCAGCGCCCCGCGCCAGCGCCCGGCGAAGGCGATCTTGATGCCGATGGCCATCATGCCCAGCATGGACACCGGCCAGAACACGTCGAGCACCTGCATCACCGGCCCGTCCTGGAGGTCGTCGGGCAGGACGCCGTGCAGCAGGGACCAGACACTCGCCACCCCGAGCAGCACCAGCTCGACCTTGAGCATCATCCTGGCGAAGCCGGACGTGCCCGTCGCGCGGGTCCGGATCTGCACGGCGAGCAGGGCGAAGAGGCCGAGCTGGAAGAGCAGCCCGGTCAGGTCGCCGACCCGCTCGCCGAACCCCTGGGCCTGCGTGCCGTAGACGAAGATGCTGGCGGTCCAGGCGAGCGTGCCGGCGCTGAGGGCGAGGCCGAGCCTGCGGACGGCGGCCGGGGCGATGGCGGGGCCTGCGGATGGGGGCGGGGTGGCGGGCACGTCGGTGCGGGCCCTGGCCGGGGTGGTGGTGATCTTGCCGTCCACGGGAGGTCCTTTCTCCTTGTGGTGATCTTGCGGGGATGTCGTGCCTCCAGGCTTCCGGCGGGCCGCCCCGGGCCGGCAGAGCCGCCGGTCCCGCCTCCGACGGGACTCCTGTCCCGGGACATGAGGACACGGCGTCGGGTGTAATACGTCCCGTGACACAAACCGGACCTTCCGCCCTTCCGGCGGCAGCGACGTCCTCCGCCGCGGTGCGCGGGTGGTGGGCCGTCGGGGTGGCCGTGGCCGGGGCCGGGATCGCGGTCGCCACCGTGGCGCTGGACGTCGCCGCCGGGGACGTGCGGTTGCCGCCGACGTCGGAGCTGGAGCCCGGGTGGCCGGCCGCGCTGACCGGGCTCGCGCAGCTCGTCCCGGGCGCGCTGCTGCTGCGCCGGCTGCCGCGGCATCCGGTGGCCTGGGTCCTGGCGGTGTTCGGGCTGCTGTGGTTGCTGGACGGGCTCACGGGAAGCTGGGCGACGTACGCCGCCTACGTCTCGCCCGGCCTGCCGGGGGCCGCGGCGGCGTACTGGTCCTACTCGCGGTTCGGGGCGTCGCTGCTGCTCGGGCTGCCGCTGCTGATCCTGCTGTTCCCGGACGGCCGGCTGCCGCCGGGGCGGGTGTGGCGGGCATTGTCGGTGACGAGCCTCGTGCTGACCGGGCTGCTCACGGCCCTGCTGGTGACCGCGCCGACGGCGGTGATGGAGCGCTACCACGACCGGGCGATGCCGCCGGAGATCGCGCGGCTGGGCCTCGACTTCCTGTCCGTGGACCTGCCGTACGGGTTCTGGGAGCCGGCGCTGGCGCTGGCGTACGCGTCCGTCCTGGTGAGCCTGGTGGTGCCGTTCGCGTCGATGGTGCGCAGGTACGTGGTCGCCGACGCCGAGCGGCGGGCCCAGATCCGCTGGCTGATGTGGGCCGCGCTGGTGGACATGATCGTGCTCCTGCTGCCGCTGTCGTTGTCCCCGCAGATCCCGGCGGCGCTGCTGACGCTGGCCATCGCGTTCACCGCCGCGGCCGTGGTGGTGGCGGTGACCAAGTACCGCCTGTACGACATCGACCGGCTGCTGTCGGCCACCGTGGCCTACGGCCTGCTCGCCGCGCTCGTGGTGCTCATGGACGTGGTGGTGTTCACGCTGGTGGGCAGCGTCCTCGGGGAACGGGACTCGGCCCTGGCCGCCATCGCGATCGTCGCCGTCCTGTACGCCCCGCTGCGCACCTGGCTCTGGCGGGCGGTGCGCCGGCTGGTGCGCGGCTCCAGGGACGACCCGTACGCCGCGGTCTCGACGCTGGCCGAGCGGCTGGAGCTGGCCACGGACCCGGACGAGCAGCTGCTCGCGGTGGCCACGACGCTGGCGGAGGCGTTCCGGCTGGCCTACGTGCGGGTGGAGATCGAGCGGCCGGGCGGCGAACGGTCCGTGGTGGAGCACGGGTCGCCGCGCGGGCCGTCGGTGTCGCTGCCCGTTGCCTACCGGGGCGAGACCGTGGGGCGGCTGGTGCTGTGCCGCACCGATCTGACCGAGCGGGACCAGCGGCTGCTCGGCGACCTGGTCCGCCAGGCCGCCGCCGCGGCGCGGGCCGTCGAGCTGAGCACCGACCTGCAGCGCATCCGCGCCCGGCTGGTGCTGGCCCGCGAGGAGGAGCGCCGCAGGCTCCGGCGCGACCTGCACGACGGGCTCGGCCCGAGCCTGGGCGCGGTGGCGCTGCGCATCGAGGCGGCCCGCAACCTGGCCGCCGGCGCGCCCGAGCAGGCCGACCGCATCCTGGAGCAGACGGCCGCCGAGGTCGGCGGGGTGCTGGCGGACGTGCGCAGGCTGGTCCACGACCTGCGCCCGCCCGCGCTCGACGAGCTGGGCCTGCTGCGCGCGATCGAGCAGCAGGCCGGCCGGTTCCGCACCGCGGCCCTGGACGTCCGCGTCACCGGCGACGGCCCGCTGGGAGCGCAGGGCGCGCTGCCCGCGGCGGTGGAGGTGGCGGCCTACCGTATCGTGTCCGAAGCGCTGGCCAACGTGGCCAGGCACGCGGGCGCGGCCCGCTGCGACATCACGCTCACCGCGCGGGAGGGGGCGCTTGAGGTGGCGGTACGCGACGACGGCTCGGGCATCGGCCCCGACGTGGCGGCGGGCGTGGGCATGCTCTCACTGCGCGAGCGCGCCGCCGAGCTGGGCGGCGACTGCCGGGTGAGCTGCCCGCCCGGCGGCGGCACCCTGGTCCTGGCCCGGCTGCCGATGCGGGTGGAGGCCGCCGATGTCTAGCCGGGAGCCGATGCGGGTGGAGGCCGCCGATGTCTGACCAGGAGCCGATCAGGGTTCTGCTGGCCGACGACCATCCCGTCTACCGCGACGGGCTCGCGCTGCTGCTCGGCTCGATCCCGGGCATCGAGGTGGCCGGCACCGCCGCCGACGGCCCCGAGGCGGTCGAGCGCGCCGCCGACCTCCAGCCGGACGTCGTGGTGATGGACGTCCGCATGCCGGGGCTCGACGGCATCGAGGCCACCAGGCGGATCGTGGCCGACAGCCCGCACGTCGCCGTCGTCGTGCTGACCATGTCGGAGGAGGACGCCACGCTGTTCGCCGCGATGCGCGCGGGGGCCCGCGGCTACCTGCTCAAGGGCGCGGGCCAGGGCGAGATCGTCCGGGCGATCACCGCGGTCGCGCACGGCGAGGCGATCTTCGGCCCGGCGGTGGCGCTGCGCGTCGCCGAGTTCTTCCAGGGGGCCGCCGCGGCCTCCGGCGACCCGGTCTTCCCGCAGCTCACGCCGCGCGAGCGGGAGATCCTTTCGCTGGTGGCGGCCGGCCGCTCGAACGCGCAGATCGCCTCGGCCCTGTTCCTGTCGCCGAAGACCGTGCGCAACAACGTCTCCAACATCTTCGCCAAGCTGCACGTCGCCGACCGCGCCGAGGCCATCGTCCGCGCCCGCGACGCGGGGCTCGGGAAGTGAGCCGTTCGGGGCTCCCGTACGTCATAGAGGTATGAAGATCTGGCGAATCGTGCTTCCGCCGGCGCTCGCGCTGGCCGTCACGGCCTCCGCGCTGCCCGCCGAGGCGGTGACCACGCAGCGGAAGGTGCTGGTCGACCTGCGCGAGGAGGGCGGCTTCGCGGGGCTGCTGAACCGCGTGACGGTCTACACCGACGGCTGCTTCCGGCTCAGCCGCCGCACCGGCCCGGTGGTGACCAAGTGCCTCACGGCCAGGGAACACCGTCAGCTGCGCGGCTATCTGAAGGAGCTGCGGATCGGCCGGTCCGAACGCCCGCCGCAGGGCGCGGACTTCCTCAAGTACACGCTGACCCACAAGGGCCACCACGCCACGCGGTACACGCTGCCCCGCACGTGGAAGCCGGTGGTGGCGCACCTGGACAAGGTCCTCGTCAAGTACTGGGCTCCGGACTGACCGTAACCCTCTCCATCAAGCGATTGACCAAGGGGGCGGGACGGAACTACGGTCGGTCGTATGAGACCTGCCGACAGCGGACAGCCGGCCGTGATCCTCAAGGCGGCCACCCAGCTCTTCGCCGCGCTCGGCTACGACGGCACCTCGACGCGCCAGATCGCCGACGCCGCGGGGATGAACATCGCCACCGTCAACTACCACGTGGGCGGCAAGCGGGAGCTGTACCTGGCCGTCATGGAACGTGCGCACCGGGCGGAGAAGGCGGCGCTGGACAAGGCGCTCGCCCATCTGCCCGGTGACGACCCGGTCGCCTCCATCCACCGCCTGGTGGACGACTACCTCGACTTCTGCGCCGACAACCCGGAGATCCCCGCGCTGTGGATGCACCGCTGGCTCTCCGACGCCGGCGACATCACCGAGCTGGAACGCCAGTACGTCCAGCCCCTGGTCTCCGCCGTCACCGGCGCGCTGCGCCCGGCGGTCGAGGCCGGCGTGATCGACGGCACGGTCGACCTGGAGTACGCCATGTGGACGGTCATCTGGTCGATCCACGGCTTCGCCAAGGGCGGCGTGCTCGACGCCGACGGCCGCCGCAGGGGCGCGGGCGACCGGGCCGCGCTGCGCCGCTTCCGCGCCCACCTCCACCTCACCCTCCACCGCACCCTCGCCCTCCCCGGCGACCCTCGAACCCTCCTGCCCGACACCCCCGAAAGCCCTCTGCCTGGCGCCTCCGGAAACCCCCTGCCCGGCGACCCGCGATGACCGCGGCGGACACCGGCCGGCTCGGTCGCGGACGGCTGCTCGGCTACGGCGTCGGCTCGGTCGGCACCGGCGTGTTCTCCGCCGTCCCCGGCCTGCTGCTGCTCTACTACCTGACCGACATGCTCGGCGTGCCCGCCGCCGTCGCGGGCGCCGTCCTGGTCGCGCCGAAGATCTGGGACGTGCTGCTCAACCCGCTCGTCGGCGCCGCCAGCGACCGCGAGGCCGTGCGCACCGGCCGCCGGACGCGGCTGCTGGCGGTGGGCGCGGCCACGCTGCCGGTGGCGTTCGCGCTGATGTTCGCCGTGCCGGGCGGCGTCGCGGGCGGCGTCGGCGGGGCCGCGTGGTCCGGGGTGGCGTTCCTGCTGGCCGCGACCGCCTTCGCGAGTTTCCAGGTGCCGTACGTGGCGCTGCCGGCCGAGATGTCGGCGAGCCCGGCCGAGCGGACCAGGATCATGTCGTGGCGGGTGGTCTGCCTGACCGTCGGCATCCTGGTCGCGGGCGGCCTGGCCCCCACAGTGGTCGACCTGGCGGGCGGCGGGCGGCCGGGGTACGCGGTCATGGGCGTCGCGATCGGGCTGGTCATGGCCGCCGCCCTGGTGGCCGCCACGCTGGGCACGCGGTGGGTGTCGTCGCGTCCGGGGCCCCGGCAGCTCGGCCCGGCGGCGGCCTTCCGGCTGGCCCGGGGCAACCGGCCGTTCTTCGCGCTGCTGGCGGCGTTCGTCACGCAGGCGCTCGGGGTGGCGGTGATGCTGGCGGGCGCCCCGTACGTGGCCTCGTACCGGCTGGGCGACTACGGGCTGACCTCGGTGATGTTCGTGTGCCTGGTGGGCCCGAGCATGCTCGCCGTGCCGGCCTGGGCCCGGCTGGCCCGCGCGTACGGGACCGTGCGCTGCTACCTGGCCGCCTCGGCCGGGTTCGCCGTCGTGGCGCTCGCCCTGGTCCCCGCCATCGCGGCGGGCAGCCTGGCCGCCACGCTGGCGCTGACCGCGCTGGCCGGGGTCTGCTACGCCGCGCTGCAACTGCTGCCGCTGTCGCTGCTGCCCGACACCGTGCACGCCGACGCCGCCCGTACCGGCCACGCCCAGGCCGGCGCGTTCACCGGCCTGTGGACGGCCGGCGAGACCGCCGGGCTCGCGCTCGGCCCCGGCCTGTTCGCGCTGGTCCTGGCGGTGTCGGGGTTCGTCTCCGCGCCCGTGGAGTCGCCCGTCGCCCAGCCGGCCGGCGCGCTGACCGGGCTGCTGCTCGGCTTCACCGCGCTGCCCGCCCTGCTCATGCTGATCAGCCTGCCGTTCGTCGTCCGCTACGGCCGGCTCGCCCTCGACCCCGCCGTCGTCCCCGCCAAGGAGAACGTGTGACCCTCCCCCTGTCCGGAAGAACCGCCGAGGACCTGCTGTCCGAGATGGCCAGGATGAAGCAGCACGACCTGCCGGTGCGGGGCGGGCAGGTGACCGCGTACGTCTACGACACCGGCCGGCCCGAGGTGCACGAGGCGGCGGCCCGCGCGTACGCCGAGATGCTGGAGGTCAACTGCCTGGACCCGACGGCGTTCCCGAGCATCGTCGAGATGGAGAAGCAGGTCGTGGGCGCGGTCGCCGACCTGCTCGGCGGCGGCCACGGCGTCTTCACCAGCGGCGGCACCGAGTCGATCATGCTGGCGGTCAAGGCGGCGCGGGACGCGGCCGGGCGGCCCGGCGCCAACCTCGTGCTGCCGGTGACCGCCCATCCGGCCTTCCACAAGGCGGCCCACTACCTGGGCCTGCGGGTCAAGGCCGTGCCGGTGGACCTGGAGACGTACAAGGTGCGGGTGGCGGACGTCGCGGCGGCGATCGACGAGGACACGGTCCTGGTGGTGGTCTCGGCGCCGTCGTACCCGCAGGGCGTGATCGACCCGGTCGCGGAGGTCGCCGCCGTGGCCGCCGAGGCGGGCGTGGCCTGCCACGTGGACGCGTGCGTGGGCGGCTGGCTGCTGCCCTGGCTGCGGGAGGCGGGGGCCGACGTGCCGCCGTTCGACCTGTCGGTGCCGGGGGTCACCTCGCTCTCCTGCGACCTGCACAAGTTCGGCTACGCGCCGAAGGGCGCCTCGGTGGTGCTGTTCGCCGACCCGGCGACGCGGCGCAAGGCGTACTTCGCCTCGGCCGCCTGGCCCGGCTACACGATCATCAACGCCACCGTGCAGAGCTCCAGGTCGGCCGGGCCGCTCGGCGGCGCGTGGGCCACGCTCCAGGCGCTCGGCCGGGAGGGGTACGTGGAGCTCGGCCGCGCCACCCGCAAGGCGGCGGCCCGGCTCAGGGAGGGCATCGCCGCGATCCCCGGCCTGCGGGTCCTGGGCGCGCCCGAGTCGTCGCTGGTGGCCTTCGCCGGGGACGACCTCGACGTGTTCGTGCTGGCCGACGCGGCCCGCGAGCGCGGCTGGTTCCTGCAACCGCAGCTCTCCTACGCAGGGATCCCCGCGAACCTGCACGTCACGGTCACCGGCGTGACGCTGAACGGCGTGGAGGCGATGCTCGGGGTGATCGCCGACGCGGCGGAGGCGGCCCGGCTGCGCGGCCCGGCCGTGGTGCCGGACGGCCTGGTCGAACTGATCGCCGACCTGGACCTGGACGCCCTGGACGACGCGACCTTCGCCGAACTGGCCGCCTCGGTGGGCGTGGACCTGCGTCCGGGCGCGGGGCAGCCGGGGATGGCCACGGTCAACGCCGTCCTGGACGCCCTGCCCGCCGAGACCCGGGAAGCCCTGCTCCTCCGCTTCCTCTCGGTGATCTACGCCTCCTGACAGGGCAGGTCGAACTCCCCCTTGGCGGCTCCGTCGAGAAAGGCCAGCCATTCGTCCCGGGTGAAGGCCAGGATCGGGCCTTCACCCCGGTCCTTGGTGTCCCTGACGAGAACGCCGTCATCCGCCCGCCGCATCACCTCGACACAGCTCCCGCCGTTTCCCCCCGACGCCGTCGCCTTGACCCAAACGCCCGCACGGAGACCACTCGCCTCACTCATAGCTCTCCATCGCCTCACGGATGATCTCGCGGCTCCTGTCCACGGGATACGCCATGCCGGACAGGGCCTCCCATCGCACGATAAGCGCTTGCACGGTGCTGGCGCGATTGGTCACCCGGCCTTCCTCGGCACTCTCCAGATAGGCGTGATCAGGCCCACCGTCCAGGAGTGTGGCCACCTCGAAGGCGCCGAGGCATCCGACGGTGAGCCCCGCCTTCAACGGGACGACCCGCAGCGTGACGTAGGGCGGGTTGAGCACGCCGAGCAGCTTGGCGAGCTGTTCTCTCATCACCTCCGGTCCGCCGACAGGCCGGTGGAGGACGCTCTCGTCCACGAGAGCGGAGTAGATCGGCGGGGTTTCGCGACCGAACACGGATTGCCGGTGCAGCCGGAACCGCACGGCCTCCTCGGCCTCCCGCTGCACGGCCCCCGGCTCTCCCAGGAAGACATGTCTGGCGTAATTCTCCGTCTGGAGCAGGCCGGGGATCAGCAGGGGCTCGGACGTCCTGATGGTGTGGGCCGCCGCCTCCACCTTGGGCCATTCGCGGAACCAGCGCGGGCCCAGCGCGCCGTGGATCTGCGGCAGCAGCTCCGTCAACTGGCCCTTGAGGCCGAGGGCCTTCTCCACTTCGCGGGTGAAGTCCTCGCTCGGCTTGCGCAGGAGACGTTCCACGTGCCCGACCGCGCTCTCGCTGTAGGCCAGCCGGTCCGCCAGACGCTCCTGGCTCAAGCCCTGGTCCGTACGGAAGGCACGCAGGCGTCTGGCGTACTCGGCCCACGCTTCCGCTTCTTCTTCCTTCGGCATGTCACGCCCTTCCCACAACCGTTCACGCAGAGGCACGGCGTACTCACTGTAAGGAACTGTACGGCCGATCCCACGGGCTGGTCAGCCGAATCAACCGCATCCTGAGAACCCGCGTACACGCGACCTCGGCCTGTACGCCCATCCCGGAGGTGATCATGTCCAGTTCCCTGCATGCGGGCGTCAAGGTGTGGACGGTCGGCGAGCTCGACGACCCGGCGATGCTGCCCCGGCTGGCGCGTACCGAACTGGCGGCATGGCTGGGGGCGGACCACCAAGCCCTGGACGACCTGCGGCTGATCGCTTCGGAGCTGGTCACGAACGCGGTGCAGCACGCGGCGGCGCAGTGGGTCCGGCTGTCCCTCGCCCCGGAGGCGGGGTTCTGGCGGCTGGCCGTGACCGATCCGGGCCGGAACGGCCTGGTTCCGTGTCCCCGCGTGCCGGCGGACGCGGACGAGTCGGGACGCGGACTCCGGCTGGTGCACGAGCTGACCACCGGACTGTGGGGGACCTACCAGGACAGGGCCGGGGAGCGGGTCGTGTGGGCGTTGCTGCGCCGGTAGCGGAGTTTCGATACCTGGGTTGCGAAATGCCGCCCTCCGGGATTACGCTACTCAGGTAGCGAAAAGGAGGCAGGGCATGGTGGGACGACCGCGCAGGAGTGACGTCGACGAGGGTGTGCTCAGGGCCGCCACCGAGCTGCTGCTCGCGCGCGGCTACGCCGGCCTGTCCCCCGACGAGGTCGCCGAGCGGGCCGGCATCGCCAAGACCACGCTCTACCGCCGCTGGCCGACCAAGGACCACCTGGCCCTGGCCGTCGTCAACCGGCTCCAGGACCACGACGAGATCACCGACACCGGCGACATCCGCCGCGACCTGCCCGCGTACCTGGAGAAGATCGCGGCCGGGCTCAACCGGATGCGCGCGGCCGGCCGCGCGCCCGGCGACGACGACGGGTCGGCGGGCACGGTGGCCGAGCTCGTGGCCGCCGCCGCCCGCCACGCCGACGTCGGCGAGCTGGAGCGGCAGATGTACGCCCGCCGCAACACCCTGGCCCGCGCCCTGCTCGAACGGGCCAGGGACCGCGGCCAGCTACGCGCCGACCTCGACGTGGAGGCCCTGTTCGACCAGCTCGCCGGGGCCCTGTACTACCGCGTCCTGATCACCGGCCTGCCCGTCGGCCGCGCCTACGCCGAACGCCTCGTGGAGACAGCACTCCGCGGCGCCCTCTCCGAGAACGGATAACACCATGTCGCTCATCGACCCTCGCAGCACCGCCGTCATCCGCTCCGTCGACGCCGAGGTCATCGGCGGCCCGCCCAGCACCGGCCGCATGCTCCTCGACTCCAGCGCCACCGGCGGCGCCCTGAGCACCGTGCGCATCACGCTCGGCGCGGGCGCCGACGGCGCCGTGCCGCACACCCACACCACCGCCTCCGAGATGTTCTACGTCCTCGACGGCCGGGCGCAGGTGCTGGCCGGCGACGAGGTGATCACCCTGGAGGAGGGCGACGTCGCCGTCGTCCCGCCCCACGTGGCCCACGCCTTCGCCGCGGCCCCGGGCGCCGAGGCCGACCTGCTGATCGTCATCACGCCGGGCGTCGAGCGGTTCGAGTACTTCCGCCTGCTGGCCCGGCTCAAGACCGGCGAGGCCACGCTCGAAGAGCTGCTGGCCTCGCAGGACCGCTTCGACAACCACTTCATCGACAGCCCCGCCTGGGCGAAGGCCCGCTCCTGAAGGGTCAGACCTTGGTGATGCGCACGGCGTCGGCGATCACGTAGCCGGTCGCCGAGGTCCACCGGCTCACCCCGACCACGTTGTACGTCCCGGCCGCCAGCGTGTACGTCCCCAGCACCCGCCACGCCCCGCCGCCGGTGCGCTGGTCGACGTTGACCGTCTGGTTGCCGCCCGAGGCCGCCACGATGTGCGGCGCGGAGCCGTTGTAGCCCGCGTTGGCCGGGTACCAGACCTCCACCCGATAGCTGCCCGCGCTCGGGATCGCCGCCCGGAACCAGGCCGGGTCGCTGGCCGCGACCGGGTCGGCGAAGCGGTAGTCGGCGCCGTTGGCCTGGGTGGAGTAGCTGGAGGTGCCCCAGGAGGAGGAGGCCGTGAAACCGGCGTCGGCGTTGTCGATCACGACGCTGAAGCCGCCCGTGCCGCCCGCCGACCGGCCCTCGCTCGGCGCGCTCTCCTGGTGGGTCCTGCTCAGCGCGGTCACGTAGTAGGTGGACGCCCCGCCGCCGGGGTCGGTGTAGGACTTCTGCCTGGTCGTGCCGATCAGGTTGCGGGCGTCGGCGAAGAAGCACGGATCGGCCGAGGGCGGGGTGCCGGCCACGCGGTAGACCGCGTACGCCGTGCCGGAGCCGGTCCAGGTGAGCTGGACGCCGTTCGAGCCGGCGGTGGCCGCGGTGATCGCGGGCGCGGCGGGCGCGGCCCCCGAGCCCCGGGCGGGCAGCAGGGCGGGCTTGGCGTAGTGGTCGGCGACCAGCTTGGTGATCGCCCCGATCCGGTCGGCCTTGACGTCCTTGGCGCTGAAGTACACGTCACCGGCGATCTCGGGGTGTTTCCTGTTGTCGTACAGGTGGTCGCTCAGCTCGGCCGGGTCCTGCCAGGCGGCCTCCTGGCCCGAGGCGCCGGCCCGGTACGCGGCCTGCCCCACGACGAGCTGCACGCCGGTGCCGCGCACGACGTCCGACCACCACGCGGTGAGCACCTCGTAGGCGGCCGTCGAGAACCCGATGTGCCAGTAGATCTGCGGCGCCAGGTAGTCGATCCAGCCCTGCTTGACCCACTGCCGGCTGTCGGCGTAGATCGCGTCGTAGGACTGGAGGCCGGAGGTGCGCGAGCCGAGCGGGTCGGTCGAGGAGTTGCGCCAGATCCCGAACGGGCTGATCCCGAACGACACCCACGACTTGGCGGTGTGGATGCGCTGGCCGAGCTCGCGGACGAGCAGGTTGACGTTGTCCCGCCGCCAGTCGGCGATGTTCGGGAACGCGCCGCCGTACTGGGCGTAGGCGGCCGAGTCCGGGATGGCCTGGCCGCTGACGGGATAGGGGTAGAAGTAGTCGTCGAGGTGCACGCCGTCCACGTCGTAGCGGGTGACGGCGTCCATGATCGCGTCCTCGATGAAGTCGCGGACCGCCGGGATGCCCGGGTTGTAGTAGAGCTTCCCGCCGTAGGCGAAGCGCCAGTCGGGGTGCTGCCGCGCGGGGTGCGTGGAGATCAGCTTGGTCGGGTCGTCGTTGTTGGCCACCCGGTACGGGTTGAACCAGGCGTGGAACTCCAGGTTCCGCGCGTGGGCCTCGCCGACCATGAACGCCAGCGGGTCGTAGCCGGGGTTCGTCCCCTGGGTGCCGGTCAGCCATTGCGACCACGGCTCGTACGGCGACGGCCAGAACGCGTCCGCCGTCGGCCTGACCTGCACGATCACGGCGTTCATGCGCTTGGCGACGGCCAGGTCGAGCCAGGCCCGGAACTCGGCCTGCTGGGCGGAGACGCTGAGCCCGGTACGGCTCGGCCAGTCGATGTTGGCGACCGAGGAGATCCACATCGCCCGGAGCTGCCGCTTGGGCGTCGCGGGATCGGTCGCGCAGGCGGCCGCTGCGGAAGAGGAGGTGGGGGCTGCGGAGGCGGGGACGGGAGCCACGGCGGTGACGACAGCGGTGACGGCGGCGGCGGTGAGCGCCGCCAGGACGGTACGCAGGAGCGCGGTCACGAAAGGAAGTTTCAGTCCCCTGATCGCGGAGCGCAATAGTTTTCAGGGGCCCAACTTTCCGGCTGCCCACCGGTCGGCGGGCGGAAAGTTTCACCTAACACGTCTGTAATGTCAATTATCGACATTGTGTCAGAGGTGACATACGTTGGGCCGCATTCGGCGGCCAAACGCGGGCCGCGGACCCGCGCCCGCGTTCCACCCGTCACCCCCCAACGAGGAGCATCCCCATGATTCTCGCCCGCACGCGATTAGCTGCCCTCGCCACGTCCGCCCTGACCGTCGCCCTGATCACCGCGGGCCAGCCCGCCGCCCAGGCCGCCCGGGAGCCCGCGCTGCCGGCCGCGTTCGCCAAGGCCGCCTCGGCCAGCGACGTACCCCGCGATCTGCTGGTCGCGCTCGCCTACGCCGAGACCCACCTCGACGACCACCAGGGCAAGCCCAGCGCCAGCGGCGGCTACGGCCTGATGCACCTGGTCAGCAACCCCACGACCCACGCGCTGGAGAAGGCCGCCCAGCTCGCCGGCCTGCCGGTCGAGAAACTGCGCTCCGACAACGCCGCCAACATCCTCGGCGGCGCCGCCCTGCTCCGCTCCTACGCCGACGAGCTCGGCCTCGACGACGCCGGCCGCAAGGACGCCGGCCGCTGGTACCAGGCCGTCGCCAAGTACGGCAACGCCTCCTCTCCGGAGATCGCCCGGCTGTACGCCGACTCGGTCTACGAGCAGCTCGGCCTCGGCATCACGGCCCGGGGCGTGACGGTCAAGCCCCAGGAGGTCACCGCCGACCGCGGCGACTACGCCAAGGCCCGCGACCTGAGCGCCCAGGGCGACGTCGGCGTGCTCAGCACCGACTACGGCCCGGCCGCCTGGGTCCCGGCCAGCTCCAGCAACTACACCGCCTCCAGCCGGCCGTCGAGCTACGCGATCGACCGCGTGGTCATCCACGTGACGCAGGGCTCGTACGCCGGGACGATCTCCTGGTTCCAGAACTCGGCCGCGCAGGTCTCGGCGCACTACGTCGTGAAGTCGTCCAACGGCGCCATCACCCAGATGGTGCGCGAGAAGGACATCGCCTGGCACGCCGGCAACTGGACGTACAACACCAGGTCGATCGGCATCGAGCACGAGGGCTACGTCAGCGAGTCCTCGTGGTTCACCGACGCCATGTACCGCGCGTCGGCGGCCCTGACCAAGGCCATCTGCGACAAGTACGGCATCCCGAAGGACCGCGCCCACATCATCGGGCACAACGAGGTCCCCGGGGCCGACCACACCGATCCGGGGCCGTACTGGAACTGGACCACGTACATGAACTACGTGACCGGCGGCGGCACGCCCTCGTGGTCCACCACGGTGGACAACGCCACCTCCGGCCAGTTCACCGCCAGCGGCAACTGGGGCACCTCCGCCTACTCCAGCCAGCGTTACGGCGCCGACTACCGATTCTCCGACCCGGTCGCCGCCAGCGACCCCGCCTGGTACCAGGCCGCGATCCCCAGCGCGGGCACGTACAAGGTGGAGGTCTGGTACCCGTCCGATCCGGGCTACAACAGCTCGGCGCCGTACATCGTGGCGGCCTCGGGCGGCAACCAGACCGTCTACGTGGACCAGCGCTCCGGCGGCGGAGGCTGGCGCAGCATCGGCACCTTCTCGCTGAACGCCGGCACCTACAACGTCGTCGGCGTCAGCCGGTGGACGGCCGGCACGGGCCTCGTCATCGCCGACGCGGTCCGCATCAGCAAGGTCTGATCGGCCCGAGCCCGGTCCGGGGCAGGTCCGGAAAGGCCCGAGCCATCGAAAGCCGGCTCACACCCTCTCCCCCGGGGGTGTGAGCCATTTCACTTTGCCAATCATGTAATCGATTTCATAAGCTGCCGTGTAATCGATTACACGGAGGAACGATGGCAAGGATCAAGGACGTCGCCGCACAGGCCGGTGTCTCCGTCGCCACGGTCTCCCGCGTGCTCAACGACAACCCCTCGGTCAACGAGGAGACCCGGCGCCGAGTTTACGACGCGATGAGCGCGCTCAACTACGTGCCGAACGCCGTCGCCCGCTCCCTGCGCACCACCGCGACCAGGACGATCGGCCTGATCATCGGCGACGTCCTGAACCCGTTCTTCACCGAGCTGGCCAGGAGCGTCGAGGACGAGGCCAGGCGCGAGGGCTTCACGGTCGTCATGGGCAACGCCGACGAGCGCGCCGACCAGCAGGACCACTACGTCCGCACGCTGCTGGAGCAGCGCGTCGACGGGCTGCTGATCTGCCCGACCGCCGAGGTCACCCCGCTGGTGCAGCAGCTGGCCGAGGCCGGCCGCCCGGTGGTGTTCCTCGACCGCACGATCTCCGGGCTCGACGTGCCCTCCGTGCGTTCCGACGGCGCCGCCGCCATCGCCGAGCTGGTCCGCCACCTGCGCGAGCAGGGCCACCGGCGGATCGCCCTGGCCTCCGGCCCGGCCACCCTGTCCACCGGCCGCGAGCGCACGGCCGCCTTCGCCGCCGCGATGGCCGCCGAGGGCCTGGAGGTGCGCCCCGAGTACGTGCGCCCCGGCGACTTCCGCGAGGGCAGCGGCCGGCGCATCACCGCCGAGCTGCTCGACCTGCCCGAGCCGCCCGAGGCGATCTTCTTCGGCGACAACCTGATGACGCTCGGCGGTCTGGAGGAGATCCAGGCCCGGAACCTGCGCATCCCCGCCGACGTGGCCGTCGCCTCCTTCGACGACGTGACCTGGTTCAAGCACACCGCCCCGCCGATCACCGCCATCGCCCAGCCGACGGCCGAGATGGGGCGCCTGGCCGTGCGGCTCGTGATCGGCCGGATCCAGAGCGGGCAGGCGGCCGACTCGCACGTCCTGCCGGCGCGCCTGGTGATTCGCCGATCATGCGAGCGGAAAGGGATCATGGAGTGACCGCGGAGATACTCAAGGCCGAGGGCCTGCGCAAGGTCTTCCCCGGCGTCGTGGCACTCGACGGCGTCGATCTGAGCCTGCGCGCCGGTGAGGTGCACGTCCTGCTCGGCGAGAACGGCGCGGGCAAGAGCACGCTGATCAAGATCCTGTCGGGCGCGTACCGGCCGGACGGCGGGCACGTCACCGTCGACGGGCAGCCGGTGGACATCCGGTCGGCGGGCGACGCCCAGCGGCTCGGCATCGCCACCATCTACCAGGAGTTCAACCTGGTCCCCCAGCTCACCGTCGCGGAGAACCTGGCGCTCGGCCGCCCGCCGCGCCGCTTCGGGCTGGTGGACAAGAAGCGCATGGAACGGCAGGCCAAGGCGCTGCTCGACCGTGTCGGCGTGGACGTCGACCCGGCGACGCCGATCTCCCGGCTCGGCATCGCCCGCATGCAGATGGTGGAGATCGCCAAGGCGCTCGCGCTCGACGCCCGCGTGCTCATCATGGACGAGCCCACCGCCGTGCTCACCTCCGGCGAGGTCGCCAAGCTGTTCACGATCGTCCGCCAGCTCCGCGACGAGGGCGTCTCGATCGTGTTCATCACCCACCACCTGGAGGAGATCGCCGAGATCGGCGACCGGGTGACCGTGCTGCGCGACGGCAGGTCCGTCACCGAGATCCCGGCGGACACCGCCCAGGACGAGCTGATCAGGCTCATGGTGGGCCGCCCGATCGACCAGCAGTTCCCGCGGCAGGCCGCCGAACGCGGCGAGGCCCTGCTCAAGGTCTCCGGCCTCGGCCGCAGGGGCGTCTTCGACGACGTCTCGTTCGAGGTGCGCGCGGGCGAGGTGGTCGGGGTCGCCGGACTGGTCGGCGCGGGCCGCACCGAGGTCGCGCGGGCCGTCTTCGGCGCCGACCGCTACGACACCGGCGAGGTGGTCGTCCGTGGCACCCGCCTGGCGCCCGGCGACGTGCACGCCGCCATGGAGGCCGGGCTCGGCCTGGTCCCCGAGGACCGCAAGGGCCAGGGCCTGGTCCTCGGTGCGGACGTGGCCGAGAACCTGGGCCTGGTCACCATGCGCGCCGCCACCCGCGCCGGCTTCGTCGACCGCGCCGGCCAGCGCAAGGCCGCCGGGAAGGTGGCCGAGCAGCTCGGCATCCGGATGACCGGCCTGGACCAGGAGGTCCGCACACTGTCCGGCGGCAACCAGCAGAAGGTCGTCATCGGCAAGTGGCTGGTCGCCGACGCGGGCGTGCTCATCCTCGACGAGCCGACCCGCGGCATCGACGTCGGGGCCAAGGTCGAGATCTACCAGCTCATCAACGCGCTCACCGCCTCCGGGCACGCCGTGCTCATGATCTCCAGCGATCTGCCGGAGGTGCTCGGCATGAGCGACCGCATTCTGGTCATGGCCCGCGGCAGGCTCGTCGGCGAGCTGCCCGCGGCCGGGGCCACGCAAGACGACGTCATGGCCCTCGCGGTCACGGATGTGGAGGGTCCCCGTGCCAAGTAGCACCGTTCCGAACAAGCTCACCGGCCGCCGGTCGCCCGCCGCGGCCTGGTTCGCCGAGAACGGCGCGCTCGCCGCGCTCGTCGTGCTGGTCGTGGCGCTGTCGTTGTTGTCCTCCGACTTCCTCAGCGTGACGAACCTGCTCAACGTCGGCGTCCAGGCGGCCGTCACCGCGATCCTGGCCTTCGGGGCCACGTTCGTGATCGTCACCGGCGGCATCGACCTGTCCGTCGGCTCGGTCGCCGCGCTGTCGGCGATCGTGCTGGCCTGGACGGCCACCAGCGCCGGGCTGCCGTGGCCGGTCGCCGTCGTGGTCTCGCTGGCCGTCGGCGTCGTGTGCGGCCTGGTCAACGCCGCCCTGATCGCGTACGGCAAGCTGCCGCCGTTCATCGCCACGCTGGCCATGCTGGGCATCGCCCGCGGTCTGGCGCTGGTCATCTCGCAGGGCAGCCCGATCGCGATGCCCGACTCGGTCTCGCACCTGGGCGACACGCTCGGCGACTACCTGCCGATCCCGGTGCTGGTGATGCTGGTCATGGGCGTGATCGCGGCCGTGGTGCTCAACCGCACGTACCCGGGCCGGGCCATGTACGCCATCGGCGGCAACGAGGAGGCCGCCCGGCTGTCCGGCATCAAGGTCAACCGGCAGAAGCTCATCACGTACGCGCTGTCCGGCGTCTTCGCGGCGGTGGCCGGCATCGTCCTGGCCAGCCGGCTGGCCTCGGCGCAGCCGCAGGCCGCGGCGGGCTACGAACTGGACGCGATCGCGGCCGTCGTCATCGGCGGCGCGAGCCTGTCCGGCGGCAAGGGCAGGGCGCTCGGCACCTTCGTCGGCGCGCTCATCCTCGCCGTGCTGCGCAACGGGCTGAACCTGCTGTCCGTCTCGGCGTTCTGGCAGCAGGTCGTGATCGGCGTGGTGATCGCGCTCGCGGTCCTCGTCGACACCCTGCGGCGCAGGGGAACGAACTAGGAAAAGGAAGTAAAGATCATGCGGATTCCCGCGATTGTCATGGCCGGCGCCGCGCTCACGCTCGGCCTGGCCGCCTGCGGCTCCTCCGGCGACGGGGGCTCCGGTGGCACGTCCTCGGGGGGCGGGGACATCAAGATCGGCATGTCGGTGTCGACCCTGAACAACCCCTACTTCGTGCAGCTGCGCAGCGGCGCGGAGGCGGAGGCCAAGAAGGAGGGCGTCACGCTGACCGTCACCGACGCCCAGAACGACGCCTCCCAGCAGGTGAACCAGGTCCAGAACTTCACCAGCCAGAACATGAAGGCGATCATCGTCAACCCGGTGGACTCCGACGCGGCGGCCCCGGCGGTCAAGGCGGCGGACCGGGTCAAGATCCCGGTGATCGCGGCCGACCGCGGCGTCAACGGCGCGGAGGTGGCCCAGACCGTGGCCTCCGACAACGTGGCCGGCGGCAAGCTGGCCGCCCAGGAGCTGGCCAAGCAGCTCGGCGAGAAGGGCAGCGTGGTCGTGCTGCAGGGCACGGCGGGCACGTCCGCCTCGCGCGACCGGGGCCAGGGCTTCGCCGAGGGCATCGCCGCGTACCCGAACATCAAGGTCGTGGCCAAGCAGCCGGCCGACTTCGACCGCACCAAGGGCCTGGACGTCATGACCAACATGCTCCAGTCGAACCCCGGCATCACCGGCGTCTTCGCCGAGAACGACGAGATGGCGCTGGGCGCGATCAAGGCCCTGGGCGCCAAGGCGGGCCAGCAGGTCAAGGTCGTCGGCTTCGACGGCACCCCCGACGGCCTGAAGGCGGTGCAGGCGGGCACGCTGGCCGCCAGCGTCGCCCAGCAGCCGTCGCTGCTCGGCCAGCAGGCGGTGCAGGCCGCGGTCAAGGCCGCCAAGGGCGAGACCATCGACAAGACGGTGGCCGTGCCCGTCAAGGTGGCGACCAAGGAGAACGTCGCGGACTTCCAGTGAAACGCGCGGGGATTCTGAACGCCGAGCTGGCGGGGGCCATGGCCCGGCTCGGCCACACCGACCAGGTGCTGGTCTGTGACAGCGGGATGCCCGTGCCGCCCGGCGTGCGGGTGGTCGACCTGGCCTTCCTGCCGGGCATCCCGGCCTTCGCCGACGTGCTCGACGGGCTGCTCGCCGAGCTCGTCGTCGAGGGGGCCACGGCGGCCGAGGAGGTGCGCGCGGGCAACCCCGGCTGCGCCGAGCTGCTCGCGGCCCGGCTGCCGGGGCTGGCGTACGTGCCGCACGAGGAGCTGAAGCGGCTGTCGGCGGGGGTGCGGCTGGCTGTCCGCACCGGAGAGGCCACGCCGTACGCGAACGTGATCCTGCGGTGCGGGGTGGCGTTCTAGGGACGCCTGCCCCGGCCCACTGGGAAGCGGGCGGAGGAAGATCTACTCTGGCGTCGAGGGAGGCGCCATGACCCACGAGGCAGCAGAGCCGGACCCCGCGCAACTCCGTCGCGTCGCCATGGCGAGCGCGGTCGGCACCACGATCGAGTGGTACGACTACTTCATCTACTCCACGGCCGCCGCGCTGGTCTTCGGCTCCCAGTTCTTCTCCCCGCTCTCGCCCGCGTCGGGCACCCTGGCCGCGTTCGCCACGCTCGGCGTCGGGTTCCTGGCCCGGCCCGTGGGCGGCCTGGTGTGGGGGCACTTCGGCGACCGGCTCGGGCGCAAGGCGATGCTGGTCGCGTCCCTTTTGCTGATGGGCGCGGCCACGGTCGGCGTCGGGCTGCTGCCCACCTACGACCGGATCGGGGTGGCGGCCCCGATCCTGCTGCTGGTCCTGCGGCTGCTCCAGGGGCTCAGCGCCGGCGGCGAGTGGGGCGGCGCGGCGCTGCTCGCCGTCGAGCACGCCCCGCCCGGCAAGCGCGGCCGCTACGGGCTGTACTCCCAGGTGGGCGTGCCCGCCGGGCTGATCCTGGCGCAACTGGTGTACGTCGCGGTGACGGCCGGGCTGTCGGAGGCGCAGTTCGCGAGCTGGGGCTGGCGGCTGCCGTTCCTGTTCAGCGTCGTGCTGGTCGCGGTCGGGCTGTTCATCAGGCTGCGGGTGACCGAGACGCCGGTGTTCCGGGCGCTGTCCGCCGAGCAGGCCCGCAGCAGGCGGCCCGTCCTCGACGTCTTCCGCGAGCGGCCGCGGGCGCTGCTGCTCGCCTCGGCCAGCTTCGTCGCCAACACCGCGATCGGCTACGTGTTCCTCGCCTACCTGCTGTCCTACGGCACCCAGGTGCTGAAGGTCAGCAGGAACCTCATGCTCGTCGTGGTGATCGTCGGCAGCCTGACCTGGCTGGCCGGGATCGTGGCCACGGCGATCTGGTCCGACCGGATCGGCCGCAAGCCGGTCTACCTGGCCGGCTCGGTGCTCCTCGTGGTCTGGGCCGTGCCGTTCTTCCTGCTGGTGGACACCAGGGTGGCGGCGCTGATGGTGGTCGCCGTGGTGGTGCTCAACGTGGGGCTCGCCGCGACGTACGGGCCGCAGTCGGCGCTGTTCGCCGAGATGTTCGAGCCCCGCTACCGCTACAGCGGGGTCTCCTTCTCGTACGCGGTCGGCGCGCTGCTCGGCGGCGGGTTCGCCCCGCTGGTCGCGACCGCCCTGCACGAGGCGACCGGCACGTCGTTGTCGGTGTCGGCGTACATGGCGGGGGTCGGGCTGATCAGCCTGGTGGCGGTGCTGGCCATGAAGGAGACCCGCCCGCCCGTGGCCGCCGGCTGAGTCAGGCCGTGGCGCCGCCGTCGATCACGTGGTCCTGGCCGACGACGAAGCTGGACTCCGGCGAGGACAGCCACAGCGCGGCGGCGGCGATCTCCTCCGGGGCGGCGACGCGGCCGATGGGCAGGGCGTGCCGCATGCGCTCGTCGCGCTCGGCGGGCGTCTCGCCGGGACGCGTGGACATGGGCGAGTCGATGGGGCCGGGGCTGACGGCGTTGACGCGGACGCCGTCGGCGATGTGGTCGCGGGCGGCGGTGCGGGTCAGGTGGCTCACCGCGGCCTTCGAGGCGGCGTAGGCGGCGGCCCCGGGCAGCCGCCAGTGGGCGCCGAGGTTGCTGGCCACGTTGACGATCACGCCGCCGCCGTGCTCGCGCATGTAGGCGATCTCGTGCTTCATCGACAGGAACACGCCCTTGAGGTTCACCGCGAGCACGGTGTCCCAGGTGTCCTCGTCGTAGTCGGCCACCGGGGCCAGCATGCCGAAGACGCCGGCGGCGTTCAGCGCCACGTCGAGCCCGCCGTAACGGGTGACGGCGGCCTCCACCATGGCGGCGACGGAGGCCGAGTCGGTGACGTCCGCGGTGAAGCCGGTGGCCCGGCCGCCCGCCGCCTCGATCTCCTTGACCACCGCGCCGAGCCGCGCGGTGTCCCGCCCGGCGGCCAGCACGGACGCGCCCTTCCTGGCGTACGCCAGCGCGGCGGCCCGGCCCACGACCCCGGTGGCCCCGGTGACAAGCACGACTTTTCCTTCAAACACGACAAGCTCCTAGAACGATCGGTCTCAAATTTGCACGGCAATCATGGCCTGTTCGACCGCGTCGCGCAGGCGGCGCGGGTCCGGGTCGGCCCGCCCGAGCACGCGCAGGCCCTGGAGCAGCACGAGCAGGAACCTGGCCAGCGCGTAGGGGTCCTTCGACTCGGGGATCTCCCCCTGGGCGCGGGCGCGCACCAGCGCGGCGGCGAGCGCGGTCTCCAGCTCGGCCCAGCTCGCCGTCACCCGGCGGGCCAGCTCGGCGTCGCGCGAGGCGAACTCCACGGCCGTGTTGACGACCATGCAGCCGCGCCGCAGCTCGTCGGCGAGGATCTCGGCCACGTAGGCGTCGAGGAAGGCGCGCACGGCCGGCACCGCGGGCCCCGGCTGGGCCAGCGGCTCGACCACGTTGCGCCGGGCCAGGTAGCGCTCCAGCGCCTTGACGTAGAGCTCCCGCTTGCCGCCGAAGGTGCCGTAGATGCTGGCCCGCGCCAGCCCCAGCCGCTCCACCAGGTCGGCCATCGAGGTCGCCTCGTAACCGCGCTCCCAGAACAGGTCGAGCGCCCGGTCGAGCGCGACCTCGGGATCGAACTCCTTGCTGCGTGCCACGCGGCGAAGCTACCATATTCAAGAACGAACGGTCTAGTTCGAACAGTCTCTACGGTTCGCGGAACTCCGGGGCCTGGCCGTCGTCCGGCGGGTTCTGGGGCGGGTTGAGGTATTCGAGCGGCGTGTCGTCGGCGACGGCCCGCTCGGCGGCGGCGGTCTCCTCCACCGGCCGCTGCCGCGGGATGCTCAGCAGGCCCAGGCTGTCCTGCTCGCCGCGCCGCCTGATGACGTCGTTGATCGCCTCGGCCATCTCCTCCCTGGAGTAGCTGCCCTCGGGCACCTCGTTGAGATGGGCCAGCATGTCGGCGGGGATGTGCACGTGCGCGGAGACCCGCGCGTACACCTCGCGCATCGCCACCCGGTCCCGTCCCTGGAACGCCTCGTCCAGGGCTTCCTGCAGTTCGTCCAGCACGGCCTGGTCAGTCATCGCGATATCCCTTCAGTAGGTCTTCGGCCTGTTCTGTCACGTCGTCCACCGAGACGTCGGCGACCCACGTCCCGTCGTGCTCGCAGCGTTCGGCCTCCGCGTCCACGCCGCTCGCGCCGCAGGTCGGGCACCGGGTGGTCCAGGAGATCAGCGGCCGGTGCGCGGTCCTGCTGAGCGGCCCGGCGTTGATGACGTTGACGCACGAGTAGACGGCGACCGTGGGCGTGCCGACGGCCGCGGCGAGGTGGCGCGGGCCGGTGTCGTTGGCGACCACCAGGGCGCAGCGCTCGTACAGGGCGGCCAGGCCGCCGAGGGTGAGCGTCCCGACGACGGGGAGCACCGGGTGCGCCCGCCCGCGCATCGCCGCGACCGTCGCCTCCACCAGGTCCTTCTCGGCCCAGCTCCCGGTCACCGCGACGGGCCGGGCCAGCCGGTCGGCCACCTCGGCGAAACGTTCGGGGGGCCAGCGCCGCCGCGGGTCCGTCGCCCCCGGATGCAGCGCGACCAGCCCGGCCGGCGGCTCGCCGAACGACTCGGCCAGCTCCGCCCGGTCGCGGGCGGTGACGGCCACCAGCGGTTCGAGCCGCTCGGCGACCCCGCCGACCAGCTCGGCGACCTGGAGGAAACGCAGCGTCTCGTGCTGGAAGTACGTGTAGGGCACCCACCGGTCCAGCACCTCGGCATCCGGGGAGCGCAGCCCGGCGGTCACCCGCGCCCCGAGCGAGCGCACGAACGGGTTGGAGAAGCGCCCGCCGCCGTGAATCTGCACTGCCAGGTCGAACGCCCGTTCCCGCAGCTCGGCGCGGGCCCCGCCGGGCACCGGGTAGCCGGTCTCCGACGTCGAGACCCCCGTGATCGGCGGCAGCGCCACCACGTCGTCCACCGGTCCCGGCCGCCCGGACAGGAACTCGGCGTGCCACGGCGTGCCGAGCAGGGTGAGCCGGGCGTCGGGGTAGGCCAGCTTGATCGCCTCTATGGCCGGCAACGCGACCAGGTAGTCGCCGATCGCGTTGGCCCGCAGGACGGCGATGCTCCGCACGCCCTCGACCAGGCCCGGCCGGGCCGTCATGGGGTCCCCGGCATGTAGTCGTAGCATTCCGCGCTCCTGTCCGCGACAGTGGTCGGCAGCTCCAGGCGGCAGGCCCGCCTGGGCGGCAGCCCGGTGTCCGAAGGGCCGTACATAGCGGCCGGGCTACCCGGCAGGGATGGCCCATAACTTCGGTTTCGGACTAACCTATTTGAGCTGGTATGCGTTTGAGCTGGGCTTTTACAGGTACTCGCCCTCTATGGGCACCCTGAGGGAAGAGACGGTCAGCGCGGTCGTCGTCGGCGACGTCATGCTCGACTCGTGGCTGCACGGCTCGGCCAAGCGGCTGGCCCAGGAGGCGCCGGTGCCCGTGATGAGCCTGGAGGCGGTCGAGGACGCGCCGGGCGGCGCCGGCAACACCGCGGCCAACCTGGCGGCGCTGGGGGCGCGCGTCCGGCTCGTCGGCGTCGTGGGCGACGACGCCTGCGGCGACCAGCTCGTCCAGGCGTTGCGGCTGCTCGGCGTGGAGACGGACCTGCAGGCGGTGCCGGGGCGGCGGACCGCGCACAAGCGGCGGCTGGTCACCAGCGGCCAGCTCACCGCCCGCTACGACGAGGAGGACCTCGACGTCATCCCGCCCGAGGCCGAACGCGCGCTGCTGGCCCGCGTCTCCGCGGCCGTGGCCGGCGCGGACGTCGTCGTGGCCTGCGACTACGGCGGCGGCGTGTTCACCCCGGCGGTGCGCCGGGCGCTGGCCGGGCTGCCGCTGCTCGTGGTGGACGCGCACGCGGTCGCGCCCTGGGTCGAGTGCGCGCCGGCGGCGGTGCTGCCCAACTACGCCGAGGTGGTGGGCCTGCTCGGCGAGGTGGACGCCGCGGCCGATCGACCGGCGTACCTGATGGCGCGCTCCGCGCAGATCCTGGCCGCCACCGGGGCCGGGATCGTGGTGACCACCCTGGACGGCGAGGGCACGCTGCTGCACCGGGCCGGCTGCCCGCCGTACCGGACCTACGCCCGGCCCGCGCCGCAGCACATGGCGACCGGCGCGGGCGACACCTACACCGCGGCCTTCTCGCTCTGGCTGGCCGCCGGCGCGACGCCGGAGGAGGCCGCCGAGGCGGGCCAGGCCGCGGCCGGGGTGGTCGTACGCCGTTCCGGCACGTCCATCTGCACCCGCTACGAGCTTCTGCGCGCCCTGCGCCGCCAGGAGGGCACCGTGCAGGCGGCCGAGCGCCTGGCCCAGCTCCTGGACGAGCACCGGCGCAGGGGCGAGCGGATCGTGTTCACCAACGGCTGCTTCGACGTGCTGCACCGGGGCCACGTCAGCTACCTGGAGCAGGCCGGGCAGCTCGGGGACGTGCTCGTGGTCGCGGTCAACAGCGACGCCAGCGTCACCCGGCTCAAGGGCCCTGGACGCCCGCTCAACCCGTGCGAGGACCGCATGTCGGTGCTGGCCGCCCTGAACGACGTGGACTACGTGACCGAGTTCGACGAGGACACCCCGGAACGCCTGCTCAGGCTCATCAGGCCGGAGATCTACGTCAAGGGCGGCGACTACACCCCGGAGATGCTGCCGGAGGCGCCGCTGGTGCGCTCGCTCGGCGGCGAGGTGCTGGTGCTGGACTACCTGCCCGACCGCTCGACGACCGCCATCATCGGCCGCATGCGCTCGGTGCCGGGCGCCCCGGACGGTGCCACGCCCGTTCCGCCGGACGGGGTCAGGCCCGTTCCGCCAGCACGTCCATGACCAGCGAGCGCACCATGCGCACCGCCTCCTCGACCGCCCCGCGCACCGGCTCGCTCAGCTCCACCAGCACGTCGTCGGTGACCAGCCGGGCCGGCTCGCAGCACAGCACGAGCACCCGCGCGGGCACCCGGCCGAGCTCGCGGGCCATGCGCAGCACCTTGACCGGGTCGAGGCCGTGGCTCTCGGCCCCGATGCCGCCGGGGCCGCCCGGGCCGGGCATGTCCGGTTCGAGCATGTCCGGTTCGAGCAGGGTGAGCGTGCCCGGCGGCTCGCCGCGCGGCGCGGCGTCCACGAGGATCGCGGCCTCGTAGTCGCGCTGGAGCGCGTAGGCCAGGTCGAGGCCGCGGCTGCCGAAGTCGAGCACGTCGGCGGGCAGGTCGTCGTCGGCCAGGCGGCGCACGACCTCGACGCCGAAGCCGTCGTCGCCGAGGAAGACGTTGCCGATCCCGGCCACCAGGACGCGCGGGCGGCAGCCCCCTCCGACGGGTTCGAGCTCCTCGGCCGAGTAGAAGAACCGGTGGCACGGCAGCCTGGACTCGCCCAGGTCGCGCAGCGGATCGCCGGCGAGCGTGACGCCGACGTGGAAGCCGCCGACGTCGTCCCGCTCGACGCTCTCGATCACCGCCAGGCGGCCGTCGAGCGCGAGGTCGAGGATGTCGGCGCGGCTCTTCGGGCGCAGGCGCACCCGGCTGCCCGGGGCCAGCCGCACGCCGTCGACGATCGCCTCGGCCGGGGCCGGCCGTTCCGTGGGGTACCGAGTGTCCATGTCACGTCTCCCGCATGGTGCCGTGCAGGCGCATGAGCTCTTCCGGGGTGAGCGCGGCGCAGTGGTCGAGGAGCTGGTCGATCTCCGTGGCGTCGAACGTGCCGCTCTGAGGCGCGACCTTGGGATGGTCGTAGAGGATGACCGGGGCCGACAACATCGTGTGCCGGTCGCCCTCCTCGCCCACCAGCACCGGCCAGGTGCCGATGTTGTGGCAGCCCGCGGCGAGCGCGCGCAGCCCGTCGGGCGGCTCCGTCAGCGAGACGAACCGGCCGCCCGGCGAGCTCACAACCGTGTGCGCGGAGATCAGGGTGTGCTTCATGGCCTCCGCGCGCGAGTCGCCCTGCCACGGGCTGGTGTTCGCCACCCGGACGGTGAGCCGGAACAGGCCCTCGCGCAGCCGCTCGGCGAACACCTCGGCCCGGCCGCTCAGCGCCTCCCAGCCGCGCAGCAGCACGCCCTCGCCGTCGAGCCATTCGGCCCGCTGGCCCGGCGGCACGTGGATCTCCATGCCGGTCGGGCAGGCCAGCAGGTCGGCCAGGCGCAGCCCGGTCTCGGCCACCTCGCGCTCCTTGGCCTCCTCCCTGGGCAGGTGGCGGGCGCCGCCGACGGTCAGCTCGGGCACGCGGACCAGCTCGCCCTCGCGCCGCACGGCCACCTCGCAGGTGACCAGGTGCAGGAAGCGCACGTGCACGTCCACGACGTCGTCGCCGCCGGCCTCCAGCAGGCACTGGGTCTGGGTCAGCCACGGGTTGCCCTCGTGCGCCCGGCCGTAGGACTCGGGGTGCACGCCGCCGAAGTTCCAGCGCCGCCGGTCGGGCGGGGCGGAGTGGCGGCTGGGCCACAGCAGGTAGCCCCCGTAGAGGACGGCGCGGGCGATGCGCCTCACGTGGTCCATCTGCCGGCCCCCACGCCGGGCGCCGACCGGACGATCTCGACCTGCTCGACCTCGGGGGCCGCGTCGCGCACGGCCCGGCGGACCGCGTCCGCCGAGCTCCCGTCGTCGTCCGGGAGCCGCAGGCGTACCAGGTCGCCCTCGACGGCGATCACCTCGGCGGCGGTGCCGCGCAGCGCGTCCTCGACCCGGGTCCGCACGTCGATCGGGTGGAGGTCGTGCAGCAGCAGCAGGTGCGCGACCACGTCGTCGGCGGCCAGCCGGGCGGCCAGGTCGTCGTCGGCCGCTGCCATGATCCGCGTCAGGCCCTCGCCGTAGAGGTCGAGCAGGGCCTGGGCCAGCTCGACGGCGGGCGGTTCGGCCCGTTCGAGCAGGCTCTCGATCCTGCCGATGCGTGCGTTCAGCGACATGACGCCCCCAGGACGGTCACGCCGTCAGGAAACCAGTCGTATTTAGCGGCATTCATCGGCCTTAAGCCCCCCAAGTGGCCATTGCAGAGGTTCAGCGATGGCGTCGATCGGTATCCGATCAGTACCTCTACGTAGCGGGCATACCGCGTCGACGAAGGCGGCAAACCATGACCCGGACCCTGCGCGCCCGCGGCGCTAGACCAGACGGACCGGTCCGGCGTCGATCGGCACCCGGAACAGCGCGTACGGGTACCGCCGCCGGTCCTGCCCCTCCTGGAACCTGGCCTGCCGGTGCAGCTGGTTGGCGGTCACGTACAGGTGGCCGTCGGCCACCGACAGCGTGTCCGGCCACAGCAGGCGGGCGTCGTGCACCAGGGTGTCGATCGTGCCGTCGGGCGTCCGGCGCAGCACCGCGTTGTGCTCCCAGTCGGTCAGGTAGATGCGCCCGGCGTCGTCGGCCTCCAGGCCGTCGGCCGAGCCGCCCTTGTCGCCCTCGTCCCTGACCGTCGCCGCCACTTCGGCGTCGTCCAGCGTGCGGTCTACCAGGGCGTCCGTGGACACGCTGTACCAGCGGCGGGAGAGCAGCGGGCAGTACCAGAGCCGCTCGCCGCCGGCCGGGAGCGCGATGCCGTCCGACCCCATCAGGACGGGCGACGGCGGCCCGTCCTGCGGCCGTTCCATGAACGGCCGGCCCTCCACGACCGGCACGAAGTCCGGCGGCCGCGCCGCCTTGGTGCTCGGGTGGTCGTGCAGCCGGCGCCACGCCTGCCCGCTGGCCAGATCGACCACGATGATCCCGTTGGGCCCCTTGTCGGCGGAGTCGGTGAGGTAGGCGACGCCTTTGCGCAGGTCGAACCGCACGTCGTTGAGATAGGACGTCTCCAGGGCGACACCGCGGTCGAACATGATGACCTTGACCACGGTGTCGGTCTCCAGATCCACGCAGACGAGCTTCGGCCCGCCCTTCCTGGTGGGCCGGAACATCGGGCTGCCGGTGTCGAGGATCCACAGCCGGTCCAGGGGATCGACGACCACGCTCTGCACCGAGACCAGCCACTTCGACGGCTCGTCGGCCTCGGTGTTCCACTCCTGGTCGGGATAGGGGACGGCCTTGCCGTCCCGCAGCTCGACCACGGTCGCCGGAACGTCGTCACCCCATTTGGGGAAGTTCACGAATATCCGGCCGGCACGGGAGACCGTGACGCCGGTCGGCATCGGGCCGGACTCGAAGGCGTGCACGAGTTCCAGCTTCCCGATGGGCTGATCGACCGGCTGAACGCCGTCGCGGCCGTTCCCCTTCGCCATGTTCCCCCCGTTCCCAGATCCGCCGGGCATCTGCCCAGCTCAGGCCGGGAGAAACAGCGCCCTCTCCAGCCAGGGCCGCAGGATGGGCAGCACGTTCGCGGCCTGCATGGCCCCGGCGTGGTCGAGCCCGTCGAGCACCTCGACGTCCCAGCCCAGCGCCTCGATGGCGGCCCGCTCGCGGAGCACCGGGCCGGCGATGCCGACGCGGGCGCCGCCCCACCGCTCGTCGTAGACGATCTCGTCGGCGGAGCCGACGAAGCACAGGCGGGGACAGGACAGGCGCACCTGGCTGTCGTCGAACCCGCGCAGCGCCCGGTACAGGGTGGCGAACTGCCTGGCCTGGCCCTCGCTCAGCGTCACCTCGGTCGAGGACCAGTCGCCCGGCTCGCCCGTCCCCGTGGCCGGCGGCGTGGCGGTCTTCGGCGCGACGGCCATCCGGTACGTGGCCTCGGTGACCTTCAGCATCTCGGCGTAGGGCCCGCCGAGCGGCGGGTAGCCGCCCATGACCAGCGCCGAGAGCCGGTCGGTGCGCAGGGCGAGCTGGAGCCCGCTGAGCGCCAGCCAGGAGTAGCCGTAGTAGGCGAACCGGTCGGCCCCCACCGCGTCGGCCACCGCCAGCATGTCGGCCGCCACGTTGTCGGGGGTGAGCGTGTCCGGCTTGGGATGGGCCAGGACGTGGCCCTCGTAGTCGAAGGCCACGACGCGGAAGCCGTCGGACAGGCCGTCGATGAGCGAGCGGCCCAGCGCGGGGTCGGCCCCCCACTTCCGCATCTCCTCGGCCGCCTCGCCCTCGATCGGCTTGGGGTTGACGGCCAGGAGCAGGACCGGGCCCGAGCCGTGGACCTCTGTCTCGATGGTGCTTCCGTCGTGCAGCGTCGCCGTGGTCACCGGGAGCCTCCGTGAATTCCATACACCGTAAACTGTTGTCCTCGGCGAGGATAGCTTATGGCGTAAAGAGTCGCAAAGGGCTGGGCGTCGGCACGCAGCGCATGTCGGCGCCGTCCGCCTCCAGCCAGCGCAGCAGCAGGTTGGCCTTGGCGGGCACGTACGCGCCGGCCAGCAGCTCCCGCAGCTCCTCGGGCTCGCCGTGGTCCTCGGCGCAGCCGGCGAACACCGATCTCGCCTCGGCCCACAGCTCGGCCCGCAGCTCCGGGTGCCGCTCGGCCACGGCTCCGGCGATCTCGCAGAGGTTGTTGACGACCAGGCAGTACAGCAGCCGTTCCCAGCCGTAGGCGGGGCTCACGACGGGCGTGCGGGCGCCGGGCAGGCCGTGGCGGTCCGCGGTCAGCTTGACGCCCTCGTGGTCGCGGAAGATCGCCTGGCCGGGCAGGCCCCGCCCGTCCACGCCGATGAGCACGTTCTGCAGGTGGCATTCGAGCACCACGCCGTGGCGGAAGTAGGCGTGCAGCACCGGCGGCACGACGTGGTCGAGGTAGCGCCGCCACCATCCGAGCGCCTCGGCGGCGTCGAGGCCGTCCAGCGGGTTGCCGGGGAAGCCCTCGCTGACCCCGGCGGCCAGCAGCGCCGTCAGCCCCGGCCGCAGGTGCCCGCCCAGCCCGTCGCGGACGATCACCGCCAGCGCCTCGCCGCCGTCCCCGTCCAGCTCCAGGCTGCGGTAACCGCGGTCGCCGAGGACGGCGGGCCGCGGCCGGTGCGCGGGCAGGTCGTCGAACGCCACGCCCAGCAGGTCGTCGATCAGTCCCAGCCAGCGCAGGTCGTGCAGCCACAGGCGGCGGATGTCGTTGGTGATCCGCACGTCCAGGCTGAACTTGCAGAACAGGTCCGCCTCCGGCAGGTACACCGTGCGGATCGAGGCCGTCGCCACCGCCCGCGCGGGCGTGACGCCGAGGTGGCGCAGCTCCTTCAGCCCGCCCAGCAGCTCCACCTGCCAGGGGTGGGCGGGAAGCAGCGTCAGGCCGTCGGGGGCGGGCGGGCCGAGCCGGTCGAGCGCGCTCGCGTCGCCCTGCTCGACCAGCGCCTCGGCGGGCACCCCGAGCAGCGGCAGCACGAAGCTCGCGCGCGCCTCCGGCGAGTAGGGCAGCCAGGCGTCCGGGCCCGATCCGCCCCGCGCCTTGGGGGCCGGGTGGTAGCGGTGACCGGCGACAAGCGCCTGCTCCGAGCGCAGGTACAGGTCGGCGGGCGGCGTGGTGGCGCGCTGGGCCGACAGCAGCGCGGCCATGACGTCCCTGCTCTCCATGATCTCCTTGGCCAGGGACGGGTTGGCGTGGCCGGTGCGCGTCCGCAGCTCGTCCTCGGTGAGCGCCACCAGGCCGGCCAGGGAGAGCGGGCGTGGGCCGTCGGGGGTGCGCAGGGCGGGGGCGCCGGGGTACCGTCCGGGGCGGACGTGCAGGACCTGCCCGGTCGCGGGCAGCACCCACACGTCGTCCTCGGCGGCCGCGGGTTCGGCCACCTCGCGGAGCAGGCAGTTGAGCAGGGCCGTCACCGCGAGGGCCGTGGCCCCGTCCGCGGCCTGGTGGTCTTGCGCCTCGGGTGCCGGACCGGCCGGTGGGAGGAGGCCGTCGATATATGCCATGGCGACCTGTCCTACCCTTTTGTACCGATCAGTGTCCACAGGGTTCTCACCTGGGCATGTTCCTGACATCGGGGGGGTTCATGCGGCATTCTGCGGCGCGGTTCGCGAGGGAGCTGGCCGCCGTGCGCCCGGACCTCACGCCCGGCTACGCCGCGGCCCTGCCGGGGGCGCGGGCCGCCGTCATGGGACGGCTGTGGCGGGGCCTGCTCTGCGAGCCTCTGCCCGGTCTCGCCGAGCCCGTCGCCGTGGGCGGCGACCTGTGCGTACGGCTCTCGGACGGGCGCGAGCTGACCGGACGGGCCCGGCTGCCCTACGACCTGGCCGACGAGCCGGTGCTGCGGCTGGACGGCGTCCCGTACCGCGACCCGGCCGAGCTGCTGGCGGCGCTCGGCCTGCCCGGCGCGCAGGGGTTGGTCGCCGACCTGGACAACAGCGTCGCCTCCCTGGCGTTGTCCCGGGCGGGCGCGGCCTCCCCGCTGCGCGAGCCGGGACCGGAACGGTACGAGCAGAGCGTGGTGGACGGCCATCCCTACCATCCGGGCTGCCGCAACCGGCCGGGGGTGTCGGTGGCCGAGCAACTGGCGTACATGCCGGAGCACCGGCCCGTCGTCGCGCTCGACCTGGTGGCGGTGCCCGCCGCCGAATGCCTGGTCACCGGGCCGTGGCCGGGCTCGCTCATGGACGGCGACCGGCTGCTGCTGCCCGTCCACCCCTGGCAGACCCGGCACGTGCTGGCCGGGCTGGGGGTGCGCCCGTACGCGATCGGGGCGTTGCCGTGCCATCCCCTGATGTCCGTACGGACCCTCGCGCCCCTGGACGGCGGCCCGCACCTCAAGACGGCGTTCACCACCAGGATGACCTCCGGCGTGAGGGACATCTCCCCCGGCTCGGTCCGCGACTGCGTCCCCCTGTCGGACCTGCTCACCGCCCTGTCGGCGCGGCTCGGCGGCCGTCCGCGCATCGCCCGCTACCTGTCCGGGGCCGCGGGGGCCGTGCGCGGCGAGCACACCGCCGACCTGTCCGTCATGCTGCGCGATCCGACGCCCCTCGTGCCCGGCCACACCGTGCTGCCCGTCGCCGCCCTCACCGCCCCGGCCCAGTGGGACGCGCCGCGTGGCGAGGAGGCCGGCGAGTGGCTGGCGGCCTTCGCCGGCGTGGCGACGGCGGCGGCGCTCGGCCTGCTGGCCCTCGGGGTCGCGCTGGAGGCCCACGGCCAGAACCTGCTGGTCGTGCTGGACCGGCGGGGCCGCCCGGTCGAGCTGGTCTACCGCGACCTGGCCGACGTCCGGATCAGCCCGGCCCGGCTGGCCCGCAACGGCTTCGGGACGCCGCCGGTGAGCCCCCGGCTGCTCAGCGACGACCCCGGCGTCCTGCACGCCAAGCTGTTCGGCTCGCTCGTCGGCACCACGTTCGGCAGTCTGGTCTCCCTGCTGGGAGAGGGCGACCGTGTCGCCGAGTCACGCCTGTGGGCCGTCGTGGCGCGGGCCGCGCGGCGGGCCTTCGACGCGCTCCCCGACACCGCCGACGTGCGCGCCGACCGCGCTGCCCTGTTCGGCGAGCGGATCCGGGTGAAGGCCCACCTGCTCGCCCAGCTCGCGGGCGCCCCGCCCGGCGACAGCTGGACGACGCTGCCCAACCCCCTCACCCAGGGAGCCTCCTGGACCCTCGCTCACGCACGGTGAGCGCCTGGCTCTTTTCCCGAAGGAGGAGGAGTATGGGGCATGCAGCCGGACCCTGCTGCGCGTCGATCTTCGATCACGCAGAGTTCAGGGAAGGAGCGAATCCGATGATGCAGCTCTCAGTACGGCTCGTGCCCGTGGGCGACACCACTCTGGTGATCGCCCTGGCGGGCGAGCTCGACTCGACGACCCGCCCCATCCTGGCCGCCTTCCTCGACCCCCTGCCGCGCTCGCGGGTGAAACACGTGATCGTCGCGGCGGGCGACCTCTGGTTCTGCGACCTGAACGGCCTCGAACAGCTCGCGATCACCCACCGGGCCATGCAGGAGAAGGGCGGCCACCTGGCCGTCGCCGAGGCCCAGCCCGCGCTGTGCCGCCTCATCGCGCTCATGACCGAGCACGGCGGCACCGCGATCCCCCTGTTCAGCACGATGCCCGACGCCCTGGCCGGGACCGGCGTCGAGATCTACGAGCAGACCGGCCCGCCCAGGCCGGTCAGCCGCCACCTGGCCTGCTTCCGCCGGGCCCGCGACCCCCGCTCCGAGCAGCATCACGGCACCCGCCGGCTGCGGCCGCAAGAGACGCCCATCACCCCCGACCGCCAGGAGAACCTGCCGCCACCCGGCCGCTGGTCCGCGATCGTCGGCCGGCTGCGTTCGGCCAACGCCGACCTGCAACGCGCGAACGACGAGCTGCGCTCGGCCAACGCCGAGCTGCGCCACGCCAACGACGCGCTCACCGCCCGCGCCGCCGAGCTGCGCCGCGCCAACGACGCGCTGGTCGCCCGCACGGCCGAGCTCGACGAGGTCGGCCGGATCACCGCCTCGCTGGTCCACGGGCTGGGCGACGCGGCGGTGGTGCTCGACGCCGACATGCGGGTGCTCATCTGGGGGGCGGGGGCCGAGGAGTTGTGGGGGGTGCGGGCCGGGGAGGCGGTGGGCCGTCCGCTGGCCTCGCTGGGCACGGGGTTGCCGGTGGAGCGGATCGTCCCGCTCGTGCGCGACACGCCGGCCGGGGGCACGGCCCGTGCCGGAGCCAGGAGGGTCGCGCTCGACGTGGTCAACGGCCGGGGCCGGCCGACGCGGCTCACCGTCGAGCTGTCCCGCCTGCGTCCCGGCGACGACTCCGGGCGCGGCCTGATCATCGCCATGAAGGTGCCGCGCCCCGGCGCCTCACATGATCGCTAGCTGGCCGCCGTCGATCACCAGCTCGGTGCCGTGGACGAACGCGGCGTCGTCCGAGGCGAGGAAGGCGTAGGCGGCGGCGACCTCCTCGGCGAACCCGGCCCGGCCCAGCGGGATGTGGTCGTGTTCGTAGGCGGAGACGAAGTCGTCGGCGAGCCCCGACGAGATCGAGGCGTTCAGCGGGGTGCGGATGTAGCCGGGGCACAGGGCGTTGACCCGGATGCCGTGCCTGCCGAGCTCGACGGCCATGGTCTTGGTCAGCAGCAGCACGCCGCCCTTGGAGGCGTTGTAGTGGGCGTAGTCGGCCTCGCCGCCGAGGCCGTTGGTCGAGGACATGTTGAGTATCACGCCGCCCGTCCCCCGGTCCACCAGGTGGCGGGCGACGGTCTGGGCCATCAGGAACATGCCGCGCAGGTTCACCGAGATGATCCGGTCCCAGTGGGCGGGGGTGATCTCCAGGAACGGCTCCCGCCAGGCCGTTCCGGCGTTGTTGATCAGCACGTCCACGCCGCCCATGGCCTCGATCGCGGCCGCGACCAGCCGTGCGACGTCGTCCTCCGAGCTGACGTCGCCGGTCAGCCCGTCCACCTCGCCGAGCGGCGCGAGCTCGGCGACGGTGCGCTCGACCTCGTCGCCGTCCAGCCCGGTGAGCACCACCCGGGAGCCCTCCTCCAGGAACCTGCGGGCGGTGGCGGCTCCGATGCCGCTGCTGCCCCCGCTGATCAGCACCCGCTTCCCGGCCAGTCCGCGCATGACGCCGTCCTTCCTCAACGTGCCGCGACGCGCAGACCTGGGGTGACCTGCCCGTTCGGTCATCAGAAAATAGCACTGGTTCCGCATCCTGCACTGGCATTCCGTTACACGGAAGCACAGGACTACGTCGGGGATTTCGGAACTGCGTTCTGTGACCACATCAGGTGGGGGTGTCACGGCCGGACGACCGTGACACGTCCGCCGAGGCCCCAGCCCGTGACGGGCGGGGCCCCTGTCACTTGCACGGCTTGTACGGCGTGTCCTTCAGCGAGTAGTCCACGGCCTTCTTGATCGCATTGATGCCGAGCTTGGCCGCCTTGGGACAGAAGGACGACGGCGCCGTCTTGTACTCGACCTGGAACACCGGCTTGCCCGCCTTGACGAAGACGCTCAGCTCGCCGCACTCGTCGTACTGGAAGCACTCCTCGTTGACGGCGTAGTCGAAGCTGGACACCAGCTCGGCCGCCTGGCTGAGGTCGTTCTTGAGCGCCGCGGACAGGCCCTTGCGGTGGGCCAGGTCGGCCAGCGCCTTGTTGTAGACGAGCTGGGTGGCGGGGCTGACGGTCCAGCCGGTGACCGACTTGCCCTCTTCGTGGGCGTTGACGACGTCGAACTCGACCCCGTCGAAGCCCGCCTGGACGCACTTGTCGACCCGGGCCTCCATCATCTTCAGCAGGAAGTCCCGCTGGCCCTGGTCGTTGTTGATGTTGGCCCAGCGCTCGTTGGGGAACTCCGCGCTGAACGGCTTGCCGAGCAGGGAGTTGCCGTGGCTCTTGTGCCAGGCGACGAACTGCTGGTAGTCGGGCCGGTACTCCTCGATCGAGCCGGCGTCGACGTAGCAGACGGCCTTCGCGCCGCGGGCGTGGACGGCCTTCACCGCCGCGGTGTTGAGCGTGGTGTTGTTGCCCACCACGTCGCCGTCGGCGTAGAGGTCGATGTCGAACACCGCCGGCCGGACGCAGGCGCCGCCCGACTGGGGGACCACGCAGATGTCGACGTTGACGCCGCCGGTGGCGGCGTACTTGGCGTTGCCCTGGAGCTGGTACTGCCAGCGGCTCTGCAGCGGCGGCCGCCACGGCCCCGCCTGCGCGGTCTCCCCCGTCTGGGCCGTCTCCCCCGTCTGGGCCGTCTGGGCCGTCTGGGCCGTCTGGGCCGTCTGGGCCGTGGCCGGTGCGGCGAGCGCCGCGAGCGGCGCGCAGCTCAGGGCCGCGACCGCGGCCAGCCGGGCTAAGAGAGTCATGGTTCGCACGTTCGCGCCCCTCATTCCGTCTGGTGGAACTCTAGTCTGCATCGTGGATGCGTGACTATACTCGCCGCACGCAGCGGGCCGCCACGCCCGCCGTGCTCTGTGGAGGGAACCCCATGGCACGACTCATTCACCACATCCGTGAGACCGCCCGATGAGGCCCCGTACGACGCTGGCCGTCGTCGCCCTGGCTCTGGCCGCGGCGAGCTGCGGCGGCGGTGGACAGGAACGGGCGGACGGCCCGGTCGCGATCACCATCTGGCACGGCCAGGAGGACACCTCGGCGAAGTCGATCGAGAAACTGGTCGCCCGGTTCAACCAGAGTCACCCCGACATCAAGGTCAGCACCGAGTCCGGCGGCGCGACCGCAGACGGCATGCTACCCAAGATCACTGCCGCCCTCACCTCGGACGCCTACCCCGACATCGCCTACCTGTACGGCTCCTGGGCCCCCAACGTGGCCAGGAACCCCAAGACCGCCGACCTCACCTCCCTGGTCAAGGACCCGGCCGTCGGCTGGGACGACTTCTGGGCCAACGAGCGCGAGGCGGTCACCGTCCAGGGCAAGGTCATCGGCTTCCCCGCCGTCGTGGACAACATGGTGGTCCTCTACAACAAGAAGCTGCTGGCCAAGGCGGGCGTCAAGGCCCCCGGCCCCGACTGGACCTGGGACGACTTCCGCGACATCGCCAGGAAGACCACCGACGCGCAGAAGGGCGTCTTCGGCACGACCTGGGCGATCAGCGGCGGCGAGGAGGCCGTCTGGGGGCTCTGGCCGCTGCTGTGGCAGGCGGGCGGCGACATCCTCACCCCCGACCACAAGAAGTCGGCGTTCAACTCCGCGGCCGGGCAGCAGGCGCTCGGCCTGGTCCGGAGCATGGCCGTGGACGACAAGTCGGTCTACCTCGACTCCAGCCCGGCCGAGAAGGGCCAGAAGCTGTTCGAGTCCGGACGGCTGGCCATGTTCCTGTCCGGCCCCTGGGTCCTGCCCGACCTCCAGGCGGCCAAGGTCGACTACGGCGTCGCGCGGCTCCCCGGCACCAACGGCAACCACGAGACCGTCTCCGGCCCGGACAACTGGGTGGTGTTCGAGCACGACGAGCGCCGCGTCAAGGCGGCGACCACGTTCCTGAGCTGGCTGACGGCCGCGGAGCAGCAGCTCGTGTGGATGAGCGACACGGGCTCGCTGCCCATCAGGGAGTCGATCACCACACTGTCCGGTTACCAGGACTATCTGCGGAAATATCCGGGCATCGAGGTGATCTCCGAGAACCTGGCCAACGCCAAGCGGGTCCGGCCGCCCACCACCAAGTACCCCCGCGTGTCGTCCTTCGTCGCCGAGGCCATCGCGCAGGCGCTGCTGGGCAAGGCCGACGCCAAGACCGCCCTGGACGAGGCCGCGGCCAGGTCCGACGCGGTGCTGGCGGTGCCGGGTTCATGAGCAGCGCCGCCGTCGGCGCGCCCGCCGCCCGGCACGCCAGGAAGACCCGCGGGCTCGGCGACCACGTCGCGGGCTGGTCGTTCGCGGGCCCCGCCACGCTGATCATCCTCGGGTTCGCGCTGGTGCCGATGGCGTGGGCGCTGGCGCTGTCGTTCACCGACTCCGACCTGATGAAGACGCCCGAGAACGTCGGCCTGGACAACTACCGGGCGCTGTTCCAGGACCCGGTGTTCTTCCAGGCGGTGCGCAACACCGGGCTGCTGCTGGTGCTCTACATCCCCGCCTCGCTGGTCTTCGGCCTGATGGTGGCGGTGCTGCTGAACAGGAAGGTGCGCGGCATCGGCTTCTACCGGACCGCCTTCCTGGTTCCCTACGTGGCCTCGGCCACCTCGGCCGGCCTGCTCATGGGCTACATCTTCGACCGCGACTTCGGCCTGATGAACGGTGTGCTCGGCCGGCTCGGCCTGCCGCTCCAGGGCTTCCTGAGCAGCCCGTCACAGGCCATGTACGTGCTCACGCTGATCTTCTTCTGGACCCGGTTCGGCTTCGCCGTGGTGATCTACCTGGCGGCCATCCAGGAGATCGACAAGGCGGTGCTGGAGGCGGCCTCCATCGACGGCGCGGGGCGGTGGGCCACGTTCCGGCACATCATCGTCCCGTCCGTACGGCCGATCACGGTCTTCCTCGCGGTCTGGGGCGTGATCGACGCGCTGCAGTTCTTCGACCTCGTCATGACCACCACCCAGGGCGGCCCGGCCAGCGCGACCGTGACCATCGTCTACTACGTCTGGCAGCTCGCCTTCCGCTACTCGGCCGCCGGGTACGGCGCGGCCGTGGCGTACACGCTGTTCGCCGGGACGCTGCTGCTGATCGTCGCGGGCCTGGTGGTCGCGCGGCGGAGAGGGGCCGTGCGATGAGACGACGCCTGCCCAGCAAGTGGCACCTGGTGCTCGCGCCGATGTCGGTGGTGACGCTGCTGCCGTTCGTGTGGCTGGTGCTCAGCTCGGTCATGACGCAGGCCGAGCTGAACAGGTTCCCGCCGCCGATCCTGCCGGAGGGCATCGACCTCGGCGGCTACCGCACGGTCATGGAGCGCTCCGAGTTCCCCCGCTGGTTCCTCAACAGCGTGCTGGTGTCGAGCGCCATCGTGGCGGCCCAGGTCGTGCTCTGCAGCATGGCCGGGTACGCCTTCGCCCGGATCCGGTTCATCGGCTCCCGGCTGACGCTGGTCCTGATCATCGCGACCGCGCTGATCCCGTTCCAGCTCACCGTGATCCCGACGTTCCTGATGTTCAGCCAGGCCGGGCTGGTGGACACGCTCGGGGCGCTGGTCATCCCGCAGCTCAGCTCGTCGGTCGGGATCTATCTGATGACGTCGTTCTTCCAGTCCTTCCCGAGGGAGCTGGAGGAGGCGGCGCGGATCGACGGGTGCTCGCGGGTCGCGCTGTTCTTCCGGGTGGTGCTGCCGGTCGCCAAGCCGGCGTTGGCGGCGCTCGCCGTGATCACGTTCATCACCGCCTGGAACGACCTCTTCTGGCCGCTGGTGGTGATCAACTCCGAGGCGAACTACACCGTGCAGGCCGGGCTGACCACGTTCCAGGGCCAGCACCGGGCCGACTGGCCCGCGATCATGGCGGGCACGGTGCTGACCACGCTGCCGGTGCTGGCCGTGTTCCTGTTCGGCCAGCGCCGGTTCGTGCAGGCGCTGACCGGGGCGGTCAAGGGGTGAGGCCGCGGTAGGGGTTGGCGGGCAGGCCGGTGTGGGGGGTGCGGCAGCGCCACAGCTCCCCGCCGGCGCCGCCGTCCCAGGCGGTGGTCACGTACAGCACGTCGAGGTCGGGGCCGCCGAAGGCGCAGCTCGTCACGTTGGCCGCGGGGACCTCCACGGTGAGGTCCGTACGCCCGTCCGGCCGCAGCCGCACGACCGCCGCGCCGCCCCACAGCGCGACCCACAGGTGGCCGGCGGCGTCCACGGTCAGGCCGTCGGGGCTCGGGAGTGCGGCGAACTGCCGGCGGCCGTCGAGCGTGCCGGTCGCCGGGTCGTAGTCGAAGACGTCGATCCGGTCGGTCGCGGTGTCCACGTAGTACATCAGGCGCTCGTCGGGGCTCCAGCCGACGCCGTTCGAGATCGTGACGCCGTCCAGCACCTTGTCGCACGTACGGTCCTGGGCCAGGCGGTAGAGCGAGCCCGCGCCGGGGGTGTCGTCCTCGGCCTTGGTGCCGGCGAAGAAGCGGCCCGCGCGGTCGCAGGCGCCGTCGTTCATCCGGTTGCCCTCGGGCTCGGACGGCCGGGCGACCAGTTCGGTGCGGCCGTCCGCGTGGCGGGCGAAGCCGTCCCTGAGTGCCAGCATGAGGCCGCCGGAGGCGTGCGGCACGGCGACGCCGACCGGCTGGCCCAGCTCGATGGTCTCCCGCTCGTCGCCGGCCGGGTCGAGCCGGTGGACGTGGCCGGCGGGGATGTCGACCCACAGCAGGGTGCCCGTGGCGGCGTCCCACCTCGGGCCCTCCGCGAGGGCGGCACGGGGGACGGGGACCTTCTCCAGCTTCATGCCCATGTGTCCTTTGGTCCGTGATACGGAACGCTATTCCGCGTTCTTTCCGACCGTAGCCGGTTGAGGTCCCTTTGGGGAGAGGGGGGAGGAGCCGGCGCCACCGCCCGATACGGGGGCTGGGGCCATCGCGGCAGGGGGCGGGGGCTTGTGGGTGGGGGTCAGACCTGGGCGGAGATGGCGCGGCGGAGGCCGAGGCCGACCTCTTCGAGGCGGGCGACCGACATGCGGTCCTTGATGGCGGTCACGCTCACCGCCGCCACCGGCGCGGTCTTGCCCAGGAAGACCGGCGCCGCCACGCACCGCACGCCCGGCTCGTTCTCCTCCAGGTCGAGCGCGTACCCCTGCTGCCTGACCTGGTCGAGGTGGGTGGCCAGCTTGGCGGGGTTCGTGATCGTGTTCCTGGTCCTGGCGGCCAGCGGCCCGTAGCGTTCGGCCCACGCCTTGACCGACTCGTCCGTCGGGTACGTCCAGGCCAGCAGCGCCTTGCCCACGCCCGTGCAGTGGGCCGCGTTGCGCCCGCCGACCACCGAGGTCATGGTGATCGACCGCACCGCCTCGACCTTGTCCAGGTAGACGACCTCGCCGCCGTCGAGCATGGCCATGTGCACGGTCTCGGAGAACTCCTCGCTCAGCCGCAGCAGCAGCGGCCGGACGAGCGTGCGCAGGTCCATCGTCTCGTAGAACCGGAAGGCCGTGGCCAGCATCTCGGTGCCGAGGAAGTACGGCCCGCTCGGCTCCGGCTGGGCCGCGAAGCCCCGGTGCTTCAACGCCCCGAGCAGGCGGTGCAGCGAGCTCTTCGGCAGCCGCAGCCTGGTGGCCAGCTCGTCGAGCGTCACACCCCTGCTGTGTCTTCCGATCTCCTGCAGGATCAGCAGGGCACGATCGACGCTCCCCACAGGGGACTGGGTCTCAGCCACTGAACTCTCCCTCGCCTGTTCCGCTGATCGGAATGCTAGCGCGTAATACGGAACACTCCGTACACGCGGTCGCACAGTGGTCGTCTCAGCGTAGTCAGCACAGCCCTGTGTCAGCACAGAGCTGTGGGAAAGGAAGGGCGGCTACGCCCGGCGGGGGTCGAGCTCGGCGACCGGGACGCGCCGGAAGACGATGCTCTCGTACGGCCCGAAGTCGCCGGTCTCGAACAGCAGCCCCACCGTGTCGCCGTCCACCCTGACCAGGTCGGAGTAGGCGGCGGGCAGGCCCGACACGGTGTGCACGGGATGCCAGGTGACCCCGGCGTCGGTGCTCGCCCGTACCGTCATCAGGGCCCGCGCGTCGGGCGCGGCCGGGCCGGAGAACAGCAGCACGCCGGGCGGCTCGCACCACAGCACGCTGCCCTCCACCACCGGCCCCACCAGCCCGGCCTGCGGGCGGAAGGGCAGGTCGAGCCGCTGGCCGCCGTCGGAGGAGCAGGCGTCGGCGCGGGTGCCCGGCGCGGCGGAGTCCGTCCTGGCGTTGAGGTAGAGGCGGCCGTCGGGCAGCTCGGTCGCGGTGGTCTCGTTGACGTTGACATAGCCGTCGGGGTTGTCGTCCACGTAGCCGATGCGCCAGGTACCGCCGCCGTCGTCGCTGAGCAGCGCGTGGCCGCCGTTGTAGCGGCCCTCGGTGCCGTCGTCCGAGCCGGACGGGGGCAGGGAGTGGTTGCCCGGCACCACGACGCGCCCGCTCCGGAGCCGGACGGCGTGCCCGGGGCCGGTGGCGTACCAGCGCCACTCGGGGCGCTTGACCTGGGCGGTGATCTCGCGCGGGGGCGCCCACGTGATCCCGTCGTCCGCGCTGACCTGGACGAACACCCGCCGCCCTTCCGCCGCCTGCACCTGACCCCGCCTGATCTTCTCCTCCGTCGCCGACGGGCCCTGCCGGACCGTGACGAGCAGGATCCGGCCGTCGTCCAGCACCACGGGCGCGGGGTTGCCCACGGTGCCGCGGCGCGGTTCGGTGGCCACCACCTGAAGGGGACCCCACGTCAGCCCGCCGTCGGCCGACCGCCTGAGCACCAGGTCGATGTGCCCCGAGTCGCCGGCGGACCCGCGCCGCCCCTCGGCGAAGGCGAGGAGCGTCCCGGCCCCGGTCGCCACGACCGCCGGGATGCGGAAGGTGTGATAGCCCTCGGTCGCCGCCCGGTACACCACCGACGTGGGGTAAGGAGTCATGCGCGAACGCTAGGCCCCGCAGGTGAACGTCTCCCGGCCTCCGGCGGACGTCCCGGTGCCAGCCCGGCGGCCAGACAGGCCAGCGGGAGAGCCGGTACGACGTACCGCACGTCGTACCCGCTCAGGAAGGACGGCGCCACGACCAGCACGGCGGCGGCCACGCCGGGCAGCAGCGCGTCCGGCCGCCGCCGTACGGCCGCCACCGCGAGCGCGCCCCCGAGCAGCGCCAGCAGCACCGGGTACGGCAGGTAGCCGAAGCGCTGGTAGGCCCGCAGCCAGCCCGCGTAGGGCTCGACGATCCGCGTGTCCGCCGGCCCGCCCTCGTACGCCCCGGCGATCCGCCGTACGGACGCGCGCAGCGGGCGCTCCTCGTAGGGGAACCAGTACGGATTGATCCTCCTGTCGGACGCCTTCCTGGCCGTGGTGCGCTCCCAGCGCAGCAGCCACCGCAGGTCGCGCCCGACGGCGGCCAGGTAGTCGCCAGGCTGGGCGAGGACGGCCTCGCGGGCGAAGCGGCCGGCCAGCGCGTTCCGGTCGCCGGGGACGGCCGCCAGGGTCGCCCCCCACATCCAGTGGGCGGGCGAGGGCCGCCCGGCCACCGGCGTCCGCGGGCAGAGGGGGGCCAGCTCGGGCTCCGGCCTGATGACCGAGCAGTCGGCGAAGGTCGTCGTGCGGGCCCACAGGAACAGGCCGTCGGCCTTGGTCAGGCCGAAGGTGCCGCTGGTGGCCCACATCCAGGAGGCGTACCCGAGCAGCGGCGCCGCGCCCGCCAGGACCAGACAGAGCAGCGCGCGCGGCCCGGGACGGCGCAGCAGCAGGCAGGCGGCGGCCACCACGAGAACGGCCACCCCGATCGTGCGGGTGACGGCCGCCAGGCCGAGCAGCACGCCGCCGGCGGCCGCAGTGGCCGGGGTGAGCCGGTCCGACAGCGCCAGGATCCCGGCCGTGACCAGCACGGTGAACAGCGCGTCCGCCATGATCATGTGTTCCAGCAGGATCAGGAACTCGTCGTACAGCAGCGGCGCGACGGCGGCCGTCCCGCCCCAGCCGGGCAGGCCGCGCCGCCGCAGCAGGGCGTAGACGGCCACGGCGAGCGCCAGCCCAGACGCGTGCTGCACGGCGGCCACCAGCGCCAGGCTCTTCCCGGGCCCGAGCACGGCCAGGAAGAGCGAGTACCCGAGCGGCCGGAACGTCCCGGGCACGGGGTCGCGCGCGGCCTCCAGATAGGAGAACGAGTCCGCCCAGAACCACAGCGCGGGCCGGTACCCCGCCATCGCGAGCAGCCGCAGCGCGACGGCGGGCACCAGCGCGACCAGCAGCGCCCGATGCCGCCCCAGGGCGTTTCCGGGCAGCACGAACACAGGAGACGGCGCCGGCATGGGGAAGCTCCTTCATGGGAGTGCCGAGCGGGCTCCCCCGGACGGCGCGGGCATCTACCCGGTCTCTCCGTCGCGGGCCGAAAGGGTTCACGCCCGTGGCCACCTCGGGTAGCGCGGGCAGGGCATGAAAGAGTGCGAATCGAGGACGAGTGTGGGGAGGCAGCGTGGCTGAGGAGTTCGACGTCATCGTGATCGGGGCCGGTCCGGCGGGCGAGAACGTCGTCGAGCGGGCGGTCCGCGGCGGGTTGAGCGCCGCGATCGTCGAGGAGCGGCTGGCCGGCGGCGAGTGCTCCTACTGGGCGTGCATCCCGAGCAAGGCGCTGCTGCGCCCGGTCGACCTGGCCGGCGAGGTGTCCCGGGTGCCCGGGCTCTCGCTGGGGCCGATCGACGTGGCCGCGGTGCTCGCCCGGCGCGACGAGGCGGTCTCACGCTACGACGACTCCGGGCAGGTGAGCTGGGTCGAGGGCGTGCCGGCGCAGTTCGTCCGCGGCAGGGGGCGGCTCGACGGCGAGCGGCGGGTGGTCGTCACGACCCCCGACGGCGGCGAGCGGGTGCTCACGGCCCGGCAGGCGGTCGTGCTGGCCACCGGCAGCACGGCGGCGGTCCCGCCGGTGCCGGGCATGGCCGAGGCGAAGCCGTGGACCAGCCACGAGGTCACCGCCGCGACCAAGGTGCCCGAACGCCTGGTGGTGATCGGCGGCGGCGTGGTCGCCTGCGAGATGGCGCAGGCCATGCACGGGCTGGGCGCGCGGCAGACGACCGTGCTGGTGCGCGGCGGCGGGCTGCTCGGCCGGATCGAGCCGTTCGCGGGCGAGCTGGTGGCCCGGTCGTTCGGCGAGGCGGGCATCGACGTGCGCCTGCACACCGACGTGGTCAGGGTCGAGCGGCCCGAGCCGGGCGGCAAGGTGACCGTGCACCTGTCGGAGGGGCCGCCGCTGGAGGCCGACGAGCTGCTGGTGGCCACCGGCCGCAAGGTCGCCACCCGCGGGATCGGGCTGGACACGGTCGGCCTGCCCGACGACGCGCCCGTCGAGGTCGACGACAGCATGCGGGCCACCGGCGTGCCGGGCGGCTGGCTCTACGCCGTCGGCGACGTCAACGGCCGCGCGCTGCTCACCCACATGGGCAAGTACCAGGCCAGGATCTGTGGCGACGTGATCGCGGCGCGGGCGCACGGCGACGACCTGCCCGCCATGCGCGACGTCGCCGACGGCTTCGGCGCGCCGCAGGTGGTCTTCACCGATCCGCAGGTCTGCGCGGTCGGCCGTACGGAGGCCGAGGCCAGGAAGGCCGGCTTCCGGGTGCGCGCGGTCGAGTACGACCTCGGCTCGGTCTCGGGCGCGTACCTGCTGGGCGACGGCTACCGGGGCCGTGCCAAGGCGGTGGTGGACGAGGACAGGAAGGTGCTGCTCGGCGTCACCTTCGCCGGTCCCGGCGTCGGCGAGCTGCTGCACGCCGCCACGATCGCGGTCACCGGCGAGGTGCCGCTCGACCGGCTCTGGCACGCCGTGCCGTCGTTCCCGACCGTGAGCGAGATCTGGCTGCGGCTGCTGGAGACCTACGGGTTGTAGGCGACGTCCGACGTCCCCCCGGACCATGTCGGGGGGACGGGCGGCCGGACGGCGCCCACCGTCAGCTCCGCCACGGTCTCCTCGACGCTGCCGCGCAGCTCGACGTGGGAGAGCAGGTCCGTCAGCCGCAGCACCGACAGCAGGTGGTCGGACGGGCTGACCACGATGATCCGGCCGCCCGGCTCCGCCTCCATCCGCTGGATCGCCGTGGCCAGCACGCCGATGGCGGAGGAGTCGTAGAAGACCAGGTCGCCCAGGTCGAAGACGAGGACGGGTCCGGGCGACCAGTCCCACACCGCGTTGATGTGGGCGCTGAAGCTGACCCGTCCCGCGTGGTCGAGCTCGCCCGTGGCGCGCATGACCGTGCACTGCTGATGCCGGGTCGTCTCGATGCTCAAACCGTTCCCGCCCACCCATGACAACTGCCCTCAGAGTGGCGTTATCACCGCTGATCACCAGTTTTCCCGCCAGAACGGCGGGCTGTCACCGGCTGTCGCAGGTCACGCGGGTCGAGGGAGCCGGAGCTCCCGCTAGTCCGAGGTGCCCGACTCCAGCGTCGGCAGGACGCCCGGCACCCGCTCGATCACCACGAGGAACGGCGAGACCGTCGGGCTCGGCAGGACGAGCTCGGTGACGTTCCCGTGGACGGTCTGCCCGAAGGGCCCGGCCACGCCGTCCCTGAGGCTGTAGACGCGCTCCACCGTGGGGGCCGCCGTGCCGAGGAGCTTCCTGGTGGCGTGCCGCAGCCAGCGCAGCTCGCTGTTGACCCGCCGCCAGGTCGCCGGGATCATGCTGGCCGCCTCCGCCTTCGTGCCCAGCCGGAGCGTGATCCGCCCGCTGGCCCCGAACGTGTCGCGCAGCACCGGGTTGACCACGAACATGCCCGACCGCAGGACGCGCACGCCCTGCCGGTTGACGTTGGCCAGGCCGCCGCCGCTGATCAGCGAGGACAGCTCGCAGCGGGAGCCGTCGAGCGTGTCGGGGTCGTAGTCGACCTCGGGCGGCTCCTCGAACACGATCTTGTTCAGCCGCAGCCCGGCCACCCCGTCTTCCTGGACCCGGCCGGACAGGAACGTGCGCACCTCGTCGCAGACGCCGTCGCCCTCCATGATGTCCAGGGCCTCGACGCAGATCAGCCCGTCGTCCGGGATCTCCTCGGGGGTCAGGTCGAAGGCCACGCGGGCGTGCGGGTTGCGGCCGCGCAGCAGCACGCACTGGCGCAGGCGTCCCTGGGAACGGATCTGGACGCACCGGGGCGTCGTGAAGTCGGGGCCCGTCCTGCCGGTGTGCCAGCCGCTGACCGACCGCTCGTCCATGGACAGCGACATCTGCACCCGCAGCGGCCGTCCCTGCGCGGACACCTTGAAGCCGACCAGCCCGGACGTCTCGAACCTGCCCACGATCTGGCTGCCCCGGTGCAGCCGGTCGATCACCTGCAGCGCGGGGAACCGCCCGCTGGTCACGTGCACGGGCGGGATCGCGGGCAGGATCACCGGGTCGAGCTCTGTGATGGGTCCTGTTCCGGTCATCGGGCGCTCCTCGCGGGGGTCAGTGTGGTCTTGGCCAGGTCCTGGAAGTCGAATCGGGTGAGCACGGGGTCGCGGCGCTCCCACATGCGGCGCACCGCCTCGAAGAGCGGGTCGCCGTCGGGCTCGGCGTGCCGCAGGGCGACCGCCAGGGCCCGCGGGTAGTCGGGGCCGAGCTCCCAGCGCGGCAGGACCTGGGTCGGCACGTCGGCGCCGCAGCGGCGCAGCCACAACCACAGGCGGGCGCGCTCGCGCTGCTCCGGGCCGAGGACCGTCTCCGCCTTGCCGTGCACGGCGACGGCCTCGCCGAGCCGGTCGCGCAGCTCCTCCGGCGTGCGCGCGAGGTGGGTGGCCCCGCAGGCGGCGCCCTCCGACCAGCCGGCCTGGATGACGGGGACGCCGAAGGCGGGCAGGTCGCTGCCGCCGAACGTGACGGCGACGTCGGTCATGCTCCACAGGATGTTCGGCGACAGCAGGCCGGAGCGCAGGCGGTCGAGGAACAGCCAGTTGGCCGAATCCTCGCCGGCCGCGTACCGCTCGGCCTCCTCGAACAGCTCGGTGTCGCGGCCCGGCATGTGGCCGAACACCGTGACGGTGGGCCGGCCGGGGTCCAGGCGCAGCCGGGAGCAGCCGTAGAGGCGGAGCTGGCGGCGTTCGGTGTCGGTGCGGACCTGGTAGCCCTCCTTGGCCCGCCAGGCCGTACGCTCGGCGCTCGGCCGGATCGTCTCCCTGTTGGGCCAGATCTGGCGCTCGAAGAACTCCGCGACCCGGCCGGGCAGCTCCTCGCCGAAGGAGACGGGCGTCTCACCCGGGAAGAGCGCGTACGCCTGCAGCGACCCGGTGCCGTGCACGTGCACGACCGGGATGTCGGTGCGCACGCCGGGATCGATCCGGCTGGTGACCAGCGCGTCGGGCGGCCCGAGATCGGCGGCGGCCCCGAATGCCTCGGCCAGCGGCCGCCACCGCGGGTCGGTGAGCACGACCAGCCGGGCCGACAGCAGCCCGCACACGGCCTTGGCGACCATGACGGTGCGCACGACCACCCGGACGTCCTCGTCGAACGCCTCGGCCACCACGCAACCCGTATCGCCCGCGCTGTCCCCCCAGTACGCCCTGGCGGCCGAGACCAGTTGATCGACCTGCTCCTCGTCGTCCACGACACGACGCATGAAACCCTCCACCAAGGCCAGGAAGAATCGCCCCGGTGAACGTTGCCAGACCCTCGCGCGCGCACCCGCGCGGCAACACGCTTCTTTGCCCGGCGCTGCCCGAATCTCAGACGGCCTCGACCTGGTCGATGACGAAACGGCTGTTGGGGACGGCCGGAGCGCGCCACGACGGCATGCGCAGGTCCTGGGCCGGCACGCCGTAGGTCATCCAGCGGGTCAGCGCGGTCACCGCCAGCTTCATCAGGTCCACGGTGATCCACTCGCCGGGGCACCGATGCCCTTCGTAGTGGTCGCCGCCGCCCTGGGGGACGAAGTCGTACTCGCCGCCGTCCCATTCGGCGAACCGTTCCGGGCGGAACTCGCCTGGGCGGTCCCACAGGCGCGGGTCGTGGTCGATGCCGTACAGGTCGAGCAGTGCCCGCCGGCCCTGCGGGAAGTGCTCGCCGTGCCAGGTGAAGGGCTTGGCCACCTTGGCGGCGACGAACGGGAAGAACGGATAGAACCGGCGTACCTCCTGGACGAAGTGCTCGACGAACTGCTCGTCGCCCTCGCGGACGCGCTCGTAGTACTCCGGGTGGGCGTGCAGGGCCATGGCCGCGAACGTCACGAACCTGGCCACCGCCACCGTGGGCCGCAGCACGTTGTGCAGCTCGACGGCCGCGGTCCTGGCCGGGAGCAGGGCGCCGTCGGGGTCGCGGTAGCCCGCGATCAGGCCGGTCACCGTGCCGGCGAAGCGGCCGGGGTCGTCGCGGGCGAAGCGGATCAGGCCGGACAGCCACAGGTCGCCCTTGATCCGGGCGTACCGGCCGCGCAGGTAGCGGGGGCCGAGCCCGCCCGCGCCCTCGATGGCCGCCTGGAGGGTGGCGGTGACCTCGGGCACCCGCGCGGGCGGCAGCGGCACGCCCGTCCAGTCGCAGACCGCCTGGCACAGCAGCCTGCTGACCTCCTCGTACAGGACGACCCGCGGCATGCCCTGCCAGGCGCGGATGCGCTCGCGCCAGCGCCGGCCGGCCAGCTCCGCCAGCCGGTCGCGGCCCTCCCGGCCCATCAGCGACATGAACATGGCCTTGCGCGCCCGGTGGGTCTCGCCGTCGAGGGCCTGCACGCCGTTCCTGCCGAACAGCGTCGCCTGGAGCCGCCGGGGCGCGGCGCCGTCCCGGACGAACAGCTCGGGGTCGTAGAAGACCTCGGCGGCCTGCGCGCCGGTCATGCAGATGGTCGGCTGGAGCAGCAGCCGCGTCTCGAAGACGTCGGAGCCGAGCCGCCGCGCCCGGTCGCCGATGAAGCGGTACGGGTCGAGCAGCAGCGTCAGGGTGTCGTCCAGGACCGGCCTCCGGCGGGGAGCGGTGACCGGCTCACGGACCCGCGCCTGCTCGCGTGGCAACACTCGGTGAGAAGTCATGACCACGCCCTATCCCCGCAGACCCCCAGGAAACGAATTCGACGGGAAACCCGGCGAACCAAATCCCGTGCTTCGGCGTCTCACCCGGGGTAGAGGCATCCACCGCCGGCGCGCGCTTCGTCTTTTTACAGAGAGCAGGTCATGGGCGGGTTTAGGATGCACCCAAAAGCCGAGATGGGGAGGTTTTTCCGCATGGGTTCCCGAATGTCGAGCATCGTGCGCCTGACCGGGGCTGCGATGGCCGCGGGAGTGGTGGCCGCGGCCATCGCACTACCGGCGGTCGGCGGCACCGGAGCGATGTTCGTCTCGGCGTCCGAGGAACTGAACATCAAACCCGAAGACCTCAAAGAACCGCCGCTCGCCGAGAAGACGACGGTCCTCGACGCCAAGGGCAACCAGATCGCCCAGTTCTACGAGGAGTACCGCGAGAACGTCTCGCTCGACCAGGTGGCCGACATCATGAAGACGGCCATCATCTCCATCGAGGACTTCCGCTTCTACCAGCACGGCGCGATCGACATCGAAGGCACCGCGCGAGCCCTGGCCAAGAACCTCACTTCGGGCGGCATCGCCCAGGGCGGCTCCTCCATCACCCAGCAGTACGTCAAGCAGGTGCTGCTCAACTCGGCCGTCACCAAGAAGGAGAAGAACGCCGCCCTTGAGGCCAGCTACGCGCGCAAGCTCAAGGAACTGCGGTACGCGATGGCGGTCGAGGAGAAGTACAGCAAGGACGAGATTCTCGGCAAGTACCTCAACATCGCCTACTTCGGCGCCGGCGCGTACGGGATCGAGGCGGCGGCCAAGCGCTTCTTCGGGGTGTCGGCCGCCGAGCTGACGCTGCCCCAGGCGGCCGCGCTGGCCGGCGCCGTCCAGGACCCGAACAGCACCGACCCCAACCTGGGCAAGCAGGCCCAGGCGCGGCTGCTCCAACGGCGCAACGTGGTGCTCGACAGGATGCTCGAACTCAAGAAGATCACGCCTGAGCAGCACGACGAGGCCAAGTCCAAGAAGCTCGGCTACAAGGGCACCCCGCTGCCCGGCGGCTGCGGCGCCAGCCCGTACCCGTACTTCTGCATGTACGTGCGCAACGAGATCCTCAGCAACCCGGCCTTCGGCAAGACCAGCAAGGCCCGCACCCAGTTCCTCAACCGGGGCGGCCTGACGATCAAGACCACGATCGACCCGAAGATGCAGAAGGCCGCCGAGGAGGCCATCAAGAAGCACGTCTTCGCCTCCGACAACCCGGTCGCCTCCGAGGCCCTGGTCAAGCCGGGCACGGGCGAGATCAAGGCCATGGCCGCCAGCCGCAAGTACGGCAACTCCAGGCGCAAGCACGAGATGTCGTACAACGTGGTGGCCGACGCGGTGCACGGCGGCGGCGTCGGCTTCCAGGCCGGCTCGACGTTCAAGACGTTCACCCTGCTCACCGCGCTCAAGCAGGGCATGAAGATCAACGACGGCTTCAACGTGGGCAGCGGCTACACCGCCCCCAACTACTGGGCGTTCAAGAACTGCAAGGGCCAGAACGTCGGCGACCCGAGCCACACCGTCACCAACGACGAGGGCGGCGGCGGCTTCAAGTCGCTGGCCACCGGCACCTGGGGCTCGGTGAACACGTTCTTCATGACGCTGGAGCAGAAGGTCGGCCTCTGCAAGGTGGTCGAGACCGCCAAGTCGCTCGGCATCAAGCGCTCCGACGGCGGCAAGCTCCAGGAGTTCGAGACGTTCACGCTCGGCATCAACGAGATGGACCCGGTGACCGTGGCCACGGCCTACGCGGCGATCGGCGCGCGCGGCAAGTACTGCCCGCCGACGGCCATCACCCAGATCACCGACCGCAACGGCAAGGTGACCGAGTACAAGCCCAAGTGCACGCAGGCGTTCGACCCCGAGGTCGCCGACGCGGCGGCGAACATCCTGTCCGGCGTCTTCACCAAGGGCACGATGCGAGGGGTCGGCGGCATCGGCCGGCCGGCGGCGGGCAAGACCGGCACCACCGACGACCAGGCCACCGCCTGGTTCGCCGGGTTCACCCCCGACCTGGCCGGCGCGGTCAGCATCGGCGACCCGCGCGGCTCGACGACCCACAAGCTGAACGGCATCACCATCGGCGGCCGGTACTACCCCTCGGTCTTCGGCGCCTCCATCCCCGGCCCGATCTGGAACGCCACCATGAAGGCCGCGCTCAAGGGCACCCCGGCGACGGCCTTCACCCCGGTCGACTCCTCCCGCTTCGGCGGCTGCGGCCAGGGTTGCGCCCCCCGCAGGCAGGAGCCCGACGACAACAGGGACCAGGGCCTCACCGACGTCAACCCCGACGGCGACTTCGGCCCCGGCCAGGGTTACCAGAACGGCGACGGCAACGGTCACGGCCGTGGCCGCGGCAGGCGCTAGAGACGGACGTCCAGGGGTATCCGGCGCGTCCCGGATACCCCTAACGGATGGTCAATATGGCGTGATCGACCTGCGGCGGGAAAACCTCCGGCGGTGACCACCGCCCCCACCTGAGCAGATTCGGCGGGCGTCCGCACACCCGGACGCACCCCCTGCGAAGGCCCTATTAACAGCGGCGAAACATTGGTAACGTGGGAGCGCTCCCAGGATCTTTCCGCGAGGTGCTCCATGACCGAGCAGCCCACACTGGCACAGGTGGCGGCCGCTGCAGGGGTTTCCCCCGCGACCGCATCTCGAGTCCTCACGGGCTCGGTGCGGGTCAGTACCTCGACCCGCCGGCAAGTCTACGACGCCGTCTCCCGCATGGGCTACGTCCGACAACGCGCGCCCAGGGGCAGCGCCGCCAAGACGCTGACCGACGGCGTCACGGCGGTGATCTGCGACCATCTCCCCCGCCTGTTCTCCGAGCCCTACTACGCCAGGCTCCTGTCCGCCGCCGGAGCGGTGATCGCCGAGCACGGCACCCACCTGATGGTGACGACCGTGACGCCCACCTCCTCCACGCTGCCCGCGCTGTCGGGCGCCGTCCTCATCGTCGGCGCGCGCGAACGCCATCCGCTGGCCATCAAGCTGTCCACGGCCGGCATCCCGGTCCGCAACATCGGCCGGCCACCCCACGACCTCAAGCTGCCCTACGCCGACGTGGACAACCTCGACGGCGGCCGGCAGGCGGCCGAGCACCTGCTGTTACAGGGCCGCAGGAACGTGGCGGCCATCGGCGGCCCGCCCTCCCTGCCCGCCGCCCGCGACCGGCTCGAAGGGCTCGTCCGCACCCTGCAGTCGGCCGGCGCCCCCGACGTGCCCGTGGCCTACGGCGACTTCACCGCGGCCTCGGGCACGCACGCCATGCAGTGGCTGTTACGCCACGCGCCCGGCCTCGACGCCGTCTTCGTCGCCTCCGACCTGATGGCGGCCGGCGCGATCCAGGCACTGCGCCGGGCCGGCCGCAAGGTGCCCGCGGACGTCGCCGTGATCGGCTTCGACGACGCCCCCGTGGCCCGGCACACCGTCCCGGCGCTGACCACCATCCGCCAGCCCGTCGAGGAGCTCGCCACGGTCGCCACCCGCCTGCTCCTGACCGGGGCGACGGGGATCGACCCCGTCCTCCCCACGGAACTGGTCATCCGTGAGTCAGCTTGAGCCGGGGGACGTGCTGGCCCGGCGGTACCTGCTGCTGGACCCGCTGGCCCACGGCGGCATGTCGGTAATCTGGCGTGCCTTCGACCAGTCGTTGCAGCGGCTGGTCGCGGTCAAGGTGCTGACCGCCTCGCTGCACACCGACCACGGCGAACGCGTCCGGGTGCGCAGCGAGGCCCGCGCCGCGGCCCGGTTCATCCACCGGGACTCGATCGAGATCTACGACTACGGCGAGACCGTCACCGCGAAGGGCGGCGTGGCCGCGTACGTGGTGATGCCCCTGCTCGACGGCACCCCGCTGGCCGAGCGCATCGCCGAGGGGCCGCTGCCGTGGACCGAGGCGGCGGCCATCGCCCTGCGGCTGGCCCGCGTGCTGATGGCCGGGCACGCCCGCGGCCTGGTCCACCGGGACGTCACCGCCGAGAACGTGCTGCTCACCGCCGACGGCCCCAAGTTGCTCGACTTCGGCATCGCGGCCTGGGCCGGCGACCCCGACGACGACCGCGGCACCCCGCCCTACGTCGCCCCCGAACGCCTCCTCGGCGCCCCCACCCACCCGGCCGTGGACGTGTACGCCCTGGGCGTGCTGCTGTTCGCCATGCTCACCGGGCGCACCCCGTACCCGGAGACGACGTGGGAGGAGATCGAGGCGGCGCGCCGGACCGATCCCCCGCCCCGGGTGACCGGCGTGCCGCACGGCGTCGCCTCGCTCTGCCAGAGCTGCCTGGCGCACCTGCCCGAGGAGCGGCCCACGGCCGAGGAGATCGTCGCCGCGCTGACCTCGGCGCTCGGCACGGCCGGGATCGCCCGGCAGGTGCGGCGCGGGCTGACGGTGGCCGGGTCGGCGCTGCTGGCGCTCACCGTGCTGCTGTGGTTCCAGCGGTCCGAGCCGGAGCCGGTGCTGTCGCCGCAGGTCACGCCATCCGTCGCGCCGTCAGTCACGCCGCCCGTCACGCCCTCCGCCGCGGCGTCGGCCTCCCGGGCGTCGCGGAGCTCACCGGCCGGGCCGGTCACCGTCGAGCAGGCCGTGGACGGCTTCCACGACTCGCTCGAAGACGGCGAACCGTGCGACGCGACCGACGCGGACGTGGTGCTCGACCTCAAGCAGGTGCTCGACTCGCTGGTCCGCGGCCCCGCGGTCACCGGCACGGCCGAGGTGCGGCGCAAGGTCGCCGACCGGGCCAGGGAGGGCCGCCTGGCCCCCGCCTGCCGGGCGGAGCTGGAGGCCAGGCTCAAGGTGATCGACCGGGCCATGGAACCCGGCTGAGGAGCACGCCGGGATCGGCGCCCCTCGCGCCCGCCGGGCCAGGCGCTGACCAAGATCGGCTGAAAGTTTCACACCGCGTTGTCGGGACGGCGCCGCCCATGGTTCAATGCGCTGGCCGGGCGGGCTGATCGTGGGCGTTCCTGTGTTCCCCTGCACGAAGGAATCCCCATGAAACACTTTCGAACTGCGGCGCTCACCGCCGCCCTGGTCCTGCTGGCCACCGTCCTGATCGCGCCGCCGCAGGCGCAGGCCCACGGCGTGTCCATGTTCCCCGGCGCCAGAACCTTCCTGTGCTGGCAGGACGGCCTGCGCGAGAACGGCCAGATCCAGTCCTACAACCCGGCCTGCGCGGCGGCCGTCGCCCAGAGCGGCGCGACCCCGCTCTACAACTGGTTCGCCGTGCTGCGTTCCGACGGCGCCGGGCGTACCAGCGGCTTCATCCCCGACGGCCAGCTCTGCAGCGGCGGCACCGGCGGCCCCTACGACTTCACCGCCTACAACGCCGTCCGCTCCGACTGGCCGCTGACCCACCTGACGTCGGGCGCGAGCATCCAGATGCGGCACAGCAACTGGGCCCAGCACCCCGGCACCTTCGTCTACTACGTCACCAAGAACGGCTGGAACCCCGACGGCCCGCTCAAGTGGTCGGACCTGGAGTCGTTCGGCAGCGTCACGAACCCGCCCGCCAGCGGCGGCCCCGGCGGGCTCAACTACTACTACTGGAACGCCCAGCTCCCCTCCGGCAAGACCGGGCGGCACATCATCTACACCCACTGGATCCGCTCCGACAGCAACGAGAACTTCTACAGCTGCTCCGACGTCGTCTTCGACGGCGGCAACGGCCAGGTCACCGGCGTCGGCCCCGGCGGCGGCACGCCTTCGGGCACGCCCACGTCCACCCCGACGGTCACCCCGACGGTGACCCCGCCCCCCGGCGGCTGCACCGCCACCTGGAAGGCCACCGACACCGGCTGGGCCGGTCACTTCCAGGGCGAGGTGACGGTGAAGAACACCGGCACGACGTCACTGAACGGCTGGACGGTCAAGTGGGCCTACTCCGGCGGCCAGGGCTTCGAAGGAGCGCCCTGGAACGGCGTGCTGTCCGCCCAGCCGCCGAACGTCTCCGTCAAGAACGCCTCCTACAACGGTCAGCTCGCGCCGAACGCGTCCACCACGTTCGGCTTCAACGCCACCGGCTCGATCCCGAGCCCCGCACCCGCGCTGACCTGCACGAGCCCGTGACCGGACCACGTCGCGGGAAGATCGCGGCAGGCGTCGCCCTGGCCGGCCTGGCGCTGGCCGGGGCGACGCTGTTCGCCGCCCACCAGGAGTCGGCGCGGCTCGACCAGGAGCTCGCCGCCCAGGTGACGCTGATCCTCGAACGGGCCAGGCCCGAGGAGCACCACGACCACGGACACGGGTTCGAGGCTCGGGTGGTGTGCGCGGTGGAGCCGTTCGGCACGGACCCGCCGGACGCCGCCGGCCTGGCCGAGGTGCGCTGGGTCTACGCGCGGCACCTGTGCGCGATCGTCGGCGAGAGCCGCGACTGGGCGATGTCCGTCCGGGCCTCGGGGCCCATCGCCGTCCGGCTGGGCGTGCCGCCGCAGGTCAAGGTGCCTGCCGCCGGGCCCGGATATCCGGAGCGGGTCCGGGCGCTGATCCCCGCGCGCTACCACGACGAGGCGTTCGCCGACTTCTCGGACGAGGCCGCCATCGACGCGGCCCGCGAACGCTTCTCCCACGCCCAGGACCCCCGCTGACCGCCGGGCAAGGCCGAGCCGGTGGGTGGTGCAAACGGACGCGGCCGGCTGGGGGTTCGCCGGCCGCGTCCGTCCCATCCGGGCGGGATGGTGTCGCGGGCAGGATCAGTTGATCGGCCTCACCTCCTCCTTCTCCAACCGGCCTCTCCAGCCGGCTTCTCTAGCCGGCGCAGGTGTAGCCGGACGGGACGGACGCGTCGCCGTCCGGACGACCCGCCTGGATCCCGAAACCGGTGGCGGCGCCGGGCGCGAGCGTGCCGTTGTAGCTCAGGTTCCGCGCGGTCACGGTCCGCCCGCTGACCGTCACCGCGGCGTTCCAGAAGCCGGTCACGGTGTGGCCCGCGGGCAGCGTGAACGTCACCGTCCAGCCGTTCCTGGCGGTCGTGCCGGTGTTGGTCACCGTGACGGGCTGCAGGACGTACCCGTTGCCCCACCGGCTCTGGACGGTCCCCACGGCCGTGCAGCCGCCGTCGCCGCCCCCGGCCAGGGTGGTGAAGGAGGCCGTGGGCGAGGCGGCCGACTGGTTGCCCGCCGCGTCCCTGGCCTTGACGTGCACCTGGTAGGCGGTCGAGGGCGACAGGCCGGTCAGGGTGATCGAGGTGGTGGCCGTCGTCCCGAGCGGGACGCCGGCCGAGGTGTAGACGTCGTAGCCGGTCACGCCCACGTCGTCGGTGGCGGCCGGCCAGGTCAGGGTGGCGCCGGACGAGGTGACGTTCGAGACCGCCGGGGCGCCGGGGGCGCTCGGCGGGGTCGGGTCGGTGGCGCCGCCGCCGTAGACGGACGCCTGCCTGGCCGTGGCGGCGATGCCGTTGGGACCGTTGAACAGCCGCTGCCCCCACGAGGTGAGCCGGGTGACGTCGAAGCCGGTGACCTGGTCGAGGTACTCGACACCGCCGCCGTTGCCGCTCCACGACCAGCCCAGGTAGCCGAGGCCGCGGCTCACGGCCTGGGACATGATCGTGTCCTCGTCGGGGTCGCCGTCGGAGTGGTTGAACCCGAACTCGCCGATGACCAGCGGCAGCCCGGCCGTCCGGAACGCCTCCAGGTACGACGTGATCTCGGCGGCGGTGTCGTAGACGCCGTACATGTGCACCGAGAAGATCGTGTTCTTGTCGGGGTCGGCGGCGAAGACGGACGCGGCGTTGTCCCGCATGACGTTCTGCCAGTCCTGGCCCCAGGCGGGGGCGTCCACCATCAGCGCGTGGTGGATGCCGTTGGCGCGCAGCTTGGCGATCGCGGCCTTGGTGGCCTCGGCCCAGCCGGGCGTGGTGGCGTTGTTGCCGATCGGCTCGTTGCCGATGTTGACGACGACGTGGTCCTCCTGTCCGACCAGGGCGCTCTTGACGCTGATCCAGTAGTCGGCGGCCTGGTCGAGCGTGTACGCGCCGCTCTGCTCGCCGTACCCGGTGGTGTCGTGGTCCTCCAGCACGCAGATGAGCTTGTTCTGCTTGCACAGGGAGACCACGCCGGCCACGTCGGAGGCGGAGTTGGCGCTCCACCGGCCGCCGCTGAGCACGACGCGCACGGTGTTGGCCTTCAGCGACTTGATGTCGGCGAACGCCTTGGTCTGGGCCGGGTACCAGGTGTGGGCGTGGCTGGTGCCGCGCATCACGAACTCCTGGCCGTCGCCTTCCAGGATCTTCGTGCCGCTCACGTGGATGCCGGTGGCGGCCTGCGCCGCCGTGCCCGGCACGATCAAGGAGGCGGCCACGAGCGCGGCGGCGAGCGCCGGCGCGGTGAACAGTGATCGCATGTGCTGCCTTTCCCTGAGCCGGTGGATCCGCCCTCGCCCCTGCTCGGCAGCCGGGGCGAGGGCGGGGTCGGCAGGCTCAGGCGGGGGTGCAGGTGAGGTCGGGGGTGGACGGGGTGCCGTTGGCGATGAAGCCGAACGTGGTCGTGGCGCCGGCGGCGAGCCCGCCGTTCCACGCCTCGTTCCTGACGGACACGGACGAGCCGGTCTGGGTGAGCCTTCCGCCCCAGAGCTGGGTGATCTGGTTCGCGGACGTCCAGGCGGCCGTCCAGCCCGTGATGGCCGCGGAGCCGGCGTTCTTGACGGTCACCTCGGCCTGGTACGCGCCACCCCAGGAGCTGGTGACCTTGAACGTGGCCGCGCAGCCGCCCTGAGGCGGGTCGGCGGTCGTGAACGACGTGCCGTCGGACGGCGTCGAGCTGTTGCCCGCCGCGTCCCTGGCCACCACCGAGACCGTGTACGCCGTGGCAGGGGTGAGCCCGCTCAGGTCGAAGGAGGTGCCGGTCGCCGTGCCCGCCTTGGTGGACCCCAGGTAGACGTCGTAACCGGTCACGCCCACGTTGTCCGTGGAGGCCGTCCAGCTCAGCTTCGCCGCCGTGCCCGTGATCGCGGAGACCGCGGGCCTGCCCGGCTTGCTGGGCGGTGTCGTGTCCTGCTCCTGCGGCCCCGGGGGCTCACCCCAGATCTTGGTGGCGCCGCTGTAGAGGGAGATGTTCTTCGTCTGCACCGGCGTCGCGCCCGGCGTGGCCGGGATGCCCTGGTACGACCAGTCGTCGGCCGGGTTCCAGGCGCCCGCGCTGGTGATCCTGAACTGCACCTCCCTGCGGTGCTGCGACTGCCCGGCCGGGGCGATGGCCTGCCCCGAGCAGTCGATGTCCACGTAGAGCACGCTCCCGCCGGCCGAGCCGAGCGTGGGGGCCTTGCACTGCGTGTAGGCCGACGACACGCTGATCTGCGAGGCGGTCGTCGAGCCGTCGAGGGTGAAGTAGTAGCGGAACGAGCCGTCCGACAGGACCCGGGCGGGCCAGGCCGACTGGTTGCGCACGATGGCCTTGATCTCGGTGAAGTTCGTGCCGGAGGCGTTCACGCCGGCCTCGACGAAGATCTCCGGGCCGTCCGGGGTCTCGGCGGGCGGGAAGTTCGCCGCGGGCGCTCCCCCGTACTCCTTGTAGAGCCGGGCCAGGGCGCTGGTGAAGCCGGCGTTGTAGTCGGTGGCGACCTCGTTCATGACGTAGTCGTCGCGTTTGTCGGCGTAGACGTCGTCGGGGTCGGGCGGGCCGCCGACCAGCGCGCCGTACAGCGTGTGGCGGCTGTTGACCGGGTTGGTGATCTGGTCGGTCCACGAGCCGTGCGCCGTGCGGTGGTGCGGGTTCTTCGGCGGGTTGGCCCCGAACCCGATCAGGTACGAGGAGTTGCGCGGGTTGTCGCCGAGCGCGTAGTTGATCTGCCGGACCGCGAAGTCGTGGTAGCGGGCCTTGCGCGCCGGGTCGCTGATCGAGTCGCTGTGCACGAGCGCGACGAACGAGGTGTTGGCCGCGTACCGCAGCGACCCCCACCGGTCCAGCACGGCCTGGCCGCCCGGCGAGTACCTGACCTTGGAGCCGTTGACGCCGACCGTCCACCAGTCGAGCCAGCGGTCGGCGTCGTCCAGGTACCTCTGCTTGCCGGTGAGCTTGTGCAGCAGCACGTACGCGCCGTACGACTTGTCGTCCCAGGCGATCGTCCACTTGTACGACTTCGTCGTGGTCTGCGGTTCGTTGCCCAGGTTGTCGTAACCGGCCTCGGCCTTGGCCAGGTAGGCGGCGTCGTTCGTGGCCCGGTAGAGCCAGATCGCCCCCCAGACCAGCTCGTCGTTGTAGCCGCTCCAGGAGTTGTAGTAGCCCTGGGCGTCGCTGATGCAGTCGCTGTACTTCTTCCTGACCGTGTCGGCGAAGGAGTACAGCTGCTTGGCGTGCGTCACCAGCTTGTCGGCATAGGCCGGATCGGTCGGACGGAAGACGATCGACGAGGCCGCCATCGCCGCCGCCGTCTCCCCCGCCAGGTCCGAGCCGCCGCAGGACGCGTCGATCTTGTAGGCGGGCCGGTTCATCTGCATGGCCTCGGCCGGGCCCCACCAGGCGTGGTCGGTGCCGCCGTTGCCGACCTGCCCGTACAGCACGTTGGCCGACGGGTGGGCCTTGACGAAGTAGTCGTTGACGAACCTCAGGTTGTTCAGCAGGTGGGTGAGCTGGCCGGAGCCCGCGTAGGCGTCGCGGTACTCCACGCCGCCCCAGGCCAGCATCGTGGCCGAGAAGGCCATCGGGAAGCCGAACTTGACGTGGTCGCCCGCGTCGTACCAGCCTCCGGTCAGGTCCAGCCCGGCGTCCTTGCCGTCGTTCAGGCCCGAGTCGCCGCGCCAGGAGACGCGGTTCCAGGCGGGCAGGTCGCCCGACTGCTGGGCCTCGTAGAACCACAGCGACTTCTGCAGCGCCTCACCGTAGGAGAAGGCGGGCGCGGCCGCGTGGGCCACCGGCCCCACCCCTGCGAGCAGGGGCAGGACCAGCGACGCCGCGGCGATCATCGCCGTCTTTCTCACGGGAAGAGCCGCCCGTACTCGGCCAGGGCCACGGCCACGTCCACCTGCGCCCAGAAGCGGTGGTAGTTGAACGTCGGCGCGGGCCCGGTGCCCGCGAGGTAGGCGTTCACCTCGGGCCAGTCGGGGTCGTTCTTGTAGAAGGACCTGATCGACATGAACGTCGAGCTGGAGTTGATCGTGTCGCCGTTCGGCATCTTGCCGGTCCAGCCCGGGGGCACGTAGACCGGGTCGTTCAGCCGCTTGTAGTCGGTCTTGGTCTCCGACACCGACACGCCCTTGGCGTCGCGGTTCTTCCACACGCCGTCCAGCAGCGCCTTGGCCATGGTCCTGGCCCCGGCGTGGTTCGCCTTGGCCGCGTAGTACATCAGGGCCTTGGCGTACGAGCCGGCCACGCCGACGTCGTTGGTGTAGTCGGCGACCGTCACGTGCAGGCCGGGGTTGGGCGGCGGCATGCCGTTCGGGTCGCTGAAGTCACCGGCGGGCTGGCCGGTCCACTTCAGCGTCGACGGCATCTGGTACGTGCCGTCCGCGTTGATCGTGGTGTTGGCCATCGCCCAGGTGACCCACTTGTCCAGCAGCGCCTTGGCGTCGGCGTTGCCCGAGGCGTAGTAGAGCTCGGCCACCCGCTCCATCGTCCACGCCTGGAACCCGAACCACTGGTTGGACGGCGGGTCGTGGTAGACGGGCTGCCAGTCGTAGGTCATGCCGTGGAACTTCGGCAGCCCGGTCGGCGGGGTGGCGTAGTGGCCCTCCCAGCTGTTGGTCGCGCCGCCCGCGATGGCGCCCTCGGCCGACTGCAGCCAGGTGTAGAACTGCAGCTGGCGGGTCAGACTGGTGCTCCAGTCGGCCGCGCCGGTGCCGCTCTTGGGCTTCAGCTCGGCCACGTTGGCCAGCGCCCAGGCCGCGAGCGGGTTCTGGTAGCCGGAGTGGTTGTGGCTGGAGCCGATGCGCCAGGCCCAGCCCGCGCTGGTGTCGCTCGCGCCGCCCCAGGCGTAGTACCAGGACAGCAGGTAGTTGGAGGCGTCCTTGCCGGTGCCCGCGGCACACGAGGTGCTGGTGCAGCCGGGCTTCTTGAAGTACTTGTCGTACATCGCGTACCGCAGGTAGTCGCCCATCTTGGCGGCCTTGGCGACCGACGCGGAGATCTGCGACTCCTTGCCCTGCTGCTTGGCCCACGTCTGCGCCCAGTACGCCGCCTGGACGGCCCGCGCGTCGGCGTCGGGCGCGTTGGTGTACTTCCACTGCTTGGCGTAGTTGCTGTCCTTGGTGAACAGGTCGAGGTAGCCGTTGGGGCCGCCGAACTTGAACGTGTCGCAGGACGGCTGCGGGATGGTCTCGAAGACCGACTCCTCCGGGCCGCGCTGGTAGGTGTTGATGTAGGTGTTCTTGCTCGTGCCGTCGCCGCAGCGGCCGAAGCCGTAGGTGTTGTCGACGTCGAGCAGCCAGTGCATGCCGTAGACGTCACTGGTGTTGTACGCGCTCTTCAGCTCGTTGGCCAGCGGGTCCGAGCCCACGGACACCCCGGAGTCGAGCTGCGTCGGGTACTGCTTGATGTCGTTCCACTCACCGGCGTACGTGGCCGGCTTGGCGGGGTTGTAGAAGGAGTTCGTCGGCTGGTCGGCGGTCGAGGGGATGATGTACTTCTCCATCGAGGCCCAGGCGTTGTTGAACTTCGCCCAGTCGCCGGTCACCTGCCCGTAGGTCGCCTCCAGCCACAGGTAGTAGCTGTAGGCCTCGGACGTGGTCTCGTGCCCGTGGTCGGGCGCCTCGACCATGAACGTCTCCACCGAGTGGTACGGCACGCCGTCGGGCGAGAAGTACCCGTTGGCCGGGTCGTGCAGTTCGTTGTACATCTCGACGAACCGCTTGACGTACTCGTTGTCGCCGCCGAGGTCGTCGTCCGCCTCGCTGGCGGTGACCTTGACCGGGGTGTAGCCGGTCGCGCTCACCGTGAACTCGGCGGTGCCGCTGGTGGTGTCGGCGTCGTCCGCCGCGGCCAGGGTGACGTTCTGGACGGTGTTCCAGTTGGCCGGGGTGAAGGTGAGCGAGCCGCCGGAGCCGACGGTCAGGTCGGCGTCGCCGCTGGTGCGAGCGGTGGTGACAGTCACGTTCGCGGCGGGCGCCTGCGAGAGCTTCACGCCGAAGCCCGCGGTGCCCTTCTCCGGCACGGAGATCGTGGCCGGGCTCACCACGAGGGCGGGCCCGGTGTTCTGCGAGACGGTGATCCCGACGGGGGCCGAGGTCGTGGTCGCGCCCCCGTTGTCGGTGGCCTTCGCGGTGATCGAGTAGCTGCCCGCGGCCACGTTCTGCCAGGTGTAGCCGTACGGCGCCGAGGTGTCGGTGCCGAGCAGCGTGGAGCCCTGGTAGAAGTCGACCTTGGAGACCGTGCCGTCGGCGTCGGCGGCGTTCGCGGCGATGGCCACGGTGGCCGGGGCGGTGAACGTCTGGCCGGCGGTGGGCGAGGTCAGCGCGACCGTGGGCGGGGTGTTGGCGCCGCCGCAGGTCACGCCGTTCACGGTGAACGAGGTCGGGCTCGGGTTGCTGCCCGTCCAGGTGCCGTTGAAGCCGAGCGTCGTCGAGGCGCCGGTGGCCAGGCTGCCGTTCCACGGCATGTTGGTCGCGGTGACGTGGGTGCCCGACTGCGTCCAGTTGGCGCTCCAACCGGTGGGCGTGTACTTCTGGCCCGCGGTCGGGAAGTCGAAGCCCAGCGTCCACGAGGTGATCGGGTCGCCGGTGTTCTTCAGGGTCAGGTTGGCGGTGAACCCGCCCTGGCCTGGGCCGCTCGTCCACTGGTTGGCGGTGTACGTCACGTCGCAGGCGACGGCGGCGTGCGCGGGCAGCGCCGCGAGGGTCGTGGTCGTGGCCGCCGCGAGCACGAGCGTCGCGGCTGCGGCGAGCCGCCTCGACAGGCGGGAAAGACGGGAAGGAGGTCTGTGTTTCAAGGGATCTCCATGGGAGTAGGGGGTGTGGGAGCGCTCCCAAGGGGGATTGTGGGTGACCGGCGGCGTATGTCAACGGATCGCCCGTCCGCCGGCCCCCGCGTTTCCTCTCACCAGGCTGCCGATGATGAAAGTTTCATCCACGTTACGGGGCATTCGGCGAGCATGCGGCCCGGGAACGCCCGCCGCACGGCCGCCCTCATTTACAGGGCCGGGAGGGCGTCTCACTATGGGAGCGCTCCCAGCCAACTGACGTTCTGGAGATGATCGCTAGTGAGACTCCACAGCGGCCCACGCCGATGGGCCGTGACCATGACCGCCGCGAGCGTCGCGGCCCTCGGGCTCGTCGTCGGCCAGACCACGGCCGCCAGCGCCGCGGTGAACTGCGACGTGACCTACTCCGCCAACTCGTGGACGAGCAGCCCCGGTCAGGGCGGTTTCACCGCGAACATCACGTTGAAGAACACCGGCGACCCGATCACCTCGTGGACGCTGGGCTTCGACTTCCCCGCCACCGGCCAGCAGTACACGCCCACCGGCTGGAGCGCCAACTGGACGCAGTCGGGCACCCACGTCACCGCGACGAACATGCCCTACAACGGCAGCCTGGCCACCGGCGCCTCCACCACCATGGGCTTCAACGGCACCTGGACGGGCAGCAACAACCCGCCCACCTCCTTCACCGTGAACGGCGTGACCTGCGGCGGCGTCACCCCCACCACCCCGGCGGTGGTCACCTCCGCCAGCTCGGTCGCGGTCAACGAGGGCGGCACCGCCTCCTTCACCGCCAAGCTGTCCTCCGCCCCCTCCTCGAACGTCACCGTCACCACCCAACGGACCAGCGGTGACAGCGACCTGACCGTCAGCGCGGGCGGCTCGCTCACCTTCACGCCCGCCAACTGGAACACCGCCCAGACGGTCACCCTGGCCGCCGCCCAGGACGCCGACACCACCGCGGGCACGGCGGCCTTCTCCGTCGGCGGCACCGGCGTCACCTCGGCCACCGTCAACGCGACCGAGGTGGACGACGACGCGGTCGTGGAGCAGGCGCTGCTCGTGACGCCCACGTCGGTGACCGTGCCCGAGGGCGGGACGGCGGCGTACACGGTCAAGCTGGCCGCGCAGCCGTCCGCGAACGTGACCGTCACCTCGACGGCGGGCAGCGGCGACGCCGACCTGACCGTCTCCGGCGGCGGCAGCCTCACCTTCACCACGGCCAACTGGAACACCGCCCAGACGGTGACCCTGGCCGCCGCCCAGGACGCCGACACGACCAACGGGACCCGTCCCTTCACGGTCGCCGCCACCGGCCTGACCAGCAAGACGGTCACCGCCACCGAGGCCGACGACGACGGCCAGCCGCCCACCGGCCACGTCGAGAACCCGTACGCCGGCGCGACCGGCTACGTGAACCCGCAGTGGAAGGCCAAGGCCGCGGCCGAGCCCGGCGGCGCCGCCGTCGCCAACACCTCCACCGCCGTGTGGCTGGACCGCATCGCGGCCATCGCCGGCTCCTCCTCGGCCATGGGCCTCCAGGCCCACCTGGACGAGGCCGTGGCCCAGGACGCGCTCAACGGCTCGGCCCCGCTGACCGTGCAGTTCGTCATCTACGACCTGCCCAACCGCGACTGCTCGGCGCTGGCCTCCAACGGCGAGCTGCTGATGGCCGAGAACGGTTTCAACCGCTACAAGGCCGAGTACATCGACGTGATCGCGAACATCCTGCGCGACCCCAAGTACGCCAACCTGCGCATCGTCACGATCATCGAGCCCGACTCGCTGCCCAACCTGATCACCAACACCGGCAACTTCCCGAAGTGCGCCGAGGCCAACGGGCCCGGCGGCTACGTGGACGGCGTCCGGTACGCGCTCAACAAGCTGCACGCCATCACCAACGTCTACACCTACGTGGACGCCGCCCACCACGCCTGGCTCGGCTGGGACTCGAACTTCGGCCCCGCCGTGAACCTCTTCTACAACATGGCCGCGGGCACCACGGCCGGCGTGGACAGCGTGGACGGCTTCATCGTCAACACCGCCAACTACTCCGCCACCAAGGAGCCGTACTTCACGATCAACACCCTGGTGAACGGCCAGACCGTCCGCCAGTCCAAGTGGATCGACTGGAACTACTACGTGGACGAGTCCACCTTCGCCACGGCTCTGCGCACCGCGCTGGTCAACAAGGGCTTCAAGTCCGGGCTCGGCATGCTGGTCGACACCTCGCGCAACGGCTGGGGCGGCACCGCCCGTCCGGGCGGCGCGAGCACCTCGACGGACGTGAACACCTTCGTCAACCAGTCACGCGTCGACCGGCGCATCCACGCCGGCAACTGGTGCAACCAGAGCGGCGCGGGCCTCGGCGCCCGGCCGACGGCCAGCCCCGAGGCCGGTTTCGACGCCTACGTCTGGATCAAGCCGCCGGGCGAGTCCGACGGCGCCAGCACCGACATCCCGAACGACGAGGGCAAGAAGTTCGACCGGATGTGCGACCCGACCTACACCGGCAACAACCTCAACGGCAACAACATGTCGGGCGCCCTCGGCGGCGCCCCGCTGTCCGGCCAGTGGTTCTCCGCCCAGTTCCAGGAGCTGGTCAGGAACGCCTACCCGCCGGTCAGCTAGCTCACCGAGCCGGCCGGGGGCTCCGGGGCCCCCGGCCGCCGGACGAGGGGCCCGCCTGACCCGGGCCCCTCGTCCGGTGAAGGAACCCGGGACCCTTCCCCTCGACCGGCGCGACTCGTCCGGGCGCGGGTCAGCGGCTCTCGCGCCACTCCGACACGACGCGATCGACGTCGAAGGGCATCAGGTTGAGCGGCGGCCCCGGCAGGCCCTTCCTGATCGCCTCGCGGATCTTCTCGTTGACCTCTTCGAGGATCTGCCGCACCTCGGTCTCGGACCGGGCCCCGCGGGCCTGCCGCAGCGCCTCCTCGGCCTCCTTGCGCAGCGCCAGCGTCGGGGGCAGCGGCATGGACAGCCCCTCGCTCTCCAGCTTCTGCTTGATCCACCACATCTCGTCGTGCCGCCGGTCGAGGCCGGGCAGCGGCTTGCCCGCGCCCGGCAGGTCGTCGAACTCCCCACGCTCGGCCGCCTCGCGGATCTGACGGTCGATCCAGCTCTCGAACGGCATGCCCACCGGCTTGCGGTCGGTCACGGACGCGGCTCCTCTCACGCCAGGTTGTGGCTCGGCGCGACCGGCCCGCGCCAGCCGAGCACGGCCTCGGTCATGCGCACGGACGCCACCGTCGCGGCGACGTCGTGCACCCGCAGGATCCGGGCGCCCTTGAGGATGGAGACGACGTTCGCGGCGATCGTCCCCTCCTTGCGCTCACCCTGCGGGCGGTCGATGGTCTCGCCGATGAAGTCCTTGTTCGACAGCGCGACCAGGGTGGGATAGCCGATGGCGGTGATCTCCTCCAGCCGCCGGGTCAGCTCCAGGGAGTGGAAGGTGTTCTTGTTCAGGTCGTGGCCCGGGTCGATGATGATCCGGTCGGGGGCGATGCCCGCCTTGAGCGCGAAGGCGACCCGCTCGCGCAGGAAGCCGGCGACCTCGGCGACGACGTCGTCGTAACTCGGGCGGAAGACCCGCCGGCCGGGCCCGCCGAGGCTGTGGGTGACGACCACGCTGGCGCCGGTCTCGGCCGCGACCTCGGCCAGGCCGGGCTCGCGCAGGCCGTTGGTGTCGTTGATGACGTCGGCACCGGCCTCGACGGCCGCCCTGGCGACCTCGGGGCGGTGGGTGTCGACCGAGATGACGGCGTCGGTCGCGGCCCTGACCTCGGCGATCACCGGGACCACCCGCTCGATCTCCTCCTCGACGCCGATCGCGGCCTGGGCGGCGCTGAAGGCGAACCCGCCGATGTCCACCCAGTCGGCGCCCTCCTCGACGGCCCGCGCGCAGGCCGCGACCGCGCGGTCGAGCTCGTAGGTGCGCCCCTGGTCGTGGAAGGAGTTGGGGGTCCTGTTGACGATGGCCATGATGGCGATCTGGCGTTCGAAATCGAACTCCCGCCGCCCGATGCGGCGGACCGGAGAGATGATCTCGGGGGGATTGTTTCCGCCGCTCACGTAGTGGCCCCTTCCGTCTCCTGCCGAGCCTACCCGGGGCCGTGGCAGGGCGGTCGGGCGCGCCCGCGCTCAGACCTGGAAGTGCCCGGACGGCCCGCCGCCGCCGGTGACCCGGATGCGCTTCATGGAGCTCGGGGAGACCGACGCGTGCGGCAGGCGCATGGTGAGCCGGACCGTGGTGCCGTCCGGGCCGGTGCGGACGTCCACCACGTCGCACAACCGCCGGATCAGGTAGATGCCACGACCGGTGTAGGAGAGGCTGGACGGCCGGACGTCCCCGTCGAGGTACGCCTGCGGGATGCCCGTCCCCTTGTCCGTCGTCTCCGCGCGGATGACGCCGTCGACCGTCCACAACGTCAGATGCCCGCGCCCGCCCGCGTGCTCCACGGCGTTGACCACGCTCTCGTGCACGGCGAGCACGAAGTCGTCGAGCCGCCCGTCGCGCAGCCCGCTGCTCTCCGCCTGCTCGGCGACCGCCCGGCGCAGCTTGGTGACGTCGTGGAGGGTGAAGACCTGGGTCAGGAGAAGGGCCATGGCGCTCCTTCGTGTCGTCACGACACACAGGCCACGCCTCTGGACCTTGCGTAGAGAACCGTCCCCTTCCCCGGCCAGGCGGGCTTACACCTCCGGATCAGGGGTGGGCGCCGACCCCCGTGGCCAGCTCCTTGACCCGGCCCAGCGGGCCGCCGTCGGGGGCGAGCGGCGGTGTCTCCATGCCGGCGCCGTCGTGCAGGCCGTCCAGCAGCTCGCGCATGGCGTCCCAGGAGGAGTGCCGCGGCCGCCAGCCCAGGACGTCCCTGGCCCTGTCGGTCTTCATGACGGGAATGCGCAGGGCCAGTTCGAGCAGGCCGGGCGAGGCGGGCACCAGCCGCAGGTGCCAGCCGGCCGACATCAGCGTCCTGGCCAGCCAGGGCGTGACCGGTATCGTCCGCGTGCCGAGGAGCTTGGCCAGGTCGGCGGGGTCGAGCACGGGTTCTGCGGCCAGGTTGAAGGCCCCCGACACCGTCCTGGTCACCGCCAGCCGGTACGCCTCGGCCGCGTCGTCGGCGTGCAGCACCTGGAGCCGCAGTCCGGGCACGTCGGGCACGAACGGAATGCGGCCGGGCCGGATCAGCCGGCGCGGCAGGAACGGCCCGGCGAACAGGCGGCGCTGCTCGGTGGCCGCCGCCCGCTGGAAGATGAACCCCGGCCGCATCCGCACCACGCGGATCGCCGGGTGGTCGTGCTCGAAGACGTCGAGCACCCGCTCGACGTACGCCTTCTCCCGGCCGTACGCGGCGCCCGGCCAGCCGTGCGTGGGCCAGCTCTCGTCCACCGGCCGGTCCTTGGGGCCCGGCGAGTACGCGCCGACCGAGGAGGCGTGGACCAGCGCGGGCACCCCCGCCTCGGCCACCGCGCGGAACACCCGCATGCTGCCCAGCACGTTCGCCCGCCAGGTCACGGCCGGATCCCTGGTGGGCTGGAACAGCCACGCGAGGTGCACGACGGCGTCGGCGCCCTCGAAGATGCGGGACAGGTCGCCGGTGGCGACGTCGGCCTGCCGCCACTCGGTGCGGTCGATGCGCCATCCCGGCAGCCGGCGGGCCACGCCCACGATCGACGTCACGTTGTCATCCGCGGCGAGCGCGCGTACGACGCTCGTGCCGACATTGCCGGTAGCCCCGACCACCACGACTCTCATGCCGCACCGCTGCCCGCGCTCCGGAGGGTGAAACCCCTGGTCAGGGCTGTAGCACGATCTTTATCGCACCGTTCGCCTTCTTCTGGAACATCTCGTACGCCTGCGGCGCCTCCTCCAGCCGCATGCGGTGGGTGGTCAGGTCCATGACGCCGAGCGGGTCGGAGTCGTCGGTGACCAGCGGCATGAGCCGGTTGACCCACCGCCGCACGTGGGCCTGGCCCATCCGCAGCGTGACGCCCTTGTCGAACATGCGCAGCATCGGCATCGGGTCGGTCATGCCGCCGTAGACGCCGATGACGGAGATGACGCCGCCCCGGCGGACGGTGTCGATGGCCTGGTTGAGCGCGGCCAGCCGGTCGACGCCCGCGTGGGACATCAGCGGCGCGGCCACCACGTCGGGCAGCAGCCCGGTGAGCGTCTGGGCGATCTTGGCGGCCGGGGAGCCGTGCGCCTCCATGCCGACGGCGTCGATCACCGAGTCGGTGCCGCGCCCGGAGGTGAGCTCGCGGATCGCCCCGGGCACGTCGGAGGTCTCGCTGCCGTCCACGACCTCGATGCCGTGGCGGCGGGCCATCTCCAGGCGTTCGGTGACGCCGTCCACGCCGATCACGCGGTGGCCGAGGTGGCGGGCGATGCGGGCGCACATCTGGCCGATGGGGCCGAGGCCGAAGACGGTGACGCTGCCGCCGTCCGGGATCTCCGCGTAGTCCACGGCCTGCCAGGCGGTCGGCAGCACGTCGGACAGGAACAGGAACCGCTCGTCCGGCGGGCCGTCGGGCACCTTGATCGGGCCGAACTGGGCCTCGGGCACGCGCAGGTACTCGGCCTGGCCGCCGGGCACCTGGCCGTACAGCCTGGTGTAGCCGAACAGCGCGGCGCCCATGCCCTGCTCCTTGACCTGGGTGGTCTCGCACTGCGCGTACAGCTCCAGGCCGCACATGTGGCAGTGGCCGCAGGAGATGTTGAACGGGATGACGACGCGGTCGCCGGGTTTGATGTCGGTGACGGCGGCTCCGACGGCCTCGACGACGCCCATGGGCTCGTGGCCGAGGATGTCGCCCTCGGCCATGAAGGGCCCGAGCACCTCGTACAGGTGCAGGTCGGAGCCGCAGATGCCGGAACTGGTCACCCTGATCACCGCGTCGTTGGGCTCCTTGATGGCCGGGTCGGGGACCTCCTCGACCCGTACGTCCCGCTTGCCGTGCCAGGTGACGGCCTTCATGACGCCTCCAGATGGGATTCGGACGGCACAAATCCCGCATACCCCCACATAGAGCTCCAAACGGTTTGCCCCATAACACGGTGATAGGGGTGTTTTGACACGACCACTCCTCGTATTCGGGCTCGTACCGTGCAGACACCCCCCTGTACGCGAGGAGACGTGCACATGCTCCCCAGGAAGACCGTGACGGCGGGCATCGCGATCGCCGTCACCATGATCAGCGTCCCGGCCCTGGCCTTCGCGGCGAAGGGCGCCACGGCCCAGGACGAGACCCCCTACTCCATCGCCCGCAGCAACGCCGAAGCCGTCGCCGACCCCCCGCAGGGCCTGGTCGACGCCATGAGCCGGGACCTCGGCATCACCGGCCGGCAGGCCGAGGCCCGCCTGGTCAACGAGGCCGCCGCGGCCGGCCTCGAACCCACCCTGCGCGCCCAGTTAGGCGCCTCCTACGCCGGCTCCTGGGTGACCGGCCCCACCTCCACCCCGATCACCGCCACCACCGACCCGGCGCAGGTGGCCGCCATCGCCAAGGCCGGTGTGCAGGCCCGCGTGGTGGCCCGCTCGCTGAGCAGCCTCGACGGGGTCAAGGCCAGGCTGGACGCCGCGTCGGCCAAGGCCCCGAAGACCGCCCCCGTCTGGTACGTGGACGTCGTCAACAACACCGTCGTCGTCCTCAGCTCCGACCCCGCCAAGGCCGCCGCCTGGGTGAGGGCCAGCGGCGCGGACGCCTCCGCCGTCCAGGTCGTGCGCTCGGCCGAGAAGCCCACGCTGTTCTACGACGTCCGCGGCGGCGACGCCTACTACATCGGCTCCGGCACCCGCTGCTCCGTCGGCTTCTCGGTGACCAAGGCCGGCTCGCAGGGCGGCTTCGTCAGCGCCGGCCACTGCGGCACCGCCGGGTCCAGCACGTCCGGCTCCAACCGGGTCGCCATGGGCACGTTCCGCGGCTCGTCCTTCCCGGGCAACGACTACTCCTGGGTCGAGGTCAACGGCCAGTGGACCCCGACCGGCGTGGTGTACGGCTACAGCGCCGGCATCCTGCCCGTCCGCGGCTCGACCGTGGCCCAGGTGGGCTCGGCCGTCTGCCGCGCCGGATCGACCACCGGCTACCACTGCGGCTCGGTCCAGCAGCTCAACACCAGCGTCACCTACCAGGAGGGCACCGTCTCCGGCGTGACGCGGACCAACGTCTGCGCCGAGCCCGGCGACTCCGGCGGCTCGTTCATCTCCGGCGACCAGGCCCAGGGCGTGACGTCGGGCGGCTCGGGCAACTGCAGCTCCGGCGGCACGACGTACTTCCAGCCGGTCAACGAGATCCTGTCCGCCTACGGCCTGACCCTCGCCACCCAGGGCGGCGGCCCCGGCCCGACCAGCACGCCGACCGTCACCCCGACCAACAACCCGGGCGGCACGTGGGCCGCGGGCACGACGTACGCGGCCGGCGCGACGGTGACGTACGGCGGCTCGACCTACCGCTGCCTCCAGGGGCACACCGCCCAGCCCGGCTGGGAGCCGCCGAACGTGCCGGCCCTCTGGCAGCGCGTCTGAGCCTCTAGACGTCCAGGGCGGAGATACCCCCTCACGACCTGGACCGCGCGGCCGGGCGATGTCCCACTCCTCCGTCAGGGACATCGCCCGGCCCATGCGCTTGCCACGACCGTCAGGACGCGTCCGCGGCCAGCCGCAGGGCCTCCTCGACCAGCGTCTCCACGATCCGCGACTCGGGGACGGTGCGGACCACCTCGCCCCTGACGAAGATCTGCCCCTTGCCGTTGCCCGAGGCCACGCCCAGGTCCGCCTCCCTGGCCTCGCCCGGCCCGTTGACCACGCAGCCCATCACCGCCACCCGCAGCGGATGGGGGAACCCGTCGAGCGCCGCGGTGACCCGTTCGGCCAGCCCGTACACGTCGACCTGGGCCCGCCCGCACGACGGGCAGGAGACGATCTCCAGCCTGCGCCGCCGCAGCCCCAGCGACTCCAGGATGCCGATCCCGACCTTGACCTCCTCCACCGGCGGCGCCGACAGCGAGACGCGGATCGTGTCGCCGATGCCCTCGTCGAGCAGGATCCCGAACGCCACCGCCGACTTGATCGTGCCCTGCATGAGCGGCCCTGCCTCGGTGACGCCGAGGTGCAGCGGGTAGTCGCAGCTGCGGGCCAGCATCCGGTAGGCCGCCGTCATCACCTGCGGGTCGTGGTGCTTGACGGAGAGCTTGATGTCGCGGAAGCCGTGCTCCTCGAACAGCGAGCACTCCCACAGCGCCGACTCCACCAGCGCGGCCGGCGTGGCCCTGCCGTGCTTGGCCAGCAGCCGGGGGTCGAGCGAACCGGCGTTCACCCCGATGCGGATCGACACCCCCGCGCCGGCCGCGGCCCGCGCGATCTCACCCACCTTGTCATCGAACTTCTTGATGTTCCCGGGATTGACCCGGACCGCCGCGCACCCCGCCTCGATGGCGGCGAAGACGTACCGCGGCTGGAAGTGGATGTCGGCGACGACCGGGATCTGCGACTTGCGCGCGATCTCCGGCAGCGCGTCGGCGTCGTCCTGGGTCGGCACCGCGACGCGGACGATCTGGCAGCCCGCCGCCGTCAGCTCGGCGATCTGCTGCAACGTGGCGTTGACGTCGGCCGTCACCGTCGTCGTCATCGACTGCACCGAGACGGGCGCGTCGCCCCCCACCGGCACGGACCCCACCATGACCTGCCTGGACGCCCTGCGCGCCCGATGTCGCACCGGCAGTCCGAGATCTACAGCGGCCACCTGTCCAGCTCCCTTCGAACGGTGTGCGCGATGCCCTGACCGGTGAGCCCGGCCTCGGCGAGCAGCCCGGCCCGGCTCCCGTGCGCGACGAACTCGCGCGGCAAGCCGAGGTTGACGATGTGCTGCCGGGGCCCGCACTCCTGCCGGAGCAGGGCGCCGGCCCCGCAGGCGGCCAGGCCGTCCTCGACGGTCACCACCAGCCGGGCGGCCCCGGCCGGCCCGCGCAGACCGGCCGGGACCGGGATCACCCAGCGGGGGTCGACCACGGTCACGCCGATCCCGGCGGCCGACAACATGGCCGCCGCGCCCAGGCACGGCCCGGCCATCGGCCCGACCGCCACCAGCAGCACGTCGGGACCGCCCGCGAAGAGCACGTCGACGTCGCCGAGCCGCCCCACGCGCGGCAGCTCGGGACCGGCGGCCGCCTTGGGGAAGCGCAGCGCGGTGGGCCCGGGGTGCTCGACCGCCTCCTCCAGCAGCTCGCACAGCCGGCGGACGTCGCGCGGCGCGGCCACCCGCATGCCGGGCACCATGGCCAGCGCCGCCAGGTCCCACATGCCGTGGTGGCTGGGCCCGTCGGGGCCGGTGAGCCCGGCCCGGTCGAGCACGAGCGTCACCGGCAGCCGGTGCAGGGCGACGTCCATCAGCACCTGGTCGAGGGCGCGCCCGAGGAACGTCGCGTAGACGGCGACCACGGGGTGCAGGCCCGCCATGGCCATGCCCGCCGCCGAGGCCAGCGCGTGCTGCTCGGCGATGCCGACGTCGAACATGCGGCCGGGGAAGCGCCGCCCGAAGCAGGCCAGCCCGGTCGGCCCCGGCATCGCGGCGGTGACGGCCACCAGGTCGTCGCGGCGCTCGCCGAGCACGCACAGGTGGCGGGCGAACGCGTCGGTCCAGGTGGCGGCGCCGGCCGCGAGGGGGCGGCCGGTGGCCGGATCGGTGGCCGGGATCGCGTGCAGGTGCTCGTCGTGGTCGCGCTCGGCCGGGTCGTAGCCGCGGCCCTTGCGGGTGACGCAGTGGACCACGACGGGGGCGCGCAGCTCGCGGGCGGCGCGCAGGACCGCTTCGAGCGCGGCGATGTCGTGGCCGTCGACCGGGCCCAGGTAGCGCAGGCCGAGCTGCTCGAAGACGGTCACGTCGGCGGCCGTGCGCAGGCGGGCGAGGTGGTCGGCGATGCCGCCGTGGGTGGGGGCGTAGGAGCGGCCGTTGTCGTTGAGCACGACGACGACCGGCCGGTGGCGGGCGGCGCCCAGGTTGTTGAGCGCCTCCCAGGCCGGTCCGCCGGTGAGCGCGCCGTCGCCGACCACGGCGACCACCGCCCGGCCGGCGTCGCCGGTCAGCAGGCGCGCCTTGGCCAGCCCGTCGGCGTAGGCGAGCGCGGCGGAGGCGTGGGAGTTGTCGACGTGGTCGTGCACGGACTCCTCCCGGCTCGGATAGCCGCTGAGGCCGCCGCGGCAGCGCAGGGCGTCGAAGGCGTCGCGCCGCCCGGTCAGGATCTTGTGGACGTACGCCTGGTGCCCGGTGTCGAAGACGATGGCGTCGCCGGGCGAGTCGAAGACGCGGTGGAGGGCGATCGTGAGCTCGACGACGCCGAGATTGGAGCCGAGGTGCCCGCCGCGGGCGCTCACCTTCTCGACCAGGAAGTCGCGGATCTCGCGGGCGAGGCCGGGCAGCAGCTCGGCGGGCAGGGCGCGCAGGTCTTGGGGAGTGGAAACGTACGGCAACAGGGTCGTCATGACATCCCCTGACGGTGTTGCGGTGAGCCAAAAGAATAGTTGAAAGCCCCAAGACACTTTACACGCTCTGTATTCAAGTAGTAACTATTGGTAGTGCGTCCCGACCAGAAGGAGCCGAGCGGATGCCGGTGAGCTTCACTCAGCACTACCTCGGATCACGGATCGAGCGACGCCTCGCCGACTTCCTTGAGACATGGCGTTCGCCTGTCTCCGATCCCGACGTGCAGACGGCCTACCGGCTGCTGACCGAGTTCATCCTCGGCGGCGGCAAACGCATCCGCCCCCTGCTGTGCTACTGGGGCTGGCGGGGCGCGGGCGGCGCCGACTGCGACGAGATCGTCAGCGCCGCGGCGGCCCTGGAGCTGTGCCACGCCGGGCTGCTCATCCACGACGACATCATGGACGGCAGCGAGCTGCGCCGGGGCCGGGCGACCATCCACCGCAACCTCGCCGACCTCCACGACGGCCCGTCCGCGGAGGCGTTCGGGCACGCGGGCGGCATCCTGCTCGGCACGCTCAGCCTGGCCTGGTCCGACACCCTGCTGTCGTCGTGCGGCGTCGAGCCCGTCCGCCTGCGCGCCGCCCACCACCTCTTCGACGCCATGCGCACCGAGGTCATCAGCGGCCAGTACCTCGACATCCTCGCCCAGCTCCGCGCCGGCGCGAGCGTGCCGGAGGCGCTCACGGTGATCCGCTACAAGACGGCCAAGTACACCGTCGAGCGGCCGTTGCAGATCGGCGGCGCCCTGGCCGGCGCCGCACCCGAGCTGCTCGACGCCTTCTCCCGGTTCGGCGTGCCGCTCGGCGAGGCGTTCCAGCTGCGCGACGACGTGCTGGGCACGTTCGGGTCGGCGGCCGAGACCGGCAAGTCGGCGCTCGACGACCTGCGCGAGGGCAAACACACGGTGCTGATCGCGCACGCCATGGCGCACGCCTCGCCCGCGCAGCTCGGCTACCTGCGCGCCTGGCACGGCAACCCGGCGCTCACCGAGGAGCAGGCCGTCGGGCTGCGCACCATCCTCATCGACACCGGCGCGCTCGACCAGGTCGAGTCGATGATCGACGAACGCGTGGGCGAGGCCACGGCCGCCCTGGCCCGGGCGCCGATCGGGCCCGAGGCCGGCAGTGCGCTGTCCGTCCTGGCCGACCAGCTCGCGCACCGTACCAAGTAGGGGGCTCTCCGATGGGACGCGTACTGCTCGCGGCCCCGCGCGGTTACTGCGCGGGCGTCGAACGGGCCATCTTCTCCGTGGAGGAGGCGCTGCGGCGCTTCGGGCCACCGGTCTACGTGCGCAAGCAGATCGTGCACAACACGTTCGTGGTGGCCGACCTCACCGAGCGCGGGGCGGTCTTCGTCGACGAGCTCGACGAGGTGCCGGACGGCGCGCTGGTGATCTTCTCGGCCCACGGCGTCTCCCCCGCGGTCCGGCAGGAGGCCGGGGGCCGCGGCCTGCGCACGATCGACGCCACCTGCCCCCTGGTCACCAAGGTGCACAAGGAGGCGGTGCGGCTGGCCGAGGCCGGCCACGAGATCGTGCTCATCGGCCACGCCGAGCACGAGGAGGTCGAGGGCACCCTCGGCGAGGCGCCAGGCCGCATCCACGTCGTCGATCCGGCCAGGCCCCACGAGGTCACCGCGAGCGGCGCGGCGCGCATGACCTGGCTGTCGCAGACCACCCTCTCGGTCGACGAGACCATGGGCGCCGTCGCCGAGCTGCGCGACCGTTTCCCCCAGCTGGCCGACCCGCCGAGCGACGACATCTGCTACGCCAGCCAGAACCGCCAGGAGGCGATCACCCGCATCGCCCCCCGCTGCGACCTGGTCATCGTCGTCGGCTCGGCCAACTCCTCCAACTCCCGGCGGCTGGTCGAGGTCGCGCTGCACGCCGGCGCCCCCGCCGCCCACCTGGTCGACCGGGCCGCCGACGCCGACCCGCGATGGCTCGGCGGCGTCGGCACGGTCGGGGTCAGCTCCGGCGCGTCCGTACCCGACGTGCTGGTCGAGGACCTGCTCGGCTGGCTCGCCGGCCACGGCTACACCGACGTGGAGCCCGTGACCGTGACCGAGGAGACGCTCACCTTCTCCCTCCCCCTGGAACTCCGTTCCTCCCGCAACCCCGGCTAGACCCCACACCGAGATTGGCGGTGCACCATGACAGAAACCACCGACTCCAGCGCGCCCTTGAACGGCAACGGGCAGCTCAGCCTCAGTACCGAGGCCGCCAAACAGCTCGCGACCACCACCAAGACGCCCCCGCAGATGCAGGAGATCACCTCCAGGTGGCTGCTGCGGCTGCTGCCGTGGGTGCAGTGCTCCGGTGGCGTGTTCCGGGTCAACAGGCGCCTGACGTACACGCTCGGCGACGGGCGCATCACGTTCTCCACGACCGGCTCCGACGTGCGGGTCATCCCGGCCGAGCTGACCGAGCTGCCCATGCTGCGCGGCTTCGACGACATGGAGGTGCTCGAAGCGCTGGCCGACCGCTTCCAGCAGCGCGAGGTCGAGCCGGGCGAGGCCATCGTCAGGGAGGACGACCCGGCCGACCAGCTCGTGCTGATCGCCCACGGCCGGGTCGGCAAGGTCGGGCAGGGCGCCTACGGCGACGAGCAGAACCTCGGCGTCCTGGCCGACGGCGACCACCTCGGCGAGCAGGCGCTGACCGGCGGCGGCACGTACGACTTCACCGCCACGGCCAAGACGCACACCACCGTGCTCACCCTGTCCAGGCAGACCTTCGAGCAGCTGGCCGAGCAGTCACCGTCGCTGCGCGAGCACATCCAGAGCCGGCAGGCGGCCGGCGACCACGCCCAGAACGCCTACGGCGAGGCCGCGATCGACATGTCCTCCGGCCACTCCGGCGAGGTCGCGCTGCCCGGCACGTTCGTGGACTACGAGCAGTCCCCCCGCGAGTACGAGCTGAGCGTCGCCCAGACGGTCCTGCGGGTGCACAGCCGGGTCTCCGACCTGTACAACCAGCCGATGAGCCAGCTCGACCAGCAGCTCCGCCTCACGATCGAGGCCCTGCGCGAGCGCCAGGAGCACGAGCTGATCAACAACCGGGAGTTCGGCCTGCTGCACAACGCCGACTTCAGCCAGCGCATCCGCACCCGTTCCGGCCCGCCCACGCCCGACGACCTCGACGACCTGCTGGCCGTCGTCTGGAAGGAGCCGGCCTTCTTCCTCGCGCACCCGCAGGCCATCGCCGCGTTCGGCAGGGAGTGCAGCAAGCGCGGCCTCTACCCGCAGGCCAGCGAGGTCAACGGCCACCGCATCCCGGCCTGGCGCGGCGTGCCGATCTTCCCGTGCAGCAAGATCCCGGTCACCGGCAAGCGCACCACGTCGTTCCTGCTCATGCGTACGGGCCAGGAGAACCAGGGCGTCGTCGGCCTGCACCAGACCGGCATCCCCGACGAGTACCAGCCCAGCCTGTCGGTGCGCTTCATGAACATCAACGAGAAGGCGATCATCTCCTACCTGGTCAGCGCCTACTACTCGGCCGCCGTCCTGGTGCCCGACGCGCTCGGCGTCCTGGAGGACGTCGAGCTCGGCAGGAACGGCTAGCAGCCCCTTCGTCCGTCCGGTCCAAGAATTGGTGGTGTTTGTGTTGACGGAGTCGGATCAGCGGCTGAGCCTGGATACCGCCGCGGCGCGGAAACTCGCCACGACGACCAAGACGCCTCCGCAGATGCAGGAGATCTCCTCCCGCTGGTTGCTGCGGATGCTTCCGTGGGTGGACACCGCCGGCACCTATCGGGTGAACCGGCGGCTCACCTACATGGTCGGCGGTGGCCGGGTGAGCTTCTCGCGCACCGGCGCCCGGGTGCGGGTGGTGCCGCCGAGCCTGACCGAGCTGCCGCCGCTGCACGGGCTCGACGACGCCCGTCTGCTCGACACCCTCGCGGGGCTGTTCGAGCAGCGGGAGTACGCCCGCGGCGACACGATCGCGCGGGCCGGACGGCCGGCAGACGAGATCATCCTGGTCGCCGACGGCCGGGTCACCCGGTTCCAGCCGGGCGACTACGGCAACCGCCTGGTGCTCGGCACCCTCGGCGAGGGCGACCACGCCGGGACCGAACCGCCGGGCGAGCGGGCCGTACGGCACGACACGCTGGAGGCCGGCACCAGGTGCACGGTGCTGGCGCTGCCGTGGGAGGAGCTGCGCGCGCTGGCCGAGAGCACGCCCGCCCTGCGCGACCGGCTCGACCGCCACCGCGCCCGGCGGGCGGCCCCCCAGACCAAGCACGGCGAGGCGGCCATCGAGCTGTCGGCCGGCCACCGGGGCGAGCACACGCTGCCGGGCACGTTCGTTGACTACGACCCGGGCCCGCGCGAGTACGAGCTCAGCGTCTCGCAGACCGTGCTGCGCGTGCACACCCGGGTCGCGGACCTGTTCGGCGACCCGATGGACCAGACCGAGCAGCAGCTCAGGCTCACCGTCCAGGCGGTGCGCGAGTCGCAGGAGCGCGAGCTGGTCAACAACCGCGACTTCGGCCTGCTGCACAACGTCGACCCGAGCCAGCGCATCCGCACGCTGACCGGTCCGCCCACCCCCGACGACCTGGACGACCTGGTCAGCCGGCGCAAGAAGTCGCGGTTCTTCCTGGCCCACCCGCGGGCGATCGCGGCCTTCGGCCGGCAGTGCAGCGCGCGGGGCGTCTATCCCGACACCGCCGAGATCGAGGGCGTGCCCGTGCAGTCGTGGCGCGGGGTGCCCATCCTGCCGTGCGACAAGATTCCGATCAGCCGGGCGGGCACCACCTCGATCCTGTGCATGCGCACCGGCGAGAAGGACCAGGGCGTCGTGGGCCTGTTCCAGACCGGCGTGCCCGACGAGCGGGAGCCGGGGCTCAGCGTGAAGCTCACCGGCATCGACCGGAGGGCCGTCATGTCGTACCTGGTCAGCGCCTACTACTCGTGCGCGGTGCTGGTGCCCGACGCGCTCGGGGTGCTGGAGGACGTGGAGGTCGCGAGCTGATGGCTCAGCCGTTCGAACTGCCCGACTTCTACATGCCGTACCCGGCGCGGCTCAACCCGCATCTGGAGGAGGCCCGTACGCACTCCAAGCTGTGGGCGCGCGAGATGGGCATGCTGGAGGGATCGGGCGTCTGGGAGGAGGCCGACCTCGACGGCCACGACTACTCCCTGATGTGCGCCTACACCCACCCCGACTGCGACGGCGCCGAGCTGTGCCTGATCACCGACTGGTACGTCTGGGTGTTCTTCTTCGACGACCACTTCCTCGATGTCTTCAAGCGCTCCGGCGACATCCAGGGCGGCAAGCGGCACCTCGACCGGCTTCCCCGGTTCATGCCGATGGGCGCCGACCTGTCCATGCCGGAGCCGGCCAACCCGGTCGAGGCGGGCCTGGCCGACCTGTGGCTGCGCACGGTGCCGGGCATGTCGGCCGACTGGCGGCGGCGGTTCGCCGAGAGCACCCGCCACCTGCTCAACGAGTCGATCTGGGAGCTGTCCAACATCAACGAGGGCCGGATCGCCAACCCGGTCGAGTACATCGAGATGCGCCGCAAGGTGGGCGGCGCGCCCTGGTCGGCGGGGCTGGTCGAGCACGCGGTGCGGGCCGAGATCCCCGCCCGGCTGGCCGACACCAGGCCGCTGCGGGTGCTGAAGGACAGCTTCTCCGACGCCGTGCACCTGCGCAACGACCTGTTCTCCTACGAGCGCGAGGTCAGGGACGAGGGCGAGCTGAGCAACGGCGTGCTGGTGCTGGAGACGTTCCTCGGGTGCACGACGCAGGAGGCCGCCGACGCCGTCAACGACCTGCTCACCTCGCGCATGCAGCAGTTCGAGCACACCGCGCTGGGCGAGCTGGGCCCGCTGTTCGTCGAGCACGCCGTCGATCCGCTGTCGGCGATGGGCGTGCTGGCCTACGTCAAGGGGCTGCAGGACTGGCAGTCCGGCGGGCACGAGTGGCACCTGCGGTCGAGCCGCTACATGAACAAGGGCGCGAAGACGGCCCGGCCGCTCGGCGCGAAGTCGCTGGTCGCCGGCACGGGGGCCAAGCGGCTGCGCAACTTCGCCCACACCGGGCGGCAGCGCGTCGGCCCCTCGCAGATCCCCGAGCTGTACGTGCCCTTCGAGCTGCGCCTGTCCCCCCACCTCGACGGGGCCCGGCGCAACGCGGTGACCTGGTGCGCGTCCATGGGCCTGCTGGAGGCCCAGCCGGGCGTCGTGGGCTCGGCGGTCTGGGACGCCGAGAAGCTGGCCGACTACGACCTGCCGTTGTGCGCGGCGGGCCTGCATCCCGACGCCACCCCCGAGGAGCTGGACCTGGCCTCGCACTGGCTGTGCTGGGGCACCTACGGCGACGACTACTTCCCCGTCGTCTTCGGCCGGTCGGGCAACCTGGCGGCGGCCAAGGTCACGGTGTCCAGGCTCGCGGCGTTCATGCCGCTGGACGGCACGCCAGCGCCGCCGCCCGTGAGCGCGCTCGAACGCGGCCTGGCCGACCTGTGGGCGCGTACGGCGGGGCCGATGCCGGCCGGCGCCCGCGCGCAGCTGCGGCGGTCGGTCGTGACGATGTGCGAGGGCTGGCTCTGGGAGCTGGGCAACGAGGCGGCCCGGCACATCCCCGACCCGGTGGACTACCTGGAGATGCGCCGGCTCACCTTCGGCTCGGAGCTGACGATGAGCCTGTGCCGGCTGCGGCACGCGTACGCGCTGCCCGAGGCGCTGTACGAGAGCGGCCCGATGCGGGCGCTGGAGAACGCGGTCATGGACTGCGGGATGTTGCTGAACGACATCTTCTCGTACCAGAAGGAGATCGAGTTCGAGGGCGAGCTGCACAACTGCGTCCTGGTGGTCCAGAACTTCTTCGACTGCGACTACCCGGCCGCGCTCGGCATCGTCAACGACCTGCTGACCTCGCGGATGAAGCAGTTCCAGCACATCGCCGCGCACGAGCTGCCGATCCTGTGCGACGACCTCGGGCTCGACTGCGCGGCGCGGCAGACGCTCGACGCGTTCCTGGCCGACTGCCGCCATTGGCTGACCGGCATTCTCAACTGGCACCGCGGCTGTCTCCGCTACGACGAGCCGTCCCTGCGCCGGCACCACCGGCCGCCGGCCTTCCGGCTGTCCGGCCCCCACGGGCTCGGCACCTCGGCGGCGACCCTGTTCTACAGCGGCACGTCGTACGGGCGCGGGGCGTAGAACCAGCCCATCATGCGCAGCAGACGTCGCAGGTGCGGCGTGACGTTGCGCAGCCGGATCCACCGTTCGTCCGGGGGCAGCGCGGGCAGCGCCAGCACCCGCAGCCCGGACAGGTCGACGAAGGTCAGCTCGCCGGTGTCGACCACGATGTACGTGCTGCCCCCGCGCGAGTCGGACAGCGTGCTGGCGAGCGCGGGGCTGTTGGTGACGTCGACCTCGCCGGACAGGGCGACGGCCGGGGCTCCGGGGACGACCCGCAGCGTGATGCTGAGCTGCCCGTCCTGATAGAGCAGCCGCTCTTCGAGATCGTTCACGACGTGCGCACCCCCCAACAGCTATGGACAGGGGGTTGCCGGTGGGATGACCGTCAAGCTTCCTCCCGGCCGTGGTGGCCGCCCTGAGGAGGTCGCGGTTCCTTCGCCGCGCTGACGATTAACCCGAAACCAGATTACACGAAGTATGTTTCGCTATGTAATGTTCAGGAGAAAATGACCGAATTGCAGCCGAATAATGAAGGGTTGCACCGGTCTCTGCAGACGCACGAAGCCGGCCCAGCACGCAGGGCTGGGCCGGCTTCGGACCGTCCTCTCGGCGGGGCCCGCACGCGTCCCGCCGCGGCCGATCCGGGGGCGTTCGGCAAGGTGCCGCCACGAGGGGTCGTGGCTGCCGGAACGCCTTCGGGTCAGCCTGACGGGCGCGCGGACGGACCGCCGCCGGTCAGCGGTCTCAGTTGTTGTCGCCGTAGTTGCTCTGGGCGTCCAGGACGTTGAGCTCGATGTCCTGGAGGTGCAGGGCGGTGAGGACGTCGATGTACTTGACGGAGTCGTTGAGGACGTCGTTGGCCAGCGTCAGGTCGTCCAGGATGGACAGCTGGCTCAGGATGGCCTTGCCGCCGTTGTAGGCGTTGGGGCCGACGTCGGCCGAGGCGCTCGTGGCGGTGAACCCGAACAGCGCGCCGGCGATGGCTGCACCGGTGAGAATGCGACGCATCATTTTTTACTTCCCTTTCATCGGAATCGGCGCAGCGGTGCGCGTCATCATTTATTACCCCGCCTCCCGAGTGGCAGGAATTTCGCGAATAACGATCTCGTGGGGCTGCGGTGGGCCGCAAGGAAAATATGCTAAGCCAAAGTCAAGTACCCGCACTTATTCCTTGGCCGTCGATCGGGCGAAAGACATCCCGAAATGCCCCGAAATAATGTGACTCGTCGGGCACGGCGGGTTGTTTTATCCCCATACTCCCGGAGCAGGTAATCGGGAGAAGTCGCTTGAAACGCCGTGCCGTAACGGCGGCGCGGCCGGCCACGCGGGGGTGCCGAATATGCCATGAACGGACTACTGCGATCGTTGGCTATTGCATTGGCGCACACCATTGTGTGCGTTTCCCATTCGATGCCCGCGCAGGGCGCCGCGGGCTGCCATCCGCACGGGTGCCGCGCGCAGGCCCCGGCCGTCCGGTCGGCGGCGGGCTCGATCGCGCTGCGGGCGGCGATAGAGATGATCGGCGTCCCGTACTCGTGGGGCGGCGGCGGTCCGGGCGGCCCCGGATTCGGAATCGGCAAGGGGGCCAGGACCTGGGGATTCGACTGCTCGGGCCTCACCGAGTACGCGTGGGCGCGGGCCGGCGTGGCCATCGGGACGACGACGTACGAGCAGTGGCGGTCCGGGATCCGGATACCGCGGGAGGAGATCCAGCCCGGGGACCTGGTGTTCTACGACAGCGACGTCGACACCCCCGGCCCCGAGCACGTGGCGCTCGCGGTGGACGGCACGCAGATCGTGCACGCGCCCTTCAGCGGCGAGTTCGTCCGGCTCGACGCGCTGGAACGGCCGCGCTTCCTGGGCGTCGTACGCCCGAGCCCGGGCCGTTCCGACGCCTAGGCCGAGCCCGGCTGGCCGAGTTCGCCGGCCGGGCCCGCGCGGAGCCGGGTGCGCCTACGCGTGAGCCCCGCGGCCCAGGTCGTCCTGCAGTGATCGACCTGGGCCGCGAGGCGTTCAGAGCTCGGTGCGCACCAAGCCCGTGCCGTGGCCTCGCGAAATGCCACGGCCCGTACTTTCGGTCCACCTCAAGGCACCAGGAAGGCGACCTTGGCCGGGCGGATCCGCGAATTCTCCTGCGGGTCGCCGATCGTCTTCCTGCCTACGCCACGCGAGGAGGCTCAGTTGTTGTCGCCGTACTTGTCCTGGTTGTTGAGGACGTTGGCCTCGATGTCGTTCAGGTGCAGCAGGGTGAGGATGTCGATGTACTTGATGGAGTCGTTGGCGACATCGTTCAGCGCCGTCAGGTCGTCGAGGATGCTCAGCTGGCTCAGGATGCTCTGCCCGTTGTTGTACGGGTTGGGGCCGACGTCCGCGGACGCGGCGGAGGCGGAGAAGCCGAGAGCGGTGACCGCGATAGCTGCACCGGCCAGAATGCGACGGATCATGTTTGCTTTCCTCCATGGATCGGCGCTGAATTTGTGCGCCATGGTCGTTTGTGCAGGGCTGTGAGGTGCCGCAAATAACCATCGCGGCAGGCAGCGAAAATCGCAACTCGGAATGCCCTAACGAAGGTCAAGGAGACGCCTCGATTTCTTGGCACTCGGTTTCCGCGCTCATCGACGGGGCACTGCATATATCCCGGTCGGGCTGCCCGGTGAACGGGATTCTTTTGGCCTTCCGGCGGCGATGTTGGGGCGTTCGTGCCCTGCCGTTCAGGCAACGATCACCCGAAACTTGAGGAACGACCTACGACGCCGGGGCCCGAGTTCGGCGAATTTGGCGACCAGGTGAGTGGTTATCCAGGTGATCGCCTCGCAGGTGCTGTTCCGCTATAACCGGACGACGGTCGAGCCGGATGTCCCGCTGACCTGCGAGAACGCCCCCGAACCAAAACCGCCCCCTCCCGTCGAAGGACAGGGAGGGGGCGGGACGCGCGGGAGAGGCCGGGTCAGGGGGTGATCAGGTGGTCGAGGGCGGCGGTCAGGCGGTGGAGGGCGGTCAGGGATTCGCGGGCGGCGTCGAGGCCGAGCACGTCCACCAGGCGGTCGGCGAACTCGCGGTGGCCCGGGACGATCCCGGCGATCGCCTCGCGGCCCGCCTCCGTCGGCTGGAGGAGCTTGGCGCGGCGGTGGGCGGGGTTGGGCCGGTATTCGGCCAGGCCCCTCTCCACCAGCAGGTCCGCGATGCGCTGCACACCCTGGCGGGTCATGCCCATCACCCGGGCGATCCCCGCCACGGGCAGCGGCTCCCCCAGGACGGCGCCCAGCACCTGCCACCAGGCCGCCGTCATGCCCGCCGGCTTGGCCAGCTCCTCCGCCACGTGCAGGAACTGGCCGTTGAGCCGGAACGACGCCAGGGCCAGACCGGACAGCAGCTCGGCCGCCACGCTCTCACCGCCGTCACCGCTCCCACCTCGCCCGCCACCGCTCCCGTCGCGGCGGGCAAGGGGGTCTCCGGGGTCGGGGCTGCCGCCGGGGGTCATGCGGCCATCAGCACCTCGAACGCCGAGGCGTCGCTCTCGCCGAACAGGCGGTGCCAGGCGTCGAGGACGTCGGGCCGGTAGACGTCGAGCCGGCGGAAGATCTCCCGGGCGAAGGCGACGGGCTCGGTCGGGCCGGCGGTGACGAGGTCGCCGTCGAGCACGGCGTCCGCCTCCTGGTAGTGCCCGGCTCCGGCGTAGCCCTGCTGGGCCCCCAGGTACGGCAGCGCCGCGCTGGTGTGGCCGCGGTCGTCGAGCAGGCCCTCGCGGGCGAGGCCGGCCGTGGCGCCGCAGATGGCCGCCACCGGCACCCCCGCCTCCAGGAACTCGCGCGCCTCGCGGGCGAACGGCGCCAGCTCGTCACCCGCGTCCCACAGGTCGGCCCCCGGCAGGATGAGCAGCGAGCTGCCCTCGGGCGTGAGCCGGTCGAGCGCGAGGCCCGGGGTGACCCGCAGGCCGCCCATGCTGACGACGGGCTCGCCGGTCAGGCCGACGTTGACGATCTCGTACGCCCCCGGCTCGCGCTGGAAGCGCTCCCTGCGCAGATGGGCGGTCGCGTGCCCGGTCTCCCAGTCGGCGAAGGTGTCGTAGACGGCGTGGTGGATGATTCCCTTCATGACAACATACTGTCATTTCGACAGCATGTTGTCAATGGAGAACCGTGCGAGGATAGGCGCCATGGCACAGATCGTCGGCGGAGGACGGCCGGTCAACGACGCCGAACGGCGCGTGATCTCCTACTTGCGCGACCACGCCCCCGCCGACTGGCTGCTGCTGCACAACGTCGAGGTCCCGCGCGGCGACGACGTGTTCGAGGTCGACCTGCTCGTGCTGACCGCCCACTCGCTCGTGGTCGTCGACGTCAAGGGCACCCGCGGCCGCATCGAGGTGTCCGGCACCCGCTGGTACCCGCCGCGCCGGGAGGCGTTCGGCTCTCCGGTGACCAAGCTGCGGGGCACGGCCAAGGCGCTCAAGGGCCTGCTGGTGTCCAGGGCCACCCAGCTCGAACGCGTCTACGTCGACAGCCTGGTCGTGCTCACCTCGCCCGACGCCGAGCTGGTCGACCAGGCCGGCCGCGACGCCCCCAACGTCACCGACCTGCCCGGCCTGGTGGCCACGCTGGGCGACGTCTCGCGGGTCAGGCGGGGGTGCAGCCCCGACGTGCGCCCCTACCTGACGGCGGTGCTCGACGCGCTCAACCACACCGTGCGCCGCAGCACCGCGCCGCCCAGGTTCGGCAACTGGGAGGTCGAGGAGCAGCTCGGCGGCGACGCCAAGGTCACCGAATACCGCGCGTTCAACGCCACGCTGCCGGGCAGCGAGACCGTGCTGCTGCGGGTCTACCAGGCCGACCCGCTGGCCGACCACGAGGCGCGGGCCGCCGAGCGTCAGCGCATCGCCAACGCCTACCAGTCGCTGGCCCGCATCCCGCCCCATCCGTGCGTCGTGCGCTCGCGCGACTTCTTCGCCATCGACGACGAGAGCCGGTTCGTGCTGGTGCTCGACGACGTCCACGGCGAGGCGCTGCACCTGTCGCTGGGCAAGGGGGCCCGGCTGGGCGTGATCCAGGACCTGCTGCGCGGGCTCGCGCACGCGCACGCCAACGGCGTCGTCCACCGGGCGCTCACGCCCGGGTGCGTGCTGGTCACCGACGACGGGCACGCGGTGCTGACCGGCTTCGACTACGCCAAGCCGGGGCCACGCAACTACACGGTCGCCCACGAGCTGGGCAACGTGCTCGACGCCCATTACGTGGCGCCCGAGTGCCAGGAGCGTCCCGACCGGATGACCACCGCGTCCGACGTCTACGCGGCGGGGGCCATCGCCTACCAGCTGCTCACCGGGCAGCTCCCGACCAGCTCCGACGCCCACGGTCCCGACGTCCCCGACGTGGTGCGCCGGATGCTCGACCACTCCCCGGCCAAGCGGCCGAGCGCCGCCGAGGCGCTCGACGCGCTGCAGGGCGTGCCGTTGCAGCAGTCGCGGCTGCGGCGGCTGGTCCGCCGCCTGGTCTCCGGTCCCTGACGTCCCCCTCAGGCCGGCAGGCTGCGGCGCAGGGCGCTGGCGTGCCTGAGGTAGTCGAGGGCCAGGCCGGTGCGCCCGGCCGAGCGGTGCAGCTCGCCGAGCAGCTGGGTGGCCGACGCCTCGCCGCTGCGGTCGCCGAGCTCCTGGAAGACCTCCAGCGAGCGTTCGAGGCCGGTCGAGGCGCGGGTCAGGTCGCCGCGCGCCGCCTGGAGGCCCGCGAGGCTCTGCAGCGCGTACGCCCCGCAGTGGCGGTCGCCGAGCGACTCGAAGATCTCCAGGGCGTGCCGGTGGAACGACATCGCCTGGTGCAGCCGGCCCATCTGGAGGCACACGCAGCCCTCGCGGTGGGTGTCCCCCAGCTCCTGGGCCAGCCGCATGGCCTCGCCCAGCGACTCCGCCGCCTGGACGAGGTCGCCCGAGGTCAGGCAGGCCCGGCCGATGGCCTGCCGGGCGAACGCCTCGCCGTGCCGGTCCTCGGAGGCGACGAACATGGCCAGCGCCCGGCGCAGATACCCGAGCGACTGGAGGTGCCGGCCGCGGAACTGGTTCACGGCGCCGAGCCCGCAGACCGAGGTCGCCTCGGCCCTGACGTCTCCTATTTCGTGAAATATCTGGCGGGAGAGGGTGAAGCCCTCGGCGGACTCCTCGTACCGGTCCTGGTAGAGGCTGACCTGGGCCAGGCCCCTGAGCATGGCGGCCTCGCCGTACCGGTCGCCGGCGGCGCGGGCGGCGGCCAGGGCGGCGGTGTGCGTACGGCGCCAGGTGCCGAGGTGGCAGTGCAGGTCGAGGTAGGGCACCATGGCGGCGGCCAGCCCCCAGGCCGACTCGGCCAGGCCCAGCTCGGCCGCCAGGTCCACGGCTCCGGCCAGCGCCTCGTGCTCCGACTCGAACCAGGTGATCGGGTCGGCGGTGAGCCGGTCGAGCGTGCGCGCGGGCAGCCGCCACCTGGCCGCCCTGGCCGCGGTGAGGCTGAAGACGGTGGTGGGCAGGCGGGCCATGGCGTGCTCGGTGGTGGCCGTCCAGGCCGCCAGCACCCGGGCCAGCGCGCCGCGGTCGGGGCCGTGGTCGCGGGCGTGCCTGCCGACGAGGTCGGGCACGCGGTAGCGCGGCTGGCCCACGTCGTCGGTGCCGACCGGGTCCAGCAGGTGGGCGTCCACGAGCAGGTCGGTGACGTCGTGCGCGCCGTGCCGGCCGAGTGCCGCGTCCACCACCCAGCCCGGCTGCGCCCCGGCGGCGGGCCCGAGGACGCCGAGCGCGCTCAGGGTACGGGCCGCCTCCGCGGGCAGCCTGCGGTACCCGGCGTCGAGGCAGGCCCGCACCTCCTTCAGCTCGGCCAGCCAGTCCTCTTCGAGCCGCTCGCGCAGCACCGACAGCGACCAGCCGGGCCGGGCCGCCAGCCGGGCTCCGGCGGCCCTGACCGCCAAAGGCGACCCGCTGCACAGCGTGACGACGGCCAGGGCGTCGGCCGGTTCGCGGGCCACCCGCCCGGCCCCGGCGACGCCGCCGAGCAGCGCCAGCGACTCCTCCGGCGACAGCTCGGCGAGCTCGACGCGCAGCGCGCCGGGCAGCTCGGTGATCCGCCGCCTGGTGGTCACGATCACGGCGCTGTCGTTGCCGGGGAGCAAGGGGCGTACCTGGGCGGCGTCGCGGGCGTCGTCCAGCAGGACCAGCATCGGGCGTTCGGCCAGCAGCGACCGCAGCAGCGCCGACCGCTCGCCGGGCGTCGGCGGCGCGCCGGTCACGCCGAGCGCCCGCAGCGCCTCGGCCAGCAGCTCGCCCGGCGCCCTGCCGCCGAGCTCCAGGTAGAGCTGCCCGGCGGGGAAGGCCGGGCGCAGGCGGTGGGCGGCGTGCACGGCCAGGGCCGACTTCCCCACGCCGGGCGGGCCGGAGATCACCGCGACCGAGAACGTCCCGGCCAGCGCGGCCAGGGGGGCGGCCCGGCCGATGAAGTCCGGCAGGTCGGGCGGGAGCTGCCGGGGCACGGCCGGCGCCGCCCGGCCCTCGTCGGCCAGGATCAGCTCGTACGCGCCGCGCAGCTCGGCCCCCGGCTCGACGCCGAGCTCGTCCACGAGCTGGTCGCGGACCGCCGCGTACGTGCGCAGCGCCTCGGCCTTGCGGCCCCCGCGGTGCAGGGCGAGCAGCAGCCGGCCCCACAGGTCCTCCCGGTAGGGATGCTCGACCAGCAGGCCGCGCAGCTCGTCGGCGGCGCCGTCGTGGTCGCCGGCCTTGAGGCGCCGCTCGATCAGCGACTCGGCGGCCCGCAGCCGCAGCCGGTGGAGGTGCTCGATCCGGCGGTCCCAGACCGGGCTGCCCGGCAGGTCGCTCAGTGGCGCGCCGCGCCAGAGCGCGAGGGCCGCGCCGTACTCGCCGCGACGGGTCAGCTCCTCGAACAGGCGAAGGTCGAGCGCGCCGTCGGCGACGTCGATGGTGTAGCCGGCCCCGGCGGCGCGCAGGCCGACCGGGCCGAGCTGGGACCGCAGCGAGCTGACGTAGGTGCGCACGTTGGCCAGCGCCGAACGCGGCGGGCGCCCCGGCCAGAGCACCTCGGCGAGCCGGTCGGCGCCGACCACCTGCCCCGCCTCCAGCAGCAACGTGGCCAGCAGCATGCGGGGTTTGCCGCCGGAGATCCGTAGGGGACGGCCGGCGGAGCGGATCTCCAGCGGGCCGAGGACGTGGAAGGTGACCGTCATGACAGCATCAGCCCCTTTACGGGAGATCTGACAGCTCTTTGTATCGGTTCTGGATGATTCTTGTGCGGCCAATGCGGACTCTGGTGTCACAGATCCCACTGGAAAGGATCACCCCATGAAGCTCAGCCGATCAATGGTCGCCGGCCTGGCATTGTTATTCGGCCTCGGCACGACGACCCCCGCCTTCGCCGACCCGGAGCCGGAGTCCGCGCAGGCGCAGCTCCTCGCGACGAACTTCCAGATGCCGTTCCCCTGCGGCCAGACCTGGACCGGCAACTCCAGCGCGAGCAGCGCCCACCAGTCGTGGGAGATCGACTTCAACAGGGGCAGCACCGCCGACGCCGACCTCGGCGACCCGGTCGTGGCCGCCGCCTCGGGAACGGTGGTGATCTCGGCGCACCAGGGCTCGACCAACGGCTACGGCAACCTCGTCAAGATCGACCACGGCGGCGGCTGGTCCACCTACTACGCCCACCTGAACACCCGGCTGGTCAGCGCCGGCCAGGCCGTCTCGCAGGGCCAGCAGGTCGGCACGGTCGGCAACACCAGCAAGCCGGGCAACAACATCAGCCCCCACCTGCACTACGAGGTGCGCCTGGGCACCAGCTACCCGTCGAACATCCAGAAGGCCGTCTTCAACGGCGTCACCTTCGGCTACCCGGTGCAGACGCTGAGCTCGAAGAACTGCGGCGGCTCCAGCAACCCGTACACGCCGCAGGAGGCCTGCGGCGCCGGCTACGACGTGATCGACTCGGCCGGGCTCGGCACCGACGGGACCGTCTACCTGCTCTACAACGGCTCCAACGGCAACAACTGCGTGGTCACCATGAAGGCGAAGTCGCTCGGCACGGCGACCGCGACGACCGCCTACCTGGAAGTGCAGGGCAGTACCAGGAAGACCGACTCCGGCAACTACGGGTACTACGCCGGTCCGGTCTACGCCGCCGCCGCGAACACGTGCGTCAAGTGGGGCGGCAAGGCCGGCGCCTCGGCCTACGACAGCCCGTTCGAGCACTGCGGCTGAGGCGGCTCAGGCAGTCGTGATCGTGTCGAGGACGTCGATCACGTACAGCATGGGCCTGTCCCCCGGGGAGCCCACGGCCAGCCGGCTGCCGACCTGGCTGCCGACCAGCGCCTCCAGCCAGGCGGGCGGCACCGAGCCGGGCCTGAGCGTGAAGGCGCTGGGACCGCCCTTCCGGTAGGACGAGTCCACCACCGTGCGGGACGGCCAGGACGCGGCCACGTACTGGATGACCACCTTGGAACCGGCCGTGACGTCCCGTCCCGAACCGTCGATGAGGGTCCGGGGCGGGGAGTCCGGCCGCAGGTCGGACGGGATCGCCGGCAGCGCCCGCCCGACGAGCCGCGCGTCGGGCGGGTAGCCGCCGAGGATGTCGAAGACCACCACCAGCGTGTCGGCCGGCGAGACGCCGGTCAGCGGCACGTTCGGGCCCAGAGCCTCGGAGGCCGGGCTGACCAGCATCACCCGGCTGCCGGCCGGCCTGTCGATGAGCGAGGCCCGCCAGGTCTCGGAGACCTGCCTGCCGTCGAAGACGACCGTGGTGGGCTGGTTGCCGTCGTAGGTGCTGAGATACGGCTTGTTTCCCGACCATCGCCGGATGTCCACGTCGGCGAGCACGACGTCCCCCGGGACCGTACGCCGGCCGTTGCCCATGGAGAGCACCGTGATCCGCGGCGTGCGCCCCGGCTTCCCCCGAGGTATGGCGACGACGGGCTTGCTGCCGAACGCGCCCGTCACGACGGGCTGCGAGCCGTCCTCGGCGACGCCACACGAGGTGGCCAGCATGAGTACGGCAGGCCAGAGCAGGCGCACGATTTCCCCCAAGATGCCAGATCCGAAGGGGTTACTTGCCGCAATAGCCAAAAGGAAAGCTGCGGGTCTCGCCATCTCACGACAAAGGGCGCGGGAGACTGGACCGCGTGAGCAAGCCCAACCTGGCCCGCAGGGTCGCAGAAGCAGCCGAGATCGCGTTGACCAACCGCCACTACGTGACGTTCATCGACGTCGTGACGGGGTTGCGCTGGCTGCGGTCCCGGCACGTGGACCTCTGGCGGCAGGGCCGCGCCGGCACGCTGGCCGAACTGGCCGCGGTGGACGAGGAGCGGCTGCTCGTCACGGCCGGGCTGCTGCGGGAATGGGCCCTGGCCAAGGGGCTGCGGCCGGTGGAGACGCCATACGTGGCCGGCACCCGCGACCGGCGCGACCTGCGCTTCACCTCAGGCCACGGGCAGGACGCCTTCCGCGTCCACTGGCTCTCGCCCGATCTGAGCGAGGCCCGGGTGCGGCGGCTCACCGAGCGGCAGAGCAAGGTCCCCGACCTGGTGGCCGTGGTCTCCGAGGACCCGTGGACGTGCGCGTCCTGCGGCGACACCGGGCCGTACCTGATCATGGAGGACGACCGGCCCCACTGCCTGAGCTGCGCCGACCTGGACCACCTGGTGTTCCTGCCGGCGGGCAACGGGGCGCTCAGCCGGCGGGCCAAGCAGGAGAGCGGGCTGTCGGCGGTGGTCGTCCGGTACAACCGGCGGCGCAAGGTCTACCAGCGCCAGGGCGTGCTGGTCGAGGAGGCCGCGCTGGCCGCGGCCGAGGAGCGCTGCCTGGCCGACGAGGAGGCGCGGCTGCGCCGCCGCGAGCGCGACCAGGTGCGCAGGGCCGAGCAGGACGTCGCCTTCCAGGCGGCGATGGCGGCCGAGATCGCCCGGCTGTTCCCGGGCTGCCCGGCCGAGCGGGCCCGCGAGATCGCCGAGCACGCCGGCCGGCGCGGCAGCGGCCGGGTGGGCAGGACGGCGGCGGCCAGGGCGCTCGACGAGAACGCCATCACGCTGGCGGTGATCGCGTCGGTCCGGCACCTCGACACCGACTACGACCGCCTGCTCATGTCCGGCGTCCCCCGGATGGAGGCCAGGGACCGGATCAGGGACGCCATCGAGGCCAGGCTCACGGAGTTCCGGCGACCGCCCCGATGACCGCGCGGGCCCGTCTTCGGTACCGTCCATGCATGGACGACTGGCACACCGTGCGTGCGGAACTGCGGGCCTTCGCGTTGGGGCTGCCCGAGACCCACGAGGACCATCCGTGGGGCGAGACGGTCATCAAGGTCAACAAGAAGGTCTTCCTGTTCCTCGGCCTAGACGAGCAGACGGAGAAGTGGGCCCCGACGTTCGGCGTGAAGCTGCTGTCGGAGGCGCACGGCCACGCGCTGACCGTCGAGGGCGCGGCCCCCAGCGGGTACGGCCTGGGCAGGGCCGGCTGGGTGACCGTGCCGTTCCTGTCGGCGCTGCCCGAGACCGACGTGCTGCTCGACTGGGTCGAGGAGAGCTACCGGGCCATCGCCCCGAAGCGGGCGGTCAAACTACTGGACGGCCAGCCGTAGCGCGAAGGCGACCAGCAGCACGCCGGTCACCCGCTCGACCCTGGCCCGCACCCGCGGCCTGCGCAGCAGCGCGCTCACCCGGTCGATGATCACGTTGTAGAGGCTGAACCAGAGCACGTACAGCACGGCGATGATCGCCGACAGCAGCAGGGCCCGTCCCAGGGTGTCGCCGTGGCCGGGCAGGAACCCCGGCAGCCAGGTCACGAAGAGCAGCAGCACCTTGGGGTTGAGCAGGTTCGACAGCAACCCCCTGCGCACGTGCACGAGCGGCGAGCCGGTCGGGGGCGCGGCGCCCTCCACGGCCTTGGCCCGGTTCCGGCTCGACAGCAGGGTGTGCACCCCGAGCCAGAGCAGGTAGCAGATGCCGAGGGCGCGCACCACGGTGAAGGCGGTGGGCGAGGCGGCCAGCAGCGCCGACAGGCCGACCGCGGCGGCCGCGGCGTGCACGGACAGGCCCAGCAGGCCGCCGAGCATGGTCAGCAGGCCGGCCACGCGGCCGTGGGCGAGGGAGTTGCGCATGATCAGGGCCGCGTCGGGGCCGGGGATCATGATCATGATCAGCGTCGTGACCGCGAAGGTCAGCAGCATGGCGGGGGTCTCCCGGAGCTGGGGGCGCGCTCCCGCCCGACCCGCCGGGTGTGCGGAGGTCGCACGGTCACGCGGGCGAACATCGTCAGTGCCTTGTGGGCACCGGCCATGATATCTGGATCAGTTTGCCGAAACACGCCAGGAAAGGCGATAAGGGACCTCTGTGACGAAAGCCACCGCGAGGTCCCTGATCTGTCCCGGCGAATGCCCCCTCTATTCGGCGAAGGCCGCCAGTGCGATGCCGAGGCCGCGTTCGTTCTGGCCCTGGGCCTTGGCGTCGGTGGAGTTGAGCGAGTAGACCACGACGCGGCTCAGGTCCTGGGTGGCGCCGATGCCGGTGGAGCTGCCGTAGCGGGCGCCGGTCTTGCCGTACGCTACGATGCCGCCGGGCAGCGTCAGCTCGGTCAGGCCCGAGGTGTAGTGGGCCGGCTCGTCGTCGGTGCCGTACATGGCCACCTTCGGCACGGTGAACATCGGCTTCAGCTGCTCGGCGGGCACGAGCCGGCCGCCGAACAGCGCCTTGGTGAACTTCTCCAGGTCGGCGGCGGTGGAGATGAGGTCGCCCGAGGCCCAGGTGGAGGTGACCTCCATCTCGGTCACGTCCACGACGTACGCGTCGCCGTAGGGGAAGGAGTCGGGGAAGCCCTTGGGGACGACCTGGTAGCCCTGGTTGTGCCGGCCGTGGATCTTGACGGACCTGCCGGGGAAGTAGCTCTGGTTCATGCCGGCCGGGCGCAGGATCCGGGCGCCGACCTCCTGCTCGTACGACCTGCCGGTGACCTTCTCGATCACCAGGCCCTCGACGAAGGTGTTGATGTTGAGGTAGTGCTGCTCGGTCCCCGGGGTGAACTCGATCGGGTTGAGCACGGCCTGGCGGACGTACTCCCGCGGGGTGATCGTCTTGAAGCGGTCGGCGTAGACCCGCTCGAAGCCGCCCTCCGACTTCGGCGCGGGCAGCCCGCTGGTGTGGTTGAGCACCTGGGCCAGCTTGACCGGCGGATAGTCGGCGGGCAGCAGCCCCGGCAGGTAGTCCTGGACCGTGCGGTCGAGGGAGACCTTGCCCTCGGCCACCAGCTGGAGCACGACCGCCGTGGTGAGCACCTTGGTCACGCTGCCCGCCCGGAACCTGGCGCCCTCCCTGGCCGGGTGCTTCCCGCGCAGATCGGTCACGCCGGAGACGCCGTGCCAGGAGCCGGCCGAGCCGCTGACCCTGACCTCGGCCGCGGTGGCGTCGGCCGCGGGCAGCCCGGCGATGCTCTTGCGCAGCGCGGTCTCGTTGATCGGCGGCACCTGGACGGCGGCGGCGGCGCTGTGGGCGCCCACCTCCGCATGGGCGAGGGCGGGAGCGCTCACGGTCAGGGCGGACAGGGCCAGGACGGCGGCGGCGAGACGGGTGCGCTTCATGGGGATCTCTCCAGGTCACATCGGCTTTCGATGGGACAATCCTGGCCAGAGACCCCCTGGCGGCGGATCGCCGACAACGGCGATCTTCCGGCTCGCTCTCAGGAGGGAGGGGACTCGCCCGATCAGGTGACCGCGAGCCGCCGGGCGTACCGCTCGTCCCGCCACAGCTCCTTGTCCAGCACCTCCAGCAGCGTGGTGGCCGCGTCGTGGACGTCGGCGTAGCCGATGTAGAGCGGCGCGAAGCCGAACCTCAGGACGTCCGGCGCGCGGAAGTCGCCGTGCACCCCCCGGTCGATGAGGGCCCGCATGACCGGGTAGCCGTCCGGGTGGTGGAAGCAGACCTGGCTGCCGCGCGAGTCCGGCTCGGCGGGCGAGACCAGCTTGAGCGCGTCGCCGACCAGGTCGACGAAGAGCGAGGTCAGGGCGAGGCTCTTGGCCCGCACCTGCGCCATCGGCACCCGCTCCCAGATGTCCAGCGCCGCCTCCAACGCGGCGAAGGACACCACGTGCGGCGTGCTGACCGCGAAGCGCCGGACGCCCTCGGCCGGGCGGTAGCCGGTCTCGAAGGCGAACGGCTCGGCGTGGCCGTGCCAGCCGGACAGCACGTTCTCGGCGGTGGCGTGGTGGCGCGGGTTGACGTAGAGGAAGGCGGGCGCGCCGGGTCCGGCGTTGAGGTACTTGTACGTGCACCCGACCGCGAAGTCGGCCTGCGACACGTCCACCTCCATGGCGCCCACGCTGTGGCACACGTCCCAGACCATGAGCGCCCCGGCCGCCTGGACCTGGGCGGTCACCGAGGGCACGGGCCGCCGGGCGCCGGTGCGGTAGTCCACCTCCGACAGCAGCACGACGGCCGCGTCGTCGAACCGGCCCTCGGCGTAGTCGCGCACCTCGTAGTCGCCGAGCAGCCGGGCCAGGCCCTGGGCGATGTAGTGGTCGGTGGGGAAGTTCCGCGGGTCGGAGACGATCACCTTGCGGCCGGGGCGCAGCCGTACGGCGGCGGCCAGCGCCTGGTAGGCGGCGATCGTGGTGGTGTTGCCCACGACGACCTGGCCGGGGCCGGCCCCGATCAGCGGCGCGAGCCGGTCGCCGGCGGTCAGCGGCTGGTCGTACCAGCCGGCCGCGTTCCAGCCGCCGACCAGCTGGCCGCCCCACTCGTCCTCGACCGTGCGGCGCACCCGTTCCGCGGCGCGGCGGGGCATCGCGCCGAGCGAGTTGCCCACGAGGTAGACGACCCCTTCGGGCAGGACGAACTCGTCCTTGAACGGCCGCAGCGGATCGTCGGCGTCGAGGGCGAGGCAGGCGTCGCGGTCCAGCACCGGTTGTGCTCCTTACGAGGGTGAGATGGTGGCGATTATCCGGTTTACACCATTCTGGTACTCGCGGACGTACCAGTTCTGCACCGGATTGTGGGCCGCGTCCAGGCGGAGCGATCCTCGTGGGCCGTCCAGCTCGCCCACCCCGGCCAGCGCCTTCGTCAGGTCGCCGCCGGCGGCCGCCGCCCGGTCGATCAGCCGCATCGCGTCCCAGCTCTGCAGCGCGACCGCGGACGGGTTCCGCCCGGTGCGCGCCCGCCACCCCGCCACGAACGCGGCGTTGGCCGGGTTCTGCAGCGCGGGCGACCAGAGCCCGACGCTGACCATGCCCTCGGCGTCCCGGCCGACCGCGCGCAGGACGTCCTCGTCGGCCAGGTTCTGGCAGGCCAGCAGCTTGATCCTGGCATCGTAGCCGAACCGCTTGAACGCCTTGACGAACGCGACCGCCTCCCCGCCCGCGTAGAAGGCGTACAGAAGCCGCGCCTCGCGCGGTATGCGCGCCAGGTACGGCTCCAGGTCGGCCTGCCCGCCGAACGGCGTCAGGATGCGCTTGAGCGGCCCGGCGCCGTATCCCTCGGCGAAGCCGGTCAGGGTCTCGGCGCCCGCGGAGTAGTCGGAGGCCATGAGCACCACGTCCTGGCCGGCGTAGTGCTCGGCGGCGTACCGGCCGGCCGCGTAGCCGTGCGCGCGGTTGGTGTAGGACACCCGGAAGACGCCGGGCCCGCCGAGCTGGTCGGCGCCCGCGTTCGCGATCACCACCGGGGTGCCGGCCGCCTCCTTGACCACCGAGACGGCGACCGGGGAGGCGAGCAGGCCGGTGAGCACGTCGGCCCCGCCGTCGATCAGCTTCCTGGCCTGCTCGGCGCCGATCTCCGGGCTGCCGGCGTCGTCGGCCACGACCAGCCGGGCCGGTCGGCCGCCGAGCAGGCCGTGGTGGTCGTCCAGGTAGAGCCGCATGGCGGTCTCCATGTCGTCGCCGAGGGTGGCGTACACGCCGGTCTGCGAGATGATCGCGCCGACCCGTACGGGCTCGTCCTCCGCGGCGAGGGGCACCGAGCCGCCGCAGCCGGCGACCATCAGCGCGACCAGCCCCAGCACGGCAACGCGCATGGGAGCCCCCTTCAGCCCTCGCCCGACGCCCCGGGCACGCGCGGCGCGCGGGCGTCGGTGGCCAGCTAGCCCTTGCCGGGGTGCAGCGCGCCGCACCGGTCACACGTGCGGGCCTTCTCGTCGCCGTAGAACGCCTCGAAGACCGGCGGCAGGTCCTTGACGATGTCGCGCACCTGGAGCTCGACCTCGTGGACCTTGGCGCCGCACTCCGCGCAGTACCACTGGAACTTCTCCAGCTCGCCCTCGGGCCGGACGCGCTCCACCACCAGCCCGACGGACCCGGCCTCCGGGCGCTGCGGCGAGTGCGGCATGCGCGCCGGCAGCAGCCACATCTGGCCCTCCTTGACGTGCACGGTCTCGGGGCCGTTCTCGGTCACCACGTTGACGTGCATGTTGCCGCGCACCTGGTAGAACAGCTCCTCGTACGGATCGACGTGGAAGTCGGTCCTGGAGTTGGGCCCGCCGACCACCATCACGATGAAGTCGCCGGCCCCCTCGAAGACCACCTTGTTGCCGACCGGCGGCTTGAGCAGGTGGGCGTGCTCGTCGATCCACTTGGTGAAGTCAATGGGGGGAATCATGGTCGCTCCTGTGGATGGTAGGCGACGGCCTGCATCTCGATGAGCAGGTGCGGGTGCGGGAGCTGGTGCACCGCCACCGTGGTCCTGGTCGGACCCTCCTCGTCGAAGAATTCGGCGTACACCTCGTTGTAGCCCTTGAAGTCGTTCATGTTTACCAGGTACGTGGTGATCTGTACGAGATCCGCGAGCGAGCCTCCGGCGGCCGTGAGCAGGTCCCCGACGTTCTCGATGACCGCCCGCGTCTGGGCGCGGATGTCCAGGTCGGTGACGCCGAACCGGTCGGCGCGGGCGCCCGCGAAGGTGCCGTCGGGCCTGCGGGAGCTGGTGCCGGAGACGTACAGGAAGTCGCCCGCCCGCTTGACGTGCGGGAACCGTCCACGGGGCACAGCCTTGCCGGGGACGCGGATGGCCTCGCGGTTCACGTGCCGAACACCGCCCGCACCGATCCGAGCCCCTCGATCCTGGCCTCGAACACGTTCCCGGCCTCGACCGGCACGACGGGGCCGAGCGCGCCGGTCAGGACGACGTCCCCGGCGCGCAGCGGGTGGCCGGTGGCGGCCAGCGCGCCGGCCAGCCAGAGGGCGGCGTTCAGCGGGTTGCCCATGCACGCGGCTCCGGACCCGGCCGAGACCTCCTCGCCGTCGCGGGTCATCGTCATCGCCGCCGCGCCGAGGTCGAGGTCGGTCAGCCGCTTCGGCGTGGCACCCAGCACGTACGCGCCGGAGGAGGCGTTGTCGGCGACCGTGTCGGTGATCGTGATGTCCCAGTCGGCGATGCGCGAGTCGGCGATCTCGATGGCGGGCAGCGCGAACTCCACCGCCCTGATCACGTCCACCAGCGTGAACGGCCCCTCGGTCAGGTCCTTGCCGAACACGAGCGCGACCTCGGCCTCGGCGCGCGGCTGCAGGAACCGCTGCACCTCGATGGGCCGTCCGTCGAGCTCGGCCATGTCGGCGAAGAGCATGCCGTGGTCGGGCTGGTCGATGCCGAACTTCCGCTGCAGCAGCGGGTTGGTGGCGCCGATCTTCCGGCCGACCGGCCGCCGGCCCTCCGCCAGCGCCCGCCGGATGTTGATGTCCTGCACCGCGTAGGCGTCGGTGACCGTGGTGATGAGATCCCTGAGCGGCGCGCAGGGCTTGCCGGTACGCGCGGCCTCGACGAGCCGCTCGGCGGCCTGACCCCGGGTGTCGACGGCCAGGGACCATTCGTCATGCATCGGGTTGCTCCAGTTTGATGGTGATCGTGGTGGGCTCGGAGTAGAAGTCGAGCGACTGCGTGCCGCCCTCCCTGCCGATGCCCGACAGCTTCACGCCGCCGAACGGGGTGCGCAGGTCGCGCAGGTACCAGGTGTTGACCCAGACCAGCCCCGCCTCCAGGCGCTGGGCCACGCGATGGGCGCGGTCGAGATTGGTGGTCCAGAGGGTGGCGGCCAGGCCGTACTCGCTGCTGTTGGCCAGGTCGATCGCCTCGGCCTCGCTGTCGAAAGGAGCCACGTGGCACACGGGACCGAAGATCTCCTCTCGATTGAAGCGGGACCACTCCGACAACCCTGTCATTACCGTCGGTTCCACGAAATATCCGGAATCGCGGTGGTCGCCGAACGTCGGGACGCCGCCCCCCGTGAGCACCTTGGCCCCCTCCGAGCGGGCCAGGGCGTAGTAGGACAGCACCTTCTCCCGATGCCCGGCCGAGATCATCGGCTGCGGCTCGACCTCCTGGGCGCGCGAGGCCAGGAGGCCGCAGAAGTCCTCGAAGATCGGCCGCTCGACGTAGAGCCGCTCGGTGCACAGGCACACCTGGCCGCCGTTGGTGAAGACCGACTTCACCGTGCCCGCGACGGCCCGGCCCAGGTCGCAGTCCTCGAAGATCAGGCCGGCGTTCTTGCCGCCCAGCTCGAACGAGATCGGCTTGACCCGGTCGGCGGCGGTCTTCATGATCTGCGTCCCGGTCGCGGTCGAGCCGGTGAACGTCACGCCGTCCACGCCCGGGTGCTCGACGAGGAGCTGGCCCGCCGGGCCGTGCCCGAAGATGATGTTGACCACGCCCGGGGGCAGGCCGGCCTCGGCGCAGATCTCGGCGAAGACCGCGGCCGAGCCGGGCGTGTGCTCCGACGGCTTGACGACCACGGTGTTGCCGGCGACGAGGGCGGGGGCCAGCTTCCACGTCATGAGCAGGAACGGCAGGTTCCATGGCACGATCACGGCGACCACGCCGAGCGGCCTGCGCACGGTGTAGCTGAGCACGCCGGCGAGGTGGAAGGCGTCGTCGGGGCGCTGGGAGGCGATCTCGGCGAACGCGCGGAAGTTCGCGATGCCGCGCGGCACGTCCAGCGTGCGGGTCTGGCCGAGCGGCTTGCCGGTGTCGGCGATCTCGGCCGTGACCAGGTCGTCGAAGCGGACCTCGATGCCCTCGGCGAGGCGGCGCAGCCATCCGGCCCGCTCGGCCACCGGCAGCCCCGCCCAGTCGCGCGCCGCCTCCCTGGCCGCGCGCACCGCCCGGTCGACCACCTCCGGATCGGCCTCGTGCACCTGCCTGATCACCCCGCCCGTCACCGGGTCGTGGACCGGGAACGCATTGCCCGCCGCCACCGGCAGCCCGCCGATGAAATGGGTCAGCACAGCAGCCTCCTCTAGCCTCACTCCCGGTATAGATCGTCGGGCGACGGTGAGACAACAGTCGGGCGGGGGCGGGAACCACGCGGGCCCGTCAGGCCTCGGTGGCGCCGGTGACACTGAGCCACCCCTCGGCCGGACCCCTGGCGGACCTGTCCATACAGACATCTTCCGGTACCCCTCGGCGGCCCGGGATGATGACCAAATGGCGCGCACGTGGGAATTGTGGGGAAATATCATTATCGCTGGGGTTTTTGCGCTTCCAGTGGCCGTCCTGGTGATCATCCTGCTCGCCCGCCGCCGGGCCCGCGCCGGGCATCCGGCGCCGCGGCGCACCTCGCTCGCCGACGTCGGCGTCGTCGTGGGGACCGCGCCGTGGATCTGGATGATCCTCACGCCGTCCACCGGCCGGTCCGGGGTCGGCCTCGTCCCGTTCATGGACCTCGCCGATCTCGCCGGAGCCTCGTGGGAGACGGTGACGGTGCAGGTCGGGGGCAATCTGCTGGTGTTCGCCGCGCTGGGCGCCCTGCTGCCCGTACGGACCGCCGCGATGGCCTCCTACGGCCGGGTTGCGGCCGTCGCGGCGGCCTTTTCGGTCACGGTCGAGTTCCTCCAGTACGCCCTGCGACTGGGCCGGTTCTCCTCCGTGGACGACGTGATCATGAACACCGCGGGCGCGCTGCTCGCCGCGTCGGTTACTCGCCGCTGGTGGGCCCCGCGAATAGCGGCCGGGACCGTTCCACGATAACGGTCTGCGTAAACGTCCTCGCATTCATCACACAGGCACGATCAGCTCAAAAGAAGCTCGGGACCAACCTCTGTATCTGTGCGATCGTGGACAAGACGGGGCAAGTTCTCTGGAGACGCCACAACCTGGTTGGTGACAGAGGGTGATCGAAACGTGTCTGAATCCCCGGTACCCCACGAGCCCCCTATTTATCGCCGCATCGCCGACGGCCTCCGCGCCCGGATCCTGTCCGGCGAACTGCGCGACGGGGACCGCCTACCGGGCGAGAACGCGCTCATGGCCGACTACGCAATCGCACGCGCCACCGCCAGGCAGGCGCTTGCCGTACTGATCAACGAAGGGCTGGCGGTGCCCAAACGAGGTTCGGGGGTCTACGTGCGCCTGTTCAAACCGATCCGCAGGCACGGCTCGCGCCGCCTGTCACGAGAGCAGTGGGGTCAGGGGCGTGCCATCTGGGACGCCGACACCCGGGGCCGTCCCTTCACCGTGGACCAGGTGGAGGTGGTGCTGGAGCGCGCATCGGAGGAGGTGGCGGGCGTCCTGGAGAGCGGCGAGGTATGGGTGCGTCGGCGCCGCTACTCCGTGGACGGACGGCCCGTGCAGCTGGCGACCTCCTCCTTCCCGGCCCGCCTGGTCCAGGGCAGCGCCATCACCCTGCCCGATACCGGGCCGGGCGGCGTCTACGCCAGACTCGGCGACCTGGGCCTGCCCCCGGCCCACTTCACCGAGGAGGTGCGGGCCCGCATGCCCGGCCCCCGCGAGACCGGGCTGCTCGACCTGCCCGGCGGAACCCCCGTCATCGTCATCGCCCGCACCGCGTACACGGCGGGCGGCAGACCCGTCGAGCTCAACGAGATGGTCCTGGACTCGGCGGCATACGTACTCCAGTACGACTTCGACGCCTAGTTCAACCCGATCTGTCAAGCGATAGGTGGACCTGTCCATCACGATCATTGATTTCTCTAGAGAGGTCCCTCATCTTCTAAGGAGATGGAACCGTACAGGAGATGGAACCTTCGCCTGGGGCCCGGGAGAGGTGCGCGGATGTCCGTTGACCGGCATCTTGCCGAGATCGCCCGGGAGTACCCCAGGTGGACCATCTGGCGGAGCGACGCGGGCCGCTGGTGGGCCACGCGGCACCATCCGCTCGACGCGGCGCAGCGCGAGGCCGGATGTGCGATGACCATCGACGCGGACGACCCGGACGGCCTGCGCGACCAGCTCCGGGACCAGGAGGAACGGACCGGCCGGCAGCCCCGCTGGTGGGCCGGCCCCGCTCCTCCCTGACGCGGGCCGTGGAGCGTTCCGCGGCTCGCACGCGAGCAGCCCGGTGCCGGGTCCAGCGTCTCGGCGGCCCCGGCACCGGGCCCCCAACGGGGCCACGAACGCGGAAGTCTCCGACCCTATCGGGGGCGGGGGCTTCCGCTCCCCGCCCCTTCACCCTCTAGGTGTGGTACTCGCCCAGCCGCAGGATGTGCACGTCGGTGTCGTCGGAGACGCTCTCCTTCGGCTTCTCCTCGTCCTCCTCGACGATGACCCGCACGTCGTCCTGCGCGGAAGGCTGCGGAGCCGGCGCGGCCTCGATGGCGGGCTCCGGCGCGGGCGCCGGGACGGCCACCGGCTGCTGAGCGGCCACCGGCTGCTGGGCGGCGACCGGCGCGGGCGGCAGCGCCGACTCGGGCACGAGCTGCCCGGCCGCCGCCTCGGTGCGCATCAGGTCGCCGAGCACCGAGCCGATCTCGGTCAGCCGCCGCACGACCTCGGTGTGGGTGTTGGTCAGGTACTCCACCCGGCGCCCGGCGTGCTCGTCGAGCGAGGCCGTGCGCTGACGCGCCGCCGCCAGCATCGACTCGGCCTCCGCGTGCGCCCCCGCCACCAGCTGCTCGGCCTGCGCGTGGGCGGCCGCCATCATCCGCTCCGCCTCGGCCTGCGCCCCGCCGAGCACCCGCTCGGCCTCGGCGTGCGCGTCGCGCAGCAGGCCCTCGGCCTCGCTGCGGGCCGACCCGAGCTGCTCCTCGGCGTCCGCGCCCGCCTGGGCCAGCATGCGCTCGGCCGCCTGCGTGGCCTCGGCCACCCGCCGCTCGGCCTCCGCCTGCGCCGAGGTCAGCATCTTGTCGGACGTCTCGCGCGACGTCGTCACCAGCCGCTCGGCCTCGGCCCTGGCGCTCTCCCGCACGGCGGTCGCCTCGGCCTCCGCGTCGGCGCGCTTGGCCGCGGCCTCCTCCTCGCCCAGCTTCAGGATCTGCGCGAGCCTCGGGCTGAGGTCCTCGTAGCTCTGGGGCGCCTCGACCATCCGCCGCCTGGCCTCCGCCAGCTCGACCCGGCCCTGCTCCGCCTGGTCGATCGCCCGTGCCAGCCGCTCTTCCAGATCCCGGACCTGGTTCCGGGTACGGATCATGTAGTCGTGCACCTGCCGGCGGTTGTAGCCGCGCATCACGACTTCGAAGGTGTCCTCTTGCATCAGATCGGGAATGCTCTCGTGCTGGTTTGTCATGGGGGTTACCTAAGGGTTTGCGTGAGGCGGGGGAAAACTGCGGGTTGTGAGGGTCTGACGACGAGACGTCAGGAAACGACTTTCCTGCCATCTGCCCACGTCCGCAACCGGAACGCCACACCTGGGGCGGGAATTACGATTGGACGAATGTACATAGCAGCGTTGGACGACGGGGCAGTGCCGGACATCCACCCGGAGGCGTACATCGCGCCCGGCGCCGTCGTGGTCGGGAGTGTGCGGGTGGGCCGGGCGTCCAGCATCTGGTACGGCTCCGTTCTCCGAGGGGACGACGAGCGGATCGAGATCGGCGAGGAGTGCAACGTACAGGATCTGTGCTGCCTGCACGCCGACGCGGGCCAGCCCGCGATCCTGGAGGACCGGGTCAGCCTGGGCCACAAGGCCATGGTCCACGGCGCGCACGTCGAGACCGGCGCGCTGGTCGGCATCGGCGCGATCGTGCTCGGCGGCGCCCGGGTGGGCGCGGGCACGCTGGTCGCCGCGGGAGCGCTGGTCGGGCCGGGCAAGAAGATCCCGTCCGGGGTGCTGGTCGCCGGTGTGCCGGGCAAAATCGTGCGCGAGCTCACCGACGACGACCGGGCCTCCTTCGCCCGCACCCCGGACAACTACATGGCCAAGGCGGTCAGGCACCGGCAGGCGTCAGCAGTTTGATCAGGACCTGGTCCGACACCGAGGCGGTGTTGAGCGGGTCGGCGTACTCCGGCAGCTCGGGGCGGAGGAAACGGACAAAGTCGACGGTCAGCTTGAGATCGGGGACGCCCTTGATCTGCTTGGCGTTGGCCTTGGCGGCGTCCTTCTTCAGCGCGCCGTAGCTGTCCCAGTCGGTGTAGGCGGTGACACCCCATTGCAGCACCTCGGGGAGGTTCGAGGGCCAGCGTCTGGCGACCTTCCAGGCGCCGCCGTCCTCCTTGTAGAGCGCGACGGCGACCCGGCCCAGCCTGGCCAGGACGAGGTCCACCCAGCCGTCCTTGACCGCCACCTCCAGCGGCTTGGAGCTGCCGTCCTGGGTGAACTTGGCCTCGACCTGCCCGGCCGCGTCGGCGGTGCCGGTGGTGACGGACATCCACACGGGTTTGTCGTACGTGCCGGGCTGGCGGGCCATGAGCCCGCCGAGCGAGAACTTGCGCGCCGGCCTGCCGCCCTTCTTGCCGGTGACCTTGACCCGGGCGTGCATGACGATGTCCCCGGCCAGCTCCTGGTAGACGAAGGGGCCGCGGAAGCCGTCGTACCAGGTGGAGGTCTTCGGCTCCAGGTAGAGGGCGCCCTTGGCGGTCTTGTTCACGTCGAGCTTGGCGATCCTGTCGACGTCCTTCTCGGTGTCGCTCAGCTTGCTCCACACGGCCAGTTCCGCGGCGTCGGCGAACTCGCTGGAGGCCGATCCGACCTCGCCGCCGGGCGCAGGCGCCTGGGCGTTCTGGACGGTGAGCACGCCGGGACCGGTGGGAGTGGGCGGCGCCGCGGCGGTCCCGCAGCCGCTCACCACACCCGCCACTGCCAACACCCCTGCCACCTTTGCCCTCATAGCGGACATTCTGCCGTGAAATGCCGACGGGTGACGTCGGGCGGCCCAGTACGATGACGGCCGTGCGCCCCTGGGATGCGTTCACCTCGGCAGAGGCGGAGGTCCGCGCGATGGTCGCGGACCCGCGCTGGCAGGGCCTGTCCGTGCCCGACCGCGCGCACGTCCTGGCGGCCAGGGTCCTGGTGACCCAGGACGGCGACCGCTGGCTCTACGGCGCGTACGCGCGCTGGCACCTGCACGACCCCGGCGACGGCCGCTGGCACCCCGCGCCGCCGCCCAGAGGCGAACGGGCGCGCAAGGTGGGGCACGCCACGGCCGCGCTGCCGGACCAGGTGGTGCCCACCGGGCCCGACTTCGCCGCCGAGCCCGGCTCGACCCAGGCCTTCATCGGCCCCGACGTGCTGCCGGTGGTGACCGGGCAGATCGCGGAGATGGTCCGCGGCGCCGGGCGCAAGTCGGAGCTGGACTACCCGCTGACCGCCTTCGACGAGATCTTCGCCGCCGACGTGCCGAGCACGGTCGCCGCCGTCTGGGGGACGATCATGTGGTGCGCGTACGCGCCGGCCTTCGACGGCAACGAGCGCCTGATCACCCTGTTCGGCGAGTACCTGCGCCGCTCGCTGCCCGGCGACGAGTGGGTGCGCTGGCTGCCCGCGCCGCCGCTGCTCGACCTGGTCACGCTGGTGTCCGAGCGCACCCGCGCCGGCCGCCCGCGGGCCGCGCTCCGGCTGGCCGCGCTGATCGCCGACACCGCCCAGGTGCTGCTGTCCGACATCCGGTTCAGGCCGCGGGCGCTGGCGCTGCTCACGATGGTGGAGCCGGTGCTGCGCCGGCCCGGCCGCGACGACGCCACGGCCGCGCGGGGCGACGACGCCGTGCGCCGGGCCTGGCTCGACCGCTGCCCGCCGCGGCTGGCGCTGGCCCTGCTGCCGGAGACCGATCCGGACGCGTACTTCGCCCACTCGGTGTACGACCTGGTCGAGGCGCTGGGCTTCGTGGCGGACGCGTCCGGGGCGGCGGCGGCGTACCTGGCCGATCTGTCGGACTCCAGGAGGATGTTGCCCGAGCGGCTGAACCACCGGTTGCGGCGGGCGTACGTGGAGTTGGAGCGTGCCGGGCTGACGGGCACGTCGGCGGCCGAGCGCACCGAGCCGGAGGGCTTCGCCGTGCGTCCGGGCGGTGCGCCAGTGCCGCAGGCGGCGGTGGTGACGCCGCCCGACCGGGAGAGCAAGGCGGCCGTGCTGGGCGCCGCGTACGCCACGTGCCTGGCGTGGGGCCGGCTGACCGGCGCCAAGGTGCCGCGGCACGGCCTGGCCGGCCAGAGCGCGCTGGTCCGTGAGCTGATCCACGAACGGGACGACCACCACATCGGTCACCCCTAACGCACTATTACCGTTATTTCACCCTTACTCCGCCTATATCCCGCTATCACTTCAGTCACCGGGCAATTCGCTGAATTGTGATCTCGACTTCGGGAAATGATCCCTGTGGGGCCCCCGTGACGCCGAAAGGAATGACTCCGATGGGCCATGTCGCCGGAAGGGCCCTCGCCGTAACCTCGTAGAGGGTGTGGGCTGCGGAAGGAAGGACGACGCGGTGGGGCACGACGACCTGGACTCTCGGGTCCACGACCGTGTCGCGTTGGACGAGATTGCGCTCTACGCCGAGGTGCTCACTGCCGTGGCTGTCAGCGAACGGCGGCTGACCTTGGACGAACTCGACGACGCGCTCGGATTGCGGACTTCGGCGAGTCGCTGAAGACCATCGAAAATTACCTGTCCCGGGCTCCTGTGGGGTCCGGGACAGTGGTTCCCGGCTATTACAGGTAACTAGTCAATCGAGGGTGTGCCTCTCCTACGTATGGAGGAGACGACCCCCTACGACTTGACCAGGCGGGCGATGGCGGCCGACGCCTCCTTCACCTTCGCCTCGGCCTCCGGGCCGCCCGTGTTGATCGCGTCGGCGACGCAGTGGGAGATGTGCTCCTCCAGCAGCCCGAGCGCCACGGCCTGAAGGGCCCGCGTGGCCGCGGAGACCTGGGTGAGCACGTCGATGCAGTAGGCATCGTCGTCGACCATGCGCTGCAGGCCCCTGATCTGGCCCTCGATTCGCCGGAGGCGCGTCAGATATGCCTGCTTGTCTCCGCTGTACCCATGCATGCTTCTACGGTACCCGTAACCCGTATGAGCTAGCGGAGATCTGACAGCAGCTTCTCCCACTGTTCGGCGACTTCCTCGGCCGAATGGCGGACGGCGGTGTCGAGGGCGCCCGCCGCGAGCGAGCGCCGGCGGCGTTCGTCGTCGATGAGCGCGAGCAGCGCGCCCGCGAAGTGCTGCGCCTCGCTCTCGCTCTCGGGCACCAGCACGCCGTTGTAGCCGGTCGCCACGAACTCCCTGGGGCCCCTGGCGCCCTCGAAGGCCACCACCGGCACCCCGCACCCCATGGCCTCCAGCACGGTCATGCCCAGGTCTTCGCTGCGGGAGGGGTTGGCCACGATCGACGCCTTGGCGAACTCCCCCGCCAGGTCGGGCGTGACGCCCATGAAGTAGACGTGGTTGTGCAGGTTGAGCTCGTTCACCAGCGACCGCAGCCGCCGCTCCTCGGGGCCGCCGCCGTAGAGCCGCAGCCGCCAGTCGGGACGCTTGTCCGCCACGATCGCGAACGCCCTGATCAGCCGGTCGTACGCCTTGACCGACACCCACCGGCCCCCGGCCGCCACGATCCGGTTGTCCATCCGCGAGCGCGGCCACGGGCCGCCCGGCAGCGCGTCCGGCACGGAGTGGACGGCGGACCCGTCGCCGAGCAGCCTGCCCCATTCCTCCTGGGCCGACTCCGTGGCCGTCACGACCGCGTCGAGGCGCGGGTAGAGCCGCTGCACCGGCCCGGGGACGGCGGGCCGCCCCCACTCCCTGGCGATCTTGAGGGTTTCACGTGGAGCATGCCGCGCCACCTGGACGCCGATGCCCGGCCTGGTGGTGATCAGCACGTCGGACCTGAGCCCGCGCAGCAGCCGCCAGAGCGCCATCTCGGTGCGCATCTGGCCCCGCGGCAGCAGGTGGCGCACCCCCGGACGGGCGTCGACCAGGCTGCGCATGGCCACCTTGGAGCCGATGGGGAAGAACGGCTTCTCCTTCTGCCGCCGGACGCTGATGACCTCGACCTCGTGCCGCTCGGACAGGGCGGTGGCGAGGTTGAGCGTCGCGCGCACGTCGCCGCGCATGCCGTACGCCGAGGCGAGCACCAGGCTGACCTTCATCCGCCCACCTCGATGCGCAGCTCGTCGTCGGCGGTGTAACAGGGCCGGACGGGCACGCCGTCGATCTCGGCCGACGGGTAGTGCAGCCGTCTTCGTTTGCCGTCGACGTCGTCGAGCCAGGCGCCCAGCCGCAGCGGCGTGGGCACGCCCTCGACCTCCAGCGCTGCCTCCCAGGTGCCGGCCGTGTCGGGGTCGGCCTCGACCACGTTCACCAGCGACACCGCCGCGTGGAAGCGCACCCCCTGGACGGTGGCGTTGGCCGACACCCGTTCCCTGGTCGGCCTGCGGTCGAGGGTGAGCGTGGCCTCGCGGCGCGCGTCGTCGTCCTCCAGCCCGGTGTACGCCAGCAGCCCCGTCACCTCGAACCGGCCCTCCCTGAACCAGATCGCCCGCACCTCGGCCACCGGCTTGGCGTCGGCTATCTTCAGGGCCAGAAACCCGTTCCGCGTCCGGTACGACCGGTAGGCCAGCGTCCGCCGGCACAGCGCGTACGCGTCGAGGTGGTCGAGGGAGAACCCCGGGTCCACGCTGCGCAGCCTGCTGCGGCTGCCCTCGTGCCGCAGGTAGGCGTCCCAGCGGCCGGCGCTCAGCTCCAGCGGCGCCAGCGAGACGGCCAGCGTGGCCTCCCGCGTCCGGCTTCCCGTACGGCCCAGGCGCACGTCGCGCTCGACCCCCGTGGCGCGATGGCGCAGCACGAGCTCGGTGCCGTCACGCAGGGGCTCATCGATGGCGAGTCGCAGGGAGAGCACGTCGGCCAGGGTGACTTCGGCGTCCGTGACCACGACGCGCATCACCAGCCCCCTCCCCGTCGAATAAGGCCATGCGACGTTGAGGTTACCGTGATTTTCCCGTTATGTGGATGGGAGATTTCCAGCGAGGAGGCCCGTGACGTGCGGAACTCCTCTACAGAGCCTGTAGAGGAGTCCGACTTTCCGTGGTCAGGAAGCGCCCTTGACCGATTTGATCAACAGCTGCGCGACGTCCACGACTTCCAGCGATTCCTTGGCCTCGCCGTTGTTCTTCTTCTCGTTGATCGCGTCGCCGAGCATCACCATGCAGAACGGGCACGCGGTCGAGACGGTGTCGGGATTCGTGGTGAGCGCCTCGTCGACCCGCTCGGTGTTGATGCGCTTGCCGATGCGCTCCTCCATCCACATGCGCGCGCCGCCCGCGCCGCAGCAGAAGCCGCGGTCCTTGTGACGGTGCATCTCCTGGGTCTGCACGCCGGGCACCTTCGACATGATGTCGCGGGGCTGGGAGTAGACCTTGTTGTGGCGGCCGAGGAAGCACGGGTCGTGGTAGGTGATCTTCTCCTCGATCGGCGTGACCGGGGTGAGCAGGCCCTCGTCCACCAGCTTCGACAGCAGCTGCGTGTGGTGCACGACCTCGTAGGTGCCGCCGAGCTGCGGGTATTCGTTGGCCAGGGTGTTGAAGCAGTGGGGGCAGGTCGCGACGATCTTCTTGACGCCGGCCTCGTTCAGCGTCTCGATGTTCTGCTGGGCGAGCATGTTGAACAGGTACTCCATGCCCAGGCGGCGGGCCGGGTCACCGGTGCACGCCTCCATCGGGCCGAGCACCGCGAACTTCACGCCCGCGATGTGCAGCAGCTCGGCGACCGCCTTGGTGGTCTTCTTGGCGCGGTCCTCCAGGGCGCCCGCGCAGCCCACCCAGAACAGGTACTCGGCGTCCTCGGGCATCTTCTCCTCGACCAGCTCGACCTCGAAGTCGAGCTCCTCGATCCAGTCGGCCCGCTTCATCTCGGACATGCCCCACGGGTTGCCCTTGTTCTCCAGGTTCTTCACCATCACCCCCGCCTCGGACGGGAACGACGACTCCACCATGACCTGGTAGCGGCGCATGTCGAGGATGTGGTCGATGTGCTCGATGTCCACCGGGCACTGCTCGACGCAGGCGCCGCAGTTGGTGCACGACCACAGCACGTCGGGGTGGATGACGCCGTCCTCGCCGACGAGCGGCTTCTCCAGCAGCGCGAGCACGTCGGTGTCGGCGTGCTCGGTGCTGGCGGCCATCAGGTACGGGGCCACCTTGAAGGCGTGGTCGCGCTGGTCGAGGATGAGCATCTTCGGCGAGAGCGGCTTGTCGGTGTTCCAGGCCGGACACTGCGACTGGCAGCGGCCGCACTCGGTGCAGGAGTAGAAGTCGAGGAAGCCCTTCCAGGTGGTGTCGCCGATCTTGCCGCGGCCCAGGCGCTCGGCGTCGAGCTCCTCGTCCTCGAAGTCGACGAGCTTGCCGTCGACGCGCAGCTCGGACGCGGCGCCGAGCCCGTTGGGACGCCGGGAGAACAGCACGTTGAGCGGCGCGGTGAAGATGTGCAGGTGCTTGGAGTTCACCACGATGACCAGGAACACCAGCATGAAGCCGATGTGCAGGAGCAGCGCGATCTCCTCCAGCAGCGGGCTGGCCGGCAGCGCGTCGCCGAGCGCCAGCGAGACGAACGCGCCGGAGGAGTAGGGGAAGTTGCCGTTGGCCGCCGAGGCGCCGCGGGCCAGGAACAGCGTCCAGATGATGTTGAAGATCATGAACAGGACGAGCCAGGCGCCGCCGAGGTGCGAGCCGGAGAAGCGCGACTTGCGGCCCAGCGTCTTGGGCGAGTTCTTGACCCGGATGATCGCGAAGGCGACCAGGCCGAGCAGACACGCGACCGCGATGAAGTCCTGGAGGAAGCCGAGCACGCCCCAGGTGCCGATGAGCGGGATGTGGAAGTCGGGCTCACCGGTGATCGCGCCCTGGACGATCGCGCCGTACGCCTCGATGTAGACGGTCAGCAGGATGAAGAACGCCCACATGACGAAGAAGTGGGCCGTGCCGGACGGCGTCCACTTCAGCAGCTTCTTCTGGCCGAAGACCTCGACGAGCTGGGCCTTGAGCTCGTCGGCGGCGTGCTCCTTGGCGTACTCGACGCGTTCGGGCGCGGGCGGCCCGGAGGTCGCCAGCCTGAACAGGAACAACACCCTGCGGCCGGCGACGGCCACCGCCAGGACGGTCATGACCAGCCCGATGATCGCTACCCAGAGCACGGGGTCCTCCCACAGACGACGATGGCTGCCAGCATACGGACACGTGTTTCCAGGAAGCTTACCGGCCAGTAACTTCCCGGGATGACATCCATACCCTATGGTCAGTGCCCTATACAGAACAATGCTCTACGCCGTGAAGTACCTCTGTATGGTCGGGGCGACGAGCTCGACCAGCTCCTCCGGATCGGCGCTGGCCAGCGGCTCCAATTTGATCACGTGACGGCCCATGATCACGCCGTACATCTGGCCAAAAGCTGCCTCGATGCGTAGGTGCGGAACACCAAGGCGGTCGGCCACCTGGAAGAGCAGCGCGTTCGTGATGAACTCCCGGAACATCGCCGCCGCCTGCTCGTTCGTGAGCGCCGAGCGCATCAGGGCGATCATCGGCTCGCGGGTCTCCGGCTCGGCGGTCACCCGCAGGATCATCCGCACCAGCCGCTCGCCGATCTCCTCGCGCGGGCCGTCCAGCAACAGCGGGATGACCTCGTCGGGGGTGATCGGCAGCTGCATGGCCGCCGCGAACATGCCCTCCTTGGTCTCGAAGTAGTGGTGGACCAGAGCCGGGTCGACCTTGGCCTCCCGCGCGATCCCGCGCACCGTGGCCTTGTCGAAGCCCTTCTCGGCGAACACCCGCCGCGCCGCCGTCAGGATCTCGCCGCGCGTGTCGGCCGACCCGGGCCTGCGGCCGGGACGGCGTCGTACGTTGCTCATGGCCGCGTCCCGCCGGTCACCGGCCCACCGCCAGGTACACCCGCATCGGCACCGACAGCACGCCCTCGGGGAAGGCCTTCCTGAGCTCCGCGCGCTGCCGCCCGACCAGCTCGTCGGCCGCGTCCGGCGACAGCGCCGCCATGTACGAGTGGGAGCGCAGGTCGAGCAGGAAGTCCTCGATGCCGACCAGCCTCGTCCACGGGATCCAGCGCTCCTGGACCACCTCGAAGGCAGCGGCGATCGGCGGCACCGACCACTCCTCGACCGCCGGCCCCCAGTACGTGGGCACCGCCTCGGCCAGCCGCGCCTCGTAGGCGGCCAGCCACTCGGCCTGCGCCGCGTGGTGCAGGTTCCAGCAGCCCACGATCGCGCCGCCGGGCCGCAGCACCCGCCTGGCCTCGGCGATCGAGACGACGGGGTCGAGCCAGTGCCACGACTGGGCGTACGTCACCAGGTCGGCCACCCCGTCGGCCAGCGGCAGCGCGTTGCCGTCGGCGATCACCGCGGCGACCGCCGGCGGCTCGCCGTCGATCCGCGCGACCAGCCGGGCCAGCATCTCCGCCCCCGGATCGACGGCGATCACCTGGGAGCCGCGGGCCCGCAGCGCGTGCGTCAGGATGCCGGTGCCCGCGCCCACGTCGATCGCGGTGGCGCCGTCGAGCTCGATCCCGGTCACCTCGGTGAGCGCGCGGTACATCTCGTCGGGATAGGACGGGCGGCCCGCGTCGTAGGCGTCGGCCACGCTGTCGAAGACCCGCGCGAGGTCTCTGGTCGGCCCCACGTTCCTGGTCGGCCCCACGTTCATCGGGACGCCGCCAGGTGCAGGCGGGCGAAGGCCAGCGCCTCGGCCAGGTCGTCGACGCGCTCGGTGCGGCTGGCCGCCTTGCGGGTGTTGATCTCCAGCACCACCAGGCCGCCGTAGCCCGAGTTCGCCAGACGTTCCAGCATCTGGGCGCACGGCTGGTTGCCCCTGCCGGGGACCAGGTGCTCGTCCTTGTTGGTCACGCCCATGCCGTCGGCCAGGTGGAGGTGGGCGAGCCGGTCGCCGAGCTTGGTGGCCATCTCCATGGCGTCGGAGCCGGACACCGCGGTGTGCGACAGGTCGAGGGTGACCTGCGGGAAGTCGTAGTCGATCGGGTTCCAGTCGGGCGAGTACGGCACCACGTCGTTGCCCCTGGCGCGCAGCGGGAACATGTTCTCGACCGCGAACGTGACATCGGTCTCGTCACGCATGCGGGCCAGGCCGTTCTCGAAGTCGCGGGCGTAGTCGCGCTGCCAGCGGAACGGCGGGTGCACCACGACGGTCGAGGCGCCGAGGCGCTCAGCCGCCTTCTGCGCCCTGACCAGCTTGGCCCAGGGGTCTCTGCCCCACACCCGCTGCGTCACGAGCAGGCAGGGCGCGTGGATCGCCAGGACGGGCACCTGGTAGTGCTCGGACAGCCGCTCGATCACGTCGATGTCCTGGCTCACCGGATCGGCGCCGACCATGATCTCGACACCGTCGTAGCCCAGGCGCGCGGCCAGTTCGAACGCGTCGGGAGTGCGTTCTGGATATACCGAGGCGGTGGACAATGCGATCTTCGCATTGGGCACGCGGATGACATCAGCCACGTTGCCAGCCTAAGCCGGAGAAGCGCCTCTGGCGCGTGAGCCCCACCAGATAGCCCTACCCAACCCCCCATCCCACCTCAAAGACACTCCCTCGAACCCCGCTACGGTTGGGCCCATGCCACGGATAGCCAGAGGCGCGATCCCCAGCCCGAACATCTGGAACGCTCCCCAGGTCTACGAGCTGGAGAACCGCGCCGTGGACCCCGAAGGCGCGGCCGACGCCGCGATGCGCGAGCTGCGCCCCTGGGCCGGCGCCACCGTGCTCGACATCGGCTGCGGCACCGGCTTCCACCTGCCCGTCCTGGCCGCCGACGCGGCCGCCGTGATCGGCGTCGAACCGCACGGCGACCTGGCCGGCCTGGCCCGCCGCCGCTGCGCGAACCTGCCCAACGTCTCGGTGCACGCCGCCGCCGCCCAGGACCTCCCGCTGCCCGGCGCCAGCGTCGACGTGGCCATGGCCCGCTGGGCCTACTTCTTCGGCCCCGGCTGCGAGCCCGGCCTGCGCGAGCTGTCCCGCGTCGTACGCCGCGGCGGCGCCGCGTTCGTCATCGACCTCGACGCCACCCGCGGCTCGTTCGGCCGCTGGTTCTCCCGCACGGTGCCGACGTACTCGGCGCGCGAGGTGGAGGCGTTCTGGGTCCGTCAGGGCTGGCAGCGGCGGCCGCTCGACCTCACGATGACCTTCGAGCGCCGGGCCGACCTGGAGGCCGTGCTGCGCATCGAGTTCGCCCCCGAGGTGGCCGAGCAGGCCGTCGCGGAGACCCCCGGCCTGGAGATCTTCTACCCGAACGTGCTGCGCTGGCGCTACTTCTGAGCTCATGGCCTCACTGCGTTCGGCGGGCTCGGTCGCCATACGCCGCCGCCTTCCCCCGCTCTGGTCGCTCCGCTCCCGCCGCTCCTCCAGGCGACGGCACTTCTGAATTCATGGCCTCACTCCGTTCGGCGGGCTCGGTCGCCAAACGCCGCCGCCTTCCCCCGCTCTGGTCGCTCCGCTCCCGCCGCTCCTCCAGGCGACGGCACTCCCTCGCGCGCGGGCTTGACATTGACGTCGGCGTCAACGTTTACCGTGGTGGCATGCGCATCGGGGAGCTGGCGGAACGCACCGGGGTGAGCCCCCGTTCACTCCGCTACTACGAGCAGCACGGCCTGCTCTCGGCCAGACGCGGCCCCAACGGCTACCGCGAGTACGCCGAGGAGGACGTCAAGCTGGTGGCCGAGATCCGGTCGCTGCTCTCGGTCGGATTCACGCTGGAGGACACCCGTCCCTTCGTCGACTGCCTGCGCTCGGGCCACAGCTCGGGCGGTTCCTGCCGGGAGTCCGTCGAGGTCTACCAGCGCAAGATCATGCAGATCGACGAGGAGATCCGGGTGCTGCTCGCCCGCCGCGCCGAGGTCGCCGCCCAGCTCGCCCAGTCGTGTCCCGGCTGTTTCGTAAGGGGAGACAAATGATCACGTTGACCACCGACAACTTCGAGGAGCAGGTGCTCAAGAGCGACAAGCCGGTGCTGGTCGACTTCTGGGCCGAGTGGTGCCCGCCGTGCCGCATGGTGGCCCCCGTCCTGGACGAGATCGAGGCCGAGCACGGCCTGGCCATCGGCAAGCTCAACACCGACGAGAACCCCGAGATCATGTCCCGCTACGGCGTGATGGGCCTGCCCACGCTGCTGCTGTTCGAGAACGGCGAGCCCGTCAGGCAGATCGTCGGCGCCCGGCCCAAGCGCCTGCTGGTGCAGGAACTGGGCCTCACGCGGTAGTCGAGGATTGTCGGCACGGGCCGCTAGCCTGCTCGACATGGCCAAGACAGCGCAGAAGCCCGGTTACCGCTGTGCCGAGTGCGGCTGGCGCACCAGCAAGTGGGTCGGCAGGTGCGGCGAGTGCCAGGCGTGGGGCACTGTCGACGAGGAGGGCGCGCGCGCCGGGGTCAACGTCGTCCAGGGCGGCGCGACCACCGGGCCCGCGCTGCCCATCGGCCAGGTCAAGGCCGAGGTGGCCGCGGCCCGCACCACCGGGGTGAGCGAGCTCGACCGGGTGCTCGGCGGCGGCCTGGTGCCCGGCGCGGTGGTGCTGCTGGCCGGCGAGCCCGGCATCGGCAAGTCCACGCTGCTGCTGGAGGCCGCGGCCCGCATCGCCGAGCGCACCACCGTCCTCTACGTGACGGGCGAGGAGTCGGCGGCCCAGGTGCGCCTGCGGGCCGACCGCATCGGCGCCATCCAGGACAACCTCTACCTCGCCGCCGAGACCGAGCTGTCGGCGCTGATCACCCACGTCGACAAGGTCGAGCCCAGCCTGCTGGTGGTCGACTCGGTCCAGACGGTCGGCTCGGCCCAGACCACCGGCGTGCCGGGCGGCGTGACCCAGGTGCGCGAGGTGGCCGCCAACCTGGTGCGCATGGCCAAGGAGCGCAACCTCGCCACGGTCCTGGTGGGCCACGTCACCAAAGAGGGCTCGATCGCCGGCCCCCGCACCCTCGAACACCTGGTCGACGTCGTGCTCAACTTCGAGGGCGACCGCCACTCCAGGCTGCGCATGGTCCGCGCGATCAAGAACAGGTTCGGCCCCACCGACGAGGTCGGCTGCTTCGACCTGCACGAGCGCGGCATCGAGGGCATCACCGACCCGAGCGGGCTGTTCGTCTCGCGGCGCAGCGAGCCGGTCGCCGGCACCTGCGTCACCGTCACCGTCGAGGGCACCCGCCCGCTGCCCGCCGAGGTGCAGGCGCTCGTGGCCCGCACCGAGGCCCAGCAGCCGCGGCGCACGTCCTCGGGGCTCGACACCTACCGCGTCCAGATGATCCTCGCCGTGCTGGAGCGCCGGCTCAACGCCCGGCTCGGCGGCTGCGACGTGTTCACCGCCACCGTGGGCGGCATCAAGCTGGCCGATCCGGCCGTCGACCTGGCGGTCATGCTCGCCGTCGCGAGCGCCGCGGGCGACAAGCCGCTGCCGCCCGGTCTGGTGGCGCTCGGCGAGGTGGGCCTGGCGGGCGAGTTGCGCCCGGTCAAAGACGTGCGCAGGCGGCTGACGGAGGCGTCCAGGCTGGGGTTCAAGCGGGCGCTCGTGCCCGCCGGTTCCCTGGAGACGGGCGCCGGGAAGCGCAACGGGCAGCGGGCTCTGGTGCCCGTCGGGCCCGTGGCGTTCGCCCCCGGGTTCGAGGTCGTCCAGGCCGAGAACGTCTGGGACGCACTCACGCACGTCACATAGCACGGCTAAGCTGGGCGTGACCAATCGACACGGGGGTCAGGTGGACAGGAGTCTTGACGACCGCCGTCGCGACGCTTTGGCCGCCGTGGCGCCGGGCACTCCGCTGCGCGACGGCCTGGAGCGCATCCTGCGCGGGCAGACCGGCGGCCTGATCGTGCTCGGCCACAACAGGACCGTCGAAGAGGTCTGCAGCGGCGGCTTCGAGCTCGACGTCGAGTTCTCGGCCACCCGCCTGCGCGAGCTGGCCAAGATGGACGGCGCGATCGTGGTGAGCAACGACCAGAAGATCGTGCGGGCGGCCGTGCACCTCGTCCCCGATCCCGCGATCCCCACCGACGAGTCGGGCACCCGCCACCGCACCGCCCAGCGCGTGGCCAGGCAGACGGGCCTGCCCATCATCGCGATCAGCAAGTCCATGCGGATCATCGCCCTCTACCTCGACGGCATCCGCTACGTGCTGGAGGAGTCCGCGGCCATCCTGTCCAAGGCCAACCAGGCCCTGGCCACCCTTGAGCGTTACAAGCACCGGCTCGACGAGGTCTCCGGCACCCTGTCGGCGCTGGAGATCGAAGACCTCGTCACCGTGCGCGACGTGTCGGCGGTGGCCCAGCGCCTGGAGATGGTCCGGCGCATCTCCGACGAGATCAAGGGCTACGTGGTCGAGCTGGGCACCGACGGCCGGCTGCTGTCGCTGCAGCTCGACGAGCTGGTGGCGGGCGTCGACTCCGAGCGCGAGCTGGTCGTGCGCGACTACCTGCCGGCCCCCGCGAGCCGCCGCCAGAAGCGCCTGGTCGAGGCCCTGCACGACCTCGACCACCTGTCGGGCGCCGAGCTGCTCGACCTGTCGGCCGTGGCGCACGTGCTGGGCCACGGCGGCGCCGAGCGGCTCGACAGCCCGGTGAGCCCGCGCGGCTTCCGGCTGCTGGCCAAGGTGCCCCGGCTGCCCGCCACGGTGGTCGACCGGCTGGTCAACCACTTCGGCGGCCTGCAGAAGCTGCTGGCCGCCAGCATCGACGACCTGCAGGAGGTGGGCGGCGTCGGGGAGTCGCGCGCCCGCAGCGTCCGCGAGGGCCTGTCCCGCCTGGCGGAGTCGTCGATCCTCGAACGTTACGTCTGAGGCCGGCCGCTCACCGCAGGTGGAAGACGCCCTTGCCGCTGCGGAGCGCGCCCATGCGGGCGGTGGCCACGTACGTGCCGGGCAGGGCGGAGGCCGGGGACGAGCGGCAGTCGGTGCTCGACCGGCGCCGGTCCCACTCCAGGGTGCGCACGTACGGGATCCCGCGCTGCAACTCCCTGACCTCGGTGCCCACCCCGCTGACACAGTCGGCGGTGGACCAGATGCGGTCGGCGCCCGAGGTGATGCGGATCTCCATGGCCCGCGGCCCGACGTCGGCCGTGCACATCACCGGCCCGGTGTTGACCAGCGTGACGATGAAGGTCGGACGCGCCGCGCCGGTGTAGATCGGCTCCTTGCCGCCCTGGAGGCTCAGCACCAGGCTGTCCTGCGGGCACGGCTCCCCCGGCCGCCTCGGCTTGGCGGCCGGGCTCTCCTTGGGCGCGGGGGTGGGCGACGGGCTGGCCGTCCCCATGGCGAGCGTGCGCAGGCCCGCGAGCAGCGGATCGGTGGCCGGCGTCGCGCTCGGTGAGCTCTGCGCGCTGGACGAGCGTTCCGGCCCGGAGCCCCCGCTGGAGCACGCCCACGCCACCACGGCCACCACGACGAGCACGGCCACCAGCACGCTCATGCGACGCCGCCAGTAGACGTCACCGCCGTCGCCACCCATCGAATCCGGATCCATAGGCACAGCATGGTAATTGATCGGCTACCAACAGTGACGACACGCCGAACGAGCCCGTCTACGAATACGCTTGACCGCGTGGTTGAGCCGAACCTCCTGCACGCCCCCGTTCTGGAGTGGTACGAGGACAACGCCCGAGACCTCCCCTGGCGCGCCGACGACGCGACCCCGTGGGGAGTGCTGGTCAGCGAGATCATGCTGCAGCAGACCCCGGTCGTCCGCGTCCTGCCGGTGTGGCTGGAGTGGATGGCCCGCTGGCCCACGCCCAAGTCTCTGGCCGCCGAGCCGCCGGGCGAGGCCGTACGGCATTGGGGCCGGCTCGGATATCCGCGCCGGGCGCTGCGCCTGCACGCCTGCGCCCGCGCCATAGCCGACGAGCACGGCGGCGAGGTGCCCGCCGACCACGCGACGCTGCTGGCCCTGCCGGGCATCGGGGAGTACACCGCCGCCGCGGTCGCCAGCTTCGCGTACGGCGGCCGGCACGCCGTCCTGGACACCAACGTGCGGCGGGTGTTCGCGCGGGCCGTGCGGGCCGAGGAGTACCCGCCCACGGCCACCTCGGCGGCCGAGCGGCGGCTGGCCGAGGCGCTGCTGCCGGAGCTGGGCGCGGCCCGCTGGGGCGTGGCCGTGATGGAGCTGGGCGCGCTGGTCTGCACGGCCCGCGCGCCGCGCTGCGCCGACTGCCCGATCGCCGACCTGTGCGCGTGGCGGCTGGCCGGCAAACCACCCCACACCGGTCCCGCCCGCAAGGGCCAGACGTACGCCGGCACCGACCGCCAGTGCCGCGGCCGCCTGCTCGCGGTGCTCCGCGCGGCCCACGGCCCGGTGCCGAAGGCGGCCCTCGACGTGGTGTGGGACGACGCGACCCAGCGCGAACGCGCCCTCGACGGCCTGGTCGCCGACGGCCTGGCCGAGGTGCTCGACGACGGCACGTACCGGCTGCCGCACTCCTGAGCGCCCGCTAGGCCATCCACGGGGGCACGGTGCGGTCCGTGCCCTTCGGGGCGAGGTCGCAGGCGTCGGGCGCGGACTCGCCGCCGGGGTTGTAGACCTCCACGCCCGGCGGCGCGACCACGATCGAGACGAACCCGTGCTCGGGGTCGGCGAACATCTGCCGGCTCACGTCGGCCGGCAGGACCATGGTGTCGCCCGCCCCGACCTCGAACCGCTCGCCGCCCAGCTCGACGACCGCGCCGCCGGCCAGCCAGGTCCACACCAGCTCGCGGTCGGCGGCGTGCACCGGGCCCTCCATGCCGGGGTTGGCGTCCACCCGCCACATGACCTGCCCGGCCCCGCCCTGGGTGGGCGAGGCGAGCGTGGTCATCAGGGCGTTGGGCGTACGGACCGCACGTGCGTCGGCGGACATGACGACAGGCATCACACAAGCTCCTTCTTCTCGGCTGGGCACAGCCCAGCGCCGCGCCCGTTCCTGATGACGATCACGCGATCCACGGCGGCGTGCCGACGTCGGTGCCGTCGGGCATGAGGGCCCTGGCGCCGCCGGCGGCGGTGACGACGGCCGTGAAGCCGGCGTGCTCGTCGGCCACCACCCTGCGCAGGACATGAGCGGGCATGACGACGGTGTCACCCGCGCCCACCACGAACCGTTCGTCGCCCAGCTCGACGGTGGCACCGCCGGCGAGCCAGCTCCACACCTGCTCGGTGTCGATGTCGTGCTGGGGCCCCGCCACGCCCGGCTTCGCGTCGACCCGCCAGAGCGCGCACGAGGCACCGCCCTGCGTCGGCGAGGCGAAGGTGGTCATGACCCCGCTCGGCGTCTCGGAACGCCGGGAATCCGCGGCACGAATGACAGACACGCTCTGACCCCTTAAGATAGGCAACTACGTTGTCTATATAGTTAACCAGGTTGTCTATCTTGTCAAGCGACACCCCAGGCTTCGAACTGCCTCTACGACTTCTGCTGGCCTTCCGCACGCTCATCGACGAGCTGCACGCCGAGCTGGCCCGCCAGGGCCATCCGGAACTCCGTCCGAACCACGGGTTCGTCATGCAGGCGATCGGCACGCGCGGCACGACCGCCGTCGACCTGGGCCGTACCCTGGGCGTGTCGAAACAGGCCGCGGGCAAGACGATCGAGACCCTCGAACGCGCCGGCTACGTCGAGCGCACCAGGGACGACTTCGACACCCGGCGCAAGATCGTGCGCCTCACGCCCCGCGGCGTCGACGCGCTCGACCGCTCGGCCCGCATCTTCGACGAGCTGCGCGCCCGATGGGCCGCGGAGCTGGGCGAGGACCGCCTGCGGGCCCTGGAGTCGGACCTGCGCAGGATGACGCCGGCGAACATGTGGCGGCTGGACACGCCAGGCTGGTTCGCCGGCCTCTGAATGGATCAGCCGAGCCGGAACCGGTGCGCATGCTCCACCGGCCCCGGCCTCCTGATCAGGCGGCCAGTTGCAGGCCGAGGCTGGTCAGGTTCGTACGGGCCCAGGCCAGCTCCTCGGCCAGCAGCGACACCAGCGCGCCCGGCCCCTTCGCGCGCCCCGGCACGAACAGGTTGTGCGTCTCGACCTCGATGTGCGCGCTCCCGCTGACCGCGCCGGACAACATCGCGGTCAGCGTGTCGTGCAGCACCGCGCCGGTGCTCGGCGTCTCGCCCGTGTGGTTGTGCACGTGCCCCAGCTTGACGACGGGCGCACCGGCCTCCGCCAGGCCCTTCAGCGCCGCGCCGGGCTCCTCGGCCCCGCAGGCGAGGTGACAGGCGTCCAGGCACACGCCCAGGTGCTCGGAGTCGATGCCGCCCACCCGCTCCAGCGCCTGCTCGGTCGTCTCCAGGACGCACCCCGGCCACGGCTCGAAGCCGACCCTGATGGTCTTCCCGGTCACGCTGTAGATGCCGCGCAGCTCGCGGGCCAGCCGTTCCAGGCGACGCGTGGCGATGGCGTGCAGGTCGGCGGGCCAGTCGCGGCGCCAGCCGATCGGGATCGTCGAGATGCTGCCGAACCGTACGTCGTCGGGCAGCAGGAAGGCCAGGATCTTGGCCAGCGCCATGGTGTAGCGGTAGCGCTCGGGCTTGGCCCAGTCGGGGCCGGGGACCTCCTGGTTGCGTCCGCCGGTGCCGTTGAGGCTGACGACCTCCAGGCCGCGCTCCTCCAGGGAGCGGCGCAGCCGTACAAGCTCGATGCGGTCGGCCGTGAGGTGGTCGGCGACGCCGGGCGACAACCACAGCCCGATGCCCATCCGCTCCACACCCAGCCTCTTGCGCACCGGCACCGCGTAGCGGGTCAGGTGCGCGATCAGGTTCTCCAGGTCCTCGGCAGGGTGGATACCTGCGTTGTAGGCGAGGTGAACGAGCGTTCCGTCGTTGTGACGCAGGCGCATCGGTTCCTCCACGGCTTGCTTGAGTGTTCCCGTCGCCCGCCTCAGACGCGCGAACCCTGTGTGAGCATGCCTGCTTCCGGGTGGCGCACGCGTCCGCCCTGAGTCGATTCCTCACTACTCCCCAGGGAGCAGCTCCGACTCTAGGAACACGCTCTTGCGGATCACTTGGATGAGACTTGGCGATGCTCTACGCAGTGTAGTACTACTACCGGTGGCGGCGTACCCACCCATCCAACAATTAAGCAACAACCCACCCCGCCCCCTCGAAGCCACCACAGCGGCAGTTCGCCCTGACGGCCAAACGAGAGGCCCAGCCCCCTCATCGACGTCCAAACGTGCCCCGAACCAGGGACACGCGCCGCACACCGGAACCAGCCACGTACGGCCTCAGCTCCCGCCCCCTACAGGCCCCCTCAGCCACGTACGGCGCCAGGGCCCACCGGGCCCGCCGTAAACCGGAGCCAACACGGCGCCGCAGAGAACCAGCGCCCAGAGAAGGGCGCCGCAGAATGCCGGCACCCCGAAGACGTGCGGCGCTGCAACACCAGCGGCCCGATCGGAGACCGGGGCCGGGCATCGGCGATCAGCGATCGACAGTCGCTGATCGGTAGTCGGCGATCGGGGGCCGGGCGATCCGGGGCCGGGGCCGGGGCCGGGGGCCGGGGGCCGGCGGCCGGCGGCCGGCGGCCAGCGGACGACGATCGGGCGTCGGGCGTCGGGGGATGGAACGCGAAAACCCCCGCCGGGGCGGGGGTTTTCGGTGGTGGTGGTCGGTCAGTGCTGGATCGGTGCGGCGATCGCCGCCGCCGAGTCCGGGACCGTCGAGGCGGACTCGCCCTTGAAGACGAACGTGGCGTTGTCGCCTTCGCCCTCGATCGTCACCTTCACGACCTGCCCCGGACGGAGCTCGCCGTAGAGGATCTTCTCGGACAGGGAGTCCTCCAGCTCGCGCTGGATCGTACGGCGCAGCGGCCGGGCGCCCATGACCGGGTCGTAACCGCGGTCGGCGAGCAGCTGCTTGGCCTCCGGCGAGACCTCGAGACCCATGTCGCGGTCCTTCAGCCTGGCGTCGACCTGGGCGAGCATCAGATCGACGATCTTGATGATCTCGTTCGGCGTCAGCTGGTGGAAGACCACGATGTCGTCGACACGGTTGAGGAACTCGGGCCGGAAGTGCTGCTTGAGCTCCTCCTGGACCTTCGCCTTCATCCGCTCGTAGTTGGACTCGGTGTCGTTGGACTTCGCGAACCCGACCCCGATGCCCTTGGAGATGTCACGGGTGCCGAGGTTGGTGGTCATGATGATGACCGTGTTCTTGAAGTCGACCACGCGGCCCTGGGCGTCGGTCAGGCGACCGTCTTCCAGGATCTGCAGCAGCGAGTTGAAGATGTCGGGGTGGGCCTTCTCGATCTCGTCGAACAGGACCACGGAGAACGGCTTGCGCCGCACCTTCTCGGTGAGCTGACCGCCCTCCTCGTAGCCGACGTAGCCGGGAGGCGAGCCGAACAGCCTGGAGACGGTGTGCTTCTCCATGAACTCCGACATGTCCAGGCTGATCAGAGCGTCTTCGTCGCCGAAGAGGAACTCCGCCAGAGCCTTGGACAGCTCGGTCTTACCGACACCGGACGGGCCCGCGAAGATGAACGAGCCACCGGGACGGCGCGGGTCCTTCAGACCGGCGCGGGTACGCCGGATGGACCGCGACAGACCCTTGATGGCGTCGTCCTGGCCGATGATCCGCTTGTGGAGCTCGTCCTCCATGCGGAGCAGGCGCTGGGACTCCTCCTCGGTCAGCTTGAAGACCGGGATGCCGGTGGCGGTCGCCAGGACCTCGGCGATGAGCTCCTGGGTGACCTCGGCCACGACGTCCATGTCGCCGGCCTTCCACTCCTTCTCCCGCCGCTCGCGCTTGAGCTGGAGCTGCTTCTCCTGGTCGCGGAGCGCAGCGGCCTTCTCGAAGTCCTGCGCGTCGATCGCGGACTCCTTGTCGCGGCGGACGTTGGCGATCTTCTCGTCGTACTCGCGCAGGTCCGGCGGAGCGGTCATCCGGCGGATGCGCATCCGGGAACCGGCCTCGTCGATGAGGTCGATCGCCTTGTCGGGCAGGTAGCGGTCGCTGATGTAGCGGTCGGCCAGCTGCGCGGCGGCCACCAGGGCGTCGTCGGTGATGGAGACGCGGTGGTGGGCCTCGTAGCGGTCGCGCAGACCCTTGAGGATCTCGATCGTGTGGCTGAGAGAGGGCTCGGCCACCTGGATCGGCTGGAAGCGGCGCTCCAGCGCGGCGTCCTTCTCGAGGTACTTGCGGTACTCGTCGAGGGTGGTGGCGCCGATCGTCTGCAGCTCGCCACGGGCCAGCATCGGCTTGAGGATGCTGGCGGCGTCGATCGCGCCCTCGGCGGCGCCCGCGCCGACGAGCGTGTGCAGCTCGTCGATGAACAGGATGATGTCGCCGCGCGTGCGGATCTCCTTGAGCACCTTCTTCAGGCGCTCTTCGAAGTCACCGCGGTAGCGGGAGCCGGCGACCAGGGCGCCGAGGTCAAGCGTGTAGAGCTGCTTGTCCTTCAGCGTCTCGGGCACCTCGCCCCTGACGATCTTCTGCGACAGGCCCTCGACGACGGCGGTCTTGCCGACGCCGGGCTCGCCGATCAGCACCGGGTTGTTCTTGGTCCTCCGGGAGAGGACCTGCATGACCCGCTCGATCTCCTTCTCACGGCCGATGACCGGGTCGAGCTTGCCCTCACGGGCCGCCTGGGTCAGGTTGCGGCCGAACTGGTCGAGCACCAGGGACGTGGACGGCGCCGACTCCTGAGGACCACCCGCGGCGGCCGGCTCCTTGCCCTGGTAACCGTGGAGCAACTGGATGACCTGCTGCCGGACACGGTTGAGATCAGCTCCAAGCTTGACCAGCACCTGGGCGGCCACACCCTCACCCTCGCGGATGAGCCCGAGCAGGATGTGCTCGGTGCCGATGTAGTTGTGACCCAGCTGCAAAGCCTCACGGAGCGACAGCTCGAGGACCTTCTTGGCCCGCGGGGTGAACGGAATGTGCCCCGACGGAGCCGACTGGCCCTGGCCGATGATCTCCTCGACCTGCTGGCGCACACCCTCAAGGCTGATGCCGAGGCTCTCCAGAGCCTTGGCGGCTACGCCCTCACCTTCATGGATCAAACCAAGAAGAATGTGCTCAGTGCCGATGTAGTTGTGGTTGAGCATCCTGGCCTCTTCTTGGGCCAAGACGACAACACGCCTCGCTCGGTCGGTGAACCTCTCGAACATCTCGTCGCTCCTCACAGAGCGGTCAGTCAGGCCGGTAAATCCGGTCCCGTCATCCCGCATGCTAGCCCTGGCTCGGCGAACCGTGCCCACTGCCGCTGACACGCTCTATAGCAGAGACGTTCCCCGAGAGCAGGGCGTTCACCCTCTATCCAACTACTGTTCGGGGGTGACGTGTTCCCGATACGCCGCAAGCGAACGATGTTTAGGCGCTTCCCGGAAGCGCCTGGAATTCGACGCCCGCGGCCCAGGGCGGACCAACACGGATCGGCCGTCGGACGCCGGGGCGAAGCCGGCCTTGGGGTGCCCGCCGGCCACGCATCTCCGATGCCCGCGCCCGTATCTGTTACGTAATCATCGTATGTGCTGCTCCAAACCGCGTCCAAGCGCGGGCGCTACGCCCTGAGCACAACTCGGCACGCAACGCACGTCACACGTATTCCCCATCGGGTCAGCCGGGTTACCGATCGCCGGTGCGCACGAGGGTCCCGCGACGGGACAATGCGCGGCACACGGGAGAGGCCACCGGTTTTTCCATCGCGCCCCACCAGCCGCAGGCCGGCGTTTTGCCGGTCATCCACGGCCCGCCCCACCAAGAAGCCTGAAGAGAAGCCCGAAGAGGCTCGAAGAGGCTCGAAGAGAGGCTCGAACAAGCGCCGACAAGCCCTGAGAACCCCGCACAAGGCCGTAAGAAGACGGAAGTACCCGGTACCGGAACAGGGCTCGCGACGGCGCTTCGGGAAGCACCGGCTGCCCGATTGTGCGGCGGAGCGTCACCGCTTTGCGCGTACGCCGCGGGAGCCGGGAAGGGGAACATTGCGGCGGGTGACGGCATTGGCCCGTTCCGGCCGCGGGTGACGAACACGGCGACGAACACGGCGACGAACACGGCGGCGAACATGGCGGCCAACACGCGGCGAGCCCGGCGGCGCCCGGGAATTGACACGGACGCCGGCCGCAAAGCCCGGCACGTTCCACTCCCACGCGGCGCCTTGTCCGGCGACACGAGCGAGCAATACGCCCACATTTGGGCGAATTAGAAGATCAACAAGTGGTCCGGGGATTCACGAACTCCCCACAAAAACGATCATGCGCTTATGGCGCTCGCCGGGGTCCTAGGCGAACGGCATAAGCGCATGGTCAGGAGATGGCTCTCTCGACGAGGCTCAGTGAGCCGCTTCGTACTTCTCCACGACGGTGGAGGCGATCCTGCCGCGCTCGCTGACCGGCAGGCCGTGAGCCTTGGCCCACTGCCGGATCTCCGAGCTCTTCTCGCGGCTCATCGCACGGTTGCCGCCGCGACCACGGCGACGGGCGGACACGGCTCCTGCCCTGCGGGCGTGCTGCACGAAAGGCGTGAGTGCGTCCCTCAGCTTCTTGGCGTTAACGTCGCTGAGGTCAATCTCATAGGAGGAGCCGTCAATAGCGAAGCTGACCGTCTCATTGGCCTCGCCCCCATCGAGGTCATCGATGAGAATCTCCTGGATCTGCTTGGCCATCTACGCAATCCTTTCCCGGAGCATTGTTTCATTCGCTCGCCCAAACATATACCCGGAAAGGCGCGGAGACAATTCAGCGCTACGGGGATTCGGCTGACTGGCAGATCAGTTCTGGTTCTCGGCCTGATCCTGGCGGTTTGCCCGTCGCCCGGCGCCCTCCGATCGCAGCAACTTCACCGCGCCAAAGATGAAGGCGCCGCCGACCACGACCGGGGGGATGAGCGCTGACAATACGTCTGTTACGGCTTCCATTCGTCCTCGCCTCCAGGGCTAGCAGGGTTTCGGGGGCGCTAAATACGCATCCCGGCGCGACCTGCGGGACCTGCGGGAGCACGCCGGACGCTCATGACGCCTAGGTGACAACTCACCCGGAACCGACCATAGCCACACACAGTCGCCCTCAGGGAGCAGGGGCACCGACATCCGGCAACCCGGACGTCCCATAGCCTAATGCCAGTCTCTCCAGGCTCCTTACCGGATCAAGGGAAAATTTTGCGAAAAGGCATCTTCCCAGGTGTGGACGCCTCAACGAAGATCTTTTACCACCCGCGTTCCGGCCAGCCTGTCATGCGGCCCGCGCTCCAACGGCTTGTCGATCAGGATGAGCAGCCCGACGCCGAACAGCAGCATTCCGGCCAGCAGATTGACCACCGGAATGCCCATCAGCATGACAGGCCCGGGATAGACCAGGGCCCGTTTCAGCAGGGCGCCACGCGGAAGGTCGTCCGGCGCCAGGCGAATCTTCATGATCGCCTGGCCGAACGTCCGCCGGCGCAGGCAATGGGCCCGCCAGTCATAGGCCGTATAACACAGGCCGGCCAGGAACCAGGCCAAGAGCCCGGGGAGCCGTCCGCCGAACGCCTCGACCATCCCGACAGTCCGGAAGGCGCCCCACAGCGCGATGAACAGAATGTAATAGAAGACCCCGAAGACCAGCGCCTCAATGAAGCGGGCGGCGAGGCGTTCCCACCATTCCGCGGGCACGGCGCCCGGCCACGACGGTGTCCCGGCCATATCCCACCTCACGCGGTCGGCGGTCGTACCCCCCATATTGGTACGCCCCGCACACACAAAACAGAGGCCGGCGGGAAGCCGGCCCCTGTTTTACGCTGACGCGGGATTACTTGATCTTCACGACCACCGTGCCCGCGAACTTGTCCGCGAACGTCTGCTGCAGTGGCTTGTCCCACAGCTGCGAGGCGCCGTTGACCGCGACGCACGCCCAGGCGAGCAGCGGGCCGAGGAACGGGATCCAGCTCAGGATGTAGCCGCCCCAGGTGACGCCGGCGCGCTTGATCGCCAGGTCGGACGCGAGTCCGCCCGGAGGCAGGGCCTGGCCCACCGGCACGACCTTGATCCCCATGACCATCTTGCCGACCGTCTGGCCGTTCATCTTCGTCAGGAAGAACTCGTAGCACACCCAGACGGCGGTCGTCACGATCGCCGACAGGAGGCCGATGACGAAGGCGGACAGGACGCCGGAGGTCAGGCCGGTCGTCGAGTCGTAACCGACCGCGAGCAGGCCCAGGATGAGGCTGACCACGAAGTTCACGACGCCGAGGATGACGCCGTCGATGATCCTCGCGACCAGACGCTGCCACCACTCCGCCAGGGGGGCCGGAGCGCCCGGAGGCTGCACGCCGACGGGCTGACCGTAGGGCTGGCCGTAGCCGGGCTGGCCGTAGGGCTGCGACTGCTGCTGCTGGCCGTATGCCTGGCCGTACTGCTGCTGGTCGCCGTACTGCTGGCCGTAACCCTGTTGCTGGTCGCCGTACTGCTGCTGGGCGTAGCCGCCCTGCTGGCCGTACTGGGCGTCCTGGCCGTAGCCCTGCTGCTGCCCGTAGTCGGACTGCGGCTGCTGGCCGTAGCCCTGCTGGCCGTACTGGGCCTCCTGGCCGTAACCCTGCTGCCCCGCGGCGGCCTGCTGGCCGTAGCCGGGCTGGGCGTACTGCTGGCCCGAGGACTGCGGCTGCTGGCCGTAGCCCTGCTGGCCCGAGGCGGCCTGCTGGCCGTACTGGGCGTCCTGGCCGTAGCCCTGCTGCTGGCCGTAGTCGGGTAGCGACTGCGGCTGCTGGCCGTACTGCGGCTGCTGGCCGTAGCCCTGCTGGCCCGAGGCGGCCTGCTGGCCGTACTGGGCCTCCTGGCCGTAGCCCTGCTGACCGGAGGCGGCCTGCTGGCCGTAGCCGGGCTGGGCGTACTGCTGGCCCGAGGACTGCGGCTGCTGGCCGGAGACGGGCTGCTGGCCGTAGCCCTGCTGGCCGTACTGGGCCTCCTGGCCGTAGCCGGGCTGCGTGTACTGCTGGCCGGAGGACTGCGGCTGCTGGCCGTAACCCTGCTGACCCGAGGCGGCCTGCTGGCCGTACTGGGCCTCCTGGCCGTAGCCGGGCTGGGTGTACTGCTGGCCCGAGGACTGCGGCTGCTGGCCGTAGCCCTGCTGACCCGGGGCGGCCTGCTGGCCGTACTGGGGCTGCTGGCCGTAGCCCTGCTGGCCGTACTGCTGTGGTTGCTGGCCGTACTGCTGTTGCTGGCCATAGCCCTGTTGCTGCTGCTGACCGTACGGGGGCTGGCCGAAGGCATCGTCCGCCCGGTAGCCGACCACAGTCACGTCCGGGTCGGGCTCGCCGGGCCGACGGCCGTGGTGCTGACCGTACTCGGGGTTCTCGCCGGAATCGTCCTGTGGGTACGGCGGCTGTCCGGTGCTCACCGTGTCACCTCGCTTCGAGTGCGCATGTGGCACGTGTCAGGACACATGCCTGTGCTGCCCAACGTATCGACATAGGTATCAACAATCACCTTTCCAAGTGGTCAAGGTCCGCGTCACCCGATGTCAGATGCAGCAGCATGCGGGTGTTGCCAAGGGTGTTCGGTTTGACGTGTTCCAGATCAAGGAACTCCGCCACACCCTCGTCGTACGAGGCCAGCAACTCGGCGTAGACCTCGGGTGAGACCGGTGTGCCCTGGATGGGGCGGAAACCGTGCCTCGCGAAGAAGTCGACCTCAAAAGTCAGACAGAATACACGCCGCAGCCCCAGATCCTTCGCCTGCCGGACGAGCGCCGAGACGATCCGCCGCCCCACACCCAGCCCCCGGCACGCGGGATCGACGGCCACCGTACGGACCTCGGCGAGGTCCTCCCAGAGCACGTGGAGCGCGCCGCAGCCGACGACCTCCCCGCCCCGCTCGGCCACCCAGAATTCCTGGACGTCCTCGTACAGCGTGACCGTGGCCTTCTCCAGGAGCCGCGGCCCCGCGCCCGCGTAGGTGTCCACGAGACGCCTGATCGCACGCACGTCGGGCGTGCGCGCACGCCTGACCACGACCGCGGTCTCGGGGACTGCCACTTCGGCCACCTGCTCCATGGCTCTCCAGGGTACAGATCTCATTACGGCTCGGCCCTAAATCCCACGTCTCGGGCATCTCATCACATCCCGTGGTCAGATGAACACGAGCCGACTTGGAGCTTTCCTCCAGACCTCAGCACCCCGAATGCTGGACAAAAGGTGCAGAAGCCCGCTTCCGTACGGCTACCCACGAGATCACCTTGTGACCCTTCAGTTGTGAAACCTCTACAGACTCGGCAGTTCCGGTTGAGCGTGAACCCGGAGTGCATTAGTGTCCAGCGACGATGTTCTCCGCGTAATGCGCGCGGAAAGACACGCCCAATTCCCGCAAGGGAAGCCGGGGAACCAACGGCGGCGAGCACCTGGCGCCACCACTTGGGGTGAATCCGACCATCTCGGTAGGGCTGCTCCGGCCCGAACCCGTCAGCTAACCCGGCCGGCGTCGATGAGAGGAGCTCGGTTGGTGAAGCGGACGTTCGACCGCTCGGGGAAGTCCGGGGGCAGGCACGCCCGCCCCCAGGAGCAGGCCAGGCGCGCACGCCGCCTCGGCGTCATCGGCGTCACCGTCGCCGCGATGCTGTTCGCCGTCCCCGTCGGTTCCGCCGCCGCCGACCCGAAGCCGTCGCTCTCCGAGCTCTCCGACCAGGTGGAGAAGCTGCACGAAGAGATCGAGACGCTGGCCGAGCAGTACAACGAGCAGCGCGAACGGCTGAAGGCCGCCCAGAAGGCCAACGACTCCGCCCAGAAGATCCTGGCCACCAGCGAGTCCGATCTGGCCGCCAAGCGCGCCAGGGCCTCGCTGCTCGCCCAGAACGCCTACATCACCGGCGGCCTGGACAAGGCCCTGGCCTTCGCCCAGTCCGGCGACCCCGAGACCTTCCTCGACCGGGCCGCGACCACGTACGCGCTCGAACAGCAGCAGGGCGAGGAGGTCAACCAGCTCGCCAGGGCCATGGAGGCCGCCGAGCGGGCCAGGGCCGGCGCCAAGACCCGCATCGCCGAGGTCCAGAAGATCGTCACCGACCTGGAGAGCAGGCGCTCGAAGATCACCAAGCTGGTCACCAAGGTCGAGAGCAACCTCTACCGGCGGGCCGTCGGCGAGGCCGGCCGTCCCGGCACCCGGGCCGTGCGCGTCAACCTGCCGGTCATCGGCGACGGCAAGGCCGCCCAGGCCGTCAAGTGGGCCCTCACCCAGCAGCTCAAGCCGTACGTCTGGGGCGCCGAAGGGCCGCGCTCCTACGACTGCTCCGGGCTGGTGATGGCCGCCTACCAGCGCGTGGGCATCTCGCTCCCCCACTACACCGGCGACCAGTGGACGGCCGGCAGGCAGGTCAGCCGCGACCAGCTGCGCCCCGGCGACCTGGTGTTCTTCTACAGCGACCTGCACCACGTCGGCATCTACATCGGCGGCGGCATGATGGTCCACGCTCCGCGGACGGGTGACGTCGTGCGGGTCGCCCCGATCGGCGGGCGGCCGTTCGCCGGCGGCGTGCGCATCGCGGACTGACCCGCGCGCCACTTCGCCCAGCCCCGGTTCGCCCGGCGCCGGTTCGCCCCGTCACTGGATGATGCGCGCCACCTGATGAGCGCCGCTAGATGAGCTGGCGGCGCGCCGCCCATGCCACGGCCTCGATCGCCGTGGCCACGCCGATGCGGTCGCAGATGCCCCTCAGCCTGCGCCGTACGGTCCGTCCGCTGATATCCAGCCGCCTGCCGACCCGATCGACCGTCACTCCCCTGGCCAACTCGGCCAGTAACGCCAAATCCGCGTGGCTCAGCTCAACGCCTTCTGTGAGCACATCCACCGGGAGCCCTCCCCCAAACAGCAGAACTCGGACCTTTCAGGCGAAGCAAAGCCGCTCGTCTCGGTGAAGGTAAACGCATGGCGGAAAGGTCGTCAAGCGCGACAATCGGCGCCCTTGACCATTGCTATTGACATGATCACTTATATGTGACGTACTCCGCATATGCAGGCACGCCGTGGTCCGCGATGAACGGTCCAAACGATCAATTCGGCGGCCCGGTTCCACCTCCGATGAGCGCCACCGACGTGCTGGGTTTTGATCCCTCGGATCCGCAATTTGTGCGCGATCCGTACGTCCGATATCGCGAGCTGCGAGCCGCCGGGCCGATCTTCAGAACGCGCGGCGGGCTGCTCGTCGTGACCACGTACGAGTTGTGCGCGGCCGTGCTGCGCGACCCCGGGTTCGGTCACGGAACGTCCCCTCCCGCGCAGGAAGAGGCAGGTCAGCCCGGCCGGTCGTTCCTGCTCATGGACCCGCCCGATCACACCCGGTTGCGTGCTCTGGTCAGCCGCGCGTTCACGCCGCGCATGGTGGCCCGCCTCAGGCCGCGGATCGAGGAGATCACCGCCGACCTGATCGGGCGGCTGCCGGAGGAGGCGGAGCTGATTTCCGGCTTCGCGTACCCGCTGCCGGTGATGGTGATCAGCGAGATGCTCGGGGTGCCGCCGGAGGACCACGACCGCTTCCGCGGATGGAGCGAGGCCCTTGCCCGCGGACTTGACCCGATGCTGACAGACGCCCTCATGTCGGAAACGGAGCGTTCCAGGAACGAGTTCCGCGACTACTTCCGCCACCTGATCGCGCGGCGGCGCGAGCGTCCCGGCGAGGACCTCCTGAGCGCACTCGCACACGTCGAGGAGCTCACCGAGGCCGAGTTGCTGGCGACCTGCGTGCTGCTGCTCGTGGCCGGCCACGAGACCACCGTCAACCTCATCGCGAACGGCGTGCTGAACCTGCTGCGGCACGACCTGCTGCACCTCGCCGCCGAGCGCCCGAGGGAGGTCGTGGAGGAGGTGCTGCGCTTCGATCCGCCGGTCCAGCTCACCTCCAGGATCGCGCTGGAGGACCGGGAACTCGGCGGGACGCCGGTGCCCGCGGGCTCGGCCGTGCTCGTGCCGATCGGCGCGGCCAATCGCGATCCCGCCGCGTTCGCCGATCCCGACCGGTTCGACCCCGGCCGCGAGCCCGGCCGCCACCTGGCCTTCGGGCTCGGCCTGCACTTCTGCCTGGGCGCGACGCTGGCCAGGATGGAGGGCGAGATCGCGCTGTCGGCGCTGGCCGCGGCGGCGCCGAAGATGGAGGCCGCCGATCCGGAGCCGCCGTACAAGGAGAACGTGGTGCTGCGCGGGCTGGCCCGGCTGCCGGTGCGGCTCAGGCGGTAGCGTCGTAGCGTTCCCTGGCGGCCTCGACGTCCTCGATGTGCTCCTCGGCCCACGCCTTGATGGCGGTGACCAGCGGCATCAGGCTCTGACCCAGCGGGGTGAGCGCGTAGTCGACGCGCACCGGCACCTGCGGCGTGACGCGGCGCGCCACCAGGCCGTCGCGCTCCAGGCCGCGCAGGGTCTGGGTGAGCATCTTCTGGCTGACCCCCGCGATGTGCCGGGCCAGGTCGCTGTAGCGACGCTCGCCGGAGGCCAGCGAGCTGAGCACCAGCGTGACCCATTTGTCGCTGAGCCGGTCGAGCAGCTTGCGGGAAGGGCATTCGGCGAAGTAGGCGTCGAAGGCGAGTCTCGCCTGGTCACGCCGCTGCGCCGCCGTCGTGGTCGCCACCGTCTCACTCCTCGCCGTGGGTTACGCACTTCCAGGTGCCTACTTACTGAAAGAGAGTAACTCTTCCTAGGGTCGCGGACATGACGAACATGCGTGCACTCATCGGCGGCTCCGGCGCTCCCCGGCTGGTGTCCGCGCCGCTGCCGGCGGCGGGGCCCGGCCAGGTGCGGATCAAGGTGGCCGCGGCCGGGGTCAACCCCTTCGACCTGGCCGTGGCGTCCGGGGCCCTGGCCTCGTACGGGCTGGCCAGGAAGCTCGAATCGTACGGGATCGGCTTCGACGCCGCGGGCACCGTCGACCAGGTGGGCCCGGGAACCTCCTTCAGCGTGGGAGAGGAGGTCGTGGGGCTCTGCGCGCGGCTGGAGCTGCCGTACAAGGCGCAGGCCGAGTACGTCGTGCTGGACGCCCCGGCGGTGGCCCGCGCGCCGCGCGACGTGAGCCCCGTCCACGCGGCCACGCTGCCGCTGAACGGGCTCACCGCCTGGCAGGCGCTCGACCGGACCGGCGTAGGGCCGGGCGGCACGCTGCTGGTCACGGGGGCGGCGGGGGCCGTCGGAGGCTACCTGGTGGAGCTGGCCGCCGTGCGCGGCGTCAGGGTGGTGGCTGCCGCCGGCGCCGCGGACGAGGAGCTGGTACGCGGCTTCGGAGCGGAATGGTTCGTCCCCCGCGAGGAGGACCTGGCCGAGGCCGTACGGGCGCATGTGCCCGGCGGTGTGGACGCCGTGGTGGACGCGGCCGTGCTCGGCCTGCCCGCGCTCGACGCCGTTCGGGACGGCGGAGCGTTCGTGGCGCTCGCGTCGGGGGTCGCGCCGGTGGCGCTGCGCGGCACGGACGTGGCCACCGTGCTGTTCCGCTCGGACGCCCGGCAGCTCGCCGAGCTGGTGCGCCTGGTCGAGGCCGGACGGCTGACGCTACGGGTGGCCGGGACGTACCCGCTGGAGAAGGCCGCCGACGCCCACGCCCGCCTGGCCGAGGGCGGCCTGCGCGGACGGCTCGTGCTGGTGCCCTGACCGCCCCGGGCCGGCGCCCCGCACCTGCGCGGGGCGCCGGACGGCGGCTCAGTGGGTGGGCTTGACCAGCGGGAACAGGATGGTCTCGCGGATGTTCTTGCCGGTGAAGGCCATGATCATCCGGTCGATGCCGGCGCCCATGCCACCCGTGGGCGGCATGGCGTACTCAAGGGCCTGCAGGAAGTCCTCGTCGAGCTGCATCGCCTCAAGGTCGCCGCCCGCGGCCAGCAGCGACTGCTCCACCAGCCGGTGGCGCTGGTCGATCGGGTCGTTGAGCTCGGAGTAGCCGGTGCCGAGCTCGGTGCCGAATCCGATCAGGTCCCACTTCTCGGTCAGCAGCGGGTTGTCGCGGTGGAGACGGGCCAGCGGCGAGGTCTCCAGCGGGTAGTCCATGACGAACGTCGGCTGCACGAGCGTGTGCTCGACCAGCGCCTCGAACAGCTCCTGGACGAGCTTGCCCGACCCCCACTTGGCGTCCCAGTGGACCTCGCGGCGATCGGCGATCTTCCGCAGCTCCTCAAGGGTGGTCTCGGTGGTGATCTCCTCGCCCACGGCGTCGGACACCAGGTCGTAGAGCCGGACCCGCGGCCACTTCTCCAGGCCGAGGTCGATCTCGACGCCGTCGTGCACGACCACGGTGGTGTCCAGGGCGGCCACGACGGCCTTCTGGTACATGCGCTGCGTCAGGTCGGCGATGTCGTTGTAGTCGAGGTAGGTGCCGTAGGCCTCGAGCATGGTGAACTCGGGGTTGTGCGTGGAGTCGGCGCCCTCGTTGCGGAAGTTGCGGTTGATCTCGAAGACCTTCTCGACGCCGCCGACCACCAGCCGCTTGAGGTAGAGCTCGATCGCGATGCGGAGGTAGAGCTCCATGTCGTAGGCGTTGATGTGGGTCTTGAACGGCCGGGCCGTCGCGCCGCCGTGGATGGGCTGCAACATCGGGGTCTCGACCTCGAGGTAGCCCTCCTCGTGCCAGAAGTCGCGCACCGCGCGCACGGTCGCGCTGCGCACCCGCGCCATCTTCCTGGCCTCGTCGTTGACGATGAGGTCGACGTAGCGCTGGCGCACCCGCGCCTCGGGGTCGGTGAGGCCGACGTGCTTCTCCGGCAGCGGGCGCAGGCACTTGGCGGTGATCTGCCAGCTGTCGGCGAGGATCGACAGCTCGCCGCGGCGCGAGGTGATGACCTCGCCGGTCACGCCGACGTGGTCGCCCAGGTCGACGTCGCGCTTCCAGGCAGCCAGCGACTCCTCGCCGACCTTGTCGAGCGAGATCATGACCTGCAGGTCGGCGCCGCCGTCGCGGAGTGTGGCGAAGCAGAGCTTGCCGCCCACGCGGTTGAGCATGACGCGGCCCGCGACCCCCACCGTCTCACCGGTGGCGGTGTCGGGCTCCAGGCCCTGGTGTTTCTCCTTGACCTCGGCGTTGGTCGCCGTGCGTGGGAAGTTCACCGGGTAAGGGTCGACGCCCTCGCTGCGGAGGCGGTCGAGCTTTTCCCTCCGGATGCGCATCTGCTCTGGAAGTTCCTCGCTCACAACAACAAAGCGTAGGGGATACGGCGAACTGCAAGCGCTCGTGACGGTTCCCTGCAGGGGTGCTGCAAGGACCCTTTTGTACCAATGACTCACGAGCTCCGGGGGGAGCCGGCAAGGAGCCGGCCCGAGGGGAGCTCCGGGAGAGATCATGATGAAGAAGCTCGCGACGGGCATCCTCGCCATCGCCGCCACCAGCGCCGTGGCCCTGTCGCTTCCTTCGGCCGCCAGCGCCACCACCGCCGACTTCGACGACTACTCCGACTACTGGGGCCCGGTGTACGCCAAGCAGCACCTGGCCAAGGCCCAGGGTCACGTCAGCGTCGAGTGGGACGAGGAGGACTCCAACGAGGTCCACGTCACCGGCCGGCTGTACGACCTGGACAACCGCGACTACGACGAGGGCGGCAAGTGCGCGTACGTGAAGTTCCAGGCCGAGGACTCCGACGGCGACTGGTCCACGGTCTACGCCAAGAAGTACTGCGGCTTCCCCGGCTACAAGAAGTTCCACTTCGAGGAGAACGACGTCTTCACTCTGCGGGCCAAGGTCTGCCAGGTTCCCGAGCAGGGCATCTTCGCCACCAAGTGCGGCCCCTGGAGCGAGCTCTACAGCGCCGAGAACGAGTGACCCTCGCCGGCGACACCACCACCGACAGGCGGCCCCCGTCCCGAACGGGGGCCGCTTGTCACGTTCTAAGCGGTATTGCGGTGATAAATCAGGCGCAAGCCGATGAGGGTCAGCCACGGCTCGTGCACGTCGATCGAGCGCGACTCGCCGACCACCAGCGCCGCGTGGCCGCCGGTCGCCACGACGGTCACCTCGTCGGGGTCGTCGGCCAGCTCGGCGGCCATGCGCTCGACGATGCCGTCGACCTGGCCGGCGAAGCCGTAGATGATGCCGGCCTGCAACGCCTCGACCGTGTTCTTGGCGATCACCGAGCGCGGCCTGACCAGCTCGACCTTGTGCAACTGGGCGCCGGCGGCGGCCAGGGCGTCGACCGAGATCTCGATGCCGGGGGCGGTGACCGCCCCGACGTACTCGCCCTTGGCCGACACCGCGTCGAAGGAGGTGGCGGTGCCGAAGTCGACGATGATGCACGGGCCGCCGTACTGGTCGATGGCGGCCAGGGCGTTCACGATGCGGTCGCTGCCCACCTCTTTGGGGTTGTCCATGCGCACCGGCACGCCCGTGCGCACGCCGGGCTCCACGATCACGGCGGTGACGTCGCCGTAGTAGCGGCGGCACATCTCCCGCATCTCGTTGAGCACGCTCGGCACGGTCGAGCAGATGGCGATGCCGCTGATGTCGGCGCCCTTGAGCAGGGGTGACTGGGCCAGCAGCCCCTGGAGCACGACGGCGATCTCGTCGGCGGTGCGGCGGGCGTCGGTGGCCAGCCTCCAGTGCTCGATGACGTCCTCGCCCTCGAACAGCCCCAGCACCGTGTGCGTGTTGCCGACGTCGATCGTGAGCAGCATCAATTACCCCCGCAAATCCAGTGCGATGTCCAGGGCCGGCGCCGAGTGGGTGAGCGCTCCCACCGCAAGGTAGTCAACGCCAGTTTCAGCCACATCACGAGCCGATTCCAAGGTCAATCCCCCACTCGCTTCAAGCGCAACCCTGTTTTTCGCCCGACTTTTCACGATTTGTACGGCATGTACGGTGTCCTCGACCGTGAAGTTGTCCAGCAGGATCTCCTCGGCGCCCTCGTCCAGCAGGGGCTCCAGCTGGTCGAGCCGGTCGATCTCGACCTCGATCGGCACCTCGGGATAGCGCTCGCGCACCGCGCGGTACGCCTCGGCCACGCCGCCGGCCGCCACCACGTGGTTGTCCTTGATCAGGGCCGCGTCCGACAGCGACATGCGGTGGTTGACGCCGCCGCCGCAGCGCACGGCGTACTTCTCCAGGGACCGCAGACCCGGCAGGGTCTTGCGGCTGTCGCGCACCCGCGCCCGCGTGCCCTCGATCGCGGCCACCCACCTGGCGGTCAGCGTGGCCACCCCGGACAGGTGCGTGAGCAGGTTGAGCGCGGTGCGCTCGGCGGTCAGCACGGCCCGCGTCGGGCCCTCGACCGTCATCAGCACGTCGCCGGCCGCCACCCGCTCGCCGTCCTTGGCCCGCCGCTCGGCGCGGCCGGCGCCCAGCCGGAGGAAGACCGCCTCGGCCACGGCCAGCCCGGCCACCACGCCGTCCTTGCGGGCCACCACGTCGGCCGCCGAACGCTGCTCGGCCGGTATCGTGGCCAGGCTGGTCACGTCGCCCGCCTCCTGCAGGTCCTCTTCGAGCGCGCGGTCGATCAGCGCGTCGACCTCGGCCGGGTCGAGCCCGGCGGCGGTCAGCTCCTGCGCCAGCCGCGGCGGCATCGCCTCGCCGTGCGGGGTGTACGTCATGCGAAGGCCCTCCTCGGTCAGGGTCACGTCCAGGTGGCCCAGCCACTCATTGTCGTCCCGGCTCTCGTGGTCCTCGCGCCAGTGGGAGCCGCGCGTCTCCAGCCTGGCCGCCGCCACGCCGGTCAGGACGGCCGCGACGGTGAGGAGGTTGCTCGCCTCCCACGACTCGGTGCAGGCGGACACCTCGACCGGCGTCCAGAGCGCGTCGCGCAGCGCCTTCGACGTGGCCTGCAGCGACGCGCGGCTGCGCAGCACCCCGGCGCCGGCGCTCATGTGCGCCTGGATCCTGGGCCTGGCCCTGGGGTCCACCAGGCCCGTCGCGGCCCGCCCGGCGACCGGCTCGCCCGGCTCGGGACGCGTCCGGTGGATGTCCTCGGCGATGCGCTCGGCGAAGACCAGACCCTCAAGGAGCGAGTTCGAGGCCAGCCGGTTGGCGCCGTGGACGCCGGTGCAGGCCACCTCGCCGCAGGCGTACAGACCCTCGATCGAGGTACGCCCGGACAGGTCGGCGCGGACGCCGCCGCTGGCGTAGTGGGCGGCCGGGGAGACGGGGATCGGCTCGGTGGCCGGGTCGATGCCGTGCTCCCGGCAGACGGCGTAGATGGTGGGGAAGCGGCTCTCCCACTTGTCCCTGCCGAAGTGGCGGCCGTCGAGGAAGACGTGGTCGCGGCCGGTCTCGCCCATGACCCTGGTGATCGCCTTGGCCACGACGTCGCGCGGGGCCAGGTCGGCCAGCTCGTGCACGCCCTGCATGAACCGGTTGCCCTCGTGGTCGACGAGGAAGGCGCCCTCGCCCCTGACCGCCTCGGAGATGAGCGGCTGCTGGCCGGTCGAGCCCTCCCCCAGCCACAACACGGTCGGGTGGAACTGCACGAACTCGATGTCGCGCACGACCGCCCCCGCCCTGAGCGCGAGCGCCACGCCGTCGCCGGTGGACACGACCGGGTTGGTGGTCGCGGCGTAGACCTGGCCCATGCCGCCGGTGGCCAGCACCACCGCCCGCGCCAGGACCGCGCCGACGCCGTCACGCGCGCCCTCGCCCATGACGTGCAGGGTCACTCCCCTGGCCCGGCCGCGGGCGTCCTTGAGCAGGTCGAGCACGAGCGCGTGCTCGATCACCTCGATCGATCCGGCGCGCACCGCCTCGACCAGCGCCCGCTGCACCTCGGCGCCGGTGGCGTCGCCGCCGGCGTGCACGATCCGGTGGCGCCGGTGACCGCCTTCCCTGGTGAGCTGGAGCTCGCCGTCGGGGGTGCGGTCGAACCGGGCGCCGCGCTCGATGAGCCGCCGCAGCGCGCCCGGCCCCTCGGTCACCAGGGTTCGCACGGCCTTGGTGTCGCACAGCCCGACCCCGGCGAGCAGCGTGTCGCTCAGGTGCTCGTCGGGGGTGTCGCGCGGGTCGAGCACGGCGGCGATGCCCCCCTGGGCCCACTTGGTGGACCCGGCGGACAGCACGTCCTTGGTGACGACCAGGACCTTGGCCGCGGGATCCAGCTCGGCATGGCGCAGCGCCACGGTCAGGCCCGCGACGCCGGAGCCGACGACGACCACGTCCGCCTCGACCGTCCAGCCGGGTTCGGGGGCCGTCAGACGCTGGGGAATCGCCGGTGCACTCATGGGGGTCTCCTCACTGAGGCGATTTCGTCACTATGACGATAACGCCTGCCGCGACGTGGACATGCCCCGGGGGCGCCGTACGGATCAGCGACGAAGGCTCAGGACGACGTTGTCGATCAGCCGGGTGCCGCCCACCCGGGCCGCCACGGCGAGCACGGCCGAGCCCTCGTAGGCGTCGTCGACCTCCTTGAACGTGGCCGGATCGACCAGTGCCAGGTAGTCGAGGTCGAGGTCGGGCCCGGCCTCGTCGAGCACCGCGCGGGCGGTGGACCGGATCGCGCCGGCGGTGAGCTCGGCCGCGCCCGCCCGCAGGGCGCGGGACAGGGCCAGCGCGACCGTGCGGTCGCGCGCCGACAGGTAACGGTTGCGGCTGGACAGAGCCAGGCCGTCGGGCTCGCGCACGGTGGGCGCGCCGACGATCTCGACGGCCAGGTCGAGGTCGGCCACCATGCGGCGGATGACGGCGAGCTGCTGGGCGTCCTTCTGGCCGAAGATCGCCACGTCGGGACGGACCAGGTTGAACAGCTTGAGCACCACCGTCAGCACGCCGTCGAAGTGGCCCGGCCTGGAGGCGCCCTCGACGATCGCGCCCATCTCGCCCGCGCAGACGCTCACCTGCCGCTCGGGGCGGTACATGTCCTCGGGCGAGGGCGCGAACACGACGTGCACGCCCTCCTCCCGGCACACGTCGAGATCGGCGTCGAACGTACGGGGATAGCGGGAAAAATCCTCGTTAGGACCGAATTGCAGCGGGTTGACGAAGATGCTGACCACGACCTGGTCGGCGCGTACCCGGGCGGCCCTGATCAGCGACCGGTGGCCCTCGTGCAGCGCGCCCATGGTCGGGACCAGCGCCACGCTGCCCGTGCCACGCGCCTTCGCCAGGTCGTCCCGGTTGCCGGCCACGATCAGATCCATTGCTGCCCTCCACACCCGACGGTCAGGTCCATATATTGCCCCCAAGGGCGTCGAGCAGCCGCTCCGCCTCCTCCGGTTTGAGCAGCCCCGCGGCCAGCGCCCGGTCAGCGGTGAGCCGGGCCAGCGCGATGTAGGCGTCGGCGGCCTCCGGGGCGGCCAGGATCAGCGCGTCGACGTGCTTGCGCACGGTGCCCGCGTCGCCGCGGACGACCGGGCCGGTCAGCCCGGCGATGCCCAGCCGCAGCACGTTGTCGAGCGCCGCGCCGAGCAGCGGGCCCAGCATCCGGCCCGGGTGCTCGACGCCGATGCGCCCGAGCAGCTCCTCAGACTCGGCGATGAGGGTGACCATGTGGTTGGCGGCGTTGGCCAGGGCCGCGTGGTAGAGCGCGCGGTCGCTCTCGGCGATCCAGACCGGCTCGCCGCCCATCTCGATCACCAGCGCCTCGGCCACGGGCCGCAGCATGTCGGGCGCGGTGACGCCGAAGGAGATGCCGGTGATCTTGTTGAGGTCGTCGTCGCGGCCGGTGAAGGTCATGACCGGGTGGAGCGCGAGCGGCAGCGCGCCCACCCCGGCGGCGGGTTCGAGCACCGACAGGCCGTACGCGCCGCTGGTGTGGACGAGCAGCTTGCCCTGGAGGTCGGCGCCCGTACGGGCCAGGCCGGCCACGAGGTCGGGCAGCGCGTCGTCGGGGACGGTCAGCAGGATGAGCTGGGCGGCGGCCACCACCTCGTCGGGCCGCGTCAGCTCGACCCCGAGCCGGTCGGCGGCCCACCTCCGCGACCTGTCGGAGACCCCGCTCGCGGCCACGATCCGGTGGCCCGCCTGCGCCAGCGCGGCGCCGAGCGCGGAGCCGACCTTGCCCGCGCCGAGCACGCCGACGGTCAGCCGTGCCGGGCGATCACCTGCGTCCATGACGTCTCACCCCTGTCGACCGTGATGGCACTGCCGACCAGCGTAACCGGCGGGCGGCGGCGCACATGTCACGGGCCGACGAACGCGGTCAGGCATGTCCGCCGCTTTACCGCCCGTTGAGTTAACGACAAATGCGACAGGGGCATACGAATCGTGCACCCCCTGTCGAAAGAGATGAGGAGAGGGGTCCACGCACGACGACGGGCGCCGAGTCCTGACAACCCGACGCCCGCCTGGATGCGACCTCTTGGAGGTGCACTGACCGGTCATCCGCCGACTGACCGGCCGGGATCAGAGCCCGGACCGCGCGCGAGCGGTCCGGGCTCTCCCTGCCTCAGCGGCTGTAGACCGCGGTGTTGGGGCTCCCCTGGCAGCCGTTGATCGGGACAGCCTGGATGCCGATGTTGTTGCCGCAGACGGGCACGACGGCGGTGATGGGGAGGTGGATCGGGCTGCCGCTCAGGATGCCGTTGTTGCCGTGGGTGACGTCGTCGGCGTACGCGGGGGCCGCCAGCGCCAGCAGGGCAATGGCACCTGCCATGACCAGAGTCTTCTTCACGGGGGGCTCCTCTCAGTATGCGGCCGTGGAGGCCGCAATGCTTCGGTGGAGCGAACCGGCTCGCCGCTTACCGCGGATGGGCGAAACGCAGTCGCTCGGTGACAGTACGTAAACGTTAGCGCAATGTAGCGACCAAGTGTAGTCAATCAATGACTTAGCGTGTTGATGGCCGGAGTCATGAGATAGTCAGCCTCATGTGGCTCACCTGGCGCGCCGCGACCGAACGCGCGCTCTACGGCGAGGAGGGTTTCTACCTCCGCGAACGCCCCTCGGGCCACTTCCGCACCTCGGTCGGGGCCTCGGCCGTGTTCGCCGAGGCGATCCTGGCCCTGCTGGCGGAGGTCGACTGCGACCTCGGCTCCCCCGAGTGGCTCGACCTGGTCGACATCGGCTCCGGCGAGGGCGTGCTGGTCCGCCGCGTCCTCGACCTGGCCGAGCCCGCGCTGCGCGACCGGCTCCGGGTCACGTGCGTCGACCTGTCACCCAGGCCGCCGGGCCTGCCCGACGAGGTCGAGTGGCGCCGCTGCCTGCCGTCCAGCATCACCGGGCTGGCCGTCGCCAACGAGTGGCTCGACAACATCCCGCTCGACGTGGCCGAGCAGACCTCCGGCGGCCCGCGTCTGGTCATGGTCAACACCCGCACCGGGGAGGAGCGCCTCGGCGGCCCGCTGCGGCCCGCCGACCGCGAATGGCTCGACCGCTGGTGGCCGCTGCCGCACGTGGGCACCCGAGCCGAGATCGGCCGTCCCCGTGACGACGCCTGGGCCTCCGTTCTGGTACGCCTCGCCCGCGGCCGGGCGATAGCCGTGGATTATGCACACCCTGTGGATAACCGACCGCTCTGTGGCACGCTGACCGGTTACCGCGACGGCGCCGTCGTCACGCCCATCCCCGACGGGACCTGCGACATCACCGCCCACGTCGCGCTCGACGCGTGCGCCGAGGCCGGGCGGCGGGCCGGCGCGATATCCACAACCTTGTCCACACAGCGCGACATGTTGCGGGCGCTGGGCCTCACCGGCGCCCGGCCGCCGGTCGACCTCGCCCGCACCGATCCGCGCGGCTACGTGCGCGCGTTGTCGCGGGCGTCGGAGGAGGGCGAGCTGATCGATCCGGCGGGGCTCGGCGGGTTCGGCTGGCTCAGCCAGAGCCGGTGACGTCGAGGTCGAGCGAGCGCAGGCCGCGGATCACGAAGCCCGGCTTGTAGACCGGCTCCGCGCGCAGCTCGATCGTCCCGACCCGGTCCAGCAGCGCGGTGAACGACTCCGTCAGCTCGATCCTGGCCAGCGGCGCGCCCAGGCAGAAGTGGATGCCGGCGCCGAAGGAGATGTGCGGGTTGTCCGGACGGCCCAGGTCGAGCCGGTCCGGGTCCTCGAACACCTCGGGGTCCCTGTTGGCCGAGCCGAACAGGCAGGCGACCTCCGAGCCGCGCGGGATCCGCACGCCGTGCACCTCGATGTCCTCCAGCACCCAGCGCTCGAAGAGCTGCAGCGGGGTGTCGTAGCGCAGCAGCTCCTCGATGGCGGTCGGCAGCAGCGAACGGTCGGCGCGCAGCCGGGCCAGCTCGCCGGGGTTCTTCAGCAGGGCCCGCCAGCCGTTGCCGGTGACGTTGACCGTGGCCTCGTGGCCCGCGTTGAGCAGCAGCACGCAGGTGCCGGCCAGCTCGTCGAGGGTCAGCTCGCGGATCGCGGCCAGGGCGCTGACCAGGTCCTCGCCGGGGTTCGCGAGCCGGTCGCGGGCCAGGTCCTTGAGGTAGGACTCGAACTCCTCGGCCGCGCGCACCGCCTGGTGCTGGGTCTCCAGGCTGGGGTTGAGCTCGTACATGCCGCACATGTCGGCCGACCACGGGCGCAGCAGGTGGCGGTCCTGCTCGGGGACGCCGAGCATCTCGGCGATGACGGTGACCGGCAACGGCTCGGCGACCTCGGCGATCAGGTCGCCGCCGCCCTTCTCGACGTAGGCGTCGATCAGGCTCTCGGCGATGGCCCGGACGCGCGGGCGCAGCGACTCGACCATGCGCGGCGTGAACGCCTTGGACACCAGCCGGCGCAGCCTCGTGTGGTCCGGCGGCTCGACCTCCAGCATGCCGTTCCTGCTGACCCGCCAGAAGGCTTCCTGGAACTCCGGCGCGGGCTGCCGGCCGAACTCCTCGTGCGTGGCGACGTGGGTGTAGTCGCGGCCCAGCCGCCGGTCCCTGAGCAGCGCGTTCACGTCCGCGTGCCGGGAGATCAGCCACTGGTTGGACGGCTCGAAGTAGCGGACGGGCGCCTCGCGCCTCAGCTCGTCGTACGCCGGATAGGGGTCGACGACGAAATCCGGATTCCAGGGATCAAAGCGCACTATTTCATCTTATGAGACGGGTTGACCTGCTGAGCTTGCGAATCATGCCCGGGTGTCGGTTATAGTGCCGTCGTAGGTCATGAGTGCCAGCGACAAGCCCCGGCTAGCTGGCCGGCAACCCTCGCGTCCGCGGCGGGGTGCCCCGGGTGAAGACCTGGTCCGTCACGAGGTGTGGCGGGCAAGCGCGGGCTCCGTGGCTGCTTCCAGGGGTCCGACCGACCCGTGAGGAGCTGTGCCGTGTCCACGCTGACGATCTTCAACTCCGTCCCCGCCCAGGCTGCCGCCGAGGCCACCGCCCCTGCCGCCGCCTCCGGACGGTCGATCCCCGCCGTGCTCGGCGCCGACCTCGAAGTGCCGGTCAAGGGCGGCCGGCTGGTGAGCTACGCCAACCTCGACTACGCGGCCAGCGCCCCCTGTCTTGAGCCGGTCAGCGCCGCCGTCGCCGCCGCGCTCCCGGCCTACTCCAGCGTCCACCGCGGCGCGGGCTACGCCTCCCAGCTCACCACCGCCCGCTACGAGCAGGCCCGCCACACGGTCCGGGCCTTCGTCGGCGCCCGCCCGGACGACGCCGTCATCTTCACCCGCAACACCACCGACGCCACCAACCTGCTGGCCGGCTGCCTGCCCGAGGGCACGACCGTCGTCGTCTTCGACTCCGAGCACCACGCCTCGCTGCTGCCCTGGGAGCGGTCCGTGCGCCTGGCGCCGCCCGCCTTCCCCGGCGAGGCCGTCCGCGCCGCCGACGAGGCGCTGGCCGGGATCGAGGGGCCCAAGCTGCTCGTGGTCACCGCCGCCTCCAACGTCACCGGCGAGCTGTGGCCCATCGCCGCCCTCGCCCACATCGCCCACCGGCACGGCGCCCGGATCCTGGTGGACGCCGCCCAGCTCGTCCCGCACCGCAGGCTCAACCTGACCGCGCTCGACCTGGACTACGTGGCCTTCTCCGGCCACAAGCTGTACGCGCCCTTCGGCGCCGGCGTGCTGGTCGGACGCCGTGACTGGCTGGCGGCGGGCGAGCCGTACCTGAAGGGCGGCGGCGCGGTGCGCTCGGTCGGCGAGACCACCGAGTGGCACGACGACCCCGAGCCGCGCCACGAGGCCGGCACCCCCAACGTGCTCGGCGCCATCGCCCTGGCCGCCGCCTGCGACGCGCTCACCGCCACGGGGTGGACGGAGCTGGTGCGCGAGGAGGAGCGCCTGATCGCCCGGCTGCGTACCGGTCTGGGCTCGATCGACGGGGTGCGCGAGCTGTCGTTGTGGGGCGAGGACCACCCGCGGGTGGGGATCGTGTCGTTCGTCGTGGACGGCTACTCGGCCCGCGAGGTGGCCGAGGCGCTGTCCGGCGAGTACGGCATCGGCGTGCGGGACGGGAAGTTCTGCGCGCACCCGTTCGTCCGCCACCTGCTGGATGCCTCGGACGGCGGCTGCGAGGACGGCACCGCCTCGGCGGTACGCGCCTCCATCGGCATCGGCAGCACGCAGGAGCACGTCGACCGCCTGGTCGAGGCCCTGCGCGACCTGGTCAGCCGCTGACGCTCAGCGGTTGGGCGGCTTCTGCTGGTGCGGCTCGTCGGACACCAGGGCGTCGATGTCCCGCATGTCCTCGTCGTTGAGGTGCCCGGGGCGCGGCGCGTTGGGCTGCCGCGGCACGTTGGGCTGCTCGGCCTCGCCCTCGGGCCGGGCCGGCGTCGTCGGGCCGCCCTCGGGCCCGACCTGCGTGGCCGGCCCCTCGGTGACGACCGTCGTCGGCTCGGCGCGGCGGGCCGGCCGGTGCGCGGCGAGGTCGTCCTCGGCGATCTGGCGTTCCCTGCGGCGGCGGTACGTCGAGTGGAAGATGCCGTCGAGCCCGATGCGGCCGCCGCCCAGCGCGGCGAGCATCAAGGACAGCGCACCCAGCGCGCCCGGCAGTTCCCATCCCCCGCCTTGCGACAACACCCCGTGGCCCGCGTGCACGAAGACGATCGCGCCGATCATGTCGATGAGCAGCAGCAAGGCCACCGGCCGGACCAGCAGGCCGAGGATCAGCAGGGCGCCGCCGACCAGCTCGACGATGGCGGCGAATCCGGCCGACAACTCGGGCATGGGCACGCCCATCTCCCGGAACTGCCCCGCCGCGGCACCGAGCCCGCCCTGCCACTTCTGCCAGCCGTGCGCCACGAAGATCACCCCGAGTACCACCCGGGAGATCAGGGCCGCCACATCAAACAGGACTCTCTTCACAGTGCTTTCTCCCCCCGTTCCCGGTATTGATCCCCATGTCTGGCTTCGGGATGCGTTGCCATACGATTCCTTGACCATCCCCCACGCTGGATCACCTCATGGGACGGTGGCAGCATGGGCCCTATGACGGAACGCGTGGTCGGGATCGGCGCCGGCGCGAAGGAGCTGGCGACCGAGGACATGATCCTCAACATCGGCCCCCAGCATCCCTCCACGCACGGCGTGCTCAGGCTCCGGCTCACCCTCGACGGCGAGCGCATCGAGGCGGCCGAGCCGATCATCGGCTACATGCACAGGGGCGCGGAGAAGCTGTTCGAGGTCCGCGACTACCGCCAGATCATCATGCTCGCCAACCGGCACGACTGGCTGTCGGGGTTCGCCAACGAACTGGGCGTCGTGCTGGCCGCCGAACGGCTGCTCGGCATGGAGACGCCGGTCAGGGCCGTGTGGGCGCGTACGCTGCTGGCCGAGCTCAACCGGGTGCTCAACCACCTGATGTTCCTCGGCTCCTACCCCCTCGAACTGGGCGCGATCACCCCCGTCTTCTACGCCTTCAACGAGCGCGAACGCATCCAGGCCGTCATGGAGGAGATCTCCGGCGGGCGCATGCACTACATGTTCAACCGGGTCGGCGGCCTCAAGGAGGACCTGCCGCTCGGCTGGCTCGACCGGGTCGCCGCGGCCGTCGCCGAGACCCGCCGCCGGGTGCCCGACATCGAGGGCCTCATCCTGAACAACGAGATCTTCCTCGCCCGCACCAAGGGCGTCGGCGTGCTGACCCGCGAGCAGATCCTCCAGTACGGCGTCAGCGGCCCCATCGCCCGCGCCTCCGGCGTGGACTTCGACCTGCGGCGCGACGACCCGTACCTGGCCTACGGGGAGCTGCCGGTCACGGTCGTCACCCGGCGCGACGGCGACTGCCATGCCCGGTTCGAGGTGCTGTTCGAGCAGCTCAAGGTCTCCCTCGACCTGGCCGACGCGTGCGTCGCCCGGCTGCGCGAGCTGCCGCCCGGGCCCGTCAACCAGCGCCTGCCGAAGGTGCTCAAGGTGCCCGAGGGCCACACGTACGCGTGGACCGAGAACCCGCTCGGCATCAACGGCTACTACCTGGTCTCCAAGGGCGACAAGACGCCGTGGCGGCTCAAGCTGCGCTCGGCGTCGTTCGGCAACGTCCAGGCGCTGCGCGAGCTGCTGCCCGGGAACCTGGTGGCCGACATGATCGCCATTCTGGGCTCGATGTTCTTCGTCGTGGGTGACATCGACAAGTGAGCACTCCCGAACGCGACAAGTACGTCGACTGGCTGCGCGCCCTCAGCCTCATCGTCGTGGTGGTCTGGCACTGGGCGTTCACGATCCTGGAGTGGAAGCCCAGCGGGCCCGAGCCCACCAGCCCGCTCGGCTTCACCTCCGGGTTGTGGATCCTGACCTGGCTGCTCCAGGTGCTGCCGCTGTTCTTCTACGTCGGCGGCCACGTGCACCTGCTGTCCTGGAACCGGGCCCAGGCGCGCGGCGTCGGCATCGGGGCGTTCGTCTGGCGGCGCATCCGCGCGCTGTCCCTGCCCGCGCTGTTCCTGTGCGGCGTGTGGATCTCCGTCGGGGCGATCGTCACCTGGGCGTTCCACGTGGAGTGGATGTGGCGGGTGGTGCTGCTCGTGCTCAGCCCGCTGTGGTTCCTCGGCGTCTACCTGGCGCTGATCGCGCTGCTGCCGGTGGCCCTGTGGCTGCACAGGCGCTACGACGTGCTGGCCCTCATCTGGCTCGGCGGCTCGGCCCTGGTCGTCGACGTCGTGCGCTTCCGCTACGGCTTCGAGTGGGCCGGCTGGCTCAACATGATCATCGTCTGGGGGCTGGCCCACCAGGCGGGCTTCTTCTACGACCGGATCGTCGTCCTGCCCCGGCGCTACGACGTCGGCATCCTGTGGACCGGCCTGTTCGCGCTGATCGGCCTGGTCTACTCGGGCATCTACCCGGGCTCGATGGTGGGCGTGCCGGGCGACAAGTGGTCGAACATGGCGCCGCCCACGTTCGTCATCGTCGCCCTGCTGATCTTCCAGATCGGCCTGGTGGAAGTGCTGCGCCCGGCCATGGAACGCGTGCTCGAACGTCCCCGCTGGGCCCGCGCCAACTCCTTCATCAACCGCTACGCCCTGCCGCTGTTCCTGTTCCACACGACCGGCATGGCGATCGCCTTAGGGCTGTCGTGGTGGTTGTTCGGCAACCTCGGCACGAAGATCCCTCCCGACCTGAAGTGGTGGCTGGAGCGGCCGATCGCCATCGTCGGGCCGCTGATCTGCACGCTGCCGGTCATCTACCTCTTCGGCCGCCGCCGCTAGTCGGGTTTGCGCTCGTCGGAGTCCTTCGGGATCCGGCAGCAGTGTTCCAGGTACAGGGCCGCGCAGACGAGCACCACGCAGGCCACGAACGACCCGGCCGCCACGAAGAACTCCGAGCGCGGCGTCTCCCGGTCGAAGAGCTCCAGCGTGTACGCGGCGAACCCGGCGAACAACCCCGCGAACACCGCCCCCGCGTACGCCGACGCCTTGGCCAGCGCCGCCAGCCGGGCCACCGCCAGCGGCTCGACCGGCTTGGTGTCGGGCTTCCTGGCGATCCTGGCCTTGGTCACCCATCCGCTGTAACCCTCGCCGAGGGCGAGCAGCAGCACGGTCGGGATGGCCGTCCAGGGCAGCAGGAACGCGCCGTAGAAGTGCCGGACCGCCGCCCAGAAGATCAGGGCGACGACGACGAGGAGAGCGACCAGATGGCCGGGATGCGTCGGCTTCAATCGGGCCTCTGCAGCTTCAGGTCGTCACGCAGGCGCACGCCGTGCCGGTCGAGCTCGGCCAGCAGGTCGGCCACCCGGCCCCGGCCCGGCACGGTGGCCTCGGGGTCGATCACCGACCAGGGCACCAGCACGAACGCCCGCTCGTGGGCCCGGGGATGCGGCAACGTCAGCTCGGGGTCGTCGGACACGGTCTCGCCCACGACGATCAGGTCGACGTCGAGCGTACGCGGCCCCCACCGCTCCGCACGCACCCGGCCGAACGCGTTCTCCACGCCCAGCGCCCGCTCCAGCAACGTGCGCGGCGGCAGGGCGGTCTCGGCGACGACGACCGCGTTGAGGTACGGCTCCTGGCCGCCCGGCCCCCCGACCGGGTCGGTCTCGTAGACCGGGGACACCTTGACGAACTCCAGGCCAGGGGCGTCGAACAACGTGTCGATGGCTCCCTGCAACGTCTGGAACCGCTCCCCCAGGTTGCTGCCGAGAGCGAGGACGGCCTTCATGCGCGGCTCCGCTCGATCGTCACGATCACATCGTCGAACGGCAGCGGGATCGGCGCCGCCGGTTTGTGCACACTCACCTCGACCTTGTGCACCAGCTCGCTGGACAGGCAGACGTCGGCCAGCCGCTGGGCCAGCGTCTCGATCAGCTCGACCGGCTCGCCCTCGACCACCTCGACCAGCGCCTGGGCCAGCTCGCCATAGTGGACGGTCTTGGTGAGGTCGTCGCCGGCCGCCGCCGGGGCGGTGTCGAGGAACAACGTCGCGTCGATCACGAACTCCTGGCCGAGCTCCCGCTCGGCGGGCAGCACGCCGTGCCTGCCCCTGGCCCGCAGGCCCTTGAGAGCGATGCGGTCAGACCTCAAGCTCGCCCTCCTCGTCCTCGTCGTCGTCTCCCTGGAGCACCGGGGAGCCGTGGTGCATCCACAACCGCCAGCCCTGCGCGGTGCGGATGTAGACGTTGCTCGCCACCACCTTTCCCGCGGCGAAGCTGGACTCACCCTCCTCGCCCGCCGTCAGGATGTTCTCCACGCAGGTGAGCACGGCCACGTCGCCCAGCACGGTGGTGTTGACGTCGGTCAGCACGAACTGGATGTAGGTGGTGTTGGCCATGATCAGCGCCCACGACCGCAGCACCTCCGACCGGCCGGTCAGCAACGTCCAGCCAGGATGGACGCAGCTCACCTGGTCGTCGGCGGTGTCCTCGGCCCAGATCTCGGTCATCTTGTCGAGATCGGCGCTCTCGATCGCGGTGTAGAACTCCTCGTTGACCGTCTCGATCGCGGCAGTGTCGACGCTCATGTGCCTGCTCCGGCTCTCTTCCATGCGGCCGCCACGCGCACGGCATCGGCATTGGGACCTACCTCGTGCACGCGCACGCACCAGGCCCCCGCCTGAGCCGCCAGCGCGGTGACCGCCAGCGTTGCGTCGTCGCTCCTGCTGAAGGGGCGGGGCGCGCCGTCGGGGCCGGCCAGCAGCCGCCCGAGGAACCGCTTGCGCGAGGCCCCGATCAGCAGCGGGAATCCCAGCTCGGCTAGCTGCGGGATGCCGGCCAGCAACGCCCAGTTGTGCTCGGCGTTCTTGGCGAAGCCGAGGCCGGGGTCGAGCACGATCTGCTCGGGGGACACCCCCTCGGCCAGCACGAGATCGACCCGCTTGCTGAGCTCCTCGCGCACCTCTGTCACGACGTCGGCGTAGACGGCGCGGCTGTCCATGTCATGGCTGTGGCCGCGCCAGTGCATCACCACGTAGGGCGCTCCCGTCGCGGCGACCACGCGCGGCATCTCGGGGTCGGCCAGGCCGCCGCTGACGTCGTTGACGAGCCTGGCGCCCGCCTCGACCGCGGCCCTGGCGACCTCGGCGCGCATCGTGTCGACACTGACGGCCACGCCCTCGGCGTCGAGCGCCCGGATCACCGGGACGACCCTGGCCAGCTCCTCCTCCAGCGACACCCGCGCGGCGCCGGGACGGGTGGACTCACCGCCCACGTCGACGATGTCGGCCCCCTCCCGCACCAGGTCGAGCCCGTGCCGGACGGCGGCCTCCTCGTCGAACCACAGGCCGCCGTCGGAGAAGGAGTCGGGGGTCACGTTGACCACGCCCATGACGAGGCACCGCTCCGTGCCGCCCGGCACGTTGATGGGCACGCTAGTCATGGGGCAAGCCTAGGCGTTCCCCCACACCTGCCGACATCTCGGGTCCCCAGTTGTGGATAACGATCGTCACCTGCCGAGAATCAGCGCCATCGCCTCGGAGCGGGTCTTGTCGCTGGTACGGAAGTCGCCGCGGACCGCCGACGTGACCGTCTTGGCCCCCGGCTTGCGCACGCCGCGCATCGTCATGCACAGGTGTTCGGCCTCGACCACCACGATGACCCCGCGCGGCTCCAGCACCCGCATGAGGGCGTCGGCGATCTGCGAGGTCATGCGCTCCTGCACCTGCGGACGGCGGGCGAAGACGTCGACCAGCCGGGCCAGCTTGGACAGCCCGGTCACCTGGCCGCGCTCGTTGGGGATGTAGCCCACGTGGGCCACGCCGTGGAACGGGACCAGATGGTGCTCGCAGGTCGAGTAGACCTCGATGTCCCTGACCAGCACCATCTCGTCGTGGTCGACGTCGAAGACCTTGTTGAGCACGTCTTCGGGGGTCTGGCCGAGCCCGGAGAACTGCTCGGCCATCGCGCGGGCGACCCTGGCGGGCGTCTCGAGCAGGCCGTCACGGTCGGGATCCTCGCCGATGCCGTAGAGGATCTCGCGTACGGCCTTCTCGATCCGCCCCAGGTCGACCTCGTGCTGGGTCACGCACTGTCCCCGGACTGGAAGGCGTCCTGGTGGCCGGAGGTGAGCGAGCCGTTGGCCGACTGCTCCTTCGGGGTCAGGATCGGCGGGCGGTCGGAGGGCAGCCGCTTGCCGTAGCCCGCGTACGAGGGCCGGTGCTCCTTGACGACCACCGGGGCGAAGATCTGCAGGACCTGCTCGCGGGAGAGGGTCTCCTTCTCCATGAGCTCCAGCACCAGGTTGTCGAGCACGTCGCGGTATTCGACCAGGATGTCCCAGGCCTGGTCGTGCGCCGTCTCGATCATCCGGCGGACCTCCTCGTCGATGGAGGAGGCGATCTTCTCGGAGTAGTCGCGCTCGTGGCCCATCTCGCGGCCGAGGAAGACCTCGGCCTGGCCGGTGCCGAACTTACGGGCGCCGAGCTGCTCGCTCATGCCGTACTCGGTCACCATGCGGCGGGCGACCGCCGTGGCCTTCTCGATGTCGTTGGAGGCGCCGGTGGTGGGCTCATGGAAGACGAGCTCCTCCGCCGCGCGGCCGCCGAGCAGCATCGCGAGCTGGTCCATCATCTCGGACCTGGTGGCCAGGAACTTGTCCTCCATCGGCAGCGTCATCGTGTAACCGAGCGCGCGGCCGCGGGACAGGATAGTGATCTTGTGGACCGGGTCGGAGTTGGGCAGCGCGTGCGCCACCAGCGCGTGACCGCCCTCGTGGTAGGCGATCATCTTCTTCTCCTTGTCGGACATGACCCGCGACTTGCGCTCGGGCCCTGCCATGACACGGTCGATCGACTCCTCGAGGACCTCCATCGTGATCAGCTTCTGGTCGGCCCGCGCGGTGAGCAGGGCCGCCTCGTTGATCACGTTGGCCAGGTCGGCGCCGGTGAACCCGGGGGTGCGGCGCGCGATGACGTCGAGGTCGACGTCGGGCGCGAACGGCTTGCCGCGACCGTGGACCTTGAGGATGCCCTTGCGGCCCTCCAGGTCGGGACGGTCGACCGTGACCTGCCGGTCGAAACGGCCCGGACGCAGCAGCGCCGGGTCGAGGATGTCGGGCCGGTTGGTCGCGGCGATGAGGATGACGCCGCCCTTGACGTCGAAGCCGTCCATCTCGACGAGCAGCTGGTTGAGGGTCTGCTCGCGCTCGTCGTGACCGCCGCCCAGGCCGGCGCCGCGGTGGCGGCCGACGGCGTCGATCTCGTCGATGAAGATGATCGCGGGGGCGTTGGCCTTGGCCTGCTCGAACAGGTCGCGCACGCGGGAGGCGCCGACGCCGACGAACATCTCGACGAAGTCGGAGCCGGAGATCGAGTAGAAGGGCACGCCCGCCTCGCCCGCGACCGCGCGGGCCAGCAGGGTCTTGCCGGTGCCGGGCGGGCCGTAGAGCAGCACGCCCTTGGGGATCTTCGCGCCGATCGCCTGGAACTTGGCCGGGGCCTGCAGGAACTCCTTGATCTCCTGGAGCTCCTCGATGGCCTCGTCGGCGCCGGCGACGTCGGCGAACGTGGTCTTGGGGGTGTCTTTGGTGATGAGCTTGGCCTTCGACTTGCCGAAGTTCATCACCCGGGAGCCGCCGCCCTGCATCTGGTTCATGATGAACAGGAAGATCAGCACGATGATGACGATCGGCAGGAAGCTCACCAGGATGCTGAGCAGGAAGTTCTCCTGGGGCACCTCGGTGGTGAAGCTCTTCGTCTTGTTGGCGTCGACCTGGGCCTGCAGCTCGTCGGTCAGCTTCGCGCCGTAGCCGCTGACCCAGTTGGACTGGATCAGCTTCGCCGGGGCGTCACCCGGCCGGACGACGATCGGCTTGATGAGGGTGAGCTCGACCCGATTGTCCTTGTCGACGACCTTGGCGCTGGTGAAATTGCCGGCGCGAATCTGCTGGAGGACCGTGGACGTGTCGGCCTGCTTGAAATTGCCCCCGCCGCTCCAGAGCTGGGTGACGAGCAGGAGCAGCACGACGATGCCCAGGATCCACAGCAGTGGCCCACGTGTAAATCGCTTGAGATCCATCCGATGCGGAACCCCTTGCGGGCCCGTCCCTTCCTGACCATGGCCTGGAACCCCGGGCTGGCCCGGGGCCGCGGCATCCGACACCGCGACTTCTGACTACCCGAAGGGGACTTGCGGTCACCCTTCCGGAGTCTGAAGGTACACCGGCACGGCGCACGGAGGGACCCGCCCGCTACACCGGTCTTGCCCTATCAACGTACGTCACGTTGCGCGATGTTCCCGGCCATGGCCGGGATTACTACTTATAAACGTGCGGCGCGAGCGTTCCGATGAACGGCAAATTGCGGTAGCGCTCCGCGTAGTCGAGCCCGTAGCCGATGACGAACTCGTTGGGAATGTCGAAGCCGACGTATTTCACGTCGATCGGCACCTTCACCGCGTCCGGCTTGCGCAGCGCGGCGCAGATCTCCAACGACGCCGGATTGCGCGACTTCAGGTTTTCCAGCAGCCAGTGGAGGGTCAGGCCCGAGTCGATGATGTCCTCGACGATGAGGACGTGGCGGTTCAAGATGTCGGTATCGAGGTCCTTCAGCACCCGTACGACGCCGGAGGACTTGGTGCCCGCGCCGTAGGACGACACCGCCATCCAGTCCATCTGCACCGGCACGTGCAGGGCTCTGGCCAGGTCGGCCATCACCATGACCGCGCCCTTCAGCACGCCCACGAGCAGGACGTCCTTGCCCGCGTAGTCCTCGTCGATGCGCCCGGCAAGCTCTTTGATCTTGGCCTGGAGGTCGTCCTCGGGGATGAGGACCTTCTCCAGGTCTTTGCCCATGTCGGCAGCGTCCACCTGTGGTTCCTTAAACGATGGGACTGATGGCGAGTATCAGGGTGCCATACCGCCGAACTGCGGACAGACCTCCGGGTAGATCCACCGCCTTCTGCCCGTGCCATTGCGTGACCAGCCGATCGACCGCCAGCACGTGGGTGGCGGAAAGCGCGCCGGAGGGCGTGCCCGCCGCGATGGCCGCGCGCCGCAGCACCCTGCGGCGCACGGCGTCGGGCAGTTTCTCCAACTCGGGTACGGACAGGATGACGGGCTCTCCGATATCGCTAAGAGCGCAATTCGGGAACGCCGATTCGGCCCACTGGTCGAGGGCGTCGGCGTCCTCCCGCGCCATTCCGGCGGTCCGCGCGAGCGCCTCGGCCACCCCCGGGCCGAGTTCCTCGTCGAGCATCGGCAGGATCCGCTTCCTGACGCGGACGCGGGTGTAGCGGGGGTCGTCGTTGTGCGGGTCGTCCCAGGGGACGAGGGACATGGCCGCGCAGGCGGCGACCGTCGTGGCCCTGGACAGGCCGAGGAAGGGCCGGCGGTAGCGGCCCGCCTGGGCGGCCATGCCGGAGATCGAGCGCAGCCCGCTCCCCCTGGCCAGCCCCAGCAGGACGGTCTCGGCCTGGTCGTCGCGGGTGTGGCCGAGCAGGACGGCGGCGGCCCCCAGGCGGTCGGCCGCCTCGGCCAGCGCGGCGTACCTGGCCTCGCGGGCGGCGGCCTCGGGGCCGCCGTCGGTGCCGACGGTGACGGTGAGCACCTCGGCCGGGGCCAGGCCGAGACCGGCGGCGATGCCGGCGACCTGCCGGGCGCGATCGGCCGAGCCCGGCTGGAGCTGGTGGTCCACCGTGACCAGGCCCGCGCGCAGGCCGGCGCGGGGGGCGACGAAGGCCAGCGCCGCCGCCAGGGCCAGCGAGTCGGCGCCGCCGCTGCACGCGGCCAGGACCAGCGCGCCGGTGCCGGCGAGGTCGGTCAGCGACTCGCGGACGGCCCGGCGCACGTCGGCGACGGCTGGACGGGGACCCACAGGAGCCATTGTCCCGGCTGGGGAACCGGCCGCACGCCACGGCCGGGTCCCCCGGGACGGGAAGGTCAGGCGGGAAGAGCCGGGGTGCCGATGACGCGGTGGATCCAGGCGTCGGGGTCGGCGATCTCGGGGGTCGTGGGCAGGGTCTCCGGGGAGGTCCAGACCTTGTTGAAGCCGTCCATGCCGACCCGGTCGACCACCTTGCGGACGAACGCGGAGCCCTCGGCGTACTGCTTCATCTTGACCTCGATGCCCAGCAGGCGCCGGACCGTGCGGTCGAGCCGGGAGCCGCCCTCGCGGCGCTGGGCGAACTTGGCGCGGATCTCCGAGACCGACGGGACCACCGAGGGGCCCACGGCGTCCATGACGAAGTCGCCATGGCCTTCCACCAGGGTCATCACGGCCGTCAGGCGGTCGAGGATCTCCTTCTGGGCGGGCGACTGGATGGCGTCGATCAGGTTGCCCTCGCCGCCCCTGACCACGTCGGCCACCGTGTCGGCGGCGTTGCGCAGGCGGTCGAGGAGCGTGGGCAGGTCGAGGTCGGAGGCGAGCAGGAACTCGGTCATCTGCGACCTGACGTACTCGCGCAGCCAGGTGACGCCGGTGAACTGCACGCGGTGGGTCTCCTCGTGCAGGCACACCCACAGGCGGAAGTCGCGGGGCACGACGTTCATCTCGCGCTCGGCGTGGACGATGTTGGGCGCCACGAGCGTCAGGCGGCCGGTCGGCTCCTGGCCGGTCGGGTCGGGCGGCAGGAACAGCTCGTACTGGCCGAGCACCCGGGAGGCGAGGAAGGCGAGGACGGCCCCGACCTCGACGCCGGTGATGCGCGAGCCCACCGCGGTGACGATGGCGGGCGGCGGGTTGTCTCCGCCGCCCATGCGCTGGGTCAGCGGTTCGAGGACCACGCGGAAGCCCTCGACGTTGGCCTTGATCCAGCCCGGCCGGTCGACGATGGTCGCGGGCTGCGGCGCGGTCTCGGTGTGGATCTTCGTGAACTCGCGCACGTGGCCCTCGGCCTCACGTGACAGCGTGCGGAGCTCGGCGACGGCCTGCCTGGCCTCCTCCTTGCTCACCTGAGGACCGGGGCGCACCAGGCGCGTGCCGGTCGTGACGGCCAGATCCCAGTCGATCACCTGCATGACGTCCACCGTACGTTGTTCTCGTCACGCCTGCGAAGAAGCGGCGGTCAGGATCGCGCGACGATCGCGGCGAGCCTGTCGAGCACGGGCTCGGCGTTCACCGGCACGTCGTCGGCCAGGAAGGCGAAGGTGACCAGCCGGCCGTCCTTGGTGGTGGCCAGGCCCGCCAGGGTGTTGACGTTGTTGAGGGTGCCGGTCTTGGCGCGGACGAGGCCGACCTGGCCCTTGCTGTCGGCGCGGGTGAAGCGCCTGCCGTTGCCCAGCGTGCCGGAGAAGCCGGCGATCGGCATGCCCGAGTCGACGGCCCGCAGCTCGGGGTGCGCGGCCGAGCCGGCGATGGCGATGATCCTGGCCATGGCGTCGGCACTGACCCGGTTGCGGATGGACAGGCCGCTGCCGTCGGCGACGCTGACGCCCTTGGTCACGCCGAGCCGCCGCATGACCCCGATCACCGCCTCCGCGGCCCCCGCGTACGACGCCTCCTTGCCCTCCTTGATGGCGACGTGCCTGGCCAGGGCCTCGGCCATGTCGTTGTCGCTGTGGGTCAGGGTGTGCTCGACCAGGGCGTACAGGGGGGCGGAGTCGACCTTGCCCAGCTCGGCGGCGCCCGCCGCGGCCCGCTCCTGGCGGATGTCCTTGGAGACGGTGACGCCGTACCTGGGCAGCAGCCGGGCGAAGGCGGCGGCGGCGTACGCGGCCGGGTCGGGGACGCGGGGCCGGGCGCCGGGGCGCTGGCGTCCCTCGTCCATGGCCAGGGCGTGGACGGGGGCCGCCTCGCCGTCGGGCACGTAGTTGGGCTTCCAGCCGGGCGCGATGGCCGGCCCGGTGAACAGGCTGTCGTCGTAGGAGAGCGTGACCTTCCTGACGCCCTTGGCCTTCAGCGCGGCGGCGGTCCGGGCGGCCAGGGTGGCGAGGGAGGCCTGCTTGGGGTAGCCGGGCCTGGCCGACGGCCCGGCGAGCAGCGGGTCGCCGCCGCCCACCAGGACGATCGCGCCGGGCGCGCGGCCCTGGACGACGCGGGTGGAGAAGCGGGTGTCGGGGCCCAGCGAGGCGAGCGCCGCCGTGGTCGTGACGACCTTGTTCGTGGAGGCCGGGGTGATGCCCGTGTCGGGGTTGGAGGCGAAGATCCGGGCGCCGGTGGCCGCGTCGAGCACGACCGCGCCCACCCGGCCGCCGAGTGCTTTGTCACCCAGCGCGTCGGTGAGCTGGCGGGTCAAAGTACTCTTAGTCGGGAGAGGTCCGTTCCCTGACGTCGCCGAAAGCTGGGCCAGCACAGGCCCCGAGGTGACCACGGGGGCGGGGGGGATTCCCCGGGGAGACGCCGTCGGCCCGATCGGTGACGGCTGCCTCGTCAGCGCGCTCAGGTTGAAGTCGCTGGTCATGGCGTAGACGCCGATGACGATCGTGACGATCTGAAGCACGGCGAGAGTGGCCAGCATCATCGAACGCTCGTGCCGCGCCACGTCGCCTGACCTCTCTCCTGGTGTTCGCCTACGAGACATTAACGCCCAGCCGGGACTTCCCGGGGGCCTTGAGCGGAGGAACCGCGGTGGAGTTCGACGTTGTCGTTGAGATTCCCAAGGGGCAACGGAACAAGTACGAAGTGGACCACGAGACCGGAAAGATCAGGCTTGACCGGCTCCTGTTCACCTCCACGCAGTACCCCGCCGACTACGGCTTCATCGAGAACACCCTCGGCGAGGACGGTGACCCGCTCGACGCGCTGGTGCTGCTCCAGGAGCCGACGTTCCCGGGGTGCTACATCACCTGCCGCGCGGTCGGTATGTTCCGGATGACCGACGAGAAGGGCGGCGACGACAAGGTCCTGTGCGTGCCCTCGACCGACCCCCGGATGCACCACATCCAGGACATCCACCACGTGTCGGAGTTCGACCGGCTGGAGATCCAGCACTTCTTCGAGGTCTACAAGGACCTTGAGCCCGGCAAGTCCGTCGAGGGCGCCAACTGGGTCGGGCGCATCGAGGCCGAGGCCGAGATCGAGCGCTCGTTCCACCGGGCCAAGGACGCGGGTCACCACTGATCCTCACCGGGGCCTGGTGGCGCCCACCAGGTCCCCTCTCCAGATCGGGGCGACCCGTACCACGTCGCCGGTCTGGGGCGCGTGCACCATCTGGCCCTGGCCGACGTAGATGCCCACGTGGTGGATCGTGCCGGGGTCGTCGGTGATGCGGCCGAAGAACAGCAGGTCGCCGCGGCGGAGCTGGTCCAGCGGCACGTGCGGGCCGGACGTCCACTGGGTTCCGGTCCAGTGGTCCAGGCGCACGCCCACCTGCTCCCAGGCGCGCATGACCAGGCCCGAGCAGTCGTAGGTGTCGGGGCCCGCGGCGGCCCACACGTACGGCTTGCCGAGCTGGGTCAGCGCCCAGTTGGCGGCCAGGTTGCCGCCCGCCGATCCCGCCGCCAGGCCGGCCGCCGACAGGGCCAGGGCCCGCCGTCTGGCCAGCAGCTCGGCGTGGCTGCGGGCGGCGTTCACCCGGTGCTGGAGCTGCCGCCGCTCCACCCGGAGGGTGCGCGTCTCGCGGCGCTGCCGGGCGACGGCCGCCTCCGCGGCCAGCTTCGCCCGCCGGGCGCGCTCCGAGGCGGCCTGCCGGGCGTCGTAGGCGTTCTGCGCCTGCGTCCGCAGGATGGCGGCGACCTCCTGGGCGTCGCGCATCCTGCGCAGGATCTGGGCCCGCTCGTCGCCGAGCTGGCCGAGCACGCTCGCCCGGTGCAGGAAGCCGTCGACGCCGCCCTCGTCGATGAGCATGCCGACGATCGGGTCAAGCGCCGTCATCCCGCCGTAGCTCTGCGCGGCGAGCAGCGCGACGGCCTGCCGGGCGCGCTCGGCCTCGGCGTCGGCCGCCGCCTGACGCGCCTGGGCCTGCGCGTACGACTGCTCGGCCTGCCGCAGCCGGACCAGCTCGCCGTTGTACGCCTCCACCTGCCGTTCCACGGCCGCAGCCAGCTCGTCGAGCCTGGACTGGGCCACGGCCAGCCCGGCGCTGGCCACCCCCAGCTCCTTCGAGCGCTCGCGGGCGGCCGCGCGCGCCTTCTTCACGTCCTTGGCCGACGGCATGGGGTCGGCCAGCACCGGCGAGCCCGGAGTGAGCGGACACAGGGTGGCCAGCAGGACGCACGCCAGGAGCCCAGCCCGAAATGCGCGCATAGGTCCCCCCGGAAACAGATGGTTACTCTATGCACACAGTTCCCAGCGCTTTCATGCGCGTAACGTCATCACCGCAGGCGGAAGAGCCGTTCTATCCACGGACGGATTCCGGTGACCACCGGCCGGGCGGCCCGCGGGTAGGTGAAGACGGGGGTCTGGACGCCGTACGCGGCGTGCAGCTCGGCGGCCTTGCACCAGTCGGCGGTCACGCGGGCCGCGGCCCATGCCGCCGCGATGGCCGGTCTGGCCTCCGGATGGCGGTCGTAGGTCTGGAAGAGGGTCATCGCGGCGTCGGCGGCGGCGTGACCGTCGCCCGGGTAGGCGGTGCCGGCCAGGTAGGGGGCGGTGACGCGGCCGCCGTGGCAGGTGTCGAGCACCCAGGTCCAGTTGGCCGTCACCAGACCGAGCACGGGCTCGGGGACGTCGGCGGCGGCGCCGTACATGCGGTCCTGGCGGGGGCCGGTCAGGCGGCGGGCGTCCCACAACCAGTCGAGCTCGTCCGGCTGCGGGCCGCCGGCCAGCCAGGACAGCACCGCCAGGCCGCGCGCGGTGCGCAGGCGGCACAGGTCGAGCACGTGGCGCAGCATGCGGGGGCCGCGGTCGAGCCAGGTCGGCCAGTCGACGCGGTGTCCCCTCGGCACCAGCTCGGCCACCCGCCCCGGGACGGGCGACGGGCAGACCCGGCGCCCCAGATGCGGATCCTGACGCACCTCGAACGCCTCCACGACCCGCCCGGCGAGCCGGTCCTGGCGCACCTCGGCGAGCCCGTCCTGGTGCGTCTCCAGAAGCTCCACGGGGTGCTCAGCCGCTCTCGACGGGGGTGACGGGCTCCTCGGTGGGGGTGTGCGTGGGGGCGGGCGTCGCCGTCTCCGAGGGCGTGGTGGTGGGCGCGGGCGTCTCGGTGGGCGTCGGGGCGGGGGTGGGGGTCGGCACCGGCGGGGTCCGGGTGGGCGGACGCGTGCCGGGTTCGCCGTGGGGCGGACGGCCCGGCTCACCGTGCGGCGGATGACCCGGGTGGCCGGTACGGCCGGGCAAACCGGGCTGGCCGTACGTCGGCTCACCGGGGTCCTCGCCGGGCGGGTCGGTCGGCGGCGGGCCGTCGGGCGTCGGCCGCGGCTCGCCGGGCGCGGATTCGGCGGGCGGCGAGCTCGCATACGTGGGCACGAGCACGGCCGGCGGCACCGGCGTCGTCGAGCCGAGCATGCCGAACGGCTCGGGCGCGGCGCTGTCGAGGATGGGCGCTACGGTCAACTGGGCGTCCTGCGGGTCGGGTTGCCAGGGCAGTCTGATGCCGGGCGGCTCGCCGGTGGCGGGGAACGCGGCCGTCGCCACCCCGGCGAGACCGCCGTTGTCCTTGCCGAACTGGTTGAAGATCACTGCTATCGCCACCACGGTCGCGACCGCCGCCAGCGCGCCCGCCACCGCCTGAGGCCACCTTCGAGCCGCCGTCTGCGTGGGAACGGGAAATCCGGCGGCGTCCAGGGAGGCCGTGCGGCGGGCGACGTAGCGGCGGTAGGGCAGCAGCTCGGGGTCGGCGAAGCAGCTCATGACCCTGATGCGCAGGGCCTCGGGGAGCGCGGCGGCGGGCAGCAGGCCGAAGACCTTGGCGGCCGAGGCCTGGCGGGCACGGTGGGGGGCGCAGACCTCGCAGCGGGCGACGTGCCCGACCAGGTGCTCGCGCATCTCCCTGGTGAGGTCGCCGGTGAAGCCGGCCAGGATCCGGGCCCGGCGCGGGCAGTCGTAGGGGCCCTTGCGCGCCAGGATCTCGGCGGTGACGGCGTCGGTGAGACGATCGCGCGCCTGCTCCCTGGCCTGCTCGACCTGGCGCGGCGGGATCGCGAGCACCTGGGACAGCTCGGCGGTGTCCAGCGCGTGCCTGGTCGCCAGCTCCAGCACCTCGCGGTCGGCGACGGGCAGGCTCACGACCGCGTTCCAGGCCATGAGCCGCAGGTCGGCGTCGGCGGGGTCGTCCAGCGGCGGCGCCTCGGCCAGGACCTCGTCGGCGCCGGGCGGCGCGGCCATCCGGCGGCGCAGGCATTCCTGCCGGGCCAGGGCGAGCAGCCAGACCCGGAACCTGTCCGGCTGGGACAGCGCGCCCGCGTGCGCCTCGGCGGCGATCAGCGTGTCACGCAGGGCCACCTGGGCGCTGTCGGTGTCGAGGAGGAGGGACCAGCAGTAGCGGTAGACGTTCTCCGCGTGTGTGTCGTAGAGCGCGGCGAGGGCTCCCGGGTCGCGGATGCGGAGTGCCTCCACCAGGACGCGGTCATTCATGTGACCGAAGGTAATGGATCGGTAACTAGTAGTTCTACCGGTTCCGCCGCTTCTACCGCGACCCCGCCAATTTCCCACGCAATTTGTTCGGACTAATACCGATTATTGCTTTACCTGCCCCATGGCCTCGCTTCCCCGGTCCACCGCGAACGGCTCGGAGGTGGGCTTGACCGTGTGCACCGGGAGCGCGCCGCCCATCGCCAGGTCCTCGTAGGGGCGGCCGGTCGAGCCCCAGGTCCGGGCGGTGACGTCGGTCTTGGCGACCTTGCTGTCCTTGGGCAGCCCGGCCACGGTGAGGATGAACCTGGGCGGGCTGCCGGCCTTCACGTCGTCCACGAACGTGCTGCCGCCGCCGAGCAGTTTGCCGGCCGCGTCGCGCAGCAACGCGTTCACCACCAGGCTGCTCGCCGGCAATTGATAAGGATTCCCGACATAGCCGGTAATAAGGTAAGAGCCGTCTTTTTGGCGCATTGTCTGGACGCGCGTGATCGGGAACGACTGGAACGACGACGGGATGCGCGCGGCGGACCGCCACTGCGCCGGACGGTACTGGATGGTCACCTTCACCGGCTTCTCGGTGGCGGACGCCTGGCCGGTGAAGGCCAGGGAGCCGCCCGGCGGCACGGCGTCGAGCGGCTGGTCCATGCGCACCACCTCGGTGCCGGCGGCGTCGCGGCCCACGATGGTGGCCACCACATGCTCACCGAAGTGCCACGGGTTGGCGTTGCTGAGCACGCCCGCCCAGTTGACGGCGTAACCGTCGGTGGACTTGGCGATGTTCGAGACCTGCTCCTTGAGAACGAGCGGCTTGAGCGATTGGGCGGGCTGGTCCTCACTTGAACAACCGGCGAGGCAGATCGCCCCGAGTGCGAGGAGGCTGACGGTTCGGCTACGCGGGATCACTTTGCCGTGATAACCCGTGCATGGGCACGGCTGGCAGATGACACGCGCCGGGCGTACCAACTCTTTAACGCCTCCGGACGACCCTCGTCTCGTCCCACACCGGCTCGGACGACTCGTAGACCGTGCCGTCGGAGCCGAAGACCAGGAAACGGTCGAAGTCGGCGGCGAACCAGCGGTCATGGGTGACCGCCATGACCGTGCCGTCGAACGCGTCGAGGCCCACCTGGAGCGCCTCGGCGCTGGCCAGGTCGAGGTTGTCGGTCGGCTCGTCCAGCAGGAGCAGCGTGGCGCCCGACAGCTCCAGCAGCAGGATCTGCAGCCGCGCCTGCTGACCTCCGGACAGCGTGTCGAACCGCTGCTCGGCGATCAGCCCGGCCAGCTCGTAGCGGGCCAGCGTCTTCATGGCCTCGTTCTTGAGCTTGGCGTGCTCGTTCATCACGATCTCGACCGGGGTGCGGCCGAGCAGGTCGGGCCTGGAGTGGGTCTGGGCGAAGTGCCCCGGGACGACCCGGGCGCCCAGCCTGGCCACGCCGGTGTGCGCGACGGGCTCTCCGGCCACCAGGCGCAGGAAGTGGGACTTGCCCGAGCCGTTGGAGCCGAGGACGGCGACCCGCTCGCCGTACCAGATCTCCAGGTCGAATGGGCGCATCAGGCCGGTCAGCTCCAGGCCCTCGCAGATGACGGCGCGCTTGCCGGTGCGGCCGCCGCGCAGGCGCATCTTGATGTTCTGGTCGGCGGGCGCCTGCTCGGGCGGACCCGCCTCGACGAACCTGCGCAGCCGGGTCTGGGCCGCGTGGTAGGGGGCGGCCATGCCGTCGTTGTACCTGGCCTTGTTCTTCAGCATGTTGACCAGGGCCTTGAGTTTGGCGTGCTCTTCGTCCCAGCGCCTGCGCAGCTCGTCGAGCCGCTCGTTGCGGGCCTTGCGGGCCTCGGCGTAACCGGCGAAGCCGCCGCCGTGGATCCAGATGTTGCCCGACTCGACCGTGACGATGCGGTCGGCGGCGTTGGCGAGGAGCTGACGGTCGTGGCTGACCAGCAGCACGGTCTTGGGCGTCTCGCGCAGCTGCTGCTCCAGCCACTCCTTGCCGGGCACGTCGAGGTAGTTGTCGGGCTCGTCGAGCAGCAGGGTCTGGTCGGGGCCGCGCAGCAGCGCCTCCAGGACGAGCCGCTTCTGCTCGCCGCCGGACAAGGTGGCCACGTCGCGGTACTTCACCCGGTCGAACGGGACGCCGAGGGCCGAGACCGTGCAGGTGTCCCAGAGCACCTCGATCTCGTAGCCGCCGGCGTCGGTGTAGTCGCTGATGGCCTGCGCGTAGCGCATCTGCGCCTTCTCGTCGTCGCGCTCCATCATCACCAGCTCGGCCGCGTCGAGCCGCTCGGCCGCCTGCCGCACGGCCGGCGGGGCGACGCCGAGCAGCAGGTCGCGGACGTTGCTCCCGTCGCGCACGTTGCCGATGAACTGGCGCATCACGCCCAGCCCGCCGGAGCTGGTGACGCTGCCCTCGACGGGCTCCAGGTCGCCCGCGACCAGGCGCATGAGGGTGGTCTTGCCCGCGCCGTTGGGCCCGACGAGCGCCGCCTTGACACCGTCGCCGATCCGGAAGGAGACGTCGTTGAGCAGGGGCCTGCCGTCGGGCAGCACGTACGTCAGATGTCCTACTTCAACGTGGCCCATCCGGGCAGGCTACCGGCCGCCCGCGACCGCCGGCACCCGGTTTTCGGCCGGTGCTCCGGGGGCCCTGGACAGCAAGTGATCTAATGACTAGAACTGTACGGGACTCCCCCAGCCCCTAGGAACCGGTGATGACGCGATTCCGCTCCTCCCTCCTCCCCCTCGCCGTCGCCCTGCTCGGCCTGGTCGCCGTCCCGCAGCAGGCGTGGGCCGCGCCGCCCAAGCCGGTGCCACCGTCGGCCGGCGTGCCGCGGGAACCGTCCGGGCCGGTCTCGGCGTGCGCGCCCACCGTGCGCGGCGCTTCCGTGGACGCCCGGCTGACCAGCCTGTTCACCTCGTACGGCAACGACAACAGCCGCCTGGACGACTGGACGGGAGCCGACGGCACCTACTCGCTCCGGCTGCCGAACGGCCGTGAGCTGTGGGTGTTCTCCGACACCTTCCTCGGCCAGGTCGACGCCGACGGCTCCCGGCCGCCCGTCGTCGAGGAGGGCGGCAGCACCGTCTTCCTGAACAACTCCTTCGCCATCGAGCGGGACGGGCGGCTGTCCACCGTCCATGACGGCACGGCCGCGAAGCCGGAGGCCGTGATGCCGCCGCGCGACGACAAGCACTGGTTCTGGGCCGGGGACGCCACGCTGGCCGGCGGCCTGGTCGAGGTCACCTACCAGGAGTACGAGCGGTTCGGCCCCGGCGCGTGGGACTGGCGCTGGCACCGCAACGTGGTGGCCAGGTTCGCGCCCGGCCGGCTCGACCAGCCGATCAGCGTGCACGACCTGCCCTCGGGCCACGGCGTCTCCTGGGCCTCCGGCCTGCTGAAGGACGGCGGCTACACCTACGTGTACGGCGTCGAGGACCTCGGCTCGGCCAAGTACATGCACCTCGCCCGGGTCAGGGGCCAGAGCCTGCTCGGCACGTGGGAGTTCCGCACGGCCGACGGCTCGTGGTCACCGGACGAGACCGACTCGGCCCGCATCATGGGCGGGGTGGCGAACGAGTACAGCGTCACCCGGGTCGGATCCGGATATGTCCTGATCACGCATGACACCACCGAGGTGCTCAGCCCCAACATCGTGGCCTACTCCTCCTGCTCGCCCACCGGCCCCTTCACCGGCAAGCAGCACGTCTACACCACCCCCGAGACCAGCGGGAACGTCTTCACCTACAACGCCCACGCCCACCCCGACGTCGCCGGGAACGGCCTGGTGGTCTCCTACAACGTCAACAGCTTCGTCAACACCGACCACTACCGGGACGTGTCGATCTACCGGCCCAGGTTCCTGGACGTGACGTTCGGGTGAGGCGCAACTGGGCGGCGCGCCTGCGGCACCTCACCCTCGACGGGCTGCGGGCGGTCACGCTGGAGAACGAACGGCTGCGCGTGACCGTCCTGCCGGACAAGGGCGGCGACGTGGTGGAGTTCCTGCACAAGCCCACCGACACCGACTTCGTCTGGCTCTCCCCGCAGGGCCTGCGTGACCCGCGCGACCACCGTCACGGCGCGGCCGACGACGTCGCCCAGTTCGTCGACCACTACGAGGGCGGCTGGCAGGAGGTCTTCCCCAACGGCGGCGCGCCGAGCGAGTACCGGGGCGCGCGCCTGGCCCAGCACGGCGAGGTCGCCGGGCTGCCGTGGTCGTGCGAGGTGGTGGCCGACTGCGCGGAGGAGGTCGCGGTGCGGCTCGCCGTGCGGACCCGGCGGCTGCCGTACCGGGTGGAGAAGGTGTTCCGGCTCCGGGCGGGCACGGCCGCGCTGGAGGTCGAGGGGCGGGCGACCAACGAGGCGGACCTCGCGCTGCACGCGATGTGGGGCCAGCACATCGTCTTCGGGGCGCCGTTCCTGCGGGCGGGCGCGCGGATCCGGCTGCCCGAAGGCGTGCGGGTGATCCCGCACGCGACGCCGATCGGCCCGTCCGGGCGCCGGGTGCGGGCCGGCGGGCCGTGGCGGTGGCCGGTGGTGCCCGCCGACGGGGGCGGGGAGACGGACCTGAGCGTGGTGCCCGAGCGGGGCGGGCCGAGCGACATCGTGTACCTCACGGGTTTCCCGGAGGGTTGGTACGAAATTTCAGGGGACATCGGTATCCGGGTGGAGTGGGATGCGGCGCTCCTCCCCTACCTGTGGATGTGGCAGGAGCTCGGCGCGTCCACCGGCTATCCCTGGTGGGGGGGGCCTGCACGCTGGGGCTCGAACCGTTCGCCGGCATGCCGACCGACGGCCTGGCCGCCGCCGTGGCCAACGGCAGCGCCCTGTCGCTCGGACCACAGGAGACCAAGGTGTCGAGATGGCGCGCGGAGGTGCTGGCGTGAGTGAGTTTTCCGGCAAGGTGGCGCTGGTCACCGGCGGATCGATGGGCATCGGGCGGGCGGTGGTCGACCGGCTGGCCGACGGCGGCGCGAACGTGGTCTTCTGCGGCGTGGACGAGGACGCGGCGTTCGACAGCGAGCACGTCACCGGCGTCGTCGCCGACGTGCGCCGGGCCGGCGACCTGCGCGACCTCGTGGACCTGGCCGTGACCAGGTACGGCGGCCTCGACGTCGTCGTCACCTGCGCCGGCGTCCAGCGGTACGGCACGGTCGAGGACACCCCGGAGGAGGTGTGGGACGAGGTCATGGACGTCAACCTCAAGGGCGTCTACCTCACCTGCAAGGCCGCCGTGCCGAGGCTCAGGGAACGCGGCGGCGGCTCGATCGTGGTCATGTCGTCGGTGCAGGCGTTCTCGTCGCAGGCGCAGGTGGCCGCCTACACCGCGAGCAAAGCCGCCCTGAACGGCCTGACCAGGGCCATGGCGCTCGACCACGCGGCCGACGGCATCCGGGTCAACGTGGTCTGCCCCGGCTCGGTGGACACCCCCATGCTGCGCTGGGCGGCCGACCTGTGGCGGGGCGACCTGTCGCAGGAGGAGCAGGTCCAGCAGTGGGGGAAGGCCCATCCGCTGGGCCGCGTGGGCCGGGCGGAAGAGGTGGCCGAGCTGGTGGCGTTCCTGGCGGGGCCGCGTTCGTCGTTCATCACCGGGGCCGAGCACCGCGTGGACGGCGGCCTGCTGGCCCGGAACCCGGCGGCGCTCCCCGACTAGGTCGAGTAAGTCCCCAGTCGCCTCCCGAACCTGGCAATCGTTGCGTCAATGCGGCGAAGCTCCAGGTGGTGAGCCTGGTAACCAAGGTCTCTGCGTGTATTCGAGGGTGGGTCCCGAGCCCCCTCACAGCACGCTTGGTACGGGTTCCGAAACGACTCACCGATCTAGGAGAGACCTGTGAGGCTCACCAAGAAGGCCGCCGGCTTCATCGCCGCGGCCGCGCTGTTCACCGTGGTCGTCCCGGCTGCCGCGGCTGAGGCCAGCCCACGCTCGACGTGCTACGGCGGCCGCGTCTGCCTGTACGCCGGTTTCGACTACAACCGGGGCCAGAGCGACCACTGGCGCGACTTCACGGCCGACGACTCCGACCTGGCCGACAACAACTGGCTGAACTGGGACTTCAGCAACACCTGGCACAGCATGGACAACGAGACCAGCTCCGTCAGGAACCGGGTCGGCTGCAGCGCCACCCTCTGGCAGCACGCCGACTACACCGGTGCGCACAGCACCTTCACCCACAACTCCAACGACGGTTACCTGTCCAACAACGCCATCGGCAACAACCGCACCAGCTCGATCGACATCTGGTGCCGCTGAGAAATAACGGGAGTGCCGGTTTCCGGGCTTGGCCGCCGGAAACCGGCTGTCGCGGCCTCCTGGCGGGCGCGCTGCTGCTGTCCGTCGCGGCCTGCGCCGCCGGCGAGCCCGTACGCGAGCGGCCACCGGCGGGCGTGACCTCGGTGTCGCAGCTCGTGTTGCCGTTCGACGCCTACAAGCCGACTCCCGAGCAGCGGGCCGTCCTGGGCAATGCCCACAACCACCTGGTCGCGCGGTGCATGAGCCGCCGCGGCCTCACCGTCACCCCACCCGCGGAGGACGCCGCCGAGCTGGCGGCGATCGACCCGGGCAACTCCCGCCGCTACGGCGTCGTGGACACCTCGGCCGCCCAGCGGTACGGCTACCACCTGGCCAGGCCCCCGTCCCCGGACACCACCGGCTCCTGGGTCAACAAGCTGCCCAAGCACACCCGCCACCGCCTGTACGGCACCGCCGCCGACCGCGGCTGCCTCGACCGCGCCTCCGCCGAGCTGGAGGGCGGCACCCGCCAGGCGGACTGGCCCTGGCTGGGCCTGCAGGACTCGCTCACCCTGGAACAGGCCGCCAAGCACGGCGGCGTGGCCGCGGCGACCAGGCGCTGGCAGTCGTGCATGACCCAGGCGGGACACCCCTACCCCGACCCGGAGTCGGCCATCGCCGACTCCCGCTGGAACCTGGAGAAGCCGGACGTGAGCGAGGAGGAGAAGCTGACGGCCGTCGCCGACACGACCTGCAAGTGGGCCTCGGGCCTGGTCGCCGCCTGGTTCTCGGCCGACGCCGAGCTTCAGCGCGCGGTCATCCGGGACAACCGGGAACGCTTCGACGCGCTCGCGGCCAGCCTGCGGCAGCGGCTGGAGCGCGCCTCACGCCTGCTGTCCGAGCACGAAGGCCGCCAGGTCGGCTGACTGGCGCAGCCTGCTGGGCTCGTGCGCGTACATCATGTGGCCGGCCTCGTAGTACTTGAACTCGACGTTGGCGGCCAGCTCGGCGGGCACGGGCAGGTGGGCGAAGGCGTGCTCGGCCGCGTAGTACGGCGTGGCGCCGTCGTGGTAGCCGCAGGCCACGTGCACGCGCAGGTGCGGGTTGGTGCGCATGGCGGCGCCGAGCCGGTCGGTCACGCTGACGTGCACGCCCTCGAACTCCTTGTACGACCACGGGTGCACCCGCGAGCTGAGGATCTCGTAGGGCAGGTCGTTGGCGTACTCCAGCTCGGTCCGCAGGTAGTGGTTGAGCGCGGCGCTGTAGGGGCCGGTGATGGCGTTCATGCTCGGGTCGGAGACGAAGTGCTCGCGACCGCCGTCGGGGTCCCAGCCGGTGAAGCGGCCGTCGAGCCTGCCGACGGTCAGCCGGCGCTCGCGCAGCAGCTCGTTGAAGAAGCGGATGTGCTCGATGCGCAGGTCCACGCGGTCGACGTAGTCCTCGGACAGACCGGACAGGGCGGCGACCCTGGAGACCGCGGCGGCGCGCTCGCCGGCGGTGAGGCGGTTGCCGCGGGCCAGGGCCCACGGGTAGTCGCGGGAGGCGTACTCCTCGGCCTCGCGCAGCACGTCGGCCAGCGGGCGGTCGCCGTGCAGCCCGTGATAGTGCGCGATGGCGGCATAGGTCGGGAGATAGAGGGCGTAGGCCACGTCGTTGCCCTCGTTGAACTCCACGGTCGCGTAGTCGAGCACCGAGGAGATCAGCATCACGCCGTTGAGGTACATGCCGTGGCGCGACTGGAGGTGGTCGGCCAGCCCGGCCGCCCTGACCGTGCCGTACGACTCGCCGGCCAGGAACTTCGGCGACATCCACCGCGCGTTCCTGGTCGTCCAGAGCCGGATCACCTCGCCGACCGACTCCACGTCGCCGCTGAACCCGTGGTACGGCTCGGCCTTCTCGCCCTCGGCCGCCCGCGAGTAGCCGGTGGACATCGGGTCGATGACGACCAGGTCGCTCACCTTGAGCAGGGTCTCGTCGTTGTCGGCCAGCGCGTACGGCGGCGGCAGGAGCGCGCCCGCGTCCCCCATCACGACCCGGCGCGGTCCGAGGATGCCGAGGTGCAGCCACACGCTCGACGACCCCGGCCCGCCGTTGAAGGCGAACGTGACCGGCCTGGTCAGCGGGTCGGCGTCGTCGAGGGTGTAGGAGGTGAGGAACACCTCGGCCTTCGGGCGGTGGCCGTCGAACGTGCCGTCCGTGAACACCTCCTCGCGCACCACCATGGTTCCGGTGGTGGCGGTGTACCCCTGACCGGTCGGCAGGGTGTGCCGGGTGGTGACGAGGTTGTCGGCGGGCTTCTTTGTCTGTACTTCGTCGGACATAGCGGCCAATTATGGGGCAACGTCCACCGAGATCGCGGGGTCGGCGAAGCGCTCGTTCGGGACGGTGGCGTACCAGCCGGGACGCCCCGGGTCGCGGTCGTAGGGATAGCCGCCGGTCTCCCGGTAGAACTCGGCGTAGCGGGCCACGCGATCGGGGTCGAGACGCACCCCGAGCCCCGGCCCGGAGGGCACGGCGATGGCGCCGTCCGCGTACGGCAGCCTGCCGCCCTCGATCACGTCGTCGCGCAGCTGGTGGTAGTGGGCGTCGGCGGCGTAGGTGAGGTTCGGCAGCACCGCGCCGAGGTGCAGCATGGTCGCGAGCTGGATGCCGAGCTCGCCCGAGGAGTGCACGGCCACCCCGATCTGGAAGGTGTCGCACACCCCCGCCGCCTTCACGCACGGCCGGACCCCGCCCCAGAACGTCGTGTCCAGCAGCACCACGTCGGCGGACCTGCGCAGCACGTTGGAGGCGAGCTGCTCGAAGTTGACGACCACCGTGTTGGTGGCGAGAGGCACCCTGACCTGCTCCCGGACGGCCCTGAGCCCCTCCATCCCCCAGACGGGATCCTCCAGGTAGTCGTTGTTCAGCCCCTCGATGGCCCGGCCGAACCGCAGCCCCTCGGCCACCGACAGGACGGCGTTGGGGTCGTACCTGAGCCGGTCGTCCGGGAACGCCTCGGCCAGGGCCCGGTAGCACTCCAGCTCGTAGTCCGGCGGGAAGACGCCGCCCTTGAGCTTGTGCACGGTGAACCCGTGCGCCTGCTTGAGCCGGGCGGCGTGCTCGACGAGCTGGGCGGGGGTGCGGATCTCCGGATGGCCGTCGGCGGCGTACCGGAAGAACAGGTAGGAGGCGAACGGGACCGTGTCCCGCAGCCGCCCGCCCAGCAGGTCGTGGACGGGCACGCCCAAGTGCTGCCCGACGAGGTCGAGGCAGGCGAACTCGACGGCCGCCAGGAGCTGGGTGCGGTTGTTGTAGAGCGAGGCGGTCGGATTGGCGATCTTGAAGCGCAGCGCCTCCAGCTCGAACGGGTTGTGCCCCTTCAGGTACGGGACGAGCGCCCGGAAGGCCGACTCCGCGCTCTCCCCACCGCCGCCCATCTCCCCCAGGCCGACCAGCCCGTTGTCGGCCTCGACCTCGACGATCGTGCGCACGAACCGGCCCCAGTGGGCGCCGTTGCTGTGCCGCAGCGGCGCCTCCAGCGGGACGGCGACCGTCGTGGCCCGGATGTCAACGATCTTCACGCGCGCTTCCCTCCGACGACGGCGACCCCGCAGGCGGGCAGCCGGACCTCGACCGGATCCCGTCCAGGGACCGTGACCGTCGCCGTCACCGGCTCGGCGGCCAGCGACTGCAACCGGACCACCTGCTCGCCGTCCACCCGGCCGATCGAGGTGATCAGCACGTCGGGGTGGTCCACCGAGGCGTAGGTCTCGGTGGCCCCGGGACCGCCGGTGACCAGCGCGCCGACGAACGGCTCGGTCAGCCCCGAGGCCGCCGCCGCCCCCAGCCTGCTGCCCTTGACGCCGGCCGCCGAGGTGACGGCGTACCGGAAGGTGGTCTCGCCCTGCTGCTGGGCCGGGAAGTTGGTGTCCCAGATGTTGTTGAGCGCCCAGGAGTAGACCGTGCCGTCCTCCTGGTCGAGCGTGGGCGGGAACGGCGCGTACGGCATGTGGATGGTGCCGAGCTGCACCAGCGGCGCTTCCAGGGTGGCCCAGGCGACGGTCAGCTCGGGGTCCTCGAAGGCGATCCAGTGCCTGATCGGCAACATGTACTCGGCCGAACCGGGCACGCGCGGCACGCCGGGGCCGCCGACCCCGCCGGTCAGCTCCCAGGCCGTGGCCGGGCCGGTCGCGAACGGGAACGCCAGGAACACCGCCTCCTTGGCCGGGGTGCCCTGCTTGGCGAGCTGGTAGGTCAGGTCGAGCCTGGGGACGCCCCGGTGCAGCTCGATCGTGGTGCGCAGCCAGTCGACGCCCTTGCCGTGGAGCTCGACGACCAGCTTCTCGCCGACCGCCGTGCGCAGGGCCCTGACGATCGTCGCGTTGCGGGCGACGGCCCGGTCGCCGAGGAGCGTCCTGTCGTGCGCCCCGACGTGGCCCGACAGGTGGTTGAAGTGCGGGGCGGTGGCGTAGCGGTCGTAGACGTACTGGCCGAAGCCGGCGGCGGCATCGCCGTTGACCAGCTCGCGGCCGGCGGACTTGTCGAAGATCGAGCTGATGTGACCCTCGCGGACGTCGTAGGCGACCCGGTAGAACTCGTTCTCGATCACGCCGTCCAGATCCGGCTCGACCGGCTCGGGGGCCTGGCCCGGCCCGCGGACGACGTCCAGTCGCGCGTAGCCGAAGCCGGGGACGTCCGGCACGACCGCGTGCACGTGCCGGCCGATCGGGCGGGTCGGCCAGTCGTCGGGGTCGACGTACTCCTCGTGATGCGGCACGGTCTCGCCGGTCCGGGCGTCGACCAGCGCGATCGGCACGTCCACGGCCACCACGTCGCGCGGCAGGAACGCGCGCACCACGTCGGTGCGCGCCCTGGTGCCCGGGTTGAACACGGCGAAGGCGGCCAGGACCACGCCTTCCGCGTCCGCACCCGGCAGGTCCGCGCCTTCCGCGTCCGCGCTCTCCGGGTCCGGGGAGGAGAGGGCGGCGGCGAAGCGGCGGGTGGCGGCGTGCAGCAGGTCGGAGGCGTCGTCCTGGGCCTGGTAGGCGCCCGACGACTTGCGGGTCCACTGCAGGCCGCCGGAGTCGCCCGCCTCCTCGGCGTCCTCCCACGGGTTGGCCGCGCCCCAGGTGTGCTCGTTGAACAGGGCGACCTTGTCGTAGGCCGCGTCGATCTGGTCCGTGGCGTCCGTGCCGGCGATCGTGTGCAGGGTCTCGGCGACGCGCAGGGCCGACTGGGCGCGGCGCACGTAGCCGAGCGGGCGGGCGCCCGAGCCGAGCCCGTCGGCCCACCAGTCGGTCCAGTCGCCCTCGTGCACGGCCAGGCGGTCGTGGTAGCGCTCCTCGACGTGCTCGAAGAAGTCGCTGTTGACCGCCGAGCGCAGGCGCGGCCAGGCCCACGTCTCGTTCCACCGGCGGGCGATGGAGGCGGGCACGATCGACGGCCCGGCGTTGTCGGCGTGCGCGCCCTGCACCCGCAGGTGCAGCACGTCCAGCTCGTACGGCTCGCGCGGCGCGTCCGGCCCCTGCCACCCGAACGTCCCCGGCCCGTACGGGTAGCCCCGCGTGGCCAGCGCCGACAGGTAGCGCGGCAGCAGGTCGTCGGCCAGCTCGTAGGAGTCGGTCAGCCCGACCGTGTTGCCCTCCATGTACGCCATCCCGTGCGGCGTGTCGGTGAACCACACGAGCAGCTCGTTCCCGCTCGGCGCCCGCCACCGGAACGGCCTGGTCAGCTTGTCGCCGCCGTGCAGGTACGGCACCGACCGCCCGGCCCAGTTGTGCGCGGCGGCCAGGTAACGCACGCCTGAGGCGTTGAGCGCGTCCACCAGGCCGACGACCGCGCCCGGCACGTCGGTGTGCATGGCGGACCTGGTGGCGAAGCCGTACCGGTCCTGGAGCCGGCCGGTGAAGCGGAGCTGGCGGTAGAGCTCCTCGGTCGAGCACGCCTCGGTGTGCAGCTGGAACGGCAGCGCGGTCACCTCGATCACGCCCGCCCTGGCCAGCGCGGCGAACGACTCGACCTGCCCGGCCGGCCGGGCGTCGAGCCATTTGAGCGCGGGCATCGACGACTCGACCGTCCAGCGGAACTTGGCGTCGTCCGGCCAGGAGGCGGTCTCCTCGGCCAGCCGCACGGCCGCGTCGAGGTAGTCGAGGTGGTGGCGGAGCACCGTGCCCTGGGGATCGGTGTAGCCGATGTCCAGGTGCGAGTGGTGCACGACGAACACGCTCCACTTGCGCTGCGGGGTGACCGTGACCTGCGCGCTGCCGACCACGCCGGCGTCGTCGCGGCACTCCAGGGTGAGCGTGCGCGGCGCGTCCACCTCGGGCACCAGCAGCGTCACGTCCGTGCCGGAGGCGCTGTCGACGCCCACCAGCACGTGGGTCAGGGGTTGCGTGCTCGACACCCTGACCGCCTGGCGGCCGTCGTGCGTGAACAGCGGCAGCACCGCGACCCGCACCTCCAGCCCGCGCGCGCTGATCACCGGGGTCGAGGTGTCGTTGCGCAGCGCCTGCCTGATCCCGTCGTAGTCGGGGCTACCCAGGCTCCGCTGCAGCAACCGGCTCGTCATCTAAACACTCCCTAGGGACAGGCCCCGTGCGAAGAGGCGCTGGGTTGCCAGGAACAGCACGACCGTCGGCAGCGAGACCACCAGGCCCGCCGCCAGGCCGACGGGGACCGGGGTGCCGGCGTAGACGTCGGTCATCAGCCCGGCCAGGGCGGTCATGACCGGCCGTACGCTCTCGGTCTGGGTCAGCGTCAGGCCGAAGATGAGGTCGTTCCAGATGAAGGTGAACTCCAGGATGAACACCGCCGTCAGCGCGCTGAGCGAGATCGGCAGGTAGATGCGCCAGAAGATGCGCCACGTGGACGCGCCGTCCATGCGGGCCGCCTCGAAGATCGAGAACGCGACCCCCGTGTAGAAGTTGCGCAGCACGAACGCGGCCAGCGGCACGTTGATGGCGGTGTAGATCAGGATCATGCCGAGCCTGCTGTCGTACAGGCCGGCGTCGCTGTAGCCGACGAACAGCGGCACGAGCAGCATCTGCGACGGGAACACGGTGCCGCCGAAGATCAGCAGGAACCACCAGAACCCGTGCCGCAGCCGCAGCACCACGATCGTGTAGCCGGCCAGCGCCCCGATCACCACGCCGAGCAGCGGCGAGACGACCGCGTAGAGCGCGGTGCTGGCCAGGCTGCCGGTCAGGTCGGCGCTGTCCAGGGCGCGGCCGAAGTTGTCCAGCAGCGCGAAGTCGCCGGACGGCGCCCACGCGCTGCCCGGGTCGTACGAGGCCGCCGGCCTGGAGGCGTTGACGACGAGCAGGTAGGTCGGCCCGAGCCAGATCAGCCCGAGCACGATGAGCACGACGCGCCGGATCATCGCACCTGCCTCCTCAGGTAGAGGTAGGAGGCCAGCCCGGTGACCACGGTGAGCAGCACCGCGACCGCCGAGCCGTAGCCGTAGTCACTGGCCACGAACGTGTCGCGGTACATGGTCACCGCCAGCGTCTCGGAGTTGCGTCCCGGGCCGCCCTGCGTCAGCACCCACACGATGTCGAACGTCTTCAGGCTCGCCACCAGGGCCAGCCCGACCACGACCGCGGTCAGCGGGCGCATCAGCGGCCAGATCACGTGCCGGAACAGCCGCCAGCCGGAGGCGCCGTCCAGGCGGGCGGCCTCGATGGGCTCCTTGGGGATGGACTGCAGGCCCACGACGAACAGCAGCGTGTTCACGCCGAGCTGCTGCCAGGTCCACACCAGCAGCATGGCCAGCGTGTTGTCCGGCGCGACCTGCAGGAACGCGGTGTCCACGCCGAGCAGCCGGTTGGCGATGCCGTCGTGGGACAACACCGGGCTCCACACCATGGCCAGGCCCGCGCCGCTCAGCGCGTACGGCAACATGAACGGCACCCGGTACCAGGCGCCGCCCTTGATGTCGTAGGACAGCACCGCGACCAGCAGGCCGAGCCCGACCGGCAGCACCATCGTGCCGGCCACCCAGATGAGCGTGTTGCGGGTCGAGGTCAGCAGCGCGGGGTCGTCCAGCAGCTTGACGAAGTTGTGCACGCCGACCCACGCCGGGGGCTCCAGGCCGTCGTAGCGGGTGAGGCTCAGGTAGGCCGTCCACAGGAACGGCGCGTAGAGCAGCCCCGCGACCAGCACGGCCGCGGGCGCCACGTAACCGTGCCTGAACCGGCCCAGCATCGGGGTCCGGGCGCTCATCACTGATGCGTGGCCCAGTACTCGTCGGCGGCCTTCTGGATGGTGTCCAGCACTTCCTTGTACGTGCCGGGCTCGGTGACGAACTTGCCGAAGCCGTCCAGAGCGGCGGTCAGCACCGGTGGCGGCGTGGCCTCGAAGTAGCGGTTGACCAGGCGGTACTTGCCGCCGCCCGCGTCCTTGGTGACCGCGCCGAGCGCTTCGTCGGCGATCTCGACCTTCGGGTTGGCGCTCACGTCGCCCCTGGTGGTGGCCCACTTCTTCTGAGCGTCGGCGGTGGTCCACCACTTGAGGTACTTCATGCTGGAGTCGAGGTCGGCGCCCTTGGCGAGCGAGCACAGCGGCCCGCTCTCGAAGATCATCGAGGTCTTCGGCAGCGCGGGGTTCACGTTGGGGATGACGAAGAATCCGTAGTCGGTGCCGGACTTCAGGTCGCGCTGGGTCATGCTGGTGCTGAACCAGGTGCCGAAGGAGACCATCGCCGCCTTGCCGGTCCTCATGACGTCTCCGGGGTCGGTCTTGTCACCCGGGTTCATGAAATATCCGGCGTCGATGAGCGACTTCCACTTCTCCATCACCTGCACCACACCCGGGTCGGTGTACTTGGCCTGGCCCGTGGACAGCCGGTCGTACAGGTCGGGGTCGGAACCGGCCAGGAGCTGCTCGAACCAGACGAAGGAGAACAGCACGCTGGTGTGGTAGAAGGCCTTGACGCCGTTCTTCTTCAGGGTCTCGGCGGCCTGGACCAGCTCGTCCCACGTCTGCGGGGGCTTCAGGCCGTACTTGTCGAAGATCTTCTTGTTGTAGAACATGCCCCAGTAGGCGACGTTCATCGGCACGCAGTACTGCTTGCCGCCGATGGTGTAGTACGGGGCGAGGTCCTGCGACAGGTCACCCGCCTTGATCGCCTCCTGCCAGACGGCCGTGGTGTCGGCCACCTGCTTCTGCTTGACGATCTCCGCCAGCATCCCCCCGGTCTGCCAGGTGAACAGGTCGGGCTTCACGTCCGTGCGGAACGACGCCTTGATGAAGGCCTGGTACTGCGCGGAGTCGGTGTATCCCGTCGGCTTCATGCCCAGGCCGATCTGCTGCTTGGACAGCGCGCCCATCTCGTCGAAGTATTTCGTCCAGGCGCCCTTGTCGTTGTAGAGCGTCAGTTCGGTCTTCTTCTTCGGCGCCTCGGCGCTGTTGCCGCCGCAGGCGGTCAGGACCAGCGCCGCCACGCCGAGCGTGGCCACACGTGACCGGAACATGGCCGGCCTCCTTGCTCTTTCGGGGGGACTTGCTCTATCTGGGTGGCAACCTCTGTTCGACGACGGTCCGGACGTCGACCAGATGGGCCCGCATGCGCGCCTGCGCCTCGGCGGCGTCACGCGCTTCGATGGCCTCCAGGATGGCCAGGTGCTCCTCGTAGTCGCGGCGCCGGTCGTCGAAGATCTGCAGGATCTCCCGCTGCTCCGGCCCGTGGACGGTGAGCAGCGAGTCGACGACCTCGTGCAGCACGCTGTTGCCCGCCATCCGCGCGGTCGCCCGGTGGAAGGACATGTTGGCCTCGTGCAGCTCGGCGTCCTCGCCGCGCAGGTGCCGGCCGGCCTGGTCGAGCACCCGCTTGAGCGCGGCCAGCTCCGCGCCCTCGGCGTGCTCGGCGGCCATGGCGGCCAGCGGCGGCTCGATCACGATCCGCGCGCCCAGCAGTTCGAGGAGCTGGGCGGCGTGCATCTCGCGCATGTTGGGGTTGGGCAGCACGAGCCGCTCGATGTCGGCGCCGACGTAGATGCCCGAGCCGTGCCGCAGCTCGATGGCTCCGGTGGCCTCCAGCCTGCGCAGCGCTTCGCGCAGCGTCGGGGTGGTGACGGCGAAACGCTGGGAGAGCTCCCTGGTGGAGGGCAGCCTGTCGCCCGGCCGGTGCCCTCCACTACGGATGAGCTCCAGCATGCGCTCGGTCAGAGCGTCGGAAAGCGTCGGCCGCGCAACCTCGGACATATCAAGTGATCTAATCACTTAATCCGACGCACGTCTACGCCGACCGGGGATCTTCCCCGATCAGCGCTTGAGCAGGTCCTTCATCAGGTCGATCTGCGCCTTGCGGGACGCCTGCACCTGCCCCGCCCACTCCTTGACCGCCGGGTCCGCGCCGGAGGCGACCTCGGTGTCCGCCATCTTGATGGCGTCGCCCTGATGCGCGATCAGCAGGGTCATCAGGTCGTGCTCGAAGGACTTCGACTTCTTCAGCGCCCTGATCTGCTTGCGGTCGGTCTCCGGCATGCCGCCGTGGTGGTCATGGGCGCCGGAGGCGGCGGTGAGCGGCTGCTCCCAGGCGTACAGCCAGCGCAGCATCATCTCGACCTCGTCCTGCTGCGTGCTGGCCACGGCGGCCACCAGGATCCGGAGCTGGTCGTCGGTGGCCCGTTGACTGCCGAGCTTGGCGATCTCTATGCCCTGACGGTGGTGCTGCACCATCATCTGCACGAACATCACGTCCTGGGCGTTCACCGGAGGGGCCTGGGCTCCGGCCGCCCCGCAGGCGGTGGCCAGCAGCAGGCACAGGGCCGCCAGGACGAGCTTCAGGGCGCCGGATCGGGGGGTAGCGGCCACTCTGCGAGCCTTCCATTAAAAAGGAAACCTTCCTAAGAGTTAGACGATTTCCCCCTGGCGCGCAAGGGCCCCTGTCAAGGCGGCGGACCACCGGCGCGGCGGCCGGCACGGGGCCGCCCGCCGTCCGGCCCGGCCGGCGCGGCGGACCGGCACGGGCCGCCCGTCGTCCGGCCCGGCCCCCTAGGAGGCCGCCTGGCCGAAGACCTCCTTGACCAGCCGCTGCACGACCTCCTGGAACGCCGCGGCCTGGGACATCGCGGCGTCGTCCACGTAGGTCACCGAGGCGGTCAGGGTCCTGCGGCCGTCGGGCGTGCTGTACATCAGCGCCGCCGAGCCCGAGATGCCGCCGTTGTGCGTGATGAGGGTGCCGGTGTCGGGGTCCGCGTCCTGGACGAACACCCCCAGGCCGTAGCCGACCTTGGGATGCGCGGCGCGCATCTCGTCCAGCAGCGAGGACGGCAGGAGCCGGCCGCCCATCAGCCCGGAGATGAACGTGTGCAGGTCACGGGTGGTGGAGATCATGTCGCCGCCGGTGGAGATCCAGGAGGGGTTCTGACGGGTGACGTCGACCGTCCTTTCCTGGCCGTCCTCCTCGTAGCGGTAGTAGGCGTGGGCGTGCGGCCCGGCGATCTCCGTGTCGGTGTCCGGCACGACGGTGTCCGGCAGCCCGAGCGGGTCCAGGACGCGCAGCCGCATCTCCTCGGCCAGCGGCCGGCCGGTGACCTTCTCGATCAGCAGCCTGACCAGGACGTAGTTGGTGTTGGAGTAGCTCCAGTCCGCCCCCGGCTCGAAGCGGGCGGGCTTGGACAGCGCGAGCCGTACCAGCTCCTGCGGCTGGTAGGTCTTGAAGCGGTTCTCCACCCATTCCTTGCCCGACCAGACGATCCCCGGCACGACGGTGCCGTCCTCGTAGTACTCGCCGGTGAAGTTGAACACGCCGCTGGTGTGCTGGAGCAACATCCGTACGGTGATCCGCCGGTCCAGCCCGAACTCGGGCAGGTGGTCGTCCACGACATCGTCCAGGCCGAGCACGCCGTCGGCCACCAGGCTCAGGACCAGGGCCGCGGTGAAGGTCTTGGTGACGCTGCCGACCCGGAACCGCCCGTCCGCCGGCGGCTCGGCCAGGCCGCCCAGCTCGCGCACCCCGGCGGTGCCGACCCACTCGCCCCGCTCGTCGTTCACCCGCATCTGCACGCCGACGAAACCGGCGTCCACGATCTCCTGGAGGATCTTCTGCAGCTCCGGGCGCTCGGCCACGTTGTCCACGGAAACGCTGTCGTTCGTCATGATTCGTACGCCTTTCAGAGCCTTCGGGCCGATTCCCCGAACCGGTGATGGTTCAACCATCCCCGGCCGCGCTGACACGGGACCGTCGCCGTCCTGACGCGCCCGCTGACGCGGCGTCTCCCGTACGGCTACCGGTGGCTCCGGTGCACGGTCTCCGGCCCCACCACCCGCAGCAGCTCCAGCGCCTCGAACGTCTTCGACCCGGGCGGCGGCGTGAAGATCAGCAGCCGCTGGTCCTCGGCCGGGGCCAGCAGCACCTCGTAGTCGAACTCCATCGCGCCGATGGCCGGATGCCGGACCCGCATGCGGCTGCCCCGGCGTACCGCGACCTCGTGCCGTTCCCACAACGAGACGAACTCCGGGCTGGCCCGGCGCAGGCGCTCGACCAGGGCGCGGGCCGGCTCGTCGTTGCCCCGGCGGACCACCGCCGCGCGCAGGTCGGCCACGTGCACGCGGGAGCGCTCGGCGTGCTCCTCCTCCGGGTAGGCCGCGCGCCTGAACGGGTCGGTGAACCAGCGCCACACGATGTTGCGATCGGGCTCCTCGACCGTGCAACTGCACCCGAACAGGGACTCGGCCATGGCGTTCTGCGCCAGCACGTCACCCAGGTCGCTGAGCACCTGCGCGGGCGTGCCGACGAGGCGGTCGAGCAGGTAGAGCAGGCTCGGCTTGACGTGCTCTCCCGCCCGCGGCCCGGCCGGCGGCCGGTGCCCGGCCAGCAGGTAGAGGTGGTCGCGTTCGTCGCCCGTCAGCCGCAGCGCCCGCGCCAGCGCGCCCAGCAACTGGGTGGACGGCTGCGGGCTGCGCGCCTGCTCCAACCGCATCAGGTAGTCCGCCGACATGCCCGCGAGCTGCGCCACCTCCTCCCGCCTCAGCCCCGGCGTACGGCGACGCGGCCCCGACGGCAGCCCCACCTCGCCGGGCAACAGCCGCTCCCGCGAGCGGCGTAGGAAGTCAGCAAGCTCCGCACGATCCATGAGCCCATCCTGCAATACCGCGAAATATCGCAGTCCAGGACTGTCTGTCCTAGGGAATCCGGTCCGCTCCTCATCCGCGACGCCGGGTGGCACGGTGGCGCCCATGACCCGACACCTGACCGTCTCCGGGACCCGCGTCGCCTACCGCACCGTCGGCGACGGCCCCGGCCTGGTGCTCCTGCACGGCACCGGCCCGGGGTCGTCGACCTGGGACGGCGTCGCCGAGCGCTTCGCCGACCGCAACACCGTGATCCTGCCCGACCTCGGCGGCAGCGACCTCGTCGAGGACGACGGCGCCCCCTTGACCGTCGAGGGCCTGACCGAGCAGCTCGCGGCCGTCATCGAGGACTCCGACAAGGCCCCCGTGGACCTGCTCGGGTTCTCCTTGGGCGCGGTGGTCGCCCTGTCCCTCGCCGCCACCCGCCCCGAACTCGTCCGCCGCCTCATCCCGGTCTCCGGCTGGGCCCACACCGAGGACGCCTACCTGCGCACCGCCCTGCAGACCTGGCTCGGCCTGGCCGGCACCCCGGACGCCTTCGCCCGTTTCTCCATGCTGACCGCCTTCAGCCGCCGCTACCTCAACTCCCTCGGCCCCGAGGACCTGGAGAGCCGGGCGACGTACTTCCGGCCGCACCCCAACCGCCTGCGCCAGATCGACCTCGGCCGCCGCGTCGACCTCCGCCACCTGCTGCCCGGCATCACGGCCCCCACGCTGGTCGTCGGCGCCGCCCGCGACGGCCTGATCCCGGTGGAGAACTCCCGCGAGCTCCACGCCGCCATCCCCGGCAGCTCCTACCTCGAACTCGACACCGGTCACGTCTCCAGCGTCGAACGCCCGGACGACTTCGTCACCCTCGTCCGGGACTTCACTACCTGACCTCTGCCCCCGTCACCAGTCCGGCGTCCGATGTCCGGTGTCCGGTGTCCGGTGTCCTGCGTCCGGCACAAGGACGGCGGGGGCCGGTCCGATCACCGCGGACCGGCCCCCGCCACCGAGCCGCCGGCTCAGACCAGAGTGTCCTTGATCTTGATCTGACCCCCGTCGATCACGAACCTCTGATTGTTGTTGTTGGCCTGACACTCCCACTGATAAATCCGGACCCCGTTACCGCGGTCATTGGTGACGTCCACACACATCGGCCGCGACGTCCCCAGAGTGTCCTTGATCTTGATCTGACCCCCGTCGATCACGAACCTCTGATTGTTGTTGTTGGCCTGACACTCCCACTGATAGATCCGGACCCCGTTACCGCGGTCGTTGGTGACATCGACACACATCGGCCGCGACGTCCCCAGAGTGTCCTTGATCTTGATCTGACCCCCGTCGATCACGAACCTCTGATTGTTGTTGTTGGCCTGACACTCCCACTGATAGATCCGGACCCCGTTACCGCGGTCGTTGGTGACGTCGATGCACATCGGGTTCGGAGCGGAAGCCGCGGCGGGCAGAACGAGTCCCGCACTGACGGTGACGACGAGGACGGCTCCAGACAGAAGGCGACGAACCAGCATGAGTGTCCCTCCGGGGGTGCGTTGAACAGGGCTCATGCACCATGTCGCAACTCATGGTGTTCGATCAATCACCTTACGTTTACAGTCCCCTTCCCTCCTCCCGGCACACACAGTGACCCCACCCGCGCACACCGGCCACTACGCCCGCTCCCGCCCGGCATTCTCCGCAGCCCGGGAGGACGGCAGTCGCCTGCGTTGCGCCAATTCGGAGATCGAGCCGCGATTCGCCCGCGCCAGGACCGCGAGGGCACGAAGGATCTCAGGCCGCTCATCCGGCCGCGTGCCGCGGAGCGCGACGATCGTCACAACCGTCATCGCCACGGCGGGAATCGCGAGCGTGACAACGGCCGCGATCACGAACACCGACAACTGCATGACCCGCACTCCTCCGCCTGCTCGGGTCGAGCAAGCGGGGGCTCAGCTCGACCAGTGGCACACTGGCAAGCTGAGTTCCCTCACCTGGCGGGTCTCAGATGGGATTTCGTCATCCCATTCGGTTGTCTCAAGGAACGCAGTTCGATCATGACCGCCCGGACGACGGTGGGCGCGTTCCATCTCCCGAGGTCTCCCCCGCCCGCTCAGGCGGACCGACAGCCCCGTCAACCGGCCGGCACCCCGTACGCCGAGGCGGTCAGTTCGGCCGGCCGCTGTACGCCCATGCAAAAGGCCCTCCTGGACGAACCGGGAGGGCCTTTTGAACTGGAGCCGCCTTGGGGATTCGAACCCCAGACCCCTTCATTACGAGTGAAGTGCTCTGGCCGACTGAGCTAAGGCGGCGTGCCTGTACGGCTTGGAAGAGTCTACAGGAGATCTAAGGGTTCTTGCTCCTCCCGATCACCGGATGCCCGGACAGATCGCGCCGTCCTTCGGCGGCGCCCCCTCCACGAGATACCGGTCCACGGCGTCGTCCACACACGAAGAGCCGTTCCCGTACGCGGTGTGCCCGTCGCCGTCGTAGGTCAGCAGCACGCCGGACCGCAGCTCACCCGCCAGCGCCCGAGCCCACCCGTACGGCGTCGCCGGGTCCCGTTTCGTGCCGACGACCAGGATCGGAGGAGCCCCGGCGGCGGTCAGGCGGTGCGGCGAGAAGGTGGACCGAGCCGGCCAGAACGCACACGGCAAGGACGACCACACGATGTACGCCCCGAACCGGGGCGCCTTCCTGGACGCCTGCGCCGCATCCTCCGCGAACGCCGCGGCCGTCGCCGGATACGGGCCGTCGACGCAGTTCACCGCCAGATTGGCCGCCAGCTGGTTGGAGTAGGTGCCGTCGTCCTGCCTGCCGGCGAGCTGGTCGGCGTTGCGCAGCAGGAGTGAGCCGTCGCCGTTCAGCGCCCGGCGTAGCGCCTCGGTGAGTTCCGGCCAGGAGGCACGGTCGTAGAGCGGCGTCAGCGCGCCGAGGGTGGCCAGCGCCTCGGTGACCCGCCGGCCGCCGCCTTCCAGGGGCCGGGTGTCCGCGCGCTGGATCAGGGCCCCGACCTCGTCCGTCGCCTCTTCGACCGGCCGGCCGGCGAACGGGCAGTCGCGGTCGCCCAGGCAGTCCTCGACGTACGCGCGCAGCGCCTGCTCGAACCCCACGGCCTGCTCGGTGTTGACCAGCACCCGCGAGTCGGCCGGGTCGAGGGCGCCGTCCAGTGCGAGCGCGCGCACCTTGCCGGGGAACAGGTCGGCATAGACGGCCCCGAGAAAGGTGCCGTACGACTTGCCGAGATAGGTCAGCTTCTGGTCGCCGAGGGATTGGCGCAGCAGGTCCAGGTCGCGGGCCACGTCCACGGTGCCCAGGTGGGGCAGGAGCCGGCCCGAGTGCTTCCGGCAGCCGTCCGCGAACCGCCGCGCCGAAGTCTCCAGCGCACCTCGCTCCTCAGGGGTGTCGGGGGTGGTGTCCATGGCGACGAAGGCGTCGAGAGCCTCGTCGTCGAGACACTCGACCGGCGCGGACCGGCCGACCCCGCGCGGATCGAACCCGACGACGTCGAACCGCTCCCGCACCTTCTCGCCCACCACCAGCCGGGCGGCCCTGGCGTACTCGACCCCGGACGCCCCCGGCCCACCCGGGTTCAGCACCAGCGAGCCGATCCGGTCGCCCGTCGCGGGCAGCCGGACGATCGCCAGCTCAAGCCGCTCACCGTCGGGACGGTCGTGGTCGAGCGGCACCCGCAACGTCCCGCACTCGAAGCCGTCCCCACAGTCGGACCAGCCGAGCCCCCGCACCACCCGCTCCTCCGGACGGCCACACCCACCGGCGAGAAGCACCACCGGCACCACGCCCCCCGCCACGACGCGGCGCAGCCACCGCGCGACACGCCAGCGCGACACGCCCGGCACGGGCAGCAGGGCGAGGGCTCCCCACGAGCGGTATTCACGCACCGCACCAGGAAACCACCCCCTGGACGCCATCCGGCGAATCGCCGGGCCGAGGCGCGCGGTCGTCACCCTGGATGACTTCCGGCGATACCAGGAGTTAGCCTGAAAAGGCTGCTCCGTCCCCCCGGTGACGGTCGCTCAGTCGACACGTCCGGAGGCAGTCGTCCGGTATGTCCGGCGAACAACGGAGGCATCGATGAACGGCTACCCGCAGATCGCGGACCACGGCATGATCGGAGACCTGCAGACCGCCGCGCTCGTCTCCAGTGACGGCACCATCGACTGGTGGTGCACGCCCCGGTTCGACTCCCCGAGCCTCTTCGCGTCCATCCTCGACAGCGAGCGCGGAGGCCACTGCCGGCTGGCCGCCGACATGGAGGGCAGCGACGAGGCGGCCGTGCGGCAGCTCTACCTGCCGGACACCGCCGTCCTCGTCACCCGGTTCATGGCTTCCGGCGGCGTCGGCGAGGTCGCCGACTTCATGGAGCCGAACACCTCCAGCACCCCTTCCGGCCGGCACCGCCTGGTGCGGTTCGTCCGGGTGGTCCGCGGGAGCCTGCCCTTCGTCTTCTCCTGCCGTCCCCGCTTCGACTACGGGCGGGCACCGCACACCCTCGCGCTCGGCGACGCCGGATCGGCGGTCTTCCAGGGCCCCGGCACGAACCTCCACCTGCAGGCCGCCGGCCCTGTCACCCTGCGTCCGGACGGTGAGGACATCGTCGCGGACTTCACCCTCCACGCCGGCCAGACGGCGGCTATCGTCCTGACCAGCTGCAGCGGCGACGACCAGGCCGTGCCGCCCGTGACCGCCGACGGGATCCGCGACAGCTTCGAGGCCTGCCGCGCCTTCTGGCACGGTTGGCTGCGCGCGTCCCGGTACCGGGGTCGCTGGCGTGACATGGTGAACCGGTCGGCGATCACTCTCAAACTCCTCACGTACGCGCCCACCGGCGCTCCGATCGCCGCCGCCACGATGGGGCTGCCGGAGCAGATCGGCGGCGAACGCAACTGGGACTACCGCTACACCTGGGTCCGCGACGCCTCCCTGTCCGTCCGGGCCCTGATCGGCCTCGGCTTCGTCGAGGAGGCCCAGGCGTTCCGTACGTGGCTGCATGAACGGCTTCTCGCCGGCCGCGCCTCCGGCGAGCCACTGCAGATCATGTACCGGATCGACGGGGATCCCCATCTGACCGAGGAAGTGCTCGACCATCTGGCGGGATACCGGCACTCCCGGCCGGTACGGGCCGGAAACGCCGCCTCCGATCAGCTCCAGCTCGACATCTACGGTGAAGTCGCCGACGCCCTGGCCCAGGCCCAGGAGATCGGCGGCATCCGCGGCTGGCGGTCCTTCGCCGAGCTGCTCGACTGGCTGGCCGACACCTGGGACCGTCCCGACGAGGGCATCTGGGAGACCCGTGGCGGGCGGCAGGAGTTCACCTACAGCCGGCTGATGACCTGGGTCGCCTTCGATCGCGGCATCCGGATGGCCACCACCCACTCGCGTCCCGCTGACCTCGTGCGCTGGATGAGTGTCCGGGACGCCGTCTTCAACCAGATCATGGACCGCGGCTGGAGCTCTGACCGGCAGGCCTTCGTCCAGCACTACAGCACCGACGTGCTGGACGCCTCGCTGCTGCTCATGCCCCGGGTCGGGTTCATCTCCCCCCGCGACCCGGCCTGGCTGAGCACCCTGGACGCCATCGACCAGGAGCTGGTCAGCGACAGCCTCGTCTACCGCTACGACCCCGCCGCCTCCCCCGACGGCCTGCGCGGGTCGGAGGGGACGTTCAACCTGTGCAGTTTCCTCTACGTCGAGGCCCTGGCCCGCGCCGGACGGCTGCAGCAGGCCCGTTACGCCTTCGACAAGATGCTCACCTACGCCAACCACGTCGGCCTGTTCGCCGAGGAGATCGGCCCGTCAGGCGCGCAGCTCGGCAACTTCCCGCAGGCGTTCACCCATCTGGCGCTCATCGCCGCGGCCGTCGCCCTCGACGAACAACTCGACCGTGCCGAACCGGGCGGGCGGTAGACCGCGCACGGCGTCTCGGCGTCTCGGCGTCTCGGCGTCTCGGAGTCTCGGCGTCTCGGAGTCTCGGCGTCTCGGCGTCTCGGAGTCTCGGCGTCTCGGCGTCTCGGCGTCACCGGGGGTCGGCGTCACCGGGGTCGGCGGGGAGCCGGATCGCGGCGGCCAGGCCCACCAGGGCGAATATCGCAAGAGCGATCATGGCGAGGGCGTAGGACCGGTTCCCTTCGGCCAGCCCGGAGATGAGGATCGTGCCGGCGATCGCCGTGCCGAACGACGAGCCGAGATTGGACACGCTGCGCGACAATCCGGAGATCTCGCCCTGCTGTTCCTCGGGAAAACTGGACTGCACGACGTTGACCGACGGCGTGAGCATCACGCCCACGCCCAGCCCGATCAGCAACAGCCCCGGCACGAAGGCGACGACCCGCGACGACGCTTCCACCAGGGCGAGCAGGACGACGATCCCGGCCACGGTCATGGCGAAACCCGCCGAGATCAGGTTCTTCTGGGCGTGCTTCTTGGTGAGCCGCTCCGCCGCCAGGGAGCTCACCAGGATGCCCGCGGTCGCCGCGGTGAAGACGACACCCGTCTGGACGGCGTTGTACCCGCGGACCTTCTGCAGGAAGACCGCGACCACGAAGGACGTCCCCATGAGCACCAGCCACTGCATGTTCTGGGTGACGAGGCCGAGATCGGACGTACGGTTCCGGAACAGGCGCGTCGTGAGCAACGGCTCCTTCCCGGCGCGTTCCCGGGCCCGGATGTGCAGGAAGAACCAGATCAGGAAGCCCACTCCGACGACGAGGAACGCCGTCATGAGCAGGGCGTTCTTGCCGGCCTGGAGGATCCCGAACACCACGAAGAACATGCCGACGGCCGACAGGACCGCGCCGGCGGTGTCGAAGGGCCGGGTCGGATCCGGCGGCACCGGGTCGGCGATCCGGCGGCTGAGAAAGACGATCACCGCGACCACCACCGCCTGGAAGACGAACGCGGCACGCCAGGTGATCGCCGTCGCGATGAAACCGCCGATCAGCGGGCCCGCGGCCGCGCCGACACCTCCCAGTCCGCTGATCAGGCCGAAGGCGCGGGCCCGCGACCGCAGATCGTCGAAGGCCATCGTCGCGAGAATGTAGACGGGCGGGATCAGCAACGCTGTCCCCACCCCTTCGAGAACCGAGTTGCCGAGGATCAGCACCGCGAGGCTGGGCGAGAACGCGCTGGTCAGAGCGCCGATCCCGTACAGGGTGAGGCCCGCGAGGAAACACTTCTTGCGTCCCCAGCGATCAGTCAGCTTGCTGCACGGGATCATCAGCACGGCCATGATCAACAGGAAGAGCGTGATCGTGCTCTGCACGCCCTTCACCGTGGTGTTCAGGTCCCGGCCGATGTCGTTGATCATCACGTTCATGTTCGAGCCGGCGAAGCTGCAGATGAACTGGGCGAGGGCCAGCGGGGTCAGCGGGCTCTTCGCGAAGGCGGCCGAGCTCCCGGGGGCTGCGGGTCCGGTCACGGTCCACCCCGCCGTCGCGCTCGCCGAGCTCGATCGGTGGCGACGGGGGCGGCGCCATCGCCGTACGAACCGGCGCCGGCCCCTTCAAGGACGGGATCACTGCGGCACATCATCCACCTGCGCATGACCACCCCGATGTGAATCCGGCATGATGCCCGCCGCCTCCGTGCTGCCCGCCTCCGTGCTGCCCGCCTCCCTGGCGGTCGGTTCCGTGGCGGCCGGTTCCGTGGCGGCCGTCGCCACGGATGACCGGCCGCCTCTGCGGTCGGAGCGGCCGTCCCGGCGGGCGTCCGGTCAATGGTGGAACGCGGCCTTCAGCACCACGATCACCAGCCCGAGCAGCAGATTGATCACGCTCGTGACCAGCACCATGCGAGCGGAGGCGCCGATCCCCACGGCCGCCGCGGCCGACCAGCCGACCTGCCCGGCCACCGCGACCCCGATGGCCAGCCAGGCGGTGCCCTGCGGTTCGAGGCCCAGCAACGGCCCGACGGCCACGGCGACGGCCGGCGGAACGGCCGCCGTGACGATCGGCCACTCCTCGGCGCAGGCCCGGCGGATGTCGGCCACGCTCATGCTCTGGAAGACCGCACGGGCGCCGAACAGGCGGGCGTGGACATGAGCGGCCCAGAACACCGTGCTGGTCCCCAGCAGCAGGATGATCATCTCCAGACGCGGGAACCTGCCGAGCGACGCGGCACCGGCCACCACGGAGGCGGCGAGCAGTGATCCGTAGACCGCACCGGTGTAGTCCCTGTGGGCGCCTTCGGCCGGCGACCGATGACCGTCGGCCGGATCGGGCACCTTCCCCATGACGACCTCTCTTGATGATGACCGGACCCCCTTGGACAAAGGGTGCTCAACTCTCACCCTCGCGACGAAGCGAACGCGCCGCGCTCACGCGGCGAGGCGAGGCGAGGCATGGCAGGGCGAGGCGGGGGCGGGGCGGGGCGGGGCGGGGCGGGCGCACCGCGGATCCGTGGCGGCGTGCGGCGTTCCGTTCACCGGGCGCCGATCCCCTCCATCATCTCGCGCAGTTGCGCCTCCTCCTCACGATTGAGCGAGGTCTGGATGACATGTCCGCCGTACGACTGGATCTCCGGGATGACCTTGTCCGGCGTACTCTGCACGACCAGGACGAACAGCGCGGCGGTGCCGGGTTCGAGCTTTCCGGCGATTTCCCTCATGAACTCGTCGTTGACGCCGGCGTCGGTCATCGCTGCGGCGGCCGCTCCGGTGGCGGCGCCCATCGCCATGCCGAAGAGCGGCACGAAGAACAACATCCCGATCAGGCCACCCCACAGCGCTCCGCCGGCCGCACCCATACCCGTCGTACCGCTGGTCTGGTGGAGTTTGATCGTCCCGTCGGCCCGGCGTTCGACGATGGCCACGTCCTCCATCGTGATCAGGTTCTGCCGTTGCAGGTCGGCGAGGCGGTCACGTACGGCGATGGCGGTGGGGAGGTCGGGATAGGAGATCGCGATGAGGTTGCTCATTGGGCTTGTTCCTCCTGATCGGTTGCATCGACGAGCAGCTGCGGACGCCCCGGAAAGCAGTGCGGGTCGCCGCCGGGAAACCGGTCCGTGACCGGCTCTCCGAGCGGACAGGCCCCCATGACCCGGGACTCCCAGCGGAAGATCCGCAACGGCCGCATCACGGCATATATGACGGCATCGCCCTGCCAAGCCGCCGTCCATGCTTCTGATCCCCTGTTCCCGATCGGGCGGCCACCGCGAGAAGGCAAAGACTTCCCTCAAGCAAATGTGTGCATTTTTCGGAAATAACCCTCAGTGCGCCGAGACAGCACCCGGGCAGGCAAATCGAAGCAGGGACTTTCCATGCACAACGTCGAGGATGAGCAGCCCCGGTGGCGGGGACCATCCACTTCGCCTACCTTCCGGCGAGGCGTGATGGAGGGACGTGGGCCGCCATGGGATGTCTGTTCGCGATCTTCGCGGGCCTCTTTCCGCGACTTGCCGTTTTCATCATCTGGGTGGCGCGGCCCGCTCTGGTCAGCGCCGCCTTCCACACGTGGATCTGGCCTCTCCTCGGGCTGATCTTCCTGCCGTTCACCACGTTGATGTACGTGATCCTGTACGTGCCCGGCGTCGGCCTGAGAGGCGCGGACTGGTTCTGGATCGCCGTATCGGTCGCGCTGGACCTCTTCCACTGGATCGGCACCGCGACCCAACGTCGCCAGATCCCCGGCTATCCCCGCGGCTGACCGGCCACCGCCCGTACCGTCGCACGTGACACCGGCCGGAGGGCCCGGGGCGTCTCCGCTCGGCAGCCTGCCGGAACGATCGTCGATCCGCTCCGGTCCACGTCACTTCGGCGGCGGCGAGCCGGGGCCGTCCTTCGAGGACGTTCCTCCGCCTCCACCCTTCGGCGGCGCCGATTCGGCGGCCATGGCCTCCCGCAGCTCCTGACGGGTGGCGAACGTGTCGATCAGCGACAACAGCATGGCCACGATGGGGATGGCCAGCAGCGCGCCCATCGCGCCGAACAGCGACGCCCCCGCGATCACGGCGGCGAAGGACACCCCGGGATGGATGTCCACCGCCCGCGAGCTGATCTTCGGCTCCAGCGTCAGGTTCTCCACCTGCTGGTACACGACGCCCCACGCCAGCGCGGCCAGACCGACCCAGGGACGTGACGAGACCAGTCCCACCACCACCGGCAGGGCGATGGAGATGTAGGTGCCGATGGTGGGCACGAGCTGGGCGACCAGCCCCGTCCACGCACCGAGCGCCAGCCAGGAGGGCATGTCCAGCAGCCGGAACACCAGGGCCGACGCCGTGCCGTTGATGGCGGCCAGGATGAGCCGGGAGGAGACGTACCCACCGGTCTTGATCGTGGAGACGTCCCAGACGCTGATGAAGACCTGCTGGAGCCGGCCGGGCAGCAACTGCGCGAGCCACCGCCGCAGCCTCGGCCCGTCCGCCGAGAAGTAGAACGTCAGCAGCGCCAGGGTGAACAGGTTGAACAGCGTTCCGGTCACCGTGCCCAGCAGCCCCAGCACCCCGCCGAGCGCGCCCTGCGCGTACTCGGCCGCCTGCTGCGGGGTGAGTTTGATGGACTTGAGAATGTCGGAGATCTCATAACGAGTGCCGAGACGGGCGTTGACCCACTCGACGACGCCCGCGATGACGTCGGGCAGAGCCTTCAGCAGCACCGCGACCTGCTGCACGAACATGCTGCCGAACAGGACCATGAAGATCACGAATGCCAGGATGAACAACGTCATCACCAGCAGCGTCGCTCTGCCTCGGCGCATGTGCCGCGACATGCGCCGCACGGCGGGCTCCATGGCCAGAGAGAGGAACCAGGCCATCACCAGCATGGCGATCAGCGCACCCGCGTCCGTGATCACGAACCGGACGAAGAACGCCACCGCGACGACGGCCGCCATGGCAAGCCCGGCACGCCAGACGTTGGCAGGTGAGAGCATCACCTGCACTGCGGGCCCGCCGTCGCTCGACTGCACCGGCTTCTTCATGACTCTCCAGAGATCTAGATCCCACCTCCGATGACCACGGCGAACGACGAGACCGCAGAGGACAACGAGTCCGGCCCCCACCCCGGGCGCACGGCCATCAGCCTCCGTAGCCTGCGGCCGAACGCGTCGTACATGGAAGTGACGCACCCAACGTACGACGACCAGCCGCTCCAGCCCCGCATCTCCCACCCGACCGGCTTGTCCACCACCCCACCCCAGCCCCCTGCTGAACGGCACCCCGCACACCCAGGCCGTACCAAGCCAGGCCGAGCCAAGGCCGGGCCGAGCCAAGGCCGGGCCGAGCCACGCCGACGCGTGACGAGGCCAGGCCAGGCCGACGCGTGACGAGGCCAGGCCAGGCCGACGCGTGACGAGGCCGGAGGCGCGGGCGGTCAAGGCCCGAGGCGCGGGCGGGACAAGGCCGGAGGCGCGGGCGGGACAAGGCCGGAGGCGCGGGCGGGGCGGCTGGCTGACTCGGGCACTTCGAACGGACTTCACAAGCTGCCCCCTCAGACACGCACCGGAAGGTGGCGCTTCGGGCGCGCTGCTGTGGCCGGTGCCTGAGGTGGACCTGGGATTCTGCTGGGGTCGATGGGCCGGTGCCTCGCCGCCGGCTGCGGGGGCTGTTCAGACGGCGCTGTTGTGAGCTGATCCCCCGCTGAGGCTGTTCGGGCCTGGCCCACCGTTGGGACTGCAGCGAGTTGGTGCTGCAGGCCGGAGCCGCGGCGGACTGGTGTCTCAGGTGGCAGCGTCGAGAGCGGCGCCTCGGCAGGACTCTTACAACCGCGAATCGGCGCTACCGACGGGGCTACTCCGGCTCCGAGTGGCACTTCCGATGGAGCTGCTGCAGTGGCGGGCTGGTGCCCTGGCTGGGGCTGCTACGGCTGTGAGACAGCGCTTCCGGTGGGGTTGTCAGGGCTCCGAGCGGCGCGCCGGTGCAGCTACTGCGGTGGTGGGCTGGCGCTTTGGATGGGTTGCTGTGAGCTGGTGCTTTTTGCCACAGTGAGCCTCATCAATGAGCCCGGGGCCGTACGAGGGGCCGCACGGAGCCGCCGCAGCCATGCCCCTCGCGCTGTAGCCCCTACGGCCTCCCCGCCGCCTTCGGGAAGGCCGTCAGCCTGTTACCGGCCGCCCATGAGCGCCACCTGGGCCAGGACGGGATGAGCGTTCAGACGTCCTCCCCGCCCCCGGAAGCCTTGTGGTCGGGCGATTCCTCCTGGTTGCCGTACATCGTGTCGTGCTGGATGCGGGGCGAACACACCGATGCGGAAGGGCACGCACAGCGCCTCCCACCATCGTCCAGGCGCACCGTCACCGTGTCGGCGGGGACGTTGTGCCCGGTGACGATCCCCTCGCCCTGCGGCGTGCTGACCCGGCTTCCCGCGCGAGGCATCCTGTACCGGCTCTCGACGTACAACGGGTGCTCGTACTTCAGGCAGCACATGAGCCGCCCACAAGCCCCGGCGATGCGCAACGGGTTGACCGGCAGATCCTGGTCTTTGGCCATGCGCACGGACACGGGCTCGAAATCCTTCAGGAACGTGGCACAGCACAGGTCACGGCCGCAGGGACCGATGCCGCCCTGCAGCCGCGCCTCGTCCCTGGGACCGATCTGCCGCAGCTCGACCCTGGCCCGCAGGTTACGGGCCAGGTCGCGGACCAAGGCCCGGAAGTCGACCCGATGAGGGGCCGAGAAGTAGACGGTGTAGACGTTGTCCTGGTCGAGATAGTCGATGCCGACGACCTTCATCGGCAGCGTGTGCCGTTTGATCAGCTTCTTCGACACGCTGCGGGCCTCGGCCCTGCGGCGTTTGTTGGACTCGTCACGCGAGAGGTGTTCCTCACCCGCCGGCCCCTCGCACACGGGCAGACCGTCGATGTCCTCGCTCGTGTACTGCGGCGCCCACACACACTCCGCCACCTCGGGGCCCGAATCGGTCGGTACCAGCACCTTGTCGCCGACCTTGAAGGTGTGCCCGCCCGGATCGAGGTAGTAGAGCCTCCCGTAGCGCGTGAAGCTCACGGCCATGATCATTCCCATGGGCTCGAGCTCGCCTCCCTGACGGCCTCGGGGGTTGTTACGGCCTTCCGTTGCCACACTACGTGTGTCCACCCGGTGAACGTGAGGGGCACCGGGCCCGATCTTGAATCAACCGCCCATTCGGCAGTCCTGGCCCTTCGGCAGGGAGACCCGGTAGCGGGCCATGGCCAGAGCCACGTCGACCGTACAACGGCGGTCGACGACGGATGCGACACCCCGCTGCCGTCTCAGGGCCTTCAGCAGCGCGCTCCAGTCGTCGCGCTCCGACCTCATCTGCAACCGGTACGACTCCGGCATGTCCCCGACCTTGGTGGCGGCGAGCAGCGCCTTGTTGTCCTGGTAGCTGCGCTTGAAGTTCTCGTACGCCGTCGACTGGTCCTCGAAGAGGACGGACTTGACCTGCTTGGACGCGCGCAGGAGTGCGACGATCTCGGCCTTCTGTCTGGTCGTGGCCCCCTTGCCCTCCTTCACGATCTTCTCGCCGTCCGCCGCACGTTCGGCCCCGCAGGCGGGCAGCGCCGAACCGTCGCCGCAGAGGAAGACGCTGACCTGAGTGCCGGATGACGGAAGAGAAGCGGCGGAGGGCACCAAGTCGATGTCCTCGACCCCCGGGAGCGAGCTGAGTGCCTGCTTCACCGGCACCGGGTCCGTGCCGGGCTCAAGCCGCAGCCGGAACGAGGCACGCAGGTCGTCGACCGTCACCGCGTCGAGCAGCCGCTGGTTGTGTGCGAAGTCGCGCCGGAAGCTCTCGAAGGCTTCGGCTTGATCCACATACATGAGCGAGGTGACGCCGGACACCTCCTTCGCCGCCTTGGCGATCGACTTCGCCTGATCAGGCGTGACGCCCTGCCCCTGACAGGACGGCGCCTTCCCGCTGGCCGACCTCGAACAGAGGAAGATCGTCAGCTCTTGGGCATCGGCCTGACCGCCGGGGGGGCCGGCCAGCGTCGCCACGTGCTCGTCGCCTCGCACGCCCAGCCAGACGGCGGTCGTAGCCCCCGCGAGCACCACCGCCACGGCCGCGCTCACCAGCCGGAGGTCCACCCGGCTCCGGCGCCGCTCCGGCGTGCGCAGCGGCTTGAGCGCGCCGGTGTCGACGGTCGCGCCGGCCTCGACGAGCGCGGCGCGAAGCCTGTCTTCCATCGGACTGTTCATGATTCCTCCCCAAGCGCCCGGCCGAGAGCGGCGAGCCCTCGCGCGATCGTGGACCTGGCCGTGCTCGCGTTGACGCCCATGGTCGTGGCGACCTCCTGGTCGGACAGGTCGAAGTAGTAGCGCAGGGTCAGCGCCTCACGCTGCCTGCGCGGCAGCTCCCGCAGGGCGAGCAGCACCTCCCGCCGCTCCTCGCCCAGCAGCGCGGCGCTCTCCGCCGACCAGACCGGCGGCTCGTAGGGCACCGCCCGCCGGAACACCGTCGCCCGTCTGCGCAGGACGGACCGGCACCCGTTGAGCACGGCGGAACGCACATAGGCCAGCGCCTTGTCGGCGTCCCGCAGACGGGCCCGGCCGGCGTGCGTACGTGCGAACGCCTCCTGTACGACGTCTTCGGCGGTGGCCTGATCACCGACCATGATCAGGGCGAGCCGCACGAGGCCCACATGATGCTCGGCGAAGATCGATGCCACATCGACCTGTTGCCGCGCCAGGGCCTGTTGTTGGGAGAGCAGTTCGACTTCCACGCTACAGAGACGCTTCGCGGGCTCACTTGCTGCTCCGGTCACCCAGCTATCTTTTCGCCCTCCTGACAAGCGAGAAGGCGGAAACCGCAGGCAGCCGCGGCCAGGCCCCCAAGGCGAGCCTCCCCAGGCGACCCCTCAAGCAGCCCGCGCAGCCACCACAGGCAGTGGCCGGGATCGGCTCAGGCCGCCGCCCCGCGCAGCGACAACATCATCGCCTCCACCGCCATCTGCGGATTGACGTTGGCCCCCAGCCGCTCCCGGCACCGCATGATCGCGTCGATCCGCCGCAGCGTCTCCTCCGGCGTGGACGACCTGGCGAGCTGGTCGAGATCGAACCGGATGTCGTCGTTGGCCAGCTCCACCCCCGCCCCGAACTGCATGGCCAGCACGTCGCGGTAGTACGACACCAGCTCCAGCAGCGCGGCGTCGAGCGAATCCCGTTTGATGCGGGTGGCCCGGGACTTCTGCCGGTCCTCCAGCTCCTTGAGCGCGCCCGCCCCGCCGCGCACCAGCCCCCGGTTGAGCCCCTTGCCCGTGGAGCCCTCACCGTAGATCTTGCGCAGCTCGGCCGTCTCGTTCTCGTTGAGCGCCGCCGTGGCCGCCGCGGCCTCTTCCTCAGCCGTCTTGACCAGGCGTTCGGCGGCGGACACGCACTCGCCCACCCCGGTCAGCGTGCGCGGGATGCCGAGCACGGCCTCCCGCCGGAGGCGGGCGCCTTCATCGAGGGCCAGTGACCGCGCCCTGCTGATGTGCCCCTGCGCGGCCCGCGCGGCGAACGCGGCGGTCTCCCACGGCACGCTGTCGCGGGTGGCCAGCACGTGCGCGACGGCCTCGGTGGACGGCGTGGTCAGCGTGACCTGGCGGCAGCGCGACCTGATGGTGATCATGAGGTCGTCGGGAGCGGGCGCGCACAGCAGCCAGACCGTGCGCGGCGGCGGCTCCTCGATGGCCTTGAGCAGGGCGTTGGCCGCCGACTCCGTGGCACGGTCGGCGTCTTCGAACAGGATGACCCGCCAGCGACCCTGGGTGGGCGCGCCAGCGGCCCGCAGGATGAGCTCGCGGGTCTGCTTGACGCTGTAGGACAGGCCCTCAGGACGTACGGACTCCAGGTCGGGGTGAGAGCCGATGAGCACCTGGTGACACTGGTCGCAGTGGCCGCAACCGGCGTCGGGGCACAGCAGCGCGGCGGCGAAGGCGCGCGCGGCCTCCTCCCGGCCCGAGCCGGGCGGGCCGGTGAACAGCCAGGCGTGCGTCATGCCGGCGCCGCGACCGCCCTTGACGGCCTCGCCGGCCGCCGCAGCGGCCCGCGACAGCACGGAGATCGCCTGGTTCTGCCCGACGAGGTCATCGAAAACTGTCACGGCGTAAGGCTAGTCGCGGATGGCGGGCATCGTGCCCGTGGCGTCTTCGGACTCCCGGGGCACCGGGTCGGGCAGGATCTCGCGGATGCGGTCCTGGATCTGGCGGGTCAGCACCTCGGGCGGCATCGTGCCGTCGACCACGAGGTAGCGGCCGGGATCGGCGGCGGCCAGCGCGCGGAACTCCTTGCGCACCCGCTGGTGGAACTCCAGCGGCTCGGACTCGATGCGGTCGGCCGCCCCGCCCAGCCGGGTGAGCCCCACCTCGGGCGGCGTGTCGATGAGCACGGTCAGATGCGGCACGAGGCCGCCCGTCGCCCACGCGTTGATCTTGGACACGTCTTCGGGGTCGAGTGCCCGGCCGGCGCCCTGGTAGGCCAGGGACGAGTCGACGTAGCGGTCGCTGATCACCAGCGAGCCCCGGTAGAGCGCCGGGCGGATCACCTTCTCGACGTGCTCGGCCCGGTCGGCCGCGTAGAGCAGGGCCTCCGAACGGGCCGACAGACCTCGCTCGGCCGCGTCGAGCAGGATGGCCCGCAACCGCATGCCGATCTTGGTTGAGCCGGGCTCCCGCGTCTGGACCACGTCGTAGCCCTGGTCGCGCAGCCAGATGGCGATCAGCCGCGACTGGGTGGTCTTGCCCGACCCCTCGCCGCCCTCGAACGCCATGAACAGCCCCGGCACGTGCTCGGCCGGCTCGGCGGGGTAACGCTCGCCGCGCACCGCCGCGAGAAGGTCGGCCGACAGCGAGGCGCCCTGCCTGTCGTCCATGTGGCGCAGCGCCAGGATCCCGACGGCCATCGCGAGCCCGCCGCCGATGACGAGCACCAGGTTGGTGCCGTCGAAGCGGTAGGCGATGGAGCCGAGGCCGAACTCGTGGGCGCCGAAGAGCGCCGCCAGCGGGTTGGCCACCGCCACCACGAGCAGCAGGGTGACCCGCGCCGTGGACTGCAGGAACGAGAACGTTCGCCCGCGCAGCGCGTCTTCGACCTCCAGCCCGATCAGGGTGTAGCCGATGATCCACGCGATGCCCGCGCACGCCCCGAGCAGCACGGTCAGCATGACGACGATCGGCAGGTTGTGGATCAGCGCGATGGCCACGAGCACCACCCCGGCCACGGTGATGGCCAGGCCGAACAGCCGCCGCCGCGACAGCCCGCGCAACAGCCTGAGGCCGACGAACATGCCCAGCGCCATGCCGACGAAGACCGCGCCGAACACGACGCCGTAGGCCGCGTCGCCGCCACCGAGGGCCACCACGTAGATCTTCGCCACGCCGACCACGGCCCCGCCCGCGGCGAACGCGCCGAGCATGCCGATGATCAGGCCGCGCACGAGCCGGTTGCCGCCCACGAAACGCCAGCCCTCGACGACCTGCTTGAGCACCGAGGGCGTCGAGATCGCGCCGTCGCGCTTGGGGATGCCGCGCAACGTGAAGATCAGGAAGGCCGACACCAGGTAGGCCAGGGAGTTGACGATCAGCGCCGGAGCGGTCGGGTCCATGCCGTTGAGCAGCGGCAGGACGCTGCGCCCCATGTCGCCGGCCAGGGACAGCGCGGCGAACAGCAGGGCCGCGATCGGCGCGCTGCCGTAGGTGACCAGCAGGTTGAGCCGGTTGGCGGATTCGAGCTGGTCCTTGGGCACCAGGTTGGGCACCGTGGCGTCCTTGGCCGGGACCCAGAACAGGTTGACGCACTCGACCAGGACGGTCGCGACGATCACCCACTGATAGGTGCCGATGACCGGGATCGACAACACGACCGCGAACCTGGCCAGGTCTGCGGTGAACATGGTCAGCCGCCGGTCGAACCGGTCGGCGAACACCCCGGCCAGCGGCCCGAGCAGCACCGCGGGCAACATCTTGGCGATGAACACGCCGCCCACGGCCAGCGACTGCATGCGGTAGTCGCCCTGGTTGAGGTTTCCGGCGAGGGCGGTCAGGGCCAGGATGTTGAGCCAGTCGCCCAGACTGCACACCGACATGGCCGTCCAGAGACGGCGGAACGGCGCATGGGCCAGCACATGTGCAGCGCGCCTAGGGGCAGTCATGATTTCAGCGTATCCAGGTGTCGGCCGGACATGGGAAGGCAGGAGACAACGCGGAATTACCCGCTTGTCCGTGGCTGAGGGTATTACGTTCGCGGGTCGGCGTGCAGGTTACCCGCATGGAATAGGCCCTCGAAAACGTCGTCAATTCATTACTCCGGCCTCTTGCCTGATCTGCTCCACCAGAGGCATCCAGGCGGCGCGGACGGCGGCCGGCAGCGCCAGCTCGCCCCAGAGCTCGACCAGCAGCGCGCCGTCGACGTGGTCGAGCAGGTCGGCGGGGCCGCCCTCGCTCAGCAGCGCCGAGTAGGCCGCCCGGCGCTGGTGGCGGTCGGCCAGGTCGTAGACCCGGCCGCCGAACCTCAGGACGCCCAGCGCCGCGGCCACCGGCAGCCGCCGTAGCCGGCTCGGGACGTGGAAGCAGCGCCCGCCCGCCGACTGCACGGCGAACTCGACCTTGGGCTCAAGGGCCAGCCGGAACCCGGCCGCGTCGAGGATGCGCCCGGCGGTCTCCAGCGTCGGCGACTTCCTGCCGTGCTCGTAGGCCGACAGCGTGGTGCGCGAGGTGCCGCTCCTGCTGGCCAGCGCCTTCTGGTTCATGCTCGCCGCGTGGCGCGCCTGCCTGAACAGCAGCCCGCCGCGCCTGGCCCAGAAGGCGACGTCGGGCGCGAGCGAAGCCGCCTGACGCAACGCCCCTTCGGCCGGGGAGGACACCATGCTCACCTCCTGCGAGTATCCGGTCGGATACTACGCCACGATGACACCACGTGGCGACCGCGTCGCGCAAAGTCAGGAGCGCAGCTCCAGCATAGTGATTTCGGGCGGCGCGCCGACCCGCACCGGCGGCCCCCAGAACCCCGCGCCCCTGGTGACGTACACCTGCACGCCGTCGACCGTGGCCAGCCCCGACACGACGGGCTGCTGCAGGCCCACCACCAGGTTGAAGGGCGCGATCTGGCCGCCGTGCGTGTGCCCCGACAGCTGCAGGTCGACGCCGAATCCGGCCGCCTGGTCCACCTGTACGGGCTGGTGGGCGAGCAGCACGGTGGAGCGCCCGGGCGTCCGTCCGCCGAGCGCCTTGGCGAAGTCGGGCCCGTCGCCGACGGCCTCGCCGTTGAGGTCGTTCACCCCGGCCAGGTCGAGTACGGCGCCTTGGTGACTGATCTCCACGCGCTCGTTACGCAACGAGCGAACGCCGAGCTGGTCGAGTTCCTCGATCCATTCCTGGGGGCCGTTCTGGGTGTAGTACTCGTGGTTACCGGTCACGAAATATGCCCCGTAGCGGGACTCAAGGCTTTTGAGGGGCTTAGCGAGGGCGCCCAACTGGGCCACGGACCCGTCCACCAGGTCGCCGACGATGGCCACCACGTCGGGACGCAGGCCGTTGATCATCCTGACGATGCGCTCGGTGTGGCCGACGCCCGTGAGCGGGCCCAGGTGGATGTCGCTCACCACGGCGAAGCGCAGGCCGTTCAGCCTCGGGTCGAGCTTGGGCAGCCGGACCCGCACGGGCTCCAGCAGCGGGTCGCCCAGAGCGCTGGTCATGCCGTAACCGACCGTACCGAGCGCGCCGACCCCGGCCACCACCGCGGTGGTGCGCCCCAGGAAGAGCCGCCTGCTCATGGGCGGCACGGCAGGGGGAACAGGCTCAATGGCGGGCCCGGACGGCGGGGCGGCGGACGCCACCGCCGCGACCGGGACCGGCTCCTCGACCGCCACCGACCCGCGCTCGCCCCTGCGGATGATCATCGAAGCGACGGCCCGCGGCACCTCCAGCACCAGCAGGAACACCACGAGGTAGAACATCAGCGCCACCCACAGGTAGCCCGGCCAGGCCAGCCAGTTGCCCAGCTCCATCCGCGTGCCCGCGAACGCGGCCACCACGAGCAGGACGAGCCCGACCAGGCCCCAGGTCAGCGCCTTGCGGGCGCGCCCGGGGCGGGTCGCGGAGCGCACCATCCGATGCCACAGATAAAGGTGCGCCACCACGACGAGGGCGACGAAGACCAGCACGATCACACGTCGATGCTACTTACGATTTGGCCGCCGGCTTCTTCGCGGTCGTCTTCTTCGCCGGGGCCTTCCGCGTGGTCTTCTTCGGCGCGGGCGCCCGATCGCGGCGCTCGGCCAGCAGCTCGGCGGCCCGTTCGATGGTGATGTCCTCGACCGTGTCGCCCTTGCGCAGCGACGCGTTCGTCTCGCCGTCGGTCACGTAGGGGCCGAAACGCCCCTCCTTGACCACGACCGGCTTCTTCGACGCCGGATCGTCGCCGAGCTCCCGCAGCGGCGCCGCCGCCGCGGCCCGCCGCCCGCGCTGCTTGGGCTGCGCGAACAGCTCCTTGGCCTGCTCGATCGTGACCGTCAGCAGGTCCTCTTCCGAGGTGAGCGAGCGGGAGTCGGTGCCCTTCTTGATGTACGGCCCGAACTTCCCGTTGTGCGCCACGACCTCCTCGCCGTCGAGCTCGCCCACCACCCGGGGGATGGCCAGCAGCTTGAGCGCGTCGTCGAGGGTGATCGTGTCGAGCGACATCGTCTTGAACAGGGAGCTGGTGCGCGGCTTGGGGGCGTCTGCCTTCTTCGTCCGCTTCTTCGGCGTCTCGTCCTCGGCCGGCTCGGGCAGGATCTCCGTCACGTACGGCCCGTAACGGCCGTCCTTGGCCACGATCATGTGGCCGCTCACGGGGTCGCGCCCCAGCTCGCGGTCGCCGGTCGGCCGCGAGAACAGCTCCTCGGCCTTCTCCGCCGTCAGCTCGTCGGGCGTGGTGTCCTCGGGCACGTTGACCCGCGCGCCGTCTCTGTCCAGGTACGGCCCGTAACGCCCGACCCGCAGGACGATGTCCGTCCCCTTGATCGGGAACGAGCTGATCTCCTTGGCGTCGATGTCACCGAGGTCGGTGACCATCTCCTTCAGGCCCTCGTCGCCGTCGCCGGCACCGTAGTAGAAACGCTGCAGCTCGGGCACCCGCTCGGCGCGGTCGTTGGCGATGTCGTCGAGCACCTTCTCCATCTCGGCCGTGAAGTCGTAGTCGACCAGGTTGCCGAAATGCTGCTCAAGCAGGTTGACCACGGCGAAGGCCAGGAAGGACGGCACCAGCGCGGTGCCCTTCTTGAACACGTAGCCGCGGTCGAGGATCGTGCCGATGATCGACGCGTACGTCGAGGGCCGCCCGATCTCGCGGTCTTCCATCTCCTTGACCAGCGAGGCCTCGGTGTAACGGGCGGGCGGCTTGGTGGAGTGGGCGGCCACGTCGAGCCGCGACACGGTCAGCGCGTCGCCCTCGGCCAGGTTGGGCAGCCGCTTCTCGGAGTCGTCTCGGTCGGTCGAGGGGTCGTCGGCCCCCTCCACGTACGCCTTGAGGAACCCGTAGAAGGTGATCGTCCGGCCCGAGGCGCTGAACTCGACGTCTTCGCCGGAAGCCGAACGGCCGCCGACCTTGACGCTGATCGACTCGCCGACCGCGTCCTTCATCTGCGAGGAGACGGTGCGCTGCCAGATCAGCTCGTAGAGGCGGAACATGTCGCCGGACAGCCCGGTCTCGCCCGGCGTGCGGAACTCCTCGCCGGAGGGCCGGATCGCCTCGTGGGCCTCCTGCGCGCTCTTGACCTTGCTGGTGTAGACGCGCGGCTTGTCGGGTACGTACGCGGCGCCGTAGAGCTTGATGGCCTGCGAGCGGGCGGCGGCGATCGCGGTCTCCGACAGCGTGATGCTGTCGGTACGCATGTAGGTGATGAAGCCCTGCTCGTACAGCCGCTGGGCGACCTGCATCGTGTACTTGGCGGAGAAGCCCAGCTTCCGGCTGGCCTCCTGCTGCAATGTGGTCGTCCGGAACGGCGCGTACGGCTTGCGCGTGTACGGCTTGCGCTCGACGGACTTGACCGAGAACGACGTGCCCTGGAGCCGGCCGGCCAGCTCACCGGCGGCGGCCTCGGACAGGTGCAGCACGTCGGCCGTCTTGAGCTGCCCGGTGCTGGCGAAGTCGCGCCCCTGGGCCACCCTCTTGCCGCCTACCGAGGTCAGCGTCGCGGTGAAGTCACGCGGCCGCTCCTCGGGCTTGCCCGAGTCGAACAATGCCTGCAGGTCCCAGTAGTGGGCGGAGGTGAACGCCATGCGCTCCCGCTCGCGCTCCACCACCAGCCGCGTCGCCACCGACTGCACCCGGCCGGCCGACAGCCGCGGCTTGACCTTCTTCCACAGGACCGGGCTGACCTCGTAACCGTAGAGCCGGTCGAGAATGCGGCGGGTCTCCTGGGCGTCGACCAGGCGGAGGTTGAGGTCGCGCGGGTTCGCGACGGCGTCGCGGATGGCCTGCGGCGTGATCTCGTGGAACACCATGCGGTGGACGGGCACGGTCGGCTTGAGCACCTCGCGCAGGTGCCAGGCGATCGCCTCGCCCTCCCGGTCCTCGTCAGTGGCCAGGTAGAGTTCGTCAGCACCCTTCAACAGCTGCCGCAGCTTGCTGACCTGCGCCTTTTTGTCGGGGTTGACGACGTACAGCGGCTCGAACTCGTGCTCGACGTTCACGCCAAGGCGCGCCCAGGACTCCTTCTTGAAGGCCTCGGGGATGTCGTCGGCCCGCTCCGGCAGGTCACGGATGTGGCCGATGCTGGACTCGACCGTGTAGCCGGCGCCGAGGTATTTCTCGATCGTCTTCGCCTTGGCGGGCGACTCGACGATCACCAGGCGTGTTCCGCCGGAGCTGCCGTTCTTGGCTGGCACGCTGCTTCCTACCTCACTGTTCGCTTGCAATCCCCCTGCCGGGAGTCGGCATAGATCTGAAAGGTAACCCGACTCGCGGAAATTTCCTTCCCCCGGGCTACCCACTAGCTTCCGGGTCCACCCACAAGCACGCAGAATAAGCCCCATCGAGCGGCATGGCGCCCTGACTCACCCTGGAGACTAATCGTTGTGCTCGACTACTCCTACATGGATATCTTCATTCCGCGCGACCTCACTCGCGAAGCCGCACGTCAACTGCTGACCGAACACGCAGAGTACGGCCAGTGGGAGCTCGCGCGGGTGCGGGTGCACCCCGACGGGAGCCGGCACGTACGGCTGCGACGCAAGGTCATCCGTGTCCGCAGCACGCTCTGAGCCTGGACATGGCTTTGCCCGCTCCGGGCCGCGCCCCCGGAACGGGCAAAGCATCTATCGCCTACCGCTCCCAGGCGGTGGAGCGGTAGCGGTATCTGTGGTTACCGACCTATGCCGTATATCTACTTACGGCCGAACCGGAACCGGCGGGCGGTCGCGAACAGCGTGGCCGACGCGGCGAACATCGAGCCGAGCAGCAGCGCGAGCAGCGAGCTGGAGTTCATCCCGGTGAGACCGGCGGGCTGGGCGGCGCTCATCAGGCCCAGGTTGCCGACCGGCAGGCCGCCGGTGGCCGAGGTCACGGCGCCGCCGACCGGGGTGGAGGAGAGCAGGTCGGTGGCCGGGGAGAGCGGCGAAGAGGGACGGGCCGGCGCCCTGCGCGCGTGGTCGGTCCTGTCGGCCATGTGACGCTTGCCGGGCCGGACGGGCACCCGCTTCTCCCAGGACTTGGCCGGCATGTCCACCTCGCCGGGCCTGGCCTGCGCCGGACCCTGCACCGGAGCCTGCGCCTGGCCGGGAAGGCCGGGCAGCTCGGGCAGGGCGGGCAGGCCCAGGGTCTTGGACGCGTCGTCCACGAGCGGCAGCGAGGACAGGCCGCCGCCGACCGGCAGGCCCGAGCCCTCCAGCTGCTGCGTCACGTTGCCGGGGAGCGGCAGGCCTGAGCTCTGGAGCTGCTGCGTCACGTTGCCGGGAACCGGCAGGCCGCCCGCCTTCGGCAGGCCGCCGACGTCGGGCAGACCGGGCACGGCGCCGGTGCCGTTGACACCGTTGAGCGCCGGGACGGCGGGCACCGCGGGCAGCAGCCCGCTCTTGGCCGCGGCCTGGTGGCCGGTGGACCGCAGGAACTGGTTGTAGCCGCCGCCCGGGTAGCCCGGCTTGCCGACGTGCGCGCCGCCCAGGCAGCCCGCCGCGGCGTCGCCCAGCACGGCCACGGCGTTGCCGCAGACGTTGACCGGAGCCGTGATCGGCGCGATCACCTGGTTGCCGCTCAGCACGCCCGAACGCCCGGAGGTCGCGTTGCCGCCGCCGCCCACACCGTTGTGCGGCCAGACGGCCGCGCCGCCCTTGCAGTGGGCGTTGGAGGCGCCGAGCACCGCGGCCGCGTTGCCGCAGACGTTGAGCGGAGCCGTGATCGGCGCGATCACCTGGTTGCCCGCCCCGACGCCCGACTGCCCGGAGGTGTGGTTGCCGCCGGCGCCCCGGCCGCCGTTCTTGACCGAGACGACGCCCCGGCACCCGGCGAACGCCTTGCCGAAGGCGGCCACGGCGTTGCCGCAGACGTTGACCGGAGCCGTGATCGGCGCGATCACCTGGTTGCCGCTCAGCACGCCCGAACGCCCGGACGTCGTGTTGCCGCCCGCCCCGGAACCGGCGCGGGTGTTCAGCACCGTCGCGCCGCCCCGGCAGTTGGCCACCGCGTTGCCGACGGCGTTGCCGCAGGCCGTGATGGGCAGGTTGACGGGGGCGATCACCTGGTTGCCGCTGCCGGCGCCGTAACGCCCGTCGGTGTCGTTGCCCGTGGAGCCCGGCGCGGCCATGTGGTGCAGCCAGCCGCCGCCGCCCGAGTTGGTGACGCTGGCGCCGCCCTGGCAGCCCGCGAACGCCCGCCCGAACACCGCCACCGCGTTCCCGCAGATGTTGATCGGCCCGTTGACCGGCGCGATCACCTGGTTGCCGCCCAGCGCGGACGAGCGCCCGGACGTGCGGTTGCCGCCCGCGTTGCCGACGCCGCTGTTGTGCACGGAGGCGCCGCCCTTGCAGCCCGCGGTCGCGTCGCCGAAGATGGCCAGCGCGTTGCCGCAGGCGTTGATCGGAGCCGTGATCGGCGCCGTGAGCTGGTTCCCGCCGATGAGGCTGGAGTCGCCCGAGGTCTGGTTGCCCCCGGCGCCGCCCTTGCCCTTGTTGTGGACGGTCGCGCCGCCCCGGCAGCCCGCGTCCGACTTGCCGAACAGGGAGACCGCGTTGCCGCAGGCGTTCAGCGGCGCGGTGATCGGCGCGTTGACCTGGTTGCCGCCCAGCACGCTGGAGTTTCCCGAGGTGCGGTTGGGGATGTCGCTCGGGCCGGCGTTCTCGACCGAGGCGCCGCCGTGGGACCCGGCGGACGACTGGCCGGCCGCGCCGACGGCGTTGCCGCTGATGTCGATGGGCAGGTTGATCGGCAGGTTGACCTGGTTGCCGCCGCCGACGGAGGAGTTGCCCGAGGTGTCGGCGAAGGCCGCACCACTGCCGAACGACATGACCGCGACCGCCAGAAGGGCCGCAGGAGTAGATGCTCTAGCCCACGTACGCATGGTGAATGCTCCTAGTGGTTCTTGGGGGGATACCTGAAACGGTTCGCGGGCAGCCGAGGCCGTGCGAGGTCGCACACAACGGTGACCTCGGATTCGCGAACAGGTTGACTGACGTCTCACCCGCCGGCGGAGGGGATCTGACCACGCTCCGCCGTCGCTCTCCGGACGGGACGTCCGGGGCGTGTGGAGATGGCGGGATCAGTCAGGTGAGAAGGAAGGGTCGTCCGCCGCTGTGCGGACGACGGGGGGCAGCACACGCGCCATGACGGCGGACTGGTACTGCAGCCGCGGGTCGACACCGGACCTCGCGACATCCCCCATACCGGGCCCGAACGGGCCGCTGCCACCACCGTTGGGCACCAGTCCATCGGTGTCCAAGATCTTTCCGGCGGAGGATGGTGGTGGCAGACCAGGATCCTGCTGGCTGTTGAGACCGTCCACGGTGCGGCCGGCCATCGCCTCGGCGTTGTCCGACGCCGAGAGGTAGCCGGGGACCGAAAGGGGAGCGGGGGCCGCGTCGGCGGCTCCTGTGGTGGCCGCGGTGGCGTCCGCGGCCGCCGGAGCGGCGGACATGGCTCCGAACACGACGGCGAGCAGCCATCCGGCCGCCACGAGGGCGCCCATCGTGACTGCCCGCACGACAACCCTGCGGGCACCGGCCGCGAACCGCGCCATCCGGTCGGCCCGCTCGGCGGTCGTGTCCTGCTCCGGGAGCGTCGTGGGCACGCGGCGCACAGTGAGGGACGACGCCCTCGACTGCCCGACCTTCGTGCGTGCCACGTGACCTCCCAGCTTCCGGAACCGGCCTCACGTCGTGAGGCCGGTCCGTGGACTCACCCCTCAACGATCCGTAACCGTAGCAGCACCCAAAGTTGCCGCAAGGGCTTTTCAGCAGAGACCCCGAAAAAGGCCAAGGGCACGCTGGTCCGCTTCACGGAAGACACCTGTGAGGGTCATCAGCACGGTCCGGCGGGGCCGCCGGCGGGCCGCCGGAGAGTCGGCGCCCCTCCCCTGTGCCGATACTTGGTATGACTCACCCCCCAGAGTTTGCTAACCTTACGGAGCCGACGCGAGATGACGTCCCGCGTGCAGGCACCAAGTCCGGGTGGCGGAATAGGCAGACGCGCTAGCTTGAGGTGCTAGTGCCCAGTGATGGGCATGGGGGTTCAAGTCCCCCCTCGGACACAAACCTTCTGCACACGTGGAGGCCAGGTACAACCTGAGCCTCCACTAGCTGTTTCTGCGCCGATACGTGAGTCGCAGCCCCAGCTGGGCGTAGAGCTCGGCCTTGTCGAGCGGATCAGCCTCCTGAATGACCTATGTGAGGTCACCGAGCGCGATCATCACTGCGTGAATCTCCTCCCGTGTCATGCGGCGTCGACCACTGGACTGTCGCAGCTGCGCCTGAGCTGCGCCCCTTTGCGTCTGGGGCTCGGCCATCCATTGAGCGATGAGCGCCGGCTCCGCACCGGCCTCCAGTGCCGCTCGATGCTGAGCGAGTCTGCGGTCGCACTCGGCGATCTCAAGTTTCCGCGACTCCGCCGCTCCGTCCCTGGGCTCCTGAACGTGGTCGGCAAGGGCACACGCCGTATCGTCGAGACGCCTGCAAGGATCTGCTGGACCTGCTCGAACTTCTCAGGTGTGACCAACGACTCGTGTACCCCGGATTGGTGATGATCACCCGGATGGCGCTCTTGGACCAGGCGATTCCGTCATGTGCCGATTTCTGGCCGGATCCTGGGCGGACGGCTATGAAATTCCGTCTCTGGTGATCCCTTCCGCGATGGCGAGGAGTCCCTTGCCTGCTCGGAACTCGCGGAAGATGCGCCTGACCACTTCGTGGGTACAGGATGCCCGCGCTGGGTGATACAGGTGGCGATGGTCTCCGCGCATGTCAGCGATGCAGTGCTCGCGGTGTCCACTTCCAGACCATAGGGCACTCCGTCGTGCACCACCGCCGCCTGGGCCTCGGCCATGCCGGGGACGCGGTCCCCCCGAGCCCGCTCGCGCTCGGCGGCGACCGCTCCGTCACACCTGACGCCGACCCACAGGACGTCGAGTCCCGCCAGGCCGCCTGCACCTCCAGAAACTCCGGCCCGACGCTCACCCCGCCGTCGGAGGCTATGTTGATTCCGGCCTCGGACGTCATCATGGACTCGGGCATCACCTCGACCGTCGAGTCGACGCCTCCGATGGCAAGCCAGGCAGGCGGGCTAGGGCGAGCCGCTGCGCCTGAGCGGGCGTGATGCGCACACCGTTCGAACCGACGTCGGCGTCAAACCCCACCGAGGAAACCCATTCCCACGCGCCGACCGTCCCGACGGCCTTGGTGCCGGCGTGTCCGACCACCCCGATCCAATACGTCTTCGCTGGCCGGGGATTTGCCGACTGGTTGGTGGACCGGGTCCGCGCCCCCCTCTGATCAGCGAGGTTTCGGCGTCATCTCCCGCCGTTGGATGGTGGACAGAACACCAACCCGGCCGGCCGCCTGTCGCCGTCCGGCCCGCGGCCACGAACGGAATCCGAAGATCTCGGAGGCCGTCACCCGCTGAGCCGCCATCGCCGATACGGCCCGGCGTCTCGGTCGCAAGGGCCCCGCTCGACGACAGCCGGAATCGTCTGCGACTAACGAAGATCGCCGCTCACCCCTCACTGCCCGACACAGACGACACCGCTCAAGCCATCCGGCGCGTCTCGCGAGGCGTCAGCCCGCACTCTCACCGGCTTCGGCGTGCGTGATCGTGGCAGAACATAACACCACTGCGCTAAAGCCGTGGTCCCACGACAAATGGCGGCGGTCATGCTACGCCGAAATCCTACATAAATTCTACAGACCATGAAGTGGGGTACGGATTTCCTAATGCGTTTTATTGTCTTCGATACCTTGACATCGGTAGATATTCATCGTTTCCTTGCGTCAGGAAGCACTCTTCGATGTCGAGTTCAGGACGAACGGCCGACAACAGAATGGAGCAAGATGGCGCTCTCCGGAAAACCTCGACGAACAGAAAGATCGTTAAGATCGTCCCGGCTGGGCAGAACCGTTTTCGTGGCCGCTGCCACGGTCACCCTTCTCGGCCTGCACATGACCCCTGCATTGGCCTATTCCCACACCCTGGGCGGGGTGTATCACGGCGTCCACGGCGAAGGATCCGGGAGCAGTCGTCGCCACTACGCCTGGTCGGACCACAATCACGGAACGAGATACATCCAGCTCGTTGGCTGCAACTACCTGGGGCAGTGCGTCTACCCTAAAGGCAGCATCACGGGATCGAGTTCACGCGTACATATCCAGCTTTACTTCAGCGGCACCGGAGGAGCTACGCAGGAAGCGTCGGAGCCGTCCGGATGGTGTGGCTACTCCGACGGCCACGGCTTCTGCCTGCACACGGAAATGGAGTAGGTCGATGCGCAAGAGCGTACGAACCCTTCTCGTTTGCGGCGGCGTCGCAGGCGTCATCAGCGCAGTCGGCATAGGCGTGGTCAATGCGCAGGCCGCGCCGGTAGGGCGGGATAACGGTGGAGACATCGTCCCTGGTCCAATACTGCTCTCCACGAAACTCGCTTCAGGAGAGACCGTGCAGATACGGGCCGACCGCTCGTTGGAGAAGGGAAACTGCCTTGACGTGGCGGTGACGGGCAGCAATGGCCGGCCCTTGGGTTTCATGGGCGGTTGCGGGCTCTATGGAGATCCCAATCTCACCGTTCAGGAGGCTCGTTCCAAGACGGCGGCCTCAGCTTCCGGTCTGACAATCGTGGCGACAGGTGACATGGTCACCGATGACGGGCAGACCCTCACTCTGGTCCAGGGCATGGTTGGATGTGGTTGTGAGGTCAAGGCCGACCTGGCCGACGGTGGGCATCTCAACGCTGTCGTGGACCCGTCCACCGGCGCCTTCGTGATCGCTGCGAAACAGCCCATGTCCACTTCCTCGGGCGGCCGAGTCGTCCGTATTGCTGCTGTCGAGGGGGGCGTGGAAAGGTCCTCCCTTGTTCCGGAATCGCCGCGCAGCGGCGCAGGCGCACGCGGACACGAAAGCCACGACCACTCGCACTAGAGTCGCGCATTCGCCACGAGTTCTTCGGTCAACGAAGATTCCTGGTCCACGCGACGATGATGAAAATCGCGACCAGGGCGACGGCGATCCCGGCGAGCAGACGGCTCAGCCCCGTCTGTCTTCGGGTCGTCACGATGGAGGCCGTCACGGCGCATACCGCGGCCAAGGCGGAGAAGACTCCCAGCACCCACAGCGCGTCCAATTTCACGACCTGCAATCTCTCGCCGCAACTGGTTCATATTCCAGGATGGGCCGGTTGCGGCGGGACTCTTCAGCAATTACGACCAAGGAGGATACATATGTCCGCGGCGATCCGATCAATCGGGCTAGCGGGTGCGGCATTCGCGAGTGTCGGAATGTTTTCATTGATATTCCTACCCGCCGCCTCCGCCGAGACACTTCAATGCAGAAACAGCTCCAGCAGCATATCGGGCGCCACGATCTCATTCAAGGTGTGCTGGGACAGCGCAGGTACAACCGTTACCGGGCTGCTCCGCGACACCAACCCCGGTGATTCCAGGACCGCAGAAGCCTGGTTGCATCGTCAGAACGGAGCCAGCTATCTACTGACGCAGGTGACACCAGGAAGTGGCGAGTCGAGCGTGGGGGTGTCGGCATGGGTACCCGACACAGCTGACGTCTGGGTGAGGGCGTGCACGAGTGGTGGCGGGGCCGGACGCGCCTGCGACTCACGATGGCGTGTGGTGCCAGATTAAGGCGCGAGCTCCGCAAGTGGGCGATTCCTCCCGGTAGCCCGATCTGGCGAAAGCTCCGCCAACGAGAATTCCGAAAAACGCCATGTACGGGAGCGTAAGAACAACGGTGTAACTCCTGATCAAGGAGAACGCACTGATGAGCTGTGATCCACGCCTCGACGGAGATCGATCTGGAGGACCTTGCCGTGGCGCGTACAGAGCCCAAGGACTCCGACAGGGAGCTGGTCGCCCGGCTGGTCGAGCAGGCCCGCGCCGACGGCGTGGAACCGGTCGGTGAGAACGGGCTGCTGGGCCCGGCTGACCAAACTGGTGCTGGAGTCCGCTCTGGAGGGTGAGATCACCGACCGTCTCGGCTACGACAACACGGGCGGGGCGGGGCGAGACAGGTGACAGCCGTCACGACAGCCGGTCCAAGACCGTGCTCACCGACGTCGGGCCGTCGAGATCAGCGTGCCGCGTGATCGGGACGGCAGCTTCGAGCCGAAGGTCGTGCGCAGGCGGCAGCGGTGGAGCCGAGAAAATGGTCATCTCCGTGGCTGCCAAAGGCTGACCACCGGCGAGATCTCCGCGGTGATCTTCGCCGACGTGGTCCACGTGAAGCTGCGCGTGCTGACCGAGATCAAGACCCGCAGGGTGGATGATGCGCTGATGGTGGTCTGCGACGGCCTCAAGGGGCTGCCGCAGGCCAACCATCGAGCAGGTCTGGCCGCAGACTGTCGTGCGGACGTGCGTCATCCACCTGCTGCGCGCGTTTGGCACGCGAGGCCGTCGCGCGCGCTGGCCGAGTCGCACGCCGCAGGCGGTGAGGACACCGGATTGTCACTCCGTACCGCGATCAGGCGGAGGCCACGCTGGAGGCGCTGCGCGACATCGAGGGTGAGGGATCACCGCGGGCGGATGCGGGCCTTCCGTTCCGCGACCGTCAACGAAGCTCCGGAGAACCGCCTGGGGGCATGGCAGTACCCCAGTCTGGTGGCCTGGAACGGCCACCCGCCGGCTCGCCCAGCCCGACTTCGGCAGCGCGCTCTTCGGACTCAAGGACGGCGCCTTCGCCTCGCACCTCGACAAGGCCACGCCGCAGGGCATCACGTTCGATCCCCATGCCTGACCTGCGGAAAGGGTGAGCCGGGACGGCGCCTCGGAACGGGGAGAGGGCCGATCAGGGCCGGCAGCTCGGCGTCGTCGGAGATCGGGGTCGGGGGGCAGCGATGAGTTTCGTCGGTGGGGGTGGTCAGTATGGGGGTGACGAGGACTGCTGACGAAACCCATGACCGCCAGGCCGGCCGTGACGAGGTCGGGCCCGAGACCGATAGAGGTACCGTGTCCAGCCCACAACTCGAATCATCCGCCCAGGGCGTGTCCGCCGGTTCGGGCCGTACGCCCGCCGTGATCCGGTTGCTGGTGCTGGCGACGTTCGTGGTCGTGCTCAACGAGACGATCATGATCAACGCGATCCCCCGGCTGATGGACGCCATGCACATCACCGAGCAGACCGCCCAGTGGCTCTCCACGGCCTTCATGCTGACCATGGCCGGGGTCATCCCGATCACCGGCTGGTTCCTGCAGCGGGTCACCACCCGCACGGCGTACACCACCGCCATGGGGCTGTTCCTGCTGGGCACGGCGCTGGCCGCGGTCGCGCCGGTGTTCGGGGTGCTGCTGGGGGCCCGCATCGTCCAGGCGTCCGGCACGGCCGTGATGATGCCGCTGCTGATGACCACGCTGATGCAGGTCGTGCCGGAGAAGGACCGAGGGCGGGTGATGGGCAACGTGACGCTGGCGATCTCCGTCGCCCCGGCCATGGGCCCGGCGATCTCCGGGGTGATCCTGCACTTCGGGTCGTGGCGGCTGCTGTTCGCGGTGGTGCTGCCGATCGCCGGGCTGATCACGTGGAGCGGCCTGCGGCAGCTCAGGAACACCGGTGAGCCCGAGGTCAGCACGATCGACTGGTTCAGCGTGGTGACGGCGGCGGCCGGGTTCGGCGGGCTGGTCTACGGGCTCAGCCGGTTCGAGGGCGGGGACGTGCGCGTCGCCGCCGCGATCACGGCGGCCGGGCTGGTCACCATCGCCGTCTTCGTGGTGCGCCAGCTCGTGCTGCAGAGGCGCGGCGCGCCGCTGATGGACCTGCGCACGTTGCGCCACCGCACGTACACGGTGGCGCTGGTGCTGATGTCGGTGGCCTTCATGGCGATGCTCGGGTCGATGATCCTGCTGCCTCTCTACCTGCAGAACGTCCGGGCGCTCAGCCCGCTGGAGACCGGGCTCCTGGTGATGCCGGGCGGGCTGGCGATGGGCCTGCTCGGCCCGGCCGTCGGCCGCGTCTTCGACAACCACGGCGGCCGGGTGCTGGTCATCCCCGGCGCGATCGGGATCATGCTCGCGCTGGCCGGGTTCACCCAGGTCACGATGACGATGCCGTACTGGCAGCTGCTGGGCCTGCACGCGCTGCTCATGGTGAGCCTGGCCGCGACCTTCACCCCGGTCTTCACGCTCGGGCTCGGAGCGGTCCCGCCGCACCTGTACCCGCACGGCAGCTCGATCCTGAGCACGCTCCAGCAGGTCGCCGCGGCGATCGGCACCGCGCTGGTGGTCACCGTGATGAGCGCGCGGGCCGACACCCTGCGGGCCGAGGGCCTGACGCAGGCGCTGGCGACCCTCGGCGGCATGCGGCTGGCGTTCGTGGTGGGCGCGGTCCTGTCGGTGGCGGTGGTGGTGACCGCGCTGCTGCTGCCGTCCCGGGCGGAGCGCGCCGCCGAGCACTAGGAGCGCGCCGTCGAGCGCTAGGAGCGCGCCGTCGAGCGCTAGGGGGCGGTGGCGCCCAGGTAGGTGAGGACGGCGCGCACCCGGCGGTTGGTGTCGTCGTCGGCGGCGAGGCCGAGCTTGGCGAAGATCGTGGTCGTGTACTTGCTGATGGCGCCCTCGCTGAGGAACAACCGGGCCGCGATCGCCGCGTTCGACAGGCCCTCGGCCATCAGTTCGAGCACCGAGCGTTCGCGTTCGGTGAGGGTGGCGAGGGGGTCGGCGTGGGCGGGGCGGCCGAGCAGCTTGGCGACCACCGTCGGGTCGAGCGCCGTGCCGCCGTCGGCGACGCGGGCGAGCGCGTCCATGAACTGGCCGGCGTCGAGCACGCGGTCCTTGAGCTGGTAGCCGATGCCGCCCTGGCCGTCGGCCAGCAGTTCGCGGGCGTAGAGCTGCTCCACGTGCTGGGAGAGGATCAGCACGGGCAGGCCCGGCACCTCGCGGCGGGCGGCGAGCGCGGCCTGGAGCCCCTCGTCGGAGAAGGTCGGCGGCAGCCGCACGTCCACGACGGCCACGTCGGGACGGTGGCCGACCAGCGCTTCGAGCGCCGCGGGCCCGGAGTCGACGGCCGCGACGACGGTGTGCCCGTACGCCTGGACGAGACGGACGAGCCCGTCGCGGAGCAGGAAGAGATCCTCGGCTATGACAATTCGCACGGCACCGCCACTGAGACGCGGGTGGGCCCCCCGAGGGGGCTGTCGATGTCCAGACGGCCGCCGAAGGCGGCCATCCGGCGTCTGACGCCGTCCAGCCCGGAGCCGGCGGACGCGCTCGCCCCGCCGGCGCCGTCGTCGGTGACGGTCGCGGTGAGGGTCCGCGCCTGCGGCTGGTAGCCGAGCTCGACGGTCGCCCGGGTGGCGCGGGCGTGTTTGGCCACGTTCGCCAGCAGCTCGGCGACGGCGAAGTAGACCGCGGACTCGACCGGACGCTCGGGCCGCGCGGGCACGGAACTGCGTACGGCGACCTCGACGGGCGCGTCGAGCGCCAGGGCCCGGACGGCGTCGACCAGGCCGCGCTCGGTGAGCACCGGCGGGTTGATGCCGCGGACCAGCGAGCGCAGCTCGGCCAGCGCCGCGATCGACGAGGCGCGGGCGTCGGCCAGGATGGCGCGGGCGGCGGCGGGGTCGGTCTCCAGGAGGTGTTCCGCGGCCTGCATCGACATGCCCATGCCGACCAGCCGCGCCTGGGCCCCGTCGTGCAGGCCGCGCTCGATGCGTTCGAGCTCGGCGGCCTGGGTCTGGGTGAGATCGGCGCGGACGGCCTCCAGCTCCGCCACCCGCCGGCCGAGCCGCGAGTCCGGGATGGGGCCGAGGAAGCGGCCGGCCAGGGGGCCGAGGACGCGCCAGGCGAACGGCGCGGCGGCCAGCCCGGCGACGATGAGCGCGAGGCCGAGGCCGCGGAAGTCCGGGACGAGCGTCAGGTAGGCGCCGCCGGCCAGGCCGACCAGTGGCAGGGCGGCGACCGGCAGCACGGTCAGCCCGGCGAGCACGCACCACAGCCCGTCCCAGTGCAGCTGGGGGTCGTGGAAGCGGGCGTTCATCCGGGCGCGGCGGCGGGCCTCCCGTTCGGACTTGTGGTACTCCTCGCCGTCCCACCAGTGGCCGGTGGCCATGCGGGTGACCGGCGAGGGGGTGCGGTAGGCGACCTCGATGCGCAGGCCGAGCCAGCGCGCGGCGAGCCGGCGGGCGGCCTGGCTGAAGGTGCGGCTGGTCAGCGGGTGCACGACCCAGAGGGCGACGGCGATCCACAGGATCACCACCAGCGTCTCGCCCAGCAGCGCCAGGGCCACGACGAACGGGGGCGCGGTCAGGTTCGCCGACCAGGAGTAGGCCAGCGCGGCGCCGAAGTGGCCGACGACGACGCCGACGACCGGCATCAGGCAGGTCAGCAGGACCAGGACGGCCGAGCGGCAGAGCCCGAGCACGACCTCGGCGCCCCAGCGCAGGGGCCCGCCCCTCGCGGGCGGTCTCACCTGCCAGCGTCCTTCGGCACGGCGCCAATTGTGCCAGGCTGCCCTTTTCGGCGAGGTCCGGGCACCCCTTTGATCGTCCTGAGCGGGCGGGCTGTCACGTCTGTCTTCTCCGGTTCCCGGGCGGTGCCGCCCGACCTGGGAGAACGTACGGCTGCATGCCCCTCCCCCGGTATCCCGCTACGCCCCCGTACGAAGTGGGCCCAGACCCACCGCGACGGCGACGGCGGCGCGGACGAACGCGGCCACCGCCGGCGAGCGGGACCCCCGCGGCCACCCCACGGCCAGCTCGGACGGCGACAGGTCGGCGACCTCCCGGTAGGCGATGCCCGGCCGGGGGTGCCGCCGCGCCACCGAGACGGGGACGAACCAGACGGCGCTCCCCAGTTCCACCAGGTTGCAGACCTGGGCCAGGTCCAGGCCGGTGCGGCGCGGCCGGTGGCCGGGGAGGGGGTCGGCGCCGTCCCGCTCGGCAGGGGTGCCGTCGGGCAGCGGCCGGCCGGCCAGGTCGGCCATGGCGAGGACGGGCCGGGCGGCCAGCGGGTCGGCGGTCGGCAGCGCGACCAGACGGGGCTCGCTCAGCAGCGGCTCGGTGTCGAGGTCGCGGTCGTCGAAGGGAGTGGTCAGCAGCGCGACGTCGGCCCGGCCGTCGCGCAGGGCGGGGGCCTGCTCGTTGCGCCCGCCCAGCAGCAGCTCGACCGGGAGCGCGCCCTCCTCGTCGCGGTAGGCCGCGAGGATCCGCGGCAGCAGCCCGGCGTCGTAGTCGGCCTTGAGCGCCACCCGGAGCCCCGGCTCGGGACGGGCCGCGTGCCGGACCCGGCGGGCCGCCGCGGCGACCGCGTCGAGGGCGGCCCGGGCGTCGCGCAGGAAGACCTCGCCCGGCGGGGTGAGCGCGACCTGCCGCGTGGTGCGCTCCAGCAGGCGCACGCCCAGCCGGCGTTCCAGCTCGCGGATCGCCCGGGACAGCGGGGGCTGCGCCATGCCCAGCCGCTCGGCGGCCCGCCCGAAGTGCAGTTCCTCGGCCACGGCCACGAAGTAGCGGAGCTCGCGGACCTCCAGGTCATTCATATCCGCAGGGTATCAATGGTGATCGGATCGGTCCTTCAGGTTCGCCGCCGCGCTCGGTTGACTGGCCGTGCCCCCCAGCACGACTGTCACCGATTCCCCCTGGAGTTCTCCTTGATCGTCATCACCACGCCCACCGGCCGGATCGGCCGGCAGGTTCTCGACCTCGTCCTGGCCGCGGACGAGCAGGTCCGCGTCGTCGTGCGGGACCCGGCCCGGCTGCCGGCGGCCGTGCGGGAGCGGGTGGAGGTCGTGCCGGGTTCGCACGGCGACGCCCGCGTCGTCGAGGAGGCGTTCGCGGGCGCCGACGCCGTGCTCTGGATCGTCCCGCCGAATCCGCGGGCCGCCGGCCTCGACGCGGCCTACCTGGACTTCAGCCGTCCGGCCTGCGAGGCGTTCGTGCGCCGCGGGGTGGGCCGGGTGGTCGGGGTCTCGGCCCTGGGCCGCGGCCTGCCGCTGAACGCCGGTCTCGTGACGGCCTCGCTGGCCATGGACGACCTGATCGCCGCCACGGGCGTGCCCTACCGGGCCCTGACAATGCCTTCGTTCATGGACAACCTGCTCGACCAGGCGGCGGTGATCAGGGACCAGGGCGTGTTCTTCTCACCGGTCCACGGTGACCTGAAGGCCCCCGCCTGCGCCACCCGCGACATCGCGGCGGTGGCCGCCGGGCTGCTGCTCGACCGCGACTGGACCGGGCGGGCCGACGTCCCGGTGCTCGGTCCGGAGGACCTGTCGGGCGAGGACATGGCGCGGATCATGTCGGAGGTGCTGGGACGGCCGGTCGGCCTGCGGCACGTGCCGATGGCGGCGTTCAGGGCCATGCTGGCCGAGCAGGGCTGGTCGGAGGCGATGGCCCAGGGGATGGCCGACATGATGGAGGCCAAGAACCAGGGGCTGGACAACGCCGAGCCGCGTACCCCGCAGGCCGGCACGCCCACCGGTTTCCGTCAGTGGTGCGAGGAGGAGCTGCGGCCGGCCGTCCTGGGCTGAGCGGTCCCTTGTGCGGGGCTCGGGTGCGGCGTAGCGTGACTGATGACCAGATTTCATATCTAGTCACGAGGTGTGGCGCATGGCGGACAGGGCGGACCGGATCCTCGACGCCGCGGGCGAGCTGCTCCTGCGTCACGGCTACCGCAGGGTCACCGTCGACGACATCGCGGGCCGCGCCGGGGTCGGCAAGGGCACCATCTACCTGCACTGGCGGACCAAGAACGAGCTGTTCGAGGCGCTGCTGCTGCGGGAGTCCATCGAGGTCGTGGAGGAGTTCGCGGCGCTGCTGCGGCACGACCCCGCCCAGGTGTTGCCGCATCGTTTCTCGCGGGCGGCCTTCGTCTCCATGAGCCGCAGGCCGCTGCTGCGGGCGCTGTTCACCACCGACATCGAGCTGCTGGGCAAGCTGGCCAAGCATCCGCTGCGCAGCCACGACGTCCTCGCGGCCGAGCGGTTCCAGCGGGTGGCCGACCGGTACGGCCTGCTCAGGCCCGACATGCCGCACCCCCGGTACACGCTGAGCGCCGCGTCCACGGGTTTCTACCTGCTCGGCGGCATCGACACCGTCGGGACGGAGCTGAGCGTCGAGGAGCAGGCGGACGCGCTCGCCTTCACCGTGCGCCACGCCTTCGAGCCCGCCGTGCAGCCGTCCGCCGAGGTTCTGGAGGCGGCAGCGGCGGAGTACGTCGCAATTCTCGAGGAACTGATCCCGCCCTACCGAAAGTGGATCTACGACTAAGGAGAGGCGATGTCCGACATCGTCGAACGGTACAACATCTCCAAACAGCACTTCTGGCTGCACGGGCCGCGATCGGGCCCGTCCGTCGAGTACGACGCCGCCGCCGGGATGTACAACGTCCACGGCTACCAGGAAGTGCACGACGTGCTCGCCGACCCCGTCACGTTCTCCTCCGACACCATGCGGCTGATCCCCAAGGGGCTGCTGCCGGAGGGCGAGGACTTCTCGATGAAGGGGTTCATCACCCAGATCGACCCGCCGGAGCACGGCAAGCTGCGCAAGCTGGTCAGCAGCGCGTTCACCCGCAAGGTCGTCGCGGACCTCGAACCGCGGATCGCCCAGCTCACCCACGAGCTGCTCGACGCGGCCGACGGCCGCGACCGCCTGGAGCTGGTGGCCGACCTGGCCTACCCGCTCCCCGTCATCGTCATCGCCGAGCTGCTGGGGGTGCCGAGCAGCGACCGCGCCCTGTTCAGGCAGTGGGCCGACGGGCTCTTCCAGCGCGACGCCAAGGTCTCGCTCGCCGAGCCGGTGGAGGACCAGAGCGCGAACGTGGCGAACACCCTCAAACCATGGCGGGAGATGACGCAGTACCTCGCCGGGCACGCCGCGGAGCGCCGCGCGCGGCCCCGCGCCGACCTGCTCACCAAGCTGGTCGAGGCCGAGGTGGACGGCGAGCGCCTGCCCGACGACCAGGTCGTCAACTTCGCGATCCTGCTGCTGCTCGCCGGGCACATCACCACGACGATGCTGCTCGGCAACACGGTGGTGTGCCTGGACGCCTTCCCCGGCGAGCAGGACAAGGTACGGGCCGACCGCTCCACCGTCCCGGCCGTGATCGAGGAGTCGTTGCGGCTGTTCACCCCGTTCGCCGCGCTGGGCCGGTCGACCACCCGCGAGGTCGAGCTGGGCGGGGTGACGATCCCGGCCGACAAGGTGGTCATGCTCTGGCTCGGCTCGGCCAACCGGGACCCCGCGCAGTTCCCCCACCCCGACGTCTTCGACGCCGGCCGCGACCCCAACCCGCATCTCGCCTTCGGCCGGGGCATCCACTTCTGCCTGGGCGCTCCGCTGGCCCGGCTGGAAGGGCGGGTGGCGCTGAACATCCTGCTCGACCGGGTCGGCGTCCTGCGCACCGATCCCGGCGACCCGGTGGTCTTCATGCCCACGCCGACCATGACGGGGGTGAACCGGCTTCCGCTCGTGCGGTGACCCGCCGCTGGACGGGGGCCGGTTCCCGCCCTCGTCAAGCGCGGGTCCAGGACGCGGCAAAGTGCCGCGCGTCGCCGTGGGCGTCCCGTCCTGTGGGGGCCAAGGTGGCTTGTTCACCTTCGTCGCACCACAAGAGGGGACGATCCTGGCTATGAGCGGCAAGCAGCGGAAGCTGGAGCTGAGCGTGCCGCAGATCGTGGGAAGCGCCCTGGCCGCGGTCACCGCCGCGGTCGCGGCCTCCTACCTCGGGACGGCGGGGACGGTGATCGGCGCCGCGATGATGAGCGTGGCCAGCACCGTCATCGCCGACGTCTACACGCATTACCTCAAGCGCACGGGCGACAGGGTGAAGCAGCGCACGGCGGTCGCCCTGCGCGGGAAGAGGCCGCGGTGGGCCAGGGTGGGCGGCGCCGCGGCCCTGGTGTTCACCGTCAGCATGGGCAGCATCGTGATCTACGAGGTCATCGCGGACCGCACGGTGGCCGACCAGGTCGCCGGACGGACCCCGGGCCAGGCCGGCAAGTCCCCCGGCCGCAAGGACCGCCGGGACGGGCGGGCGGCCGGGGAGCCGCGGCACGAACGTCCCGCGACCCGGCCGCCGAGCCCGACGCCGTCACCCGGGCCGTCCACCGGCCCGTCCGCGACGCCCACGCCGTCCGTGCCGGTCACGGTCACGCCGACGCCCACGCCGGGCGGGACGGGGTCGGCCGGCCCGTCCCCCACGGCCACGCCGGACGCCACCCCCTCGGACCCCGTCCCCACCGCCCTGCCCTCGCCGACCGACAGGGACCCGGGCGAGCCGGCCGACCCGAACTTCGGCGACCTCCTCTTCCGCTGACCCGGCTGTCAGGCGGTCGCCGGCGGGCGGTGCGCCGAGCAGTGGATCCCAAGTGGCTTCCAAGTAGGCGTTCCTAGGCTTGCCGGGAGTCGAGTGGAGAGGCGGGTGAGCCATGGGGGTGGCGGGTGACGGTTCCAGGCGGGGGACGCCGGCCTTGAACGATCCGTACGGCAAGACGCGCCCTGCCCCGCGCCACGCGGCACCCGCCGCGCGGGACCCGCGGGAAGGGCAGGGCATCTACCGGGAGGAGGCGTTGCGGCACCGGGCGATGTCGCGGGTCACCCGGATGCCGCCGGTGATCAGCACCCCGTCGTTCCTCGCGCTGTGGCTGCTGGTGGCCGCGCTCCTCGCCACCGGCCTCCTGCTGACCATGGCCGCGGTGGAGGCGGTCGCCTGATGTTGCGCCGCCTGCCCGTACTGCTCCAGAACACCGACACCGAGTGCGGCGCGGCCTGCCTGGCCATGGTGCTGTGTCACCACGGGCACCGCACCACGCTCCACCAGGTCGCCGAGCGCCTCCAGGTCGGCAGGGACGGCCTGAGCGCCAAGGCCGTCGTGGACGGCGCCCGCGACCACGGCCTCAAGGCCCGCGCCTTCTCCCTGGCCCCCGAGGACCTGGCCCGCGTGCCGCTCCCCGCCGTCGCGCACTGGGAGTTCAACCACTTCATCGTGGTCGAACGCTGGTCCCCCGACCGCGTGGACGTCGTCGACCCCGGGCACGGCCGCCGCAGGCTGACGCCGGAGGAGTTCGGGGCCGGGTTCACCGGCGTGCTGCTGGTGTTCGAGCCGGGCGAGGGGTTCCGGCGCGGCACGACCTCGGCGGCGAGCGCCTGGCGCAGGGAGTTCGTCCGGACGCTGTTCCGGCGGCGCAGGGGGCTGCTCGCGCAGCTCATCGCGGCCTCGTTGCTGCTGCAGGTGCTCGGGCTGGCGCTGCCGATGTTCTCGCAGCTGCTCCTGGACTCCATCGTGCCCAGGCGGGCGGTGGACGTGCTGTCCCTGCTGGGCGTCTCCGTGCTGCTCGCGGGGGCGGCCCAGCTGGTGATCGGGTACCTGCGGGCGGCGCTGCTGGTCGCCGTACGGGCCCGTGCCGACCAGGAGCTCACCGAGAGCCTGGTCAGCCATCTGGTGACGCTGCCGTACCGGTACTTCCAGCAGCGCGGCAAGGGCGACCTGGTGACCAGGGCGGGCAGCGTCTCGACGCTCGGCGACATCCTCACCGGGCAGGTCGTGGCGGCGCTGCTGGACGGCCCGCTGGCCGTGGGCTACCTGGTGCTGGTCTACCTCTGGGACCCGGTGTTCGGGCTGGCGCTGACCGGGCTGGCCGTGCTGCAGACGGTCCTGCTGCTGGCCACGACCAGCCGGATCGCCACGCTCACCCGGCAGGAGCTGACGGCGCTGTCGGCGTCCCAGACCAGCCTGATCCAGACGATCACCGGCATCGAGACGCTGAAGGCGTCGGGCGCCGAGAAGCGGGCCGTGGACCAGTGGTCGTCGCACTTCGCCAGGCAGCTCAACGCGGACGTGCGGGCCGGGCTGACCAGGGGGCTGCTGGAGTCGGCGCTGGCCGCGATCCGGGTGACGGCGCCGCTCGGGCTGCTGTGGCTGGGCGCCTGGCGGGTGCTCGACGGGCAGCTCACGGTGGGCGCGCTGGTGGCGCTGAACGCCATCGCGCTCGGCGCGCTGACCCCGCTCGGCTCGCTGATGACCGGGCTGCAGAGCCTCCAGCAGGCCGGCGCGCACTTCGACCGGCTGTCCGACATCCTGGCCTCGGAGCCGGAGCCGAGCAACGGCATCGAGGTGCTGCGGCTGCGGGGCGCGGTCGAGCTGCGCGGGGTGAGCTTCCGCCACGACCCGCGCGCCCCCTGGACCGTACGCGACGTCTCGGTCTCCATCCGCCCTGGTCAGAAGGTCGCCCTGGTGGGCGCGTCCGGCTCGGGCAAGAGCACGCTGGCCCGGCTGCTGCTCGCGCTGCACACGCCCGTGCTCGGCGAGATCCGTTACGACGGCGTCCCGGCCGCCGAGCTGAACCTGCGCACGCTGCGCCGCCAGTTCGGCGTGGTCACCCAGGATCCGTCCCTGTTCAGCGGCTCGATCAGGGAGAACATCGCGCTGAACGAGCCGGGCGCGTCCCTGGAGCGGGTGGTCGCCGCGGCCCGCCTGGCGGCGCTGCACGACGAGATCATGGACATGCCCATGGGGTACGAGACGATGCTCACCGACGGCGGCGGCCTGTCGGGTGGACAGCGGCAGCGGCTCGCCCTGGCCCGCGCCGTCCTGTCGCGCCCGAAGGTGCTGCTGCTCGACGAGGCCACCAGCAACCTCGACAGCGCCACGGAGGCGGCCATCGAGGCGAACCTGAGCCGGCTCGTCCAGACCAGGATCGTGATCGCCCACCGGCTCAGCACGGTCAGGGACGCCGACCTGATCCTCGTGATCGACGCGGGCCGGGTGGTGCAACGCGGCACCCACGACGAGCTGACGGCCATCGGCGGCAAGTACGCCGAGCTGGTCGCCGCCCAGGCCGTGCTCTCCTGACCCCGTCACGACAGCCGGACGGTCACCGTCACCGAAGCGCCCTCCAGGTCGGCCGTCGGCCCGAAGACGAGCCTCAGCCGGTCGCCCGTCGCCGCCCCCGTGAGCAGCGGGTGGCCGCGCAGCACGCCGGCGACCGGCCGGTCCCAGGTCACGGTGAGCCCGTCCAGGTCGCGCCGGGGGTCGGCCACGGTCACGGTGGCCGTGCCCGCGGCGTCCTCCCTGACCAGCACGGCGCAGGGCCCGGAGGCGGCGAGCGGGCCGGCGGCGCCCTCGTTCCAGAAGGCGGCCGCGGTGACGCCCAGCGCGTCCACCCGGACGGCCTGCCGCCGCGCGGTGTTGGCGAGCACGCGGGCCCACCCGGGATCGGCGGCCCTGGCGGCCGTGCGCGCGCGGCTCGCGCCCGGCAGCAGCAGGTAGACGTAGTCCGCCTGGTCCGGATCGACGCCGTGGTCGAGCCAGAGCGTGACGTAGTCGCGGTCGCCGCGCCGTTCGCGCAGGGTGCGCAGGCCGTCCGGCACCACGTAGCCGCCGTGGCCGTCGAGGTGCGCCCACCCCGCCCGGAGATCGGCGGTCAGGGGGGCGGCGGTCCTGCGGTTGTCCACGATCGTCTCGACCGGCACGCCGTCCGCGGCGCTGATCCCCGCGCCGAGGCAGACCACGGCGTCGTCGAGGAAGAACCACGACTTGAACGCCTCCATCGTGCTGTCGAAGCCGTTCAGGTGCTGGCCGACGACGGCGTACGTGCCGTCCGTGGCGCCGCCGACCCAGCGGCCGGGCGGGCAGGTGTCGCCCCAGGCCGGGCCCGCGCCGTCGGGCAGCCGCCGGGTGGAGACGGTCGTGCCGGGCAGCCGGTAGGGGTCGACGGTCGTCCAGAACGAGTCGGAGTACTGGTCGGCGTGGCCGCCGGCCCACCAGTAGAGCAGGCCGGAGCCGGTGTGCCAGCCGCGCAGGTTCTCGCCGTTGCCGTGCTCGTAGTGGCCGATCGTGGCGGAGGCCATGCTGAGCGCGGCGCACCAGCCCGGCCGGCGGTGCACGGCCCGCGCGCTCATCGGGAACAGCCGGTGGCCGACGGGCTCCGGCGCGGCGGGCACGGCGTCGTCGGCCAGGACGGCGGTCAGGCGGGCGTGGAAGGCCGGGCCGGCCTCGTCCTGCATGGGACGGCACGTCTGGCGTACCGCCCAGCCCTTGACCATCGCCTGCCAGCGGGCCCGGTCGGCGGCCGGGGCCACCTCGCCGAGCAGCAGGATCGCGGCGGCCAGCTCGCGGCCCCTGTCGTGGTCGCCGAACGGCTTCCTGCCGATCCCCCTGCCGCGCACCAGGTCCATGCAGAACCCGTCGTGCACGAACGGCGCGAACGACCGCTCCACCATGGCGAACACGGTCGGGTCCACGACCTCCCACGGCGTGCCGCGCAGCACCGCGAACAACGTCGCGAGCCCGGTGAGCAGCGTCACCCCGTAGCCGCCCTGGTACGGCACGGTCGAATGCTGGACGAAGGACCCGTCCCGGTAGAAACCATCTCCCTCGGCGACCACGCGGAACACCGGGGCGAGCGCCGAGGCCGCCAGCGCCGCCTTGCCGGGGTCGGCCCTGAGCATGGCGCGCAGCAACGTCACCACGCACAGGTCCACCCGGTTGGCGGCGGTGCTGGTGCCGCTGTAGTCGCCGAGGCGGCTCTCGGGCACGAAGTGGTCGACCGCGTCCCGCAGGGCGGCGCTGCGCCGCTCGCCCAGGTGCGGCCCGACCAGCACGGCCGCGTCGAGCAGCGCCCTCGGCACGCCGATCTCCCAGTGCCACCAGTTGCCCGCCGGGTCGGCGCCGGCGGCGTACACGTGGCGGCGGTAGTGGTCGATCCCGGCGGCGACGGCGGCGGCCAGGGTGGCGTCGCCGGTCAGCCCCGTCCCCGGCAGCGCGTACGCGCGGGCCATGGCCAGCAGCCGCCCCGGCGTCGCGGCGAACGACGGGAACGGCTGGTCCGCCCAGAGCGACGTGCCCGTGTACGCCATGGCCGCGCGGTACCGGGCCGCCCGCCGCCCCGTCTCGGCCAGCCGCGTCCGGTACGGCTCCGCGCCCGCGTCGAACCCCGACCCAAGCGTCACCTCGCGCCACTGGCGGCGCAGCCTGACGAAGGAGTCGTCCGGCGTGTGGGCGGGCTCGGACCGGGCGAGCGCCCCCGCCACGGCGGCCACGGCGACCGCGCCCGCCTGGAGGAGGAGTCGCCTGGACGGCCGGTGCACGCCTCGATTATGACCCCGGCATCCCAGGGCCCGCGGGCGGTCAGACCTCCAGGAGGGTCTTGCCGTTCACCGCGCGGGCCTCGATCGCCGCGTGCGCCTCGGCCGCCCGCTCCAGCGGGAACGTGCGCCCGACGACCGCCTTGAGCCGCCCGGCCGCCGCCTCGGCGAGCGCGCGCACGGCCCGCTCGTTCCCGTCCTGGCCCAGGGCGGCCAGCTGCTCCAGACCGATCACCGTGACGCCCCGGCGGTCGGCCTCCGCCGGATCGACGGTCGTGGCGCTGCCGCTGGACGCGCCGTGCACGGAGAATCGCCCGCCGCGCGCGGTCACCTCGAACGCCTGGCGGCCGAGCTCGCCGCCCACGCCGTCGAAGACCACGTCGGGGCCGTGCCCGCCGGTCGCGTCGAGGACCTTCTGGGTCCAGCCGGGACGCGAGTAGTCGACGGTCGCCTCGGCGCCGAGCCCGGCGACCACCGCCAGCTTGGCCGCGCCGCCCGCCGCCCCGATGACCCGGGCACCGGCCGCGCGCGCGAGCTGCACGAGCAGGCTGCCGAGCCCGCCGGCCGCGGCCTGGACGAGCACCCGTTCGCCGGGCCGGATCGCGGCGTTCGCGAACAGGCCCACGGCCGTGTTGCCGTCGATGAGCAGCGCCGTGGCGTCGGCCAGCGCGAGCCCGTCCGGCACCTCGATCAGGTCCGCGGCCCTGGCCACGACCAGTTCGGCGTTCCCCCCGCCGAAGCCCGGCGTACGGGTCACCACCCGCCGCCCCACCAGCCCGGCATCGACGTCATCGCCCACGGACAGCACGAGCCCGCCGACGCCCGCACCCGGCACGTACGGCGGCTCCGGCAGCGGCGGCCCCGGCGTGATCCCCCGCCTGAGCTGCGTCTCGATGAAATTGATCTCGGCGAAGCCGACCTTCACCACGACCTCGCCCGGCCCGGCCACCGGGTCCGGGACGGTCCGCGTCTCCAGCACCTCGGGCCCGCCGAACCGCGTCACCTGCACCACTCTCATGACCACTCCTCATCCCGCGAAAACGTCCACGGCCAGCGTGCAACCTCAAGACGACTTGAGGTCAACTCGTCAGCCCGGCGCCCGCCCGCTTGATGGTCCTGATGATCGGCGCGGTCTCGATGTGCCGGATGGCGGGCAGCGCGCCCAGACTGTCGGTGAGGTAGCGGTAGAAGGCGGTGTCGTCGCGGCACACCACGCTGGCCGCGAGGTTCGTCGGGCCCGTGGTCGCCCCGGCGAAGGCGACCTCCGGGTGCTCGGCCAGCGCCCGGCCGGTGGCGTCGAGGTCGGCGGGCGGCACCGACATCCACAGCTGGGCCTCGACCCGGTAGTCCAGGAGCCGGGGCAGCACGTCCATGTCGAAGAACAGGGCGCCGGCCGCGCAGAGCTGTTCCATCCGCCGCCGGACCGTGGACTCCGACCAGCCGGTCGCCGCCGCCAGGTCGGCGTGGCCGGTGCGGCCGTCGCGGGACAGCTCGGCCAGCAGCGCGTCGTCGCCGGGGCCGAGCGTCACGTCCTCGCCGGTGTCGCGGGGGGCGTACACGCGGCCGGCCCGCAGGTGGGCGACCTGGTCGGCGGAGAGCGCGGCGAGCCCGGCCCAGCCGATGCGGCCGCCGACGAACATGTGCAGGGTCCGGTGCGCCGACACCGCGAGCACCCGGTTGGTCCTGGCCAGCTTGGTCAGCAGCAGCGGCTCGCGTTCCCGGTCGAGGCGCTGGATGGCGCCGCAGGAGATCTCGGTGCCGCCGGACAGCAGGTGCACCCAGAACGTGTCGGGCCGCCGTCCGAGTGCCTCGGCGATCGAGGCGCCGGCGTCGGGCGTGCAGCGCAGCCGGATGGCCCACGACTGGTGGCCGAGCCGCTGCCGGTCCACCACGCCGACGACCCGGATCCCGCCGCCGGAGCGCAGCCGCCGGTAGCGGCGGGCCACCCGCTGGTCGGACACCCCCAGCACCTCGGCGATCCGGCTGAACGAGGCCCGCCCGTCCACCTGCAACGCGTGCAGCAGCCCGCGGTCGACCTCGTCGAGGGTGACGTTTTCCACCAGATCAGGCTACTGAGCGCGGAAAACCGGCAGAAGAGCCTCGACGGCTAGGGTCATCCCCCGTCCGGGCCGGACCCTTGCCGCCATGAACACGACACTGACCCGTACGAGCTGGTGGCCGCTGGCCGCCGCCTGCCTGGGCGCCTTCATGCTCCTGGTGGACGTGACCATCGTCATGGTGGCCCTGCCCGGCATCACCGCCGACCTGAAGATGTCCTTCACCGACGCCCAATGGCTCCTGGACGGCTACGCCCTGGCCCTGGCCGCGCTGCTGCTGGCGGCCGGCTCGGTCGCCGACCACGCAGGGCGGCGCAAGGTGTACCTGATCGCCCTCTGCGTGTTCGCGCTCGCCTCCCTGGCCTGCGGCCTCGCGCCCACCGGGGGCCTGCTGCTGGCGGCCCGCGTGCTGCAGGGGGCGGGCGGCGCCGCCATGATGGCCACGACGCTGGCCCTGATCAGCGCCACCTACCACGGCCGGGAGCGCGGCATCGCGTTCGGCGTGTGGGGCGGCGTGAACGGGGCCGCCGCGGCGCTCGCCCCCGTGCTCGGCGGGCTGCTCACCGAGCACCTGCACTGGCGGGCCGTCTTCCTGGTGAACCTGCCCATCAGCCTGGCCGCCGCCTGGATGACCTGGCGCACGGTCGGCGAGTCCCGCCTGCCGGGCGGGGGCCGGCTGGACCTGGCCGGGATGGGCACGTTCACCCTGGCGGCGGGCGCGCTCACCTACGGGCTGATCGAGGCCGGGCCGAACGGCTGGACGTCGGCGCGCACGCTGGCGCCGCTCGCCGTGGCGGTCCTTGCGTTCACCGCGTTCGTGCTGGTGGAGTCGCGCGGCGCGCATCCCATGGTGGACCTGCGGCTGTTCGCGAACAAGGCGTTCAGCGGGATCATGGCGGGCGCCGGGCTGCTCATGCCGGCCGCGTTCGCCTGCCTGGCCTTCACCTCGCTGTGGTTGCAGCAGGCCGGCGGGCTGGGGCTCGGGCCGGTCCAGGCGGGGCTGGCGCTGACGCCGATGGCCGGCACCTCGCTGGTCGTCTCGGTCGCCGCCGCCCGCCTGCTCCCCCGGCTGACGGCGCGCGCCGCGGTCGGCGGCGGGCTGCTGCTGATCGCCGCGGGCGCGCTGCTGCAGGGCATGCTCGACGAGCACTCCACGTGGACGGCGCTCGCGCCGGGCCTGGTGGTGACCGGGATCGGCGTCGGCCTGGCCATCCCGGCCCTCAGCTCGGCCGCCATGGCGCACGTCCCGCCGCACCGGGCCGGGATGGCGGCGGGCGCGGTCAACACCGTCAGGCAGCTCGGGTACGCCCTCGGCGTCGCCGCCTTCGGCATCCTGTTCCAGGACGGCATGACCGGGCCGGGTTCGTTCCCCTCGGCGCTGAACGCCGTCTACCTGGCCGCCGCGGTCACCGGGCTGTCCGCCGGGCTGCTGGTGCTGGCCGCCGTCCGGCCGGCGCGGTCAGCGTGAGCGGGGCGGCGGCTCGCGGGCCAGCCAGGTGAGGGCGGCCAGCAGGTGCACCCGCCACCAGTAGCCGTCGTGGCCGCCGATCCACGCCGTGCACCGGTGGGCCACGCCCGCCCCGGCCAGGCGCGCGGCCAGCGAGCGCGCGCAGTCGAGCGAGGCCGGTTCGAGCGTGCCCGCCGCGAGGTAGCGGGGCACCCGTACGGAGGTGTCGAGGAGCTGCGGCAGCAGGTCGGGGCTGAGGGCGACGGCCGCGGCGATCCGGCCAGGGCACCGGTCGGCGGCGGTCAGCGCGAAGGCCGCGCCTTCGGAGAAGCCTGCGCTGATGACGTGGCTCGCCTCGGGGAAGCCGGGCAGGACCTCGCCGACGACGAACGCCAGGTGCGCCGCGAAGCGCCGCGGGTCGGCGTAGGGCAGGTACTCCCTGGCCCGCCCGTCCGGGTACGGCCCCGGCGCGCCGGCGGCGTGCGGGCCGGCCAGGATCAGCGGCGGCAGCGCGCCGGCCAGGATCGCCGGCTCCAGCACCCGGGCGTGCGACTCGGCGGCCTGCCCGTCGGCCAGCAGACACAGGGGCATCGGCCGGATCGGGCCGGGCGGCCGGTAGACGGTGATCGCGCGGCGCTCGCCCAGGTGGACGCTGCTGATCTCGCGGGTGACCAACGTGCCGGCGAGCCGGGCGGCCGTCGCGGGGGCGGGGGCGGCGCGGGAGCCGTGCCAGATCCGCTCCACCGGCCGGCCGCCGGGAGGCACCGCGGTGACGCCGATCACGGCCCGGTCCAGGTGCCGTACGCGCAGGGACAGCTCCCACAGGTCGGCCGCCCCCTTGACCGGCCACATCGGGAATCGCACGCCCGCGACGAGCTGGGCGTTCGGCCCCTGCCAGAGCACGTGCAGCACGTCGTCGTCCTCGCCCCAGACGGCCAGCGGCCCGCCGGTCAGCATGGGCCGCAGCTCCGCCAGGGCGCGCCGCCGCCACACGCGCGCGAAGTGCACGCCGTCGGGCAGCTCGTGGGCGTAGCGGCGCCTGGCCCGGCGGCGGTTGCCCCGCAGCAGCGCCTGGTTGCGCTGGGCGAGCGTCTCGCGGCCGGCGGCGGCGCGTTCCTCGTCCGTCACGCCGGCCTCGCCGAAGGCGACCTTGTCACCGTGGAACTCGATGGTCTGCACGGCGAGCCGATCACCTGGGGGCATACCTGTACCAAAGCCTGCCGACCCGCCCGGCGCAAGAATCCCAGGTCAGTGGACGCGGCTCCGGATCAGCCGGTCGAGCAGGGCGTGCACCTGGGCGGGTGACAGGGCGGCGCCCTCGCGCAGGCACTCGGCCAGCTCGGCGGCGGGCAGCGCACGCCGGATCAGCGCCTCCCGCTCGGCGCCGTCGGCCGGGTCCAGCTCCGGCGGCGAGAAGCCGACCCGGGCCCCGACCGCCTCGACCGCGCCGAGCAGGCGGGCGCCGTCCCGCGGTAGCCCGCCCGCGGTGAGCACCCCGGCCAGCGTGTGCGCCATGACCAGCCAGGACGTGACGTCCTTGTCCTCGTCGAGCATGCGCAGGATCGGCAGCCCGGACGCCAGGGGCCGGTCGGTACGGCCGCCCAGCAGGTCGATCTTCATCAGCAGCCAGGTCGAGGAGGCGGTGACGAAGCGGTGTCCCGTCCTGGTGGCCACCTCGATCGACCGGGTCAGCCAGCCGGCCGCCTCACCGGTCTCCCGGGCGAACACCAGCAGCATGCCGAGCACCATCAGCGCCTCGGCGTGCAGCCACGCCATGCCGGCCACCTCGGCCAGGTCGAGCGCGGCACGGGCGTCGGCCAGGGCGTTCGGCGCCCCGCACAGGCCGCCGAACAGCGCGCGGTAGGTCAGGGCGCGCCCCTCGGCGACCAGGTCGTCGGCCAGGCGGGCCATCTCGGCCGCCTCCCTGGCCCGCCGGCTCGCGGCGACGAAGTCGCCGGCCAGGTAGTGCAGACCGGCCATGCCGATCAGCGCCTGGGAGCGCACGCCGGGCTCGGCGTCGGGGTAGAGCTCCATGGCCGCCGACAGGCTGGCCAGCCCCTCGGCGACGTGGCCCCTGCGGTACCAGAACCACGACAGCAGGCCGGTGAGCCGCAGCGCGTAACCGCCGTCGCCGGCCAGCATCGCCGAGGTGAACGCGGCCCGGTGCTCGGCCTGGTCGGCGAGGAGCACCTCCATCGCGGCGGTCGCCCCCTCGCCGCGGATCCTGGCGTCGGCGGCCTCGGCGCGGGTCAGCACCCAGGCGCGATGCGCGGCCTGGGCCTCGGCCAGCTCGGCCGGGTCCTGCCGGGCGCGGGCGAACTCCTTGATCGTCTCCAGCAGCCGGTAGCGGCGCGGCGAGGTGCCGGGCTCGACAGCGACCAGCGACTTGCGCACCAGCGCGCCCAGGCCGCCCAGGACCGGCCGCCCGCACACCGCGGCCGCGGCGTCCAGGTCGAAGCCGGAGGCGAACGCGCCGAGCCGGTGGAACAGCTCGCGCTCGGCGGGTTCGAGCAGGTCGTAGCTCCACTCCACGGTACGGGCCAGCGTGCGGTGCCGCTGCGGGCCGGCGCCGTCGGTGAGCACGCTGAACCTGTCGTCCATCGAGGTGAGGATCTGCTCGACCGACAACATGCGGCACTGTCCGGCGGCCAGCTCGACCGCCAGGGGCAGCCCGTCGAGCCCCAGGCAGAGGCGTTCGGCGTTGGCCAGCTCGGCGGGCGTCGGCTCCCAGCCGGGGGCGGCGGCCCTGGCCCGGCTCAGGAACAGGTCGCGGGCGTCGGCCGTGGACAGCGGCGGCACGTCGTACAGGGCCTCGCCCGGCACGCCGAGCGTCTCGCGGCTGGTGGCCAGCACGCGTACGCCGCCCGCCCCGGCCAGCAGCTCGGACACCGTGTCCCGGACGGCCGTCACGAGGTGCTCGCAGTTGTCGATCACCAGCAGCGGGCTGCGGCCGCGCAGCGCGTACGCCAGGCGTTGCCCGGTGACCGGCCCGGTGAGCCCGAGCACCTGGGCGATGGCCCCGGCCACCAGCGAGGGGTCGGCCAGCCCGGCCAGCTCGACCAGCCACGGCCCGTCGGCGTCGTCCCTGGCCCGCGCGGTCTCCAGCGCCAGCCGGGTCTTTCCGATGCCGCCCGGCCCGCTGAGCGTGACCAGCCGGTGCTCGGCGAGCAGCGCGGCCACCTGCTCGACCTCGGCCGCCCGGCCGACCAGCGCGGTCACGGGGAAGGGCAGGTTGCCGCCGCGTTCCGGCAGCGGCGCGGCGCCGCCGGGACGCAGCGCGTCGTCCTGGGCCAGCACCGCCGCCTCCAGCTCGCGCAGCCCCGGCCCCGGATCGATGCCCAGCTCCTCGGCCAGCACGCGGCGGGCGGAGCGCAGCGCGGCCAGCGCGTCGCCCTGGCGGCCCGACCGGTACAGGGCCAGCACCAGCAGCTCCCAGCCGCGCTCGCTCATGGGCTGCTCGGCGGTGAGCTTCTCCAGCTCCGGCACCACGGCCGCGTGCCGTCCGAGGGCGAGCTGCGCGGCGAACAGGCTCTCCCGCGCCGACAGGAACAGCCCCTGGAGCCGCGCGATCTCCGGGACGGCGAAGGCCGCACCCGCGAACTCCCCGTACGGCTGCCCGCCCCACAGCTCCACGGCCTCGCTCAGCACCGCCAGCGCCGAGCTGTGGTCGCCCGACTCCAGCAGGAGCTGCCCTTCGGCGACCTTGCGGGCGAACCGCTCGGCGTCCACGGCGTCGGGCTCGACGCGCAGCGTGTAGCCGTTGCCGACGCGGGCCAGCACGCTCTGCGGCGACCGGCTGGTCCGGCCGGGTTCGAGTGCTCTGCGCAGCCTGGTGATGTAGGAGTGCAGAGTGGGCATCGAGGCGGGCTCGCCCTCGTCCCAGGCGGCGTCGAGCACGCGTTCGGCCGAGACCACCTGCCCGCGCGCCGCGACCAGCACGGCGAGCACCGCGCGCTGTCTCGGGCCGCCGAGCGCGACCTCCACCCCGTCGATCTCGGCCACGATGGGCCCCAGCACCTTGACGCGCAGCGCCACTTTCCACCTCGGTTCCGCGGCCCGGGCCGCCCCGGGTCAAGGAAGCTTAAATGAGGTTCGGCACCTTTGGCTGCTTTGTTACGACTTGACTCATTCGTCATCTCCCCAGTTCGGAGCCAGGTTCCTGGCGATCCGGATGTCGTCGTTGCTTGTGCCGGCGGGCACCATGGGCCACACCATCGCGTCCCGGTGCACGACGAAGTCCACCACCACCGGCCGGTCGTCGATCGCCATGGCCTGCTCGACGGCCGCGTCCACGTCCTCGGGGCGCTCGCAGCGCAGGCCGTGGCAGCCGTATGCCTCGGCCAGCGCGACGAAGTCCGGGATGCGGCGGGCGGCTCGCAGGTCGGTGTTGGAGTGGCGGCCGTCGTACATGAGGGTCTGCCACTGGCGGACCATGCCGAGGCTGCCGTTGTTGATGACGGCCACCTTGATCGGCACGCCCTCCAGCGCGCACACGGCCAGCTCCTGATTGGTCATCTGGAAGCAGCCGTCGCCGTCGATCGCCCACACCGTGCGGTCCGGGCAGCCGATCTTGGCCCCCATCGCGGCGGGGATCGCGAAGCCCATCGTGCCCGCGCCGCCGGAGTTGACGAACGAGCCCGGCCGCTCGTGGGCGATGAACTGGGCGGCCCACATCTGGTGCTGGCCCACGCCGGAGGTGTAGACGGCCTCAGGACCGGCCAGGGCGCTCAGCCGCTGCATGACGTACTGCGGGGCGAGCGCGCCCTCGACCGTCTCGTAGCCCAGCGGGTACGTGCGCCGGTACCCCTCCAGCGTGCGCAACCAGTCCGCGCGGTCGCCCGGCCGGCCGTCCAGGGCGGCGGTCAGCTCGGCCAGCACCTCCTTGCAGTCGCCCACGACGGGCACGTCGGCGTGCCGGTTCTTGGAGATCTCGGCCGGGTCCACGTCGGCGTGCACGACCTTGGCGTGCGGCGCGAACGTGCCCAGGTCGCCGGTGACGCGCTCGTCGAACCGGGCGCCGAGCGCGACGATCAGGTCGGCCCGCTGGAGGGCTCCGACGGCCGCGACCGAGCCGTGCATGCCGGGCATGCCCATGTGCAGCGGGTGGCTGTCGGGGAACGTGCCGCGGGCCATGAGCGTGGTGACAACCGGGATGCCGGTCAGCTCGGCCAGGCGCAGCAGCTCGGCGGACGCGCCCGCCTTGTGCACGCCGCCGCCGACGTACAGGACCGGCCGCCTGGCCGTGGCCATGAGCTCGGCGGCGGCCCTGATCTGCCGGGCGTTCGGCCGGGTGACCGGGCGGTAGCCGGGCAGCCGCATGACCGGCGGCCAGACGAAGGCGGTCTCGGCCTGGAGCGCGTCCTTGGTGATGTCCACCAGCACCGGACCCGGACGGCCGGTGGAGGCGAGGTGGAACGCCTCCATGATCGTGCGGGGGATGTCGGCCGCGTCGGTGACCAGGAAGCTGTGCTTGGTGATCGACAGGGTGATGCCCGTGATGTCGGCCTCCTGGAAGGCGTCCGTGCCGATCTGCGAGCTGGGCACCTGGCCGGTGATCGCGACGATCGGCACCGAGTCCATGTAGGCGTCGGCGAGCGGCGTCACCAGGTTCGTGGCACCCGGGCCGCTGGTCGCCATGCAGACCCCGACCTTGCCGGTGGCCTGCGCGTAGCCCTCGGCCGCGTGCCCGGCGCCCTGCTCGTGCCGGACCAGCACGTGCCTGATCGAGGTCGAGCGGTACAGCGGGTCGTAGGCGGGCAGGACGGCGCCGCCGGGGATGCCGAACACGGTGTCCACGCCGACCCGCTCAAGCGCCCTCACCAAAGCCTGCGCACCCGTCATCCCGCACTCCCCTCCCGGCGATCGTCAGGAGAGTCGATCAGGGGGCCCTTGTCATCCGCTGGTGGCCAGTTGCAGGTGCTTGCGGCCGGGCCCCCGGCGGGCCTCGGCCGCCCGGTCGCGCCACCAGGTCAGGCCGTTGCGGGCGGCCAGCCGTTCGAGCTCGGTCAGGTGCCGGACCGCGCTCTCGTGCCGGCCGGTCGCCTCGGCCAGCAGCGCGAGGTGCCAGTCCACCGGCCCCACCCAGGCGCAGGCCGACAGGACGGTGATCCGGCCGCCGAAGGGCAGCAGCGCCTCGTAGAGCAGGCGGCACTCGTGCACCCGGCCGAGCGCCGCCGCGGCGGCGGCCCGCAGGCACAGGGTGGACGGGCGCGACCGGTCGAGCAGCGGTTGGCCGTCCAGCTTGCGGGCCTCGTCCAGGCGGCCCTGGGCGTGCCGGTGGAGGGTGCGGGCGGCCTGGTCCAGGGCGTGGTTCGCGCCGCGCAGGACGTCGATGAGCGGGCCCGCGGCGGCCATCGTGCCCCGGTGGTAGTCCAGGGCCAGGCGGCCGGCGGTCACCGCGCGGGTGGCGTGCCAGATGCCGAGGCAGGACGCCTGGTCGGCGGCGTCGGCGTACAGGTCGTCCGCCTGGTCGAAGTGGCCGCCGAGCACCAGCCGGCCCGCCCGCCACAGCGTGTGCTGGAAGCGCGGCCAGGGCAGCGGGAGCCGGTCGAGCAGGTCGTCGCAGCGGGCCGCGGCCAGGTCGGCGCCGGTGACGTCGAACAGCTCCAGCCGGTTGTGGGTGTCCATCATGTTCGCCAGCAGCTGGTAGGCCGGCTCGCCGTCCGCCAGCTCGTGCAGCTCGGCGGCGAGGTCCGCCAGCTCGTGCACGTGCGGCGGACGCGGCAGCGACAGGTGCCTGGCGTTGAGCGCGCGCATCAGCAGCCGCCGGTCGCCCAGCCGCCGGGCCATGGCCACGGCCTGCGCGGACAGCCCCTCGGCCCGCGGGTCGCCGGAGGCGTCGTAGAGCTCCTGGGCCAGCCCGGCCAGCAGCATCGCGCGCTCGGGTCCGTCCGGTTCCGGCAGCTCGCGCAGCGCGTTCTCGAAGCGGCGGACGAGCAGCGGGTCGGCCGTGCCGTACGGGTCCCGCAGCGTCCAGATCGTCGGCGTGTCGAACGAGGTCAGCGCCCGGACCCGGAGCGCCGCTCCCCCGTCCGTGACGCGGTCGGCCGCCCGCACGGCCTGGTCCCTGACCCGGCGGGCGGCGGCCGGCTCGCCCGCCGCGAGCAGCGCGCGCACCTGCCGCAGCAGCAGCTCCACGTGCTCGGCCGGGTCGCCGCCGCAGGCGTCGTGCGCGGCCACCGCGTGCCCCAGCCAGGACGCGGACTCGGCGTAGCCCAGGCGCAGCTCGGCCTGCTCGGCCGCGGCCCGCGCCCACCGCACCGCCTCCCCGTACGCCACCGGACCGGCCTGCACGGCGTGGTGGGCGATCACCTCGACGTCGGTCGCCGGACGGGCGGACAGCGCGGCGGCCAGGTCCCGGTGCAACGCCGCCCTGCGCAGCGGCGGCAGGTCCCTGACGAGCGCCTCGCGCACCAGGTCGTGCACGAACGCCAGCCGCCCGCCGGCCCGCGCCGCCAGCAGGCCGCCGCGCACGGCCCGGTCGAGCGGCCCGTACGCCTCCTCCCCCGCGACCCGGGCCACCACGGCCGGGTCGAACTCCCGGCCGGCCAGCGCCGCGACCGCCAGCACGTCCGTGACCCCGGCGAGCGCGTCCAGCCGCAGGCGGACCAGCTCGGTCACCGCCTCGGGCACCTCGTCCACATCCGGGTTCTGGGCCAGCAGCCTGATGCTCTCGCGCAGGAAGAACGGGTTGCCGCCGGTGCGGTCGGCCATCCTGGCGCACGACTCGTCGTCCAGCTCGACGCCGAGGTCGGCCGCGATGGCCCGGACCGCCTCGGGGCCGACGCCGGTCAGGCGCACCCGCGACAGGTCGTAGCGGACCAGCCGCCCGAGCACGTCGCCGGTCCCGGTGCGGAAGGCCGCGACCAGCGTGACCGCGCCGCCGCGCAGCAGCATGACCAGATGCCTGAGCAGGTCGAGCGAGGCCGGGTCGGCCCATTGGAGATCGTCCAGGACGATGACGAGCGGCTGGGCGCGCGAGGCCGTGACCAGCCACCGGGCGGCGGCCTGGTTCCGGCGCGACAACAACGCCTCGGCCGGGTCCCCGGCGTCCGGGGGCGCTTCGGGGCGGGCGTCGAGGAGGCCGGACAGGGGCTCGCGGTCCGGCGGCGGGCAGTGCGGCTCCAGCGCCTGGAAGACCTGCGTCCACGGCCACAGCGCGGGCGTGCCCTCGGCGTCGTGGCAGCGTCCGTGGAGCACGAGCCGGCCGAGCCGCGCGCAGTGCTCGCCGAACGCCTCCAGCAGCCGCGTCTTCCCGATCCCCGGCTCACCGCTGACCTCGGCGACCGCGAGCCCGGCGGGCGCGGCCCGCTCGGCCACCGCCACCAGCTCGGCCAGCTCGGCCTCCCGCCCGTGCGGGACGTCCAGGGGGCCTGGCGCGGCCACCAGCGCCGGAGTGTCGTCCACCGGCGCGAGCGAGCCGGCCTGGCGCAGGATGTCCGACTCCAGCGACCGCAGCTCGGGCCCAGGATCGAGGCCGAGCTCCTCGGACAGCCGCCTGGCCGCCGTGCGCAGCACGGCCAGCGCCTCGGCCTGGCGGCCGGTGCGGTACAGGGACAGCGCGAGCAGGCACCACAGGCGCTCGCGCAGCGGGTTGGCGACGGTCTCGGCCTCCAACTCGGTGATCAGCGCCTGCGGACGGCCCAGGTCGAGCAGCGCGCGGGCCCGCCGCTCGACCGCGACCAGGCGCAGCTCGCGCAGGCGGCTCACCTCGACGATCGCCCACGGCTCGTCCTGGAACTCCTCGTACGGCGAGCCGCGCCACAGCCCGAGCGCCTCCTCCAGGCAGGCCAGCGCCTCCTCTGCCGACCGGAACTCGGCCCGGTTCACCAGCTCGGCGAAGCGGAGCGCGTCCACGTCGGCGGCGGCCAGCAGGTAGCCGGGCGGGCGGGCGATCAGCGTCCTGGGCCGGGCGCGCGGCCCCCGGTCCGGCTCGATCGCGCGGCGCAGGTTGGAGACGTAGGAGTGCAGGGTGGGCAGGGCGCTGGGCGGGGCGGCGTCGCCGTACAGGTCGTCGATCAGCGTCTCGGCGGGGACCACGGCCCCCTGCGCGACCAGCAGCCGGGCCAGCACGGCTCGCGGACGGGGGCCGCCGAGACCGACCGCGCCCCCGTCGGCGTCGCGGACCTCCAGCGGCCCCAGAACTCGGAATTCCACGTTGTCCCACTCATCGGCTTCGTCCAAATCGATCACAGTATGGTCGGGCCGACTTGCAGGAGACTGGAAACCCTCTACGTGCCCGCCCTGATCGGCACGACGTTGCCGGGCCCGCCGCGGCGTGGCAGCGCGAACCAGGTGGCCTTGCCGACCAGGTCGGGGTGGGTCAGGTAACGCTGGGGATGGCAGCCGTAGAAGCCGTCGGAGAGCCGGGCGACGATGCGCAGCCCCCGTCCGTGCTCGGCGGACGGGTCGGGGACCGAGGGGGCGGGCAGGGGCGGGCCGGCGTCCACGACGACGCACATGACCTCCTTGGCGTCCACGTGCAGGAGCAGCTCGTAGGGGCCCTCGCCGTACATGAACGCGTTGGTGACCAGCTCGCTCACCATGAGGACGGCGTCGTCCACGACGTCGTCGTGCAGGTCGAGCCCGGACAGCTCCTCACGGACGATCGACCGGGCGTGGCCGACGGTCCGGGCGTCCGGGCGCAACGGCCATACGTACTGCATCCGGATCCGCCGGGCCGACCGCAGCCTGGACATGGCCTCTCCATCCTGGGAAGGGCGGCGACGAATGCTCGTTTCAGTCAACACGAGACCTGCCTCCGAGTTGTCGGACATGCGGCTGTCCAAACCTGTACGCACGCGAGGGCCGTTCGGGTCGAACGTTTTCGAGAAATCCTGACTTTCTTCGCGCTCCGACATGTCTTCCCAGGTCAGCGGGTACGGACAGGGCCATGAGCAGTCCTGACGAGAACACCCCCGAGACCGACACCACGCCGCTCCTCGACGCGGCCAGGCGTCCGGCCGAGCGCCCGGGTGAACGTCCGCGTGAACGTCCGGGTGAGCGCCCGGCCGGGCGTCCGGGCGTGGCGGGGAGGATCCCGGCGGAGCACAAGACCGCCGGGCAGGCGGCGCTGGAACAGGCCCTGTCGCAGTCGGGCAAGCACCTGGAGGACCTGACCGGCGAGACGACGCCCGACCGGCCGCGCGGCTAGCCAGGCCCGCGCCCCGAGACCGGCCGGGCCCGCGGCTACGGGCGGCCGATGCCGGCGCCCACCTCCTCGATGAGGTCGTCGACCCGCCTGGCCAGTTGCACGTCGAGGGCCGTCACCGCGCCCACGGAGACGGTCCTGACCACGATGGCCAGGCCGTCGGCGGTGTCGTGGAGCTGGGGCTGCCGGCCGTAGGTGGCCTTGAGCCGGTCGAGCGCGCGGCGGACGGCACGCAGGTTCTCCCGCGGCAGGGAGATCTCGCGGCGCAGCGCCGAGCGGTCGCCGGTCCACAGCGGCAGGGTGGCGAGGGCCGCGGCGATCTCGTCGGCGGTGAGCGGGGCGGCGTGCCCCTTGGGGCCGGTGATGCCGCCGCCGCTGTCCGGCGGGTCGAACAGTGGGCGTACCTGCTCGGGGATGTGCAACCGGGCGATCAGCTCGGGGTCCTGCTCGGCGACGGCGGCCAGCACGGCCTGGGCCCTGATCCTGGCCTGCTCGGGCGGACGACGGCCGAGCAGCGCCGCCTGCCGGACGAAGCCCTCCTCGGTGCCGTCGTTGCGCGGATGGTCCATGGGGAAGTCGTTGGTCAGCTCGGGCGGCAGGGCGTCGATGAGCTCGCGCCGGTCGTCGTCGTCGAGTGTGCGGGCGAGCGTGGTCAGCGTGGCCTCCGCCGCCGCTCTGGCCGGGCCGGCGCCCAGGCCCGTCATGCGGCCGATGGACGCCAAGAGTGCACGATATTCCATGATTCGTCCCCCGATCCGAACCTTCAGGCTCCTCGTGCCCAGGTCAGAGGTGCCGACACCTCCACACGACCTGAGGGGTGAGGGGCACGTCGGTGACGCGTCCGGCCAGCTCGGGCATGGCGGCGGCGACCGCGTTGCCGATGGCGGCGGGCGGGCCGATCGTGCCCGCCTCGCCCGCCCCCTTCATGCCGCCCGGGGTGAGCGGCGAGGGAGTCTCCAGCAGCACGACCTCGATGTCGGGCACCTCGCGGGTGGTCGGCAGCAGGTACTCGGCGAGCGGCTGCCCGTCCTCGGTGTGGACGATCTCCTCGGTCAGCGCCATGCCGATGCTCTGCGCGACCCCGCCGCGGATCTGGCCCTCGACCACGGACGGGTTGACCAGCGTCCCGGCGTCGTTGACCACCCAGTAGCGCTCCACCTCGACCGCGCCGGTCTCGGGGTCCACCGCGACGGCGGCGGCGTGCGCGCCGTAGGCGAAGGTGTAGGCGGCCGGGTCGTAGCTGACCCGCTCCTCCAGCCCCGGCGTGACGCCTTCGGGCAGGTCCCAGGCCCGCCAGGCGGACGTGGCCAGCTCCCGCAGCGACACCGACGCCCGCGGGTCGCCCTTGACGCGCACGCACTCCTCGGCGATCTCCAGGTCGCCGGGCGCCGCCTCCAGCCGGTGGGCGGCGATGGCCAGCAGCTTGTCCCGCAGCCGGGCGGCGGCCTGGACGAGCGCCCCGCCGCCGACCGCCAGCGACCGGCTGGCGATCGACCCGATCGACGAGTACGGCGTCGCCGCCGTGTCCCCCAGCACCACCCGCACCCGCTCGATCGGCACCCCCATCCGGTCGGCCGCGACCTGGGCCAGCGCGGTCTCGATGCCCTGCCCGATCGAGACCACCCCGGACGACACCACCACCGACGCGTCCGGCTCCATGCGCAGCACCGCCGTCTCGTAGCCGCCCGCCTGGATGCCCGACGCCTTCATCTCCATCGACGGGCCCAGGCCGGTGGTCTCGACGTGGCAGGAGTAGCCCACGCCGCGAAGGCGGCCGTCGTCCACGCCGGTGACCGGGGTGACCAGGTCGCGCAGGGTGCGCAGGGCCCGGGGGTAGTCGCCGGAGTCGTACTGCTGGTAGACCCGGCTCGTGCACGGCAGCTCGTCCGGCGTCAGCATGTTGCGCAGCCGCAGCTCGACCGGGTCCAGGCCGAGCCGCCGGGCCGCCTCGTCGATCAGGCGCTCCCTGGTCCAGGTGCACTCGGGCTGCCCGAAGCCGCGGTAGGAGCCGGTCGGGGTGGTGTTGGTGACCACTCCGCGCACCCGTACGCCGACCCGCTCGAACCGGTACGGCCCCGGCAGCAGGGTGGCCGAGACCGCGAAGGGCGAGATGCCCACGTTCGAGGGATGGGCGCCGAGGTCGCCGAGGATGTCGGCGTCCAGGGCGACGAACCGGCCCTGGTCGTCGAGCGCCAGCCTGGCCCGGTGGACGGCGGCCCGCGCGGGCAGGGTCGCCGTCAGCCGGTCGCCGGGCGACTCGGTCCAGCTCACCGGGCGGCCCGTCCGCATCGCGGCCAGGCAGACGAGCGCCTCGTCGGGGTAGACGTGCTCCTTGCCGCCGAACCCGCCGCCGACGTCCCGGCTGATCACGCGTACCCGGTCGTGGGTGAGCCCGAACGCGTCGGCCAGGTGCTCGCGCACGTGGTGCGGGGCCTGGGAGGAGAGGTGCACGGTCAGCTCGTCGTCGGCGTAGGCGGCCACCACGCCGCGCGGCTCGACGGGATGCGGCGAGATCCGGCCCATCCTGAACGTCATCTCGACGACGTGCTCGGCGGACTCGACGAACTCCGCGCAGTCGGCGTCGCCGAGCAGGAAGTCGGTGACCAGGTTCGTGCCCCACTCGGGGTAGAGCAGCGGCGCGTCCTCGTCGAGTGCGCGTTCCGCGCCGACGGTCGCGGGCGACTGGTCGAGCTCCAGGTCCAGCAGGTCCGCGGCGTCGCGGGCGGCGGCGGGGGTGCCGGCCACGACGACGGCGATCGGCTGGCCGGCGTACCTGATCGTGTCGTCGAGCACCCGGTAGGAGGTCAGCCGCTGGCCGGGGGCGAGGGTGACGCAGGGCAGCAGCAGCTCCGCGGCGTCGGCGGGGGTGATGACGTCGAGCACCCCCTCGACCGTCCAGGCGGCCTTGGCGTCGCAGCCGAGGAGCCGTCCGTGCGCGACGGGGCTGCGCACCACCACCGCGTACGCCATGCCGGGCAGGCGTACGTTGCCGACGTATCTCCCCTTTCCGGTCAGCAGTCTGGCGTCTTCCCTGCGAGGCGTCCGCGCGCCGACATAGCCCATGGGCCGATTGTGCGCGCCGCGAGCCGTGCGGTCCATATACGATCTCGCGGGGCGGCAGGCGGGAAAGACCAGGTCAGCGGGGGCATAGATGCAGACATTTCTTCCGTATCCGGATTTCGCGGCCAGTGCCGGAGTCCTGGACGCGCTGCGGCTGGGCAAGCAGCGGGTGGAAGCTCTGCAGGTGCTGCGCGCCCTGACCGTCCCCGGCTACGGCTGGCGCCACCACCCCGCCGTCAAGATGTGGGCCGGCTACGAGGAGGCCCTGGTCCGCTACGGGCTCGACGTGTGCGAACGCTGGTGCTCGACCGGCCGGGCCGACACCTGCGCGGCCACGATGTCCGTCGAGCTGGGCCGCGCCTGCGGCACCCCCGTCATCCGCACCCAGCACGAGCTGGCGGCGGCCGGCGAGCTGCCGCCCTGGCTCGGCGACGACGCCTTCCACCTCAGCCACCGCTCCGCCCTCCTGCGCAAGGACCCCGATCACTACCGCCCGCTCTTCGGCGACGAGCCCGACGACCTGGAATACGTCTGGCCCGCCTCGGGCCGCCCGCCCGCCTGCCTACCGGCCTGACCTGCCGCCGGCGCCCACGCGGGTCCCGGTGAGGACGCCCTCCGCGTGCCGCGTCGCCGTGGCGGCGCCGAAGGCGACGAGCCGCACCAGGTCCTCGTCCGTCGGCGCGGCGCCGCGCCAGGCGGCGACGTCCGCGTCGGTGACCCGGTAGGGCGCGAGGGCGGCGAGCAGCGCGAGCCTGGCTCCCGCCCGTTCCCCGCCGGGCACGCCGGTCAGCGGGCCCGACAGCCAGTCGCCGCCCATCGGCGGGTGCTCGCCGTCCCAGGCCGCGACCGCCTCGGTGACGGCCGTCCGCGCCGCCTCGCCGAGCAGCTCCCCGCCCGTCACCGCGACGGCCATGAGCGTGGCGTACGCCGTGCCGACCGGCGTGCCGGCCGCCCAGGCGGGCTCGGGCGCGGAGGGCAGGCCGTCCAGCACGTCCAGGCCCGCGCCGGGCGGGAGTTCCCTGCGCACCGTCCGGGACATGGCCCGGCCGCCGACGCTGCGCACCAGGCGCGACTTCTGCAGGTTGCCCGGCAGCAGGTTCTCGGTGAGCAGGGACGAGGCGATCCGGTTGACGAAGTGGAAGGTCAGCGCGGTGCCGACGTACGCGGGCGCCTCCTCCGCGGGGAAGGGCGCGGGCACCCGCCGGTCCTTGGCCCACCGCAGCAGCGTGGCGTGCCCGGGATCCGCCGGCACGCCCCCGGCCGCGACGGTCTCGGCCAGCCTGTGGTCGCCGGTGGCGTGCAGCAGCGTCGTGTGCGCGGCCACGCAGAACGGGCACCGGTTGGCCAGCGACACCCCCAGCGCCACCACCTCCCTGCCGGTCCTGGACCCCGGCCCGGCCAGCAGCGACTCCCGCAGCAGCGCCCAGGTCCCGGCCAGCACGGCGGGAGCGGGCGACAAGGTCAGGAAGACCGCCATGCGGGCCATGCCGAAGTCGTCGGCGAGGCGGGCGTAGACCTGGGCCACCCGGCCCGTGGCGTCCTGCGGCCGGACGGGCGTGACGTAGCGGAACTGGCCTGCGGCCGTCTGCGTCGTGTTCATGGCCGCCATGGTGGGCCGCGGGACGGGCCGGAGTCGTCCTGCCCGGGATGACTTCCGCGGCTACGGCGCGGGGCGCAGAGGCGGACGGCGTACGACGGCGGGAGTAGTCCCCCATTCCGCCCATGTGAGGACGATTATCGACACATCAGGCTCTACTGTGCTTGGCATGAGCTTGCGATGGCACCCCGCCGTCATGGACGCGGCGCTCGCGGCGGTGGTGGCCGTGCTGCTGACGGCGACCGTGGTGGCCACGCCGGACGCGGGGCCCGCGGACTACGCCGCCGTGCTCGCCGGGTCGCTCGCGCTGGTCGCCTGGCGGCGGGCGCCGGTCCCGGCGCTGCTGGTCACCACGCTTTGCATGCTGGTCTACTCCGCGCACGCCCAGCCCGGCCCGCCGGCCGCCTTCCCGGTGATGGTGACCGTGTTCGCCACGGTCAGGGCCGGTCACCGGGCGCTCGCGGCGGCGGCCGGCGCGGTGTTCCTGGGCGGGACCCTGGCGGTCAACCTGGCCACCCCCGACGGGCAGACCGCGCAGGAGATCGTGCAGAAGACGACGCTGCTGCTCGGCTGGTTCCTGGCGGCCGGGGTGACCGCGACCGTGACCCGGCACCGGCAGGCGTACCTCGTGCAGGTCGAACAGCGGGCCGCCGAGGCCGAGCGGACCCGCGAGGAGGCGGCGCTGCGGCGGGCGGGCGAGGAGCGGCTGCGCATCGCCAGGGAGCTGCACGACTCGCTCACCCACACCATCTCCGTCATCAAGGTGCAGGCGGGCGTGGCCGTGCACCTCGCGCGCAAGCGCGGCGAGGAGGTGCCGGCGGCGCTGCTGGCCATCCAGGAGGCCAGCGGCGAGGCCATGCGCGAGCTGCGCGCCACGCTGGAGGTGCTGCGCGAGGACGACGACGCCCCCGCGGCCAGCGGCCTCGACCGGCTCACCCACCTGGTCGAACGGGCCCGCTCGACCGGCGTCCCGGCCACGGTGACGGTCACCGGCGACCGCCGCGACCTGCCTGCCGAGGTCGACCGGGCGGCCTACCGGATCGTCCAGGAGGCGCTGACCAACGTCTCCAAGCACGCCGGGCCCGCCACCGCCTCGGTACGCGTCGACTACGGCAAGGAGGAGCTGATCGTGCAGGTGGACGACGACGGCCGCGCGAACGGCGGCCCCTGCGACCCCGGCGTGGGCCTGCTGGGCATGCGCGAGCGCGTCACGGCGCTCGGCGGGCGGCTGGCGACCGGGCCGCGTCCCGAGGGCGGGTTCACCGTGCGCGCCGAGCTGCCGCTGCAGGAGGCCCGGTGATCCGCGTGCTGCTGGTGGACGACCAGGCCCTCATCCGCGGCGGCTTCCGCGCCCTGCTGGAGGCCGAGGACGACATCGAGGTCGTCGCCGAGGCCGCCAACGGGGAGCAGGCGGTCGCCCTCGCCCTGGAACACCGCCCCGACGTGGCGCTCGTGGACGTGCAGATGCCCGTCATGGACGGCATCGAGGCCACCAGGCGGATCGCCGCCGACGACCGCCTGACCGAGGTCCACGTGGTGATCCTGACCAACTACGGCCTGGACGAGTACGTCTTCCAGGCCCTGCGCGCCGGCGCGAGCGGCTTCCTGGTCAAGGACACCGAGCCCGCGGACCTGCTCCAGGGCGTCAGGGTGGCCGCCCGCGGCGACGCCCTGCTCTCCCCCGCCATCACCCGCCGCCTGATCGGCGAGTACGTCGCCCGCCGCCCCGAGCCCGAACCCCAAGGCCTGGACGTGCTCACCAACCGCGAACGCGAGGTGACCGCCCTGGTCGCCCGCGGCATGTCCAACGACGAGATCGCCGCCCAGATGGTGATCAGCCCGACCACCGCCAAGACGCACGTCAGCCGGGCGATGACCAAGCTGCACGCCCGCGACCGCGCCCAGCTCGTGGTCTTCGCCTACGAGTCCGGCCTGGTGACCCCGCGCGAGCGCTGACCCGAGGCTTGACCGTCAAGGAACGCGGTCCCTCCGCATACCCGTCCCGGACTGAGTACACTCGGGCACGTTCAACGGCCGAGACTTGTACGGCGAGGCTCTTGGCCCGGGGCGGTGGCCCCTCGGCCCCCGTCCCTCTGGAGTCACGTGAGCAGCGGGCTTGTCGATGCTCCGCCCTCCAGCGACCCCGGCGCCCCCAAGAGGCGCCACGGGCGCTGGCTACGCTGGGTGATCGCGATCGCGGTCGCCGTCGTCCTCCTGGTCGCCGGCGTGGCCGTCGGCGTCACCGCGAAACTCAGCGGCAACCTCAAGCGCTCCACGGTCACCAAGGAGGACCTCGGCGAGACGCGGCCCCCCAAGGTCGCCACCTCGGCGATGAACGTCCTGATCGTGGGCTCCGACCAGCGCGACGGCAAGAACGCCAGGTACGGCCGCCGCATCGCGGGCGAGCGCACCGACACGATCATGCTGGCGCACGTGTCGTCCAAGCGGGACAACGCCATGGTGATCAGCTTCCCGCGCGACTCGCTGGTCCAGCTCCCCGCCTGCCGGGCCACGGGCGGCCTGCCCGGCCAGCAGCCGCACCTGGGCATGATCAACGAGTCGTTCAACTCCGGCGGCATCGCCTGCACCTGGAAGACGATCGAGTCGCTCACCCGCATCCACATCGACCACTTCGTGAAGGTCGACTTCACCGGCTTCAAGAGCATGGTCAACGCCGTGGGCGGCGTCGAGGTCTGCCTGCCCTCCCCGGTGAACGACAAGAAGGCCCTGCTCCACCTGCCCGCCGGGCGGCAGACGCTCAACGGCGAGCAGGCGCTCGGCTACGTCCGCGCCCGCTACAGCCTCGGCGACGGCTCCGACATCGGGCGCATCCAGCGGCAGCAGATGTTCATCGCCTCGATGCTCAAGAAGGTGATGAGCGGCGAGACGCTCACCGACCCGTCCAAGCTGTTCGGCTTCCTCGACGCCGGAACCAAGTCGGTGACCGTCGACGACGACCTGTCGGTGGGCGTCATGAAGGACCTCGCCACCAGCCTCCAGGGCCTCAACGCCGGGCAGATCCGGTTCATCACCACCCCCTGGCACTATTCGCTGACCCAGCCGGGCCGGGTCGAGTGGGTGCAGCCGCAGGCCGGGCGGCTGTTCCAGATCGTCGCCAGGGACCAGAGCGTCCAGGGCGTCAAGGGCGGCCAGGCCAAGGTGGGGCGGTCGAAGATCCAGATCGAGCTGCGCAACGGCACCTACCGCGGCGGCCTCGGCACGCAGGTGGCCGCCTTCCTGGAACAGCGCGGCTACCACATCAGCAAGATCGGCGACACGGCCAGGAAGCCCCAGGCGAAGACCACGCTGCTCTACGGCCCCAACGCCGAGACGCGGGTGCCCACGCTCACCAACGACCTGCTCGCCGCCACGCCCAAGCTGGTCCCCGGCGCCCGGACGAACCACCTGGTGCTGGTGATCGGCGACGACTGGAAGGGGCTCAAGCCGCTGCGCGCCGACGACACCGAGGCGATCAAGGGCTTCGACGCCACCCACGACACCTGCGCGGCCTGATTCCGGCCCCCTCGGCTCCCCCAGGCCCGTCCCGGCTCACGCAGGGCCGGCCGGGCCCAGCCCGGCTCGTCCCGGCTCACAGGGCGTCGGCGAGCCCGCCCCCGTCGATGGCGGTGAAGCCGGCGTCCTCGATGAGCGGCACCACGGCCTTCTTGGCGGCCTCGTCGTCGCCCCAGTAGGGCATGTCGGCCCGCGGGCCGCCCCGCTGCCCGGCCGTGCCCAGGTCCAGCAGCTCGTTGGGGTACTTGGTGTTGAACGTGCGCACCAGCCGCACCTCGCGGCCGAGCACGTGCTGCTGGTACTGCGGGCTGGTGAGCCCGTCCGGCACGGCCACCACCGCCTCGGCGCCGTCGAGCCGGGTGATCGGGTTGCTGGGGTCGATGACGATCTTGCCGCCCAGCGCCGCGCCCAGCTCCTCGACCACGGTGGGGAACGCCTCCCACCACACCGCCATGACGACGACCTCGCCGAAGCGCGCCGCCTCGATCGGCGAGCCGACGCCCGACTGCCCCTCGGCGGCGGCCGCGGCCTCCTCGGCCAGGGCCGGCCGGGCGTCGCTGAAGAGCACGTCGTGACCGGCCGCCGCGAGCAGCCGGCCGAGCGGCGCGCCGAGCCGGCCCGAGCCCACGATTCCTACGCGCATGTCTGGATCTCCTTGTCGGCCGATCGGCACCTGCCCATCGGCCTTCCCCGCATGCCCGGCTTTGCGCCTGCGCCGCGAGATCTTTGCCCGCCGGTGATCCCTACACTCGTCGTCCATGAACGATCCCGACGTCCATGAGCTGCGCAGGGGCAGCGCCGAGCGGGCGCACCTGCGTGCGCGGGGGCCCGAGCTGCCGCAGGTGACCGACCTGGCCGGGCCGCGCGGGCTGCCGCTGCGGCACTACCGGCCCGCGCGGGAGCGGCGGCCGCTGGTGGTGTACGTGCACGGCGGCGCGTGGGTGCTCTGCGACCTGGACACGCACGACCGGATCTGCCGCCTGCTGGCCCGCGAGTGCGACGTGGAGGTGCTGGCCGTGGACTACCGGCTGGCGCCCGAGCACCCGTACCCGGCGGCCGTCGAGGACGTCGTGGACGTGCTGCGCGAGGCCCGTCCGGTCGCGGTGGCCGGGGACAGCGCGGGCGGTTACCTGGCCACGATGGCCTGCCTGGCGCTGCGGGACGCGGGCGACCCGTCGCCCGCCGCCCAGATCCTGGTCTGCCCCAACACCGACCTCACGCTCTCCTGCCCGAGCGTGCGGGAGAAGGGCACCGGTCACGGCCTCGACGAGAGCTTCCTCGCCTGGGCCGTGCGGCAGTGGGCGCCCGATCCGGCGCGGCGCGCCGACCCCAGGCTGAGCCCGCTGCTCGTGCCCGACCTGAGCGGGATGCCCGCCACGCTGGTGGTCACCGCCGAGCACGACGCCCTCAGGGACGAGGGCGAGGCGTACGCCCGCCGGCTGGCCGAGGCGGGCGTGCCGGTCACGTGCCGCAGGGAGCCCGGCCTCACGCACGGCTTCCAGCAGAACGCCGACCCGGTGTCGCGGGCCGCCACCGGCCGCCTGCTCGCCGACGCGCGCCGCCTGCTCGAAGCGGTGACGGGCTAGCAGCCCGCCGGACCACCGTGGCCCGGCCCGCGCCCTGCGGCACGCCGCCGGGCGGGCACGGGAACACCGCCTGGAACTCGCGGCGACCGGTCAGGCGCCGGAGGCCAGGCGGCCCGAGAACGTCGCGGACGCCCCCGCGAAGCCGGCGCGCGTCATTGCGCGCGCTCGGACTCCTGCTCGGACGCCGTGGACGTGTACATCTCCTCGCGCGGCGTGTCCGCACCCAGCTCCTCGCGCAGCCGGTCGTAGTCGATGTTGTGGTTGGCGTACTTCAGCTGGCGAGCGACCTTCGTCTGCTTCGCCTTGGCTCTTCCTCGGCCCATGGCTACTCCCTAGTCCCCGCTGTCATGCTATCCAACAACGTTACGACTTGAAGAATTATGCAACTGCGCTCGATTAGTCTTGCAATATGCACGTGGAGGTCCACCAGGCCAAGGCCGACTTCTTCAGGACGCTCGGCCACCCCGCTCGCATCAGAGTGTTGGAGCTACTCCAGGAAGGTCCACTGCCCGTCAGGGACCTGCTGGCCCAGATCGACATCGAGGCGTCGAGCCTCTCACAACAGCTGGCGGTCCTGCGCAGGGCCGGGATCGTGAGCGCAATCCGCGAAGGCAGCACGGTGGTCTACACCCTGGCCACTCCCGAGCTGGCAGACCTGCTCGGGGCCGCCCGCCGCATCCTCACCGACATGCTGGCCGACCAGGGGGAGCTCCTGGCCGAGCTGCGGGCGGAGGTCACTTAGCGGCGGCCTCGGCGCGGCGCCTGACCACCTTCGGGTAACGGGCGGTGAAGACGGCGGGGACGACGAACGAGAGCACCTTGATCGCGATGACGACCGTGGTGGCGTGGGGGGTCGCGGCCAGCACGAACGTCAGCGCGACGGCGGCGAGCGTGAACGCCACCGCCCACACCGTCGTGATCACCACGTTGACGCGGCGGAACGCCTGGGTCTCCCAGATCTCCTTCGGCGCCATCGTGCGCGCGATGCCCAGCGTGAACGGCTTGCCGATGGCCAGCGAGCCCCAGGCGGTGCCGGCCAGCCAGACGTTGACCAGCGCGGGCCCGTACGGCGTGAGCGGCGAGTGCGGGGCCGCCAGGGAGAGCACCGTGAGCAGGGCGAAGAAGGCGGCGGCGCTCGTCTCGATCACGATCTCGTCCCAGGCCCGGCCGGACCGCCGGTCGATGACCACGAGGGCGAGGGCGATCACGAGGCCGGTGATGGCGCCCCAGCGCCACTCGTCACCCGTGGCGATGACCGCGTAGACGACCCAGGGGAGGAAACCGAGCAGACCGCGCATCGCGCAACTCCTTTGACATTCCTAAGTAGACATGTCGAATGTAGAACCTCCTGTGGAGATATGTCAATATAGGAATATGAGCTTGAGACACGCCGTGCTTGGTCTGCTCGCCGAGGGGCCGGCCAGCGGCTACGACCTGCTGAAGACCTTCGACGTCTCATTGTCCAACGTCTGGCCGGCCACGCAGAGCCAGCTCTACGCCGAGCTCGGCAAGCTGGCCGACGCCGGTCTCGTGAGCGTCGCGGCCGAGGGCCCGCGCGGCCGCAAGGAGTACGCGATCACCCAGGAGGGCCGGGCCGAGCTGCGCCGCTGGATCACCGAGGTCGAGCCGGTCAGGGTCGGGCGCAGCGACATGCTGCTGCGCGTGTTCTTCCTCGGCCAGGTCGATCCCGAGCAGGCCCGCGCCTACCTGCGCCGCCAGGCCGAGGTGGTGGGCAAGCACCTGGAGCACATGGAGGCCATCAAGGGCTTCGTCGAGAGCGGCCAGGACAACCTGTCGGTCTACGGCCGGCTCGCCCTGGAGTACGGCCTGCGGCTCGGCGCCGTGCAGAAGGAGTGGGCCGAGTGGGCCGAGGGGCAGATCCGTTAGGCTCGCCCCCATGGTCTCCGAGCTGTTCGATCCGAAGATGTGGCAGGTCGTCGAGGGCTTCGACTTCACCGACATCACCTACCACCGGGCCCTCGACCAGGGCACGGTGCGGGTCGCGTTCAACCGGCCCGAAGTGCGCAACGCCTTCAGGCCCCAGACGGTCGACGAGCTCTACCGGGCGCTCGACCACGCCAGGCAGGCCACCGACGTCGGCTGCGTGCTGCTCACGGGCAACGGCCCCTCGCCCAAGGACGGCGGGTGGGCCTTCTGCTCCGGCGGCGACCAGCGCATCAGGGGCAAAGACGGCTACCAGTACGCCGACGGCACCCCCGCCACCGGGCGCCTGCACATCCTGGAGGTGCAGCGCCTGATCCGCTTCATGCCCAAGATCGTGATCTGCGTGGTGCCCGGCTGGGCCGCGGGCGGCGGGCACAGCCTCCACGTCGTGGCCGACCTCACCCTGGCCAGCGCCGAGCACGCCCGCTTCAAGCAGACCGACGCCGACGTGGCCAGCTTCGACGGCGGCTTCGGCTCGGCCTACCTGGCGCGGCAGGTCGGGCAGAAGTTCGCCCGCGAGATCTTCTTCCTGGGCGACACCTACAGCGCGGCCGACGCCCACCGCATGGGCATGGTCAACGCCGTCGTCCCGCACGCGGAGCTGGAGGCCACGGCGCTGGAGTGGGCGCGCAAGGTCAACGGCAAGTCGCCGACCGCGCAGCGCATGCTGAAGTTCGCCTTCAACATGATCGACGACGGGCTCGTCGGGCAGCAGGTGTTCGCGGGCGAGGCGACGCGGCTGGCGTACATGACGGACGAGGCGGCCGAGGGGCGCGACTCCTTCCTGGAGAAGCGGGCGCCCGACTGGTCGCCCTTCCCCTGGCACTTCTAGCCGCGGGCGCCCCGGCCGGAGGCAGACTGGGGCGATGAGAATCATGGTTCCCGAGGCGTTGACCGCATCACATGTGAAGATCGACGGCGAGCGGGGGCGGGCCTGGTCGGCCGGCCTGCCCGCGCTGGCCGAGCGTTACCTGGAGGAGTGGGGGCTGCGGCTGGACGAGGGCCGCCCCATGCACGGCGTGGTCTCCCTCGTGCTGCCCGTCGTACGGGAGGACGGCGCCAGGGCGGCGCTCAAGCTCCAGCCCGTCACCGACGAGAACGCCACCGAGGCGCCCGGCCTGCGCACGTGGGCCGGGAAGGGCTCGGTCCTGCTGCTCGACGACGACCCCGAGACCGGCACCCTGCTGCTGGAACGCCTCGACTCCGGCCGCCCGCTGTCGGCCGTCCCGGACGACACCGAGGCGCTGACGATCCTGACCGGGTTGCTGGGCCGGTTGACCGCCTTCCCCGCCCCGCCGGGGCTGCGCCGGTTGGGCGACATCGCCGCGCAGATGCTGGCCGACGTCGACCGCGCGACCGCCGCGCTGCCCCGCGAGCAGGACAGGTACTGGCTGCGCTGGTGCGCCGACGCGGTCGCCGAGCTCGTCGCCGAGCCGGGCGACCGGCTGCTGCACTGGGACCTGCACTACGACAACGTGCTGGCCGCCGAGCGGGAGCCGTGGCTGGCCATCGACCCCAAGCCGCTGGCCGGCGACCCCGGGTTCGACCTGTGGCCCGCCCTGGACAACCGCTGGGACGCCGTCGTCGCCACCGGCGACCCGATCAGGGGCGTGCTGCGGCGGTTCGACCTGATGGTGGACGGGCTGGGCCTCGACCCCGCCAGGGCGGCCGGCTGGACCCTCGGCCGGATCCTGCAGAACGCCCTGTGGGACGTCGAGGACGGCGAGCACGAGCTCGACGAGACCGCCCTGGTGATCGCCGAGGCCGTGCGCCACCGGCAGTGACGGTTCACCGCCAGTAGGCGGGATATCTGTGGCCCGGCAGCGCCCGTCCGAGCGCCACCCCGGCGGCGATCACCACGACGCTCGCGACCAGGACCGGGTCGAGCAGGTACACCGGGTCGGGGGCGGTGAGCCCGATCAGCGCCGCCGTGGCCCCGGCCGGCGGGTGAGGGGCCCGCAGCAGCAGCATCGGGGCCGTGGAGAGCGCCGCCGCGGCGACCGCCGTCCACACCGAGGGGCCGGTGAGGGCGGTGAGCGCCAGGGCGAGCGCGGTGGCGCTCAGGTGGCCGAGGAGGATGCTGCGCGGCTGGGCGAACGGCGCGGCGGGCGCCAGGGCCACGATCCCGGCGGTGGCGGCGAACGGCAGCGCGAACAGCTCCATGCCGGTGAGTCCGGCCAGCAGGGCCAGTAACGACAGTCCGGCCAGCGCCGCCGCGGTGGCCAGGGCCACCGCCCTGCCGGACGGACGGGCGGGCGCCCCCGACGTCCCGGCCCACCCCCACCTCCGGGTGGGCGGCGGCCCGTCCGTCGGGCCCGCCGCGCGCCCGTGGGGGGCGGGCGCGCGGCGGGAGCCCAGGGATCGGTGCGTGTGGACGGCCGCGGCGGACAGGCCGGGGCGGGCCGTGGTGTTCCCGCGGCGGCGGGGCTGGGGCATCGGAGGCTCCCGTCAGTCGGAGAGGCGGCGGAGGAAGTCGCGGACCAGCGCGGCGATCTGCCGGCCACGGGTCTCCAGGGCGAAGTGGCCCGCGTCGATGAGCTGGATCTCGGCGCGCTTGGTGTCCCGGTCGAAGGCGAGGGCGCCGTCGGGGCCGAAGATCTCGTCGTGCCGCCCCCACACGGCCAGCACCGGCGGCTGGTGCGTGCGCAGGTACTCCTGCCACTGCGGGTAGAGGCCCGGGTTGCGGCCGTAGTCCACGAACAGGGCGAGCTGGACGGCGTGGTTGCCGGGCCGGTCGAGGCGGGCCTGGTCGAGGGCCGCCTTGTCGGGGTTGACCATGGCGGCGTCGGGGACGCCGTGCGTGTACTGCCAGTGGGTGGCCTCGGGGGTGAGCAGGCCGAGCAGTGCGGAGGTGTTCTCCTCGGAGGGGTCGGCCCACGCCTTGCGCAGCGGCTCCCAGAACGGCGTCAGGCCCTCCTCGTACGCGTTGCCGTTCTGGGTGACGATGCCGGTGATGCGCTCCGGGTGCCGGACGGCGAGGCGGAAGCCGACGGGGGCGCCGTAGTCGTGCACGTAGAGGGCGTACTTGGTGACGCCCAGGGTGTCCAGGAGGCTGTCCACCACGTCGGCCAGGTGGTCGAAGCTGTACTCCCACTCCTCGGCCGCGGGGGCCGAGCTGTGACCGAAGCCCGGGTAGTCCGGCGCGATCAGATGGAACTCGTCCGCCAGGTCGGCGATCAGCTCCTGGTAGGCCACCGACGAGGTCGGGAACCCGTGCAGCAGCACCAGCGTGGGCGCCGACGGGTCACCGGCCTCCCGGTAGAACACGTCGAGGCCGTCCACCACAGCGGTGCGGTACCGAACAGTCATCTCATCCTCCAGCTATAACCGGCTAAATTCGTTTTGCTGGTTAAGTGGTAGCATGGCGATCCGTAACCGGTCAAATCGCTTTGGGGGGTTAGAGGCAGTGAGAATACGGCCGCTTCGCGACGAGCCCATGGCGCTCGACCTGGTCGACACCGTCTGGGTGGAGCACGGCGCCCTGCTCGACCAGTTCGACGACCTGGAAGGCGTGCGTTCCTGGCTCGGCGACCACGGCCTGCCGGGCGAGGACGATCTGGAGCGGGTGCGCGACCGGCTCGTCCGGACGCGGGACGCGCTGCGCGGCTCGCTCGAAGGCCGGGGGCACGACGCGCTCAACGCGGTGCTCGCCGAGGGCTCGACCAGGCCGCGGGTGGACTCCGACGGGCCGCGCGAGAGCGTCGTGGTGAGCGATCCGGCCTGGGAGGCGGCCTGGACGGCGGCCGCCGACTTCGTCCGGCTCCTGCGCGAACGTCCCGAACGGCTGCGCAAGTGCGCGAACCCGGCCTGTGTCCTGTGGTTCCTCGACGTGAGCAAGAACGGCAGCCGCAGGTGGTGCTCGATGGAGGTGTGCGGCAACCGCGCGAAGGCGGGCCGGTTCAACCAGCGCCACAGGAACGCCGTCTGAACCGCGAAGGCGGGCCGGCTCGGCCGGCGTCACAGGAACGCCGTCCGAACCGGCCCGTCCGGGGATTCGGGGCGGACCTCAGTCCGTCACCAGGACGACCTTCCCCCGGCCGTGGCCGGTCTCGATCTCGCGGTGGGCGTCGGCGGCCTCCTCCAGCCGATACGTCCGCCGCACCGGGAAGGCGAAGCGGCCCTCGGCGTACAGGGCGGCGTACCGGCCGAGCCGTTCGGCCGTGCGCTCGCCCTGGACGACCCTGACGCCCAGCTCGGCCGCCCGGCCGTGCTCGACCAGCGTGACGATGCGCCCGCGGTCGGCGACCAGGTCGAGCGAGACCTCCAGGGCGTGGCCGCCGGCGCCGTCGAGGGCCGCGTGCACGCCGCCGGGGGCGAGCGCGCGGACCCGGTCGGCGAGCCCGTCACCGTAGGCGACCGGGATCGCGCCGAGGTCGCGCAGGTGGTCGTGGTTGGCCTGGCGGGCGGTGCCGATCACCGTGGCGCCGCGCATGCGGGCGATCTGCACGGCCGCCGTGCCCACGGACCCGGCCGCGCCGTGCACGAGCAGCGTCTCGCCGGCGCCGACCGCCAAGGCGTCGAGGGCCAGCTCGGCCGTCTGCACGCCGGAGGTCAGCCCGCCGGCCACCTCCCAGGGCGTCCCGGCGGGCTTGGGGGCCACGTCGGCCGCCGGGACCACGATGTACTCGGCGTAGGCGAACAGGCGCGAGAAGCCGAGCACCTCGTCCCCGGCCGACACCCCGGCGACCCCCTCGCCCACCTGGTCGACCACGCCGGCGAACTCGTTGCCCGGGATGCGCGGCCACGGCACGTCCCCCAGGTACGGCGGCAGCCACCCCGCCCGTACGGCCGTGTCGAACGGCTGCACCCCGGCCGCCCGCACGCGGACGCGCACCTGTCCCGGGCCCGCCTGCGGCGCGAGCACCTCCATCACCTTCAGCACCTCGGGGCCGCCCGGCTCGGCGAACGCCGCCGCCCTCATCACGTCAGTCATGCCGTCGAGCGTGCTACCTCAACCGCCCTTGAGGTCAAGTCGGCTAACTTTCGATATGAAGTCGGGAACTTTCCGCTTTAGTCGCGCTTTATATGTATATAGTCCGTCAGGACACACCGGGGGATGGGGCAAACCGAGGGCTGATGACCGAGTTCTTCCACGCCGCTCTGGGCTTTCCGACCGTCATTTTCACTTTCCTCCTCGCGGCGGTCCTGGCTTATTGGCTGGCCGTCATCGCGGGCCTGCTGGACCTCGACCACGACGCGCCATGGCTGGGATTCGGGGGCGTCCCCGCCGGGATCGTCATCTCCCTGCTGGTGGCGGTCGCGTGGCTGCTGAGTCTGGTCGGCGGCCAGGTGCTGCCGGACGCCGCGCTGGCCGCCGTGCCCTTCGCCGCGGCGGCGGGCGGCTGGCTCGCCACGCGCGCCCTGATCGGGCCGCTGCGCAGGGCTTTCCAGGACGGCGGGCAGCACTCGCGCGGCGACCTCGTGGGCCGCCCGTGCGTCATCCGCACCGGCGCCGCCACCGCCGACTTCGGCCAGGCCGAGGTCACCGCCGAGGACGGCTCGACCGCGGTCGTCCAGGTCCGGACGACCGGACGGGACCGCCTGGGCCGCGGCGACAAAGCACTCATCTTCGAATACGACAAAGACGGCGAATTCTTCTGGGTCATGCCCTACGAAAGCGAGATCTGATGGACGTCATCTCCACGGGCTTCGGCGTATTTCTCGCCGTCGTCCTGGTCATCGTGATTGGCCTGCTGGTCATCATCGGCCGCCTTTTCCGCAAGGTGGAACAGGGCAAGGCGCTGATCGTGTCGAAGGTCAACAAGGTGGACGTGACGTTCACCGGCGCCATCGTGCTGCCGGTCGTCCACAAGGCCGAGACCATGGACATCTCGGTGAAGACCATCGAGATCACGCGTACCGGCCGTGAGGGGCTGATCTGCCGGGACAACATCAGGGCCGACATCAAGATCACGTTCTTCGTCCGGGTGAACAAGACCGCCGAGGACGTCATCAAGGTCGCCCAGGCCATCGGCACCGCGCGGGCCAGCGACGAGAACACCCTCCAGGAGCTGTTCAGCGCCAAGTTCTCCGAGGCGCTGAAGACGGCCGGCAAGCACCTCGACTTCGTCGACCTCTACACCAAGCGGGACGAGTTCCGCGACGAGATCATCCGGCTCATCGGCACCGACCTGAACGGCTACAGCCTCGAAGACGCCGCCATCGACTACCTGGAGCAGACCGCGCTCACCCAGCTCGACTCCAGCAACATCCTGGACGCCCAGGGCATCAGGAAGATCACCGAGCTGACCGCGCTGGAGCACGTACGGACCAACGAGTTCCAGCGGGCCGAGGAGAAGGAGATCACCCGCCAGAACGTGGACGCCCGCGAGGCCATCCTGGAGCTCCAGCGCCGCCAGGCCGACGCCGAGCTCAAGCAGCGCCGCGAGATCGAGACCGTCAAGGCCCGCGAGGAGGCGGAGATCGCCCGCGTGCAGGCCGAGGAGCGGCTGCGTGCGCAGACGGCCGGCATCAAGACCGACGAGCAGATCGGCGTGCAGCGGGAGAACCAGGCCCGCGAGGTGGCGGTCGCCGAGAAGAACCGCGAGCGGGTGATCGCGATCGAGAGCGAGCGCATCGAGAAGGACCGCCTGCTGGAGGTCATCGCCCGCGAGCGGGAGACCGAGCTGTCGCGCATCGCCAAGGACAAGGAGGTCGAGACCGAGAAGCGGTCGATCGCCGAGGTCATCCGGGAGCGCATCGCGGTCGACAAGACCGTGGCCGAGCAGGAGGAGAGCATCAAGCGGCTGCGGGTGGTCGAGGAGGCCGAGCGCACCCGTCAGCAGGTGATCATCGCGGCCGAGGCCGAGGCGCAGGAGAACCTGGTCAAGGACATCAAGGCGGCCGAGGCCGCCGAGGCGGCCTCGAAGTTCAGGGCCCGCGAGGAGCTGGTGCTGGCCGAGGCCCGGCAGCAGGCCGCGGAGCTGGAGGCGCGGGCCAAGATCCGGCTCGCGGAGGGCGTGCAGGCCGAGTCCGCCGCGGCCGGGCTGGCGCAGGTGCAGGTCAAGGAGCGCGACGCGGACGCCATCGAGAAGGTCGGCCGCGCCGAGGCCCTGTCCCTGGGCGAGAGGCTGCGGGCCGAGGCCGAGGGCGCGCGGGCCATGGCGCTGATCGAGGGCGACCGGCTCAAGGCGCAGGCCGAGGGCGAGCAGGCCATGGCGCTGGCCGGCGCCACCGCGATCGGCGAGAAGCTGAAGGCCGAGGCCGAGGGCCTGACCCAGAAGGCCGCCGCGATGGCCGCCCTGGACGAGGCCAGCCGGGGCCACGAGGAGTACCGCCTGCGCCTGGAGGCCGACAAGGAGATCAGGCTCAAGCACATCGACGTCACCCGCCAGGTGGCCGAGTCGCAGGCCAGCGTGCTGGCGGCGGGGCTGGCCAAGGCCAACATCGACATCGTCGGCGGCGACACGATGTTCTTCGACAAGGTGGTCGGCTCGATCACCACGGGCAAGGCGGTGGACGGCTTCGTCGGCCACTCGAACGTCGCGAGTGCCCTCGCGGCGCCGTACCTCAACGGGACGGCCAGCCTGGCGGCGGACATCGCGAGCGTGGTCGGCGGGGTGCGCACCGAGGACATCAAGAACCTGACCGTCTCGGCCCTGCTCATGCGGCTCATCCAGGACGGCGGCCCGCAGTCGACGGCGCTCGGCGAGCTGCTGGAGACAGCGCGCCGGCTGGGCGTGGCCGACTCCCCCGTGGCCGCGCTGGCGGCGGCGAAGGGCTGACGTGAGCACCACCGAGCTGGAAGCCGGGACCTACGAGGTTCTGCGGAACCGTCTCCAGGCGCAGGCCAAGGCCCTCGCGGTGGCGGCGGAGGAGGTCAACGGGCAGCGGCTGCGCGTCTTCGGCGGCGCGGAGCTGCGCCTGCTCGGCACCGAGCGGATCAGGACCGAGAACAACTGCGTCCCGAGGGACATCGTCTCGCTGGGCGAGGTGATGTTGTTCGGCTACAACGTCTTCATCGGGCTCAAGCCGGAGACGACCGTGGCCGACGTGTTCGCCGTGCACCGCTTCACCAGGGACGGGGACGCGTTCACGTTCGAGACGGGGAAGCTGGAGACGCTGGAGGAGCCGGCGTTCAGGAAGGACTTCGCCGAGCTGTACCGGTACTACAAGGAGACCAGGCTCCAGCAGCTGCGCCGGGTCGAGGGCAAACTGCTGGCGGTGTTCCGGACGGGCCCGGCGGACACGCGGGTGCTCAGGTGGACGGTCAGCAACGGCGGTGTCCCGAAATATCTGGATAACAGGGGGGAGCGGGACCACGTCTTCCCCCCGTCCCACGACTTCGAGTGGACGCCGACCACCCGCGACGACCACGTCCTCGGCCGCCATCCGCACATCTCCATCGAGGGCGAGGTCTTCGTCGAGACGATCGGCGGCGACCTCACCATCAAGGTCGAGAACAACACCGAGACCGGCGCGGGCGTCTACTCCGAGCCGGTCACCGAACGCCTCCAGTCGCTGGCCGACGCCGACGTCGAGTACGCCAGGGTCGGGCCGCTCGTCCTCATGCGGATCAGGCCGTACAAGGAGCCGGACTGGCGGCATCTGGTGTTCAACACCCGTACCAAGGCGGTGACCAGGCTCGACGGCATCGGCCAGTCCTGCCAGCGGCTGCCCGAGGACCAGGGGCTGATCTTCCCGGGCGGCTACTACCTGGCCACCGGGATCAGCAAGACCTTCGACACGGACGTGGCGGACCTGGAGTTCGAGCGGGTCGTGCGCTCGCCCAACGGCGAGGACGTCCTGTACGTCTTCCACGCCCGCGGCGACGGCCGCTCGTTGCTGCTGCCGTACAACGTGATCAGGAAGGAGGTGGCCAACCCCATCGTCTGCCACGGGTACTCCCTGTTCGACGACGGCACGATGGTGGTCTTCCGCGCCCTCTCCGAGGAGCCGACCCGGGTCCATCCGATGCAGGTGTGGCAGACGCCGTACGTGTCCGACACCTACGCCGCCGCCCAGCCCGCCGGGACCGGTCCCCTGGAGCGCATCGGCAACGCCGAGCTGGTGCGCGGCATCTCCGACTGCCTGTCCGTGGCCCGCATGGTCGAGGAGATGGCGGCGTCGGAGGCCACGTTCGAGGCGCTGATCGCCGCCTGCACCCGCGCCGCCGACTCCTACCACTGGCTCGGCGAGCACGGGCTCGCCGAGCCGCTCGCCGACATGCGCGCCACCGCCGAGCAGGTGCTCGACGAGTACGAGAACGTCGAGCAGCTCACCCGCCAGGCCGCCGACGCCCTGGCCGCGGCCGCCGAGGAGACCGCCCACCTGGTACGCGCGGCCGCCGCCGACACCCCCGCCACCGCCGACGCCTGGGTCACCACGCTGGCCGGACTGCGCAGGCAGCAGGGCCGCCTGGTGACCCTGCGCGACGTCCGCTACCTGGACCTCGCCCGCCTGGACGAGCTGTCCGCCGCCGTGACCGCGGAGCTGGCCGCGACCGGCCGGCGCGCGGTCGCCTTCCTGGAGGGCGCGGAGGCGTTCACCGCCTACCACGTGGCGGTCGAACGGCTGGCCGCCGACGCTGCCGCGATCGCGACCGTGGCCGAGGCCGCGCCCGTCGCCGACCGGCTGGCCGAGCAGGCGGAGGGCCTGGAGGTGGTGACGGAGGTCGTCGGCTCGCTGGAGATCGCCGACGCCACGGTCCGCACGTCGATCCTGGGCCGGATCGCCGAGGTGCTGGCCGGGGTGAACCGGGCGCGGGCCGTGCTCGACGGGCGGCGGCGCGAGCTGCTCGGCTCGGAGGGGCGCGCGGCCTTCGCCGCCGAGTTCGCCCTGTTCGGGCAGGCCGTCTCGGGGGCGCTGGCGATGGCCGACACGCCGGACAAGTGCGACGAGCAGCTCGGCCGCCTGATGCTCCAGGTGGAGAACCTGGAGGCGCGGTTCGGCGAGTTCGACGACTTCGCCGCCCAGCTCGCGGGCAAGCGGGACGAGGTCTACGAGGCGTTCTCGGCCAGGAAGCAGACCCAGCTCGACGGCCTGGCCCGGCGGGCCGACCGGGTCTTCGCCTCGGCCGAGCGCATCCTGGGCAGCGTGACGAGGCGGCTGGCGTCGCTGGGGTCGATGGACGAGGTCAACACGTACTTCGCCACTGATCCGATGGTCGGCAGGGTCCGTACGGCGGCGGCCGAGCTGCGCTCCCTGGGCGACGCCGTCCGGGCCGAGGAGCTGGACGGCCGGGTCAAGGCGGCCCAGCAGGAGGCCGGCCGCGCCCTGCGGGACCGGCTGGACCTGTTCACCGACGGCGGCGAGACGCTGCGCCTCGGCCGTCACCTGTTCGCCGTCAACACCCAGCCGATCGACCTGACGCTGGTCCCGCACGACGGCGAGATGCACTTCGCGATCACGGGCACCGACTACCGCGCGCCCGTGCCGGCGTCGTTCGCCGACACGCGGCCGTTCTGGGAGCAGCTGCTGGTGTCGGAGACGCCGGAGATGTACCGGGCCGAGCACCTGGCCGCCTCGCTCCTGGACTCCGCGGAGCCCGGCGCTCCCCTGGCCGACCTGGTACGCCAGGCCGCCGAGCAGCGCTACGACGAGGGCTACGAGCGCGGCGTGCACGACCACGACGCGATCCTCGTCCTGGAGAGCCTGGTCCGCCTGCGCGAGGGCGCCGGCCTGCTGCGCTACCCGCCCGAGGCCCGCGCGGCGGCGCAGCTCTTCTGGGCCTTCGGCACGGACGAGGTTTCACGTAAAACATTGGCCACCAGGGCCGCCTCCCTGGTCCGCGCCCGCGCGGTCTTCGGCCGGACGCCCGCCCTGGAGGCGCTGGCCGCCGAGCTCGGCGGCCGGATCGCCGCCTTCTCCCCCGGCCACGACACCGCCCACGACACCGGCCACGACACCGGCCAAGACACCGGCCGGGACGCCGGGCAGAGCACGGCCGCGCTGGCCGGCGAGTACCTGGTCGAGGAGCTGGGCGCGACGCCGTCGGGCTTCGTGACCGGCAAGGCGGCGCGCGACCTCCTCGACGGCTTCAGGCAGGCGCTCGGCCCGGCCAGGACCCGCGAGTTCGAGGAGGAGCTGGCCGGGCTCCCCCTGCCCGAGCGGCTGCAGCTCGCCCACGCCTGGATCGGCGCCTACCGGCAGGGCCCCGAGGTGGCCGAGGCCGTCGCCGTGCTCCTGTGCGACCTGCCGCGGCACGACTCCGGCGCCGCCGTCGAGGAGACCGTCGAGGGGCTGCTCGGCGCGCATCCGCGCGTGCAGGACCGCAGGCTGCGGGTCAGGCTCGACGAGCTGCTGACCAGGGCGCGCGCCTTCAGGCAGGACCGGGTCCCGGCCTACCGGGCCTACCAGCGCCGCCGCAACGAGCTGATCGAGCAGGAACGCCGCCGGTTGCGCCTGGAGGAGTACCGGCCCAAGGTCATGAGCGCGTTCGTCCGCAACCGGCTGCTGGACGAGGTCTACCTGCCGCTGATCGGCGACAACCTGGCCAAGCAGCTCGGCGCGGCGGGCGCGGGCAAGCGCACCGACCAGATGGGCCTGCTGCTGCTCATCTCACCGCCCGGCTACGGCAAGACCACGCTGATGGAGTACGTCGCCAGCCGCCTCGGCCTGGTCTTCGTCAAGGTGAACGGCCCGGCGCTCGGCCACGGCGTCACCTCGCTCGACCCGGCCGACGCGCCCGACGCCACGGCCAGGCAGGAGGTCGAGAAGATCTCCTTCGCGCTGGAGAGCGGCAACAACACCCTGCTCTACCTGGACGACATCCAGCACACCTCGCCGGAGCTGCTGCAGAAGTTCATCTCGCTGTGCGACGCCCAGCGCCGCATCGAGGGCGTCTGGAACGGCCGGACCCGCACGTACGACCTGCGCGGGAAGCGCTTCGCGGTGTGCATGGCGGGCAACCCGTACACCGAGTCCGGACAGCGCTTCCGCATCCCGGACATGCTGGCCAACCGCGCCGACGTGTGGAACCTGGGCGACGTGCTCTCCGGCAAGGACGAGCTGTTCGCGCTGAGCTACGTGGACAACGCGCTGACCTCCAACCCGGTGCTCGCCCCCCTCTCGGGCCGCGACCGGGCCGACGTCGAGCTCCTGGTGCGCCTGGCCAAGGGCGACCCGGCCGTCCGGCCTGACCAGCTCCGGCACCCGTACGGCAAGGCCGAGCTGGAGCAGGTGCTCGGCGTGCTGGGCAAGCTGGTGCGGGCGCAGGAGGTGGTGCTGGCCAACAACGCGGCCTACATCGCGTCGGCGTCCCAGGCGGAGGCGTCCAGGACCGAGCCGCCGTACCGGTTGCAGGGGTCGTACCGGAACATGAACAAGCTGGCCGAGCGCATCGTGCCCGCCATGAACGACGAGGAGCTGGAGGCGGTGATCGACGACCACTACCTGGGCGAGGCGCAGACCCTCACCCAGGACGCCGAGGCCAACCTGCTCAAGCTGGCCGAGCTGCGCGGCCGCCTCACCGCCGCCCAGGCGGCGCGCTGGGCGGAGATCAAGGCGGCCTTCCTCCGGGCCAGGGCGCTCGGCGGCTCCGGCGACGACCCGATGACCAGGGCCGTGGGCGCCCTCGGCCTCCTCGCCGACCGGGTGAGCGAGGTGGGCACGGCCATCAGGGAGTCGGACCGCTGACCGCGCCCGTCAGGCCCGATCCCTGAGGGGAGCGGGCCCGGCCCTCAGCGGGCCCGCTCGCTGGGCGGGGCGGGTGCGAGCTCCAGGTGGGTGCCGGTGAAGGCGGCGCGCAGGCGGCGGTCGTGGGTGACGACCACCAGCGCGCCCTCGTAGTGGGCCAGCGCCTCCTCAAGCTGCTCCACCAGCATCGGCGACAGGTGGTTGGTCGGCTCGTCGAGCAGCAGCAGGTCCACCGGTTCGGTGACCAGGCGGGCCAGCTCGACCCGGCGGCGCTGTCCGTACGAGAGGTCGGCCAGCCGCCGCCGCAGGTCGTCCGGCCGGAACAGGCCCAGGCCGAGCAGCCGGTCGGCGTGCTCGTCGGGGCTGCCCGTCCGTCCCTCGGCGAAGGCCGCGAGGACGGTGCGGTCCAGCCGGGCCGCCCGGTCCTCCTGACGCAGCAGACCGGCCCGTCCGGTCCGGCGCACGGTCCCCTCGTCGGGACGCAGCTCGCCGGCCAGCACCCGCATGAGCGTGGTCTTGCCCGCGCCGTTCGGCCCGGTGACGAGCAGCCGCTCCCCCCGCCGTACGGCGAGCCCGTCGATCCGCAGCCGCCCCGCCACCCGCACCCCGTCGAGCACGACCACCATGGACCGCCCCGCCCCGAACACGTCGGCCGGGACGCCCGCGCCCTGCGGGTGATCCGGCGGGAGCGCGTCGGCGGGGGGCGGGGCGGTGATGGCGGCGGTGAAGCGGAGCGGCACGGGAGGCGGCGGCACCGCGTGCTCTTCGAGCCATCGCAGCCGCGCGTGCGACTGCCGGACGCGTCCGGCGGCGCCGTGCGTACGCGACCGCGCCCGCCACGCGCCGGTGCCCATCCCGGCCTTGGCCATCCCGCGCGGGATGGCCGCCATCCGCCCCGCGTTGGCCGCCACCAGCCCGGCGTGCCGGGCCAGCTCGGACCGCCACTCCTCGTGGGCCCGCACGTGCGCGGCCCGTTCGGCGGCCTTGGTCGCGAGGTAGCCCGAGTAGCCGTCGCCGTAGCGGCGCACCCGCCCGTCGGAGACCTCCAGGATCACCGTGGTGACCCGGTCGAGGAACGTCCGGTCGTGGCTGATCGCGACGACCGTGCCGCGGTGCTCGCGCAGGTGCTGTTCGAGCCAGGCGACGGCCTGGTCGTCCAGGTCGTTGGTCGGCTCGTCGAGCAGCAGCAGCTCAGGCGCGGCGGCCAGCGTCGCGGCCAGGGCGAGCCTGGACCGCTCGCCGCCCGACATCGTCGCGACCGGACGGTCCCGGTCCAGGCCGGGCAGGCCCAGGCCGTGCAGCGCGACGTCCACCCGGGTGTCGGCCTCGTAGCCGCCGCGCGCCTCGAACTCGGCGACGGCGGCGGCGTAGGCGTCCAGGTCGGTGCCGGCGAGCGCGCGCATGCGCGCCTCGATCTCGCGCAGCTCGGCCAGGGCCAGATCGACGACGTCGGCCACGGTGGCGTGCGGCGGCAGCTCCAGCGACTGCGGCAGGTGCCCCACGCCGCCGGGCGCGACCACGGTCAGCTCGCCGTTGTCCGGACGCTCGACGCCCGCCATGAGCCTGAGCAGCGTGGACTTGCCCGAGCCGTTGTCGCCGATCACCCCGGCCTTCTCGCCGGGCCGGACGGTGAGCGACACCCGGTCCAGGACGATTCGGGTGTCGTAACGCTTGGTGATCTCGTTCAGTGCCAATTGGGCAGCGGTACGCATAGAGGCTCCACCTCCTTGTCTCAACGCGGACATGACCGGTACGAGGCGCGGCGGAGCGGTCGGCTCAACGCGTATGCGCCTCGGGCGTGAGAATCACAGGAAGCAGTAACCCATATCGGCGGACACCGTAGCCCATAAGCGGGATTGTGTACAGCCCTTTATTCGGTGCGCAGCGACGTGGTGGCCTCCCGTTGCAGGGCCGTGGACCGCCGGAGGAAGTCGACGATCAGGGCCAGCTCGTCGTCGGTGTAGCGGTCGTACAGGCCGGACATGGCGGCCACGAACGGCTCGAACAGCTCGCCGAAGCCGGCCAGCCGCTCCCAGTTGATCTCGACGATGACCCGGCGGCGGTCTTTGGTGTCGCGCACCCTGCGGACCAGCCATTTGGCCTCCAGCCGGTCGATCAGCCCGCTGACGGAGGCCGGGGCGAGGCCCGTGTGCTGGGACAGCTCCCCGGCGGTCAGCGGCCCGAGGCGCTGGAGCAGATCGAGCGTCTTCTCCTCAGTCATCCCCAGGCCCAGCCGCTCGCCCATGGCGCTGTGGTACATGACCGCGGCGTTGCTGCTCTCCCGGCCCGCCTCGACCAGTTCGTCCAACAATTTCTTTCGATGCTCCGAAATATCCCTGGACATCCCGCCACCCGCGCTCACATATTTCGTTCGGCCGAACGAAAGGAAACCAGCATGAAGGCTCATCATAGGCTGCGGGATCGGCGGGCCCGTCACGGCGATCGCCCTTCAGGCGGCCGGCATCGACGCCGAGATCCACGAGGCGTACCCGCGGGGCGCCGAGAACGTCGGCTGATGCCGCCGATGTTCCTGAAGCGCGGCGCGAGCCAGGAGTCACTGGCCTGGATGTACCGCCACCAGGTCGGCCTGTGACACCGCGGCGGCGGAGGCGGGCAGCAGCGGCAGCCGCACGTCCGGCGTCGGGATGAGGCCCCTGGCGTGCAGGACGCCCTTGATCACGGTCGGGTTGGGCTCGGCGAAGAGCGCGCGGGAGACCTGGGCCAGCCGGTGCCCGAGCGGACGCGCGGTGGCCACGTCGCCGGCCAGCCAGGCGTCGACCAGCTCGACGAAGCTCCTGGTCAGCACGTGCGCCGAGGCCAGGATGCCGCCGGTGGCGCCGAGCGCGAGCAGCGGCGAGACGAACGCGTCGTCGCCGCCCAGCACCTCGAAGCCGTCGGGCAGGTCCGCGAGAAGGTCCACCGTGTCCTGGTCGATGCCGCCGGCGGCGTACTTGACGCCCGCGATGTTCGGGTGCTCCCCGACGGCCCGCAGCGTCGCGGCGCCCACGGCCTGGCCGGTCCGGTAGGGGATGTGGTAGATCACCAGCGGCACGGGTGACGCCTCGGCCAGCGCCTCGAAGTGCGCGATCACGCCGCGCTCGCCGGGCCGCAGGAAGTACGGCACGGTCACCAGGGCCGCGTCCACCCCGGCGGGCAGTTCGCGCAGCGCCGCGGCGGTCGTGCGGGTGTCGTTCCCGGTCACGCCGACGGTCAGCAGCGCCCGGCGCTCGGCGCACACGCGTACGCAGGTCTCGACCACCAGGGCCCGCTCGCCGGGGTCGAGGGCGGCCACCTCGGCCGTCGTCCCCAGCGCCACCAGACCGGCCGCGCCCTCGTCGAGCATCTGCCGGGCGAGCTTCTCGACCGCGTCGGCGGCCACCTCCCCCGACGACGTGAACGGCGTGACCAGCGGTACGTGGATTCCTCTCAGCATGCTCCGAGCCTGCCGCCCGCAGACCTGTTAGGTCCAGTTCGGATTTCTTCGTTCGAGCTTAAGATGGACTTATGCTCGATCCACGCAAGCTCCACCTGCTCCGCGAGCTGGCCAGGCGCGGCACGATCACCGCCGTGGCCGAGGCGGTCACGTTCACCCCCTCGTCGGTCTCGCAGCAGCTCAGCGCCCTGGAACGGGAGGCGGGCGTGCCGCTGCTGGAACGCACCGGGCGCACGGTCACGCTCACCCCGGCCGGGCTGCTGCTGGTCGAGCACGCGCAGGCCGTCCTGGAACAGCTCGAACGCGCCTCGGCCGCGCTCGCCGCGGCCCGGGGCGGGCCGTCGGGGCCCCTGCGGATCGGCGCGTTCCCGACGGCCACCCGCGTGCTGCTGCCCCCTGCGCTCGCCCGCCTGGCCGCGGACTGTCCGGGGCTGGAGCCGATGGTGGCCGAGATCGACCCCGCCGACGTCTCGGCGGCGCTGCGGGCGGGCGAGCTCGACGTCGCCCTCGTGCACGAGTACGACTTCGTGCCCCCGGTCACCGACGCCTCCATCGAGACCGAGCCGCTGTTCACCGAGCCGATGTACCTGACCGACCGGGCCCGCGTCCTCGACGCCCGCGACGACCCGTGGATCATGGGCAAGCCGGGCACGCTCTGCCACACCATGGCGATCAGGGCCTGCCAGGCGGCCGGGTTCGAGCCCAGGGTCCGGCATCACATCGACGACTTCGACACCGTGCTCGCCTTCGCCGCCGCCGGTCAGGGCGTCGCGCTCGTGCCCAGGCTGGCGGCGCTCACCCCGCCGGACGGCGTCTCGCTGACCCGCCTGCCCCTGAGCCGCCGCACGCGGGCGGCCTTCCGCCGCGGCTACGGCGACCACCCGGCGGTCCGCGCGGCCGTCGCCGCCTTCCACACCGCCGCCACCACCCTCCCCCTCTGACGGCCCCTCCGGCGCCCGCCGGTCCTGAGGTCTACGGGGCGGGCCGGCCGAGCAGGCCCTCGGCGAGGGCGGCGAAGCTGCGGGCGAGCCGCGCGCTGTCCCCCGCCCGCAACCGGCTCGCGATCGGCTCCATGTGCAGGGACCCGAGCAGCAGGTGCGCGATCTCGTCCGCGTCCACGTCGGGGCGGCCCTCGGTGATCAGGGCGGTGACGTGCCGGTGCCAGCCGGTGTAGATCGGGTTGGTCTCCCGGGGCTCGGATCTGCTGGTCGCGACCGCGTGCTCGTGCGCGGCCACCAGGTTGCCGTTGCGCGCCGCCAGCTCGGCCACCGCGCCCAGGAAGGCGACCAGCCGCTCGACGGGCGGCGCTCCGGGGCCGAGCGGCGGCGGGCCCTCGGCCACCGCCTTGTCCAGCTCGCGGGCCCGCTCGCTCATCAGCTCCCGCATCAGCCCGGTACGGCTGCCGAACCGGTGGAACACCGTCCCCTTGCCCACGCCGGCGGCCACCGCCACCCGCTCGACGGAGACCTGCTCGGGCGGGTGGCGGCGGAGCAGCTCCTCCGCCGCCCGCAGGATCGCCCGCCTGTTGCGCGCGGCGTCGGCCCGCTCTTGACGTTCCATCCGGTCATTGTTGCCCATGGACAAACTTGACCAGCGGTCCATATATTAACTGGACCAACGGTTCAGATAGAGACGGGAACAACCATGCGCGCCATCCAGCTCGACGCCCTCGGCGGCCCCGAGACCCTGCGGCCGGTGGACCTGCCCCGCCCGCGCCCCGAGGCGGGCCAGGTCCTCCTCCGCGCACAGGCGATCGGCGTCAGCTACGCCGAGACGCGGATCCGCTCGGGCGCGCTGCCGTTCCCGCTGCCGCTGCCCGTCGTGCCCGGCGCGGAAGCGGTCGGCGAGGTCGTCGAGATCGGCGAGGGCGTGGACGACGGCCTGCTCGGCACCGTACGCGTGGGGGTGACCGGCGGCCTGGGCGCCTACGCCGAGTACGTGGCCATGCCCGCGGCCCTGACCTGCCCCGTCCCCGAGGACGTGACGCCCCTGGAGGCCCTGGCCGGGGCCGCGCCCGGCGCGATCGCCCTCGCCCTGCTGCACCGGGCGCGGCTCGGCGGCGGGGAGACCGTGCTGGTCGAGGCGGGCGCCGGCACGATCGGCGGCTACCTGGTCGCGCACGCCAAGGAGTTCGGGGCGGCCCGGGTGATCGCCACCGCGGGCTCGCCGGCCAAGCGGCAGCGGGCCCTCGACCTGGGCGCCGACCAGGCCCTGGACCACGGCGACCCGACCTGGCCGGACGCGCTGCCGGACGTCGACGTGGCCTTCGAGTCTATCGGCGGCGCGTCGGCCCGGCGGGTGCTCGAACGGCTCGTGCCCGGCACCGGGCGGATGTTGTTCTACGGCATGCTGAGCGGCGAGCCCGCCGCCGTCACGGCCGCCGACCTGATGGAACGCGGCGTGACCGTCGTCGGCTGCGGCGGCCCCGGCTGGGCCGGCCAGGTGTTCGGCACGCACTATCCCGAGATGCTGGCCCGGCTCGGCTCAGGACGCAGCCGCGCCGTCGTCCACGAGACCCTGCCGCTGGCCGAGGCGGCGAAGGCCCACCGCCTCCTGGAGTCGCGCGCGGTCACGGGCCGCGTCCTGCTGGTGCCGTGAGCGGCTCAGCGGTCGAGGACGGCGTCCAGCACGGCCGTGGCGCTGACCTGCTCGGCGTTGTAGTCGCCGGCCGTCACCGCGACGACCAGCTCCTCGCCGGGCAGCACGAGCAGCCGCTGGCCGCCGTTCCCGATGGCCTCGGTCCACGGCCGGTCGCCGGTGCTCACGTACCACTGGTAGCCGTAGCGGAAGTCGCCGTCGATGACGACGCGGGGCCGCGTCATCTCGCGCACCCACTGCTCGGGGACGATGCCCAGCCCGCCGCCGAGCACCAGCCGGCCGAGCGCGGCCAGGTCGAGGGGCCGCAGCCGCAGCCCGGCCGCGGCCATCGCCACGCCGTCCATCCCCTTGACCCACTCGGTCCTGGTGATCCCGAGCGGCTCGAACAGCGCCTTGGCGGCGTACTCCTCAAGCGGCTCGCCCGCCCCCCGCGCGATGAGCCCGCCGAGCAGGGCCGCGGTGCCACCGCAGTACAGCCACCGCTTCCCGGCCTCCTCGACCACCGGACGTTCCAGGACGAACCGGTACCGGTCAGGAGCGAGCTCCATCGCGATCTCGCTGTTGGCCGGGCTCGTGTACGGCAGGTCCTCGTTCCAGTCGATCCCGAGCGTCATGGTGAGCGCGTGCGCGACGGTGAGGTGCGCCCGGCCCGGATCAGCCACCAGGTCCGGATATTCGGGGAACTGCTCCACCAGCCTGGCGTCCGGCGGCGGCACCAGCCCGTCGCGCAGGGCCACGCCGTACAGCAGCGCGACCACGCTCTTGGTGACCGACCGCACGTCGTGCAGCGTGTCGCGGTCGAAGACGGCGTGCCGGGGGTCCTCGCCGATCCGCTCGTCGACGCCCGCGCCGTAGTGCTCGACGACGACCTCGCCGCCCCGCATGACCACGACCCCGTGCAGATTGGGCGCCGTGCCGGCCTTCAGGACCGCCTCGACCCGCTCCGCCATTCCCATGATGTCCTCCTAAGCCCGGGGGACATCCTGTCGTACCCGCTCCCACGATGTCAGGGTCAAGGGCTGAGAGCGTCCTCAGCGTCTCTCAGGAGGGGCACAGCGGCGCGGGAGCAGGCTTGGCCCCATGGAGCAACTCGTGAACAGCCCCGCCGTCAGCCAGGGTCTGCGCAAGGTCGAGGCCAGGATCAGGCGGCTCAGCGGCTCGTCCGCGCTGCCGGGGATCAACGCGGGCGCCGGGCGGATCGTCAGCGCCGGAGGCAAGCGGTTGCGTCCGGCCCTGACGCTGGCGACCTCGCTCGCCCTCGGCAAGGCCCCCGACCGCCGGGTGATCACGGCCGCCGCGTGCGTGGAGCTGATCCACGCCGGCTCGCTCGTGCACGACGACCTCATGGACCGGGCGACCGAGCGGCGCGGCACCCGTACGCTCAACGCCGAGCTGGGCGAGGGCAAGGCCCTGGTGATCGGCGACTTCATGCTGGCCAGGGCGGGTCTGGCGGCCATCACCGCGGTGTCCAGGCCGGTCGCCGAGGTGCTCGCGGCCACCGTGGTGGAGCTGGCCGAGGGCCAGTACCTGGAGACGAGCGACCTGTTCAACCCGGCCAGGACCAGGGAGAGCGCGCTGCGTTCGATCACCGGCAAGACCGCCGCGCTGTTCCGGGCCGGCTGCCTGGTGGCGGCCGTCTGCGCGCGGGCTTCGACCGAGGACCGGGCGCGCGTGGCGGCGTACGGCGAGAAGTTCGGGCTGATCTTCCAGGTGCTGGACGACCTGCTCGACCTGACCGCCTCCAGCGCCCAGCTCGGCAAGCCGGCCGGCAACGACCTGCGGCAGGGCGTCTACAGCCTGCCGCTGCTCCTGTCCGGCACCGATCTCGGCGACCTGCTCGGCCGCGACATTAGCGACGAGCAGGTGGACGAGGCGCTGCGCCGGCTGCGCGCGGGCGACCTGGTGGCCAACACACTGGAGTTCTGCCGCGGCCTGGCCTCGGACGCGCTGGCCGCCCTCCCGGTGATCCACGACAGGGAGATCGCGGCCCTGCTGTACGGCCTCCCGACGGCCTACATCGACCACGTCGCGGAGGTGTCGTCGCAGTTGACGGGCGTCAGTTGAGATTTGTTGGAACAATTGGTAGGAATCTCCTCCACAACCCGGCGAATCGCGCTAATACTGGAGTCACGCACTACAGGAGCGCACATGCGAAAGATCCCCCCTCGCATGATGATCCGGGACGACGGGCTTGAGTCCAGTCACTTCCTCCAGCTCGCCGCCGTGGACTTCACCGGCATCTACGCGGTCCACCTGGCCGCGAAGGAAGAACGACTGAAGATGACCAGGCTCGCCATGAGCCTGTTGTCGGGGCCGTTCCTCGCGGCCATCGCCCTGACCAGCGCCAAGGTGGTGGACCCGCAGAGCCTCACGGAGTGGCAGCGCGTGCCGTGGTACCTGTTCGCCCTGGTCACGGCGTTCGGGGTGCTCAGCGTGCTGCCGTTCCTGCGGCTGATCGAGGCGGTCCGCGCGCACGCCAGGACGGCCCGCGCGATCAACAACTTCCGCCTGCTGTACGCCACCAGGCTCAAGGACCGGCTCGGCTGGAGCCCGAACCTGCCGATCGACCCCCGCTTCCCGGAGACGTACGCGCCGCTGGCCTGGCCCGGGATCAACGTGACGACGCTGGCGCTGGCGAACTCGGCCTACCTGACGGTGGGCCTCACCGGCCTGTGCGGGCAGGCGCCCAGCCTGCTCCTGCTCACCTTCGGCATCCTCCTCGTCACGCTGGTCCACTACGCCGTCTACTACGTGCGCTGCAACGTGACCAGGCGGCGCCGGCTCCCGCGCGACCCCTACGAGTTCCCGGATCAGGAGACCTGAATGCCCGGCCCTGCGTCATGGGCGTCATGTGGGGAGGCGTGGATGTGGATGATGCGACATGTCTGGACGGCGGGCACACTCGCCGACGACGACCGCGGCCCCGTGATCGAGGCGCCGTCCGTGCTGTTCGAGATCGCCGAGGTGCGGGGCGACGACCCGATCATCGCGCGGTACGGCGACGCGGAGCGGCTGGCCCTGTACAGCAGGAAGTTCAGCGAGGACGTGGTCGTGCCGCCGTTCAAGTACAGCTACGGCGCCCGGATCAGGGGGCAGCTCGCCTGGGCGGCCGACCTGCTGCGGGTCAAGCCGTACAGCAAGAGCGCGTGGATCTCGCTGACCATCCCCGGCGAGCCGTACGACGCGGTGCCCTGCCTGATCGGCGTGGCGTTCCGGATCCGGGACGGCGCGCTCGCCATGACCGCGACCTTCCGCTCCCAGAACGCCTTCACCAGCTACCTCAACTACCTGCCGCTCGCCGAGGTGCACGCGACCATGGCCCGCGACCTGGAACTGGACCGCGGGCCGATGCGGGTGTTCGTGGACGTGCCGCACCTGTACCTGGCCGACAGCACCCAGGTGCTGCGGGTCATGCGGCCCGCGCGGCGGTGAGCGGCGCGGCGATCTCCTCCAGCCCCTTGCGCTCGGCCTTGACCCCGAAGGCCAGCTCGACCAGCCCCGCGACGATCATCACGATCGCGCCGATCGAGAACGCCAGCGCCGTGTCGCCCGGCGCGCCGCTCTCGACCAGCGAGGCGAACACGAGCGGGCCGGCGATGCCGCCGGCGGCCGTGCCGATGGCGAAGAAGAACGCGATGGCCATCGCCCGGGTCTCCATGGGGAAGATCTCGCTCACCGTCAGGTACGCCGCGCTGGCCCCCGCCGAGGCCACGAAGAGCACCACGGACCAGCAGAGGGTCAGCGTCATCGCGGTCAGCGCGCCCTGGTTGAACAGCCAGGCGGTGCCGAGCAGCAGCACCCCGGAGCCGATGTAGGTCGCCGAGATCATGGGGACCCGGCCGACGGTGTCGAAGAGCCTGCCGAGCAGCAGCGGGCCGAGGAAGTTGCCGACCGCGATGATCGCGAAGTAGTAGCCCGTGTGCGAGTCGATCTTGAAGAACGTGGTCAGGATCTGGGCGTACCCGAAGGTGATCGCGTTGTAGAGGAACGCCTGGCCGATGAAGAGCGACAACCCGAGGACCGTGCGCTTGGGGTAGAGCGCGACCATCGTGTGCGCGATCCTCAGGAAGCCGATCGACCTGCGCTGGTGGATGGTCATCGACTCCTGCGGCTCGGGCAGGTCCCGGCCGATCTGGCGTTCGATGTCGTCCACGATCTGCTCGGCCTCGCGGTCACGGCCGTGGATGAACAGCCAGCGCGGGCTCTCCGGGACGTTCCTGCGCACCAGGAGGATGGCCAGGCCGAGCACCACGCCCAGCCCGAACGCCACCCGCCAGCCGATGTTGACCGGCAGGTCGTTCAGCAGCGGCACGGTCAGCAGGGCGCCGCCCGCCGCGCCGAGCCAGTAGCTGCCGTTGATGATGATGTCGATGCGTCCCCGGTGGTGGCTCGGGATCAGCTCGTCGATGGCCGAGTTGATGGCCGCGTACTCGCCGCCGATGCCGAAACCGGTCATGAAGCGGAACAGGAAGAACCACCACGCGTCGAAGGACAGGGCGGTCATCAGCGTCGCCGCGAGGTAGACCACGAGCGTCAGCAGGAACAGCTTCTTCCTGCCGAACCTGTCGGTCAGCCAGCCGAAGAACAGCGCCCCCACGCAGGCCCCGGCCACGTAGAGGGCCGCGGCGAGGCCGGCGACCTGCGCCTGGGTGATGTCCAGGCCGCTGCCGGGCTTGGCGAGCTGCCCGGACAGGTTGCCGACGATGGTGACCTCCAACCCGTCGAGCACCCATACCGTGCCGAGACCGATGACGATCATCCAGTGCCAGCGGGACCACGGCAGCCGGTCCAGCCGTGCGGGCACCTTGGTAGTTACGGTGCCGGTATCCACGTCGCTCATAAGGGCACTTGGGTACCCGGTAAACGGACGGCAAACGTTCCCTACAAGGCAGGTTTTCTGGCCTCGACCAGGGTGGTGCCGAACCAGGGGCCGCCGTACCACAGGCGGGCGCCCAGGTCGCGCCGGCGGATGTCGATCACCCCCAGGTCGCGCAGGGCGTCCTCGTGGTCGGACGCGTGCCGGAAGTCCGCGATCAGCATGAGCCCGCCGGGCCGCAGCACCCGATGGGCCTCGCCGATCGCCCGCCGGCGGCCTTCGGTGGAGGGGATGTTGTGGATCGCCAGGCTCGACACGATGACGTCGAACGCGCCGTCCTCGAACGGCAGGTCACGCATGTCGCCCGTGACCAGCTCGATCCGGTCGGCGACGCCTTCGGCCGCGGCGTTGGCCAGGGTGACGGCCGCGGCGTTGCCCGACTGGTCCTTCGAGCTCCACAGGTCGACGCCGGCCGCCCGTCCGGAGGTGAGCCGGGCGGCGGCGGCCAGCAGCACAGCGCCGCGTCCGCAGCCGAGGTCGAGCACCCGCTCACCGCCTTCGAGCGGCTCCAGCAGCTCGGCCCAGACGGCGAACTTGCCCCGGCGCGTGGTGTAGAGGTAGCTGGCCGCGCTGGCCAGCGTGTAGAGCCCGCCGAAGGCGAAGGCGATCCCGGCGGCGGGGATGTCCAGCCCGAAGGAGAGCGCCGCGAGAGCCAGCAGGACGATCGCCCCGAAGAGCAGTCCGCCGAGGGCCCACGGTGCGTCGAATCCGTAGCTACCGTGTCGAGTGCTCACTCACACGTTATATCTCAAGAGGGTCTTGACCGGGAATTGAGCAAACACTTCCCCTTCACCCTCAATTGGCCCGCAACGCAATAACTATGGTGACTTGGATGGGCTGGCATTGGGGGTTTGACCAGGCATGACAGGGAAACAACGCGAATTCGGCCTAGGAGCGAGCATCGCACTGACGGTGGCGTCGGCCGCGCTCTGGGGGGTGGCGCACCTGGCCACCCACCGTCACCGGATGGGCATCGCCCTCATGGCGGCCTATGTGCTGATGCTCGCCGGCGTCCTGACGGTGTTCACCGCGTTCAGCACCCGGCTGCTGTCGCTGGCGGTCCAGCCCGGCTGGCTCACGGTGCTCACCGTGGCGCTGGTCGGGATCGCGCTGGCGTGGACCGCCGTGATCATCCGGTCGTTCCTGCTCGTCCGTCCCGACTCCTCCGACACCGCCGGACGTTTCCTGACCACCACGCTCGCGGCCGCCCTCTGCGCGCTCGTCCTGGCCCCCACCGCGTACGCCACCCGCATGGCCTACCTGTCCCGCGACGTCGTCAGCCACGTCTTCGCCACCACCACCAGCAGCGCCCCCGTCGTCGCCCAGGACCCGTGGAACGGCGCGAAGCGCGTCAACTTCCTGCTGATCGGCGCGGACGCCGCCCCCGGCCGCCCCGGCGTGCGCACCGACAGCATGACGGTGGCCAGCGTGGACACCGAGACCGGCGCCACCACCCTGTTCGGCCTGCCGCGCAACCTGCAGAAGGTCCAGCTCCCGCACGGCCCGGCCAGGAGCCGCTTCCCCTTCGGCTTCACCGGCGACGGCCCCAGCACCCCCGGCCTGCTCAACGAGATCTTCCAGTACGCCGAGGACCACCCGGAGACGGTCCCCGGCGTGGGCAAGGGCAAGCGCGGCCCGTCGCTGCTCAAGCGCACCGTCAGCGACATCCTCGGCATCCCGGTCAACTACTACGCCATGGTCGACATGAAGGGCTTCGCCGAGATCGTCGACGCGATGGGCGGCGTCCGGGTCACCGTCAAGGACCCCATCGTGTACGGCAAGTACCGCGAGGGCCTGCTGCCCGCCGGCACCCGCAAACTGTCCGGCGAGGAGGCCCTCTGGTACGGCCGGTCCCGCACCGACAGCGACGACTACGTCCGCATGGGCCGCCAGAAGTGCCTGCTCAACGCGGTCGCCAAGCAGGCCGATCCGATGACCGTGCTCAAGAGCTTCGAGAAGCTGGCCGCGGCCACCAAGCGGGCCATCTCCAGCGACGTGCCCCAGGACCTGCTGCCCGCCCTGATCGAGCTGTCGGACAAGGTGAAGGACACCAGGATCCGGAGCCTCAGCTTCGTCCCGCCGCTGATCAGCACCGTCACGCCCGACTGGTACCTGATCAGGCGCAAGGTCTCCGAGGCCCTGGACGAGCGCCCGGCCAACCGGTCGGCGAGCGCGCACCACTCCGCCGCCCCTACCCAGGACCCGGAGAACCCGGTCAGCCTGGACGCCGCCTGCGGCTGAACCTCACCTTTCCGACAGCCATCACCCCAGCACGGAGTGTGGCATGATGATGCACGGGCCCAACGGAAACGATTTTCATCGTCATTTCAGGAGCGCACGTGAGAGTGGCATTCGTCGGCAAGGGCGGCAGCGGGAAGACGACGATCTCGGCGCTGTTCGCGCGGCACGTGGCGGCCCAGGGCGACCCGGTGGTCGTCATGGACGCCGACATCAACCAGCACCTGGCCCTGGTGCTCGGCCTCGACGCCCAGCCCGAGCCGCTCGGGGCCCACCTCACCGAGATCAAAGACCTGCTGCGCGGCGACAACCCGCGCATCGCCTCGGCCGAGACCATGGTCAAGACCACCCCGCCGGGCCGCGGCTCGCGCCTGCTGGGCTTCGACGACCTGGCCGCGCTCGACTACGCCGTGACCACCCCCCATGGCCTGCGCCTGCTGGCCACGGGCCCGTTCGACGACGACGACCTCGGCGTGGCCTGCTACCACTCGAAGGTCGGCGCGGTGGAGCTGCTGCTCAACCACCTGATCGACGGCCAGGGCGAATACGTCGTGGTCGACATGACCGCCGGCTCCGACTCCTTCGCCTCCGGCCTGTTCACCCGGTTCGACCTGACCTTCCTCGTCGCCGAGCCCACCAGGCAGGGCGTGAGCGTCTACCAGCAGTACCGCGACCACGCCGCCAAGTACGACGTCGCGCTCGCCGTGGTCGGCAACAAGGTCCACGGCCCGTCCGACGTGGAGTTCCTCCGCGCGCACGTGGGCGACGACCTGCTGACCTGGATGGAGCACTCCTCGGCGGTGCGCGCGATGGAGCAGGGCCGCCACTTCACGCTCGACGACCTGGAGCCGGCCAACACCGAGGCGCTGGCCGTCCTGCGCAAGACCCTCGACGCGCAGGAGAAGGACTGGCCGCGCTTCGGCCGCCAGACCGCGGAGTTCCACCTGCGCAACGCCCGCGCGTGGGCCAACGCCCGCACGGGAGCCGACCTGGCCGAGCAGATCGATCCTGACTTCGTCTACGGCCCCTAAAACGCACCTCCAAGCCTCTGGAGCTACCCACTTCTCCCACATAACGTCAGATTCGATCCCCTTCGAGAGGAGACAGCATGTCGCTGACCGTCCCGAACGATCTGCTGGACCAGGCCCGAGCCGGAGACGTGGACGACGCCGCGTTCGTCGCCTGCGTCCGCGACTCACTCCCCTACGCGTGGTCGCTGATCAGCGAGCTGGTCGCCGAGCGCGCGCAGAGCGGAGCCGAGTTCGCCGACAACCAGGTGCCACCGCCGTCCGAGGAGGCACGCGGCCAGCTCCTGCGGTGTCTGGCGAGCGACGCGATGCGCGGCGCGCTCGAACGCCACTTCGGCGTACGGCTGGCCTTCCAGAACTGCCACCGGGTCGCCGTCTTCGACCCGTCGGCCACCAAGGCCCTCGACGAGTTCGTCACCCCGCGGGCCCAGATCCTCAACCAGAAACCGGAGCTGGTCGACTGCTGAACCCATGGGCGAGCCGGGCCGTCCCGGCTCGCCCGTCAGTCCGCCAACAGGGGGAGGACCTCGGCGCCGATGCGGCGCACGTCCTCCAGGGCCCGCCGGTGGTCTCCGATGCCCTCCACGGTCAGGATCACGTGCTCGATCCCGGTGCTCTCGGCCGTGCGCCGCAACACCTCGGCGCAGTGGGCGGGCGTGCCGACCGGATGGATGCGCGTCAGCAGGTCGACGTAGGCGGTGACGTCCCGCGAGGGGCGCGGCCGGCCGTCCACCGGCAGGTAACCGGCCAGCCCGGGGCCCAGCCACGCGGGCATCGACTCCTTCAGCTCCCGGACGGCCGCCTCGGTCGAGTCGGCCACGTGCGCCACCCCGGCCGCCAGGTGCCCCACGGGGCTCCCGCCCCGCGCGACGTGCTCGGCGACCAGCAGGGCCTTGTCGTGGTCGCCGATGTGCATGCCGAGCAGCATCGGCAGCCCGCGCTCGGCCGCCAGCGCCACCGTCGAGCCCGACGTGCACGCCACCACGGGCCGCAGCCGGGCCCGCGGCACCACGGCGACCTGCCTGAACCGGAAGAACTCCCCCTCGGCCGCCACCGACCCCGCGGACAGGGCCTCGACCAGCAGGTCGAGCGACTCGGCGAAGCCCCGCTCGAACCGGTCGAGCCCGGTGCCGAACACCTCCAGGTCGACCCACGGGCCGCCCCTGCCGACGCCGGGCGTGAACCGCCCGCCCGACAGGTGGTGGAGCATGGCCGCCTGCTCGGCCAGCGCCACGGGATGCTGGGACGACAGCACGCTGACCGCCGTGCCGAGCCCGATCCGGCTGGTACGCCCCGCCGCCACGGCGGCCAGCGTGACCGCCGACGGGCACACGCCGTAGGACATGAAGTGGTGCTCGGCGATCCAGGCGTCGTGGAACCCGGCCGCCTCGGCGGCCTCGATCAGCTCCACCGAGTTCCGCAGGACCTGCCCTGGATCCTGGCCGGGAAAGCAGGCCGCGATGACGAAGATCCCGATCCGCACTCCCCCGATCCTACGGCTCAGCCGAACAGCGCGGCCTGCCCTTCACCCACGAGCGGATCCCTGACCTGCTTCAGATGCCGCCACTGCGGCAGGTCGTCCAGGTAGGACCAGGAGAGCCGGTGATGCGGTGTGGGGCCGAGCCGGGCCAGGGCGTCCTGGTGCGCGGGCGAGGGGTATCCGGCGTTCTCCGCGAAGCCGTACTCCTCATGCCCGATCGTGCCCATGTAGGCGTCCCGCCGCACCTTGGCCAGGACCGAGGCCGCCGCGACCGAGACGCTGGCCGCGTCGCCCTTGATCTCCAGGCGGACCGGCCAGGGTGCGCCGATGTAGTCGTGCTTGCCGTCGAGGATCACGGCGTCGGGGCGCACCGGCAGGGCTTCCAGCGCCCGGCGGGCGGCCCTGCGCAGCGCCTCGGTCATGCCGAGCGCGTCGATCTCGGCGTGGCTCGCCTCGCCGAACCCGATGCCGGCCGCCCATGCGGCCAGCTCGCCGGCGAGCGGGCCGCGCTTGGCGGCCGAGACCTGCTTGGAGTCGGTCAGGCCGGGCGGCGGCTCGGACAGATCGGTCACGACGGCGCAGACCGTCACCGGCCCCGCCCACGCGCCCCTGCCCACCTCGTCGACGCCCGCGACCGTGCGGGTGCTCGGCATGGACAGCAGGAGCTGCTCGATCTCGTACGTCGGCGCCATGGGCAGACGCTACCGCTCGGCCGGGGTCACCGGTTCCAGATCGCCGGCGATGTACCGGGCGGCCACGTGGATCGCCCGCAACGTCACCGACACCGACGGCCGGTGCACGCTGGACCTGCGGGCGACCGCGTGCACGTCGCGGCCGACCGGGTTGCCGGGGAACTCCCTGACCGCCAGCCCGCGCACCCCGGCGGCCAGCGCGAGCGCGGGCACCGCGGCGATGCCGATGCCCTTGGCGACGAGGGACAGGATCGTCCCGAGCCCCTCGAACTCCCAGGGCGTCGGCCGGGTGCCGCCGACGTCCACGAACAGCCGGTCCACGGCCAGGCGCGAGGGCTCGCCGTCGGGGGTGGCCATCCACGGCTCGTCGCGCAGCTCGCGCAGGTCGAGCGGCACTCCGGGGTCGGCCAGCCGGTGCCTGCGCGGCACGACGAGCACGATGGGGTCGCGCAGCAGGGGGAAGACCCGCAGGCTCTCGCTCTCGCGGACCGACCCGTACCAGTCGTCGACGAGGGCGATGTCCACCTCGCCCGACTGGACCTCCCGCATGCCGCGCCCCGACCTGCTCTGGCCCAGGCGGAGCGTCAGCTCGGTGTGGCGGCGCAGCGAACGCGCGAGCGCCGGCGCGAATGCCACGGCCGCTGTGGGGAAGGCGGTGACGACGACGCGCCCCGAGGGGGTGCCCGCATGGGCGGAGAGGTCGGACTCGGCCTCCTCGACCATTGACAGGATGCGTTCGGCGTGCTGGACGAGCCGGCGTCCGGCGTCGGTCAGCTCCGCGCTGCGCGCGGTTCTGTCGATCAGCGCGGTGCCGGTCTCCCGTTCCAGCGCCGCGAGCTGCTGGGAGACGGCCGAGGGGCTGTAGCCCAATGACTCGGCGGCGGCCGCGATGCTGCCCCGGCGAGCGAACTCACAGATCAGCGCCAAACGCCGGAATTCGAGCATCAGACTTCCTTACGCCTACCCACAAAAAGCCTCGCTTGTACTGATGCCTTCATACAATCACCCTGGGAACGTGACAAACATGACCGTGACCTTGTCCGCCACCTTGGCGGCGAACGAAGACATCGAACGAAGACGGCGCGCTGGGGAACGCGTGCTGCACCTGGCCTTCGGCGAGGCCGGTCTGCCCGTCCACCCGGCGCTGCGCGACAAGCTGGCCGCCGCTTCCGAGCGCAACGGCTACGGGCCGGTCGCGGGCGCGTCCGGGCTCCGGGCCGCGGCAGCGGGCTACTGGACACGACGGGGGCTCCTGACCGACCCCGAGCTGGTCGTCTGCGGACCTGGCAGCAAGTCGCTGCTGTACGGCCTGCTCCTGGCGATCGGCGGCGACATCGTCCTGCCCATGCCCAGCTGGGTCAGCTACGCCGCGCAGGCCGATCTGGTGGGCTCCCGCCCCATCCTGGTGCCCGCACCGCCAGGAGAGGGCGGGGTGCCCGACCCCGACCTGGTCGTCGCGGCGGTCCGCAAGGCCCGGTCGGCGGGCAGGACGGTCAGCTCCCTGCTGGTCACGCTGCCCGACAACCCGACCGGCCGGCTGGCCACGCCGGAGACCGTCGCCCGCCTGGCGGCCGTGGCCCGCGAGCTGGACCTGATCGTGATCTCCGACGAGATCTACCGCGACCTGGTCCACGACGAGTCGGCCGGCTACACCTCGCCGGCCGACCTCGCGCCCGAGCGCACGATCATCACCACCGGGCTGAGCAAGAGCCTGGCGCTCGGCGGGTGGCGGATCGGCGTGGCCCGGCTGCCCGAGGGCGCGCACGGGCTGCGTGCCCGGCTGCTGGCGGTGGCCAGCGAGATCTGGTCGGCGCCGGCCGCGCCCGTCCAGGAGGCCGCGTCCTACGCCTTCGACGAGCCGCGTGAGCTGACCGACCGGGTCGCCGGCAGCCGGAGGTTGCACGGCCTCGTGGCGCGGGCCGTCCACGAGCGGTTCACGGAGATCGGCGCCTCGGTGCCGCGACCCCAGGGAGGCTTCTACCTCTATCCCGACCTGAGCCACCTCAGGCTCGGCGGCTCCGCCGAGATCACCCGGATCCTGCTGGACGAGCACGGCATCGGCGTCCTGCCCGGACACGCCTTCGGCGACGACCCGTCGGCCGCCCGGGTACGCGTGGCGGTGAGCCTGCTCTACGGCGACTCGCCCGAAGAACGACTGACCGCGCTGAACAGCACAGATCCCCTTCAACTGCCATGGATCGCAGCGAATCTGAACCATCTGTCCATGGGTCTGAAGGAGCTCGCTCTGGTCCGTCACGGCGTCGTGGGTGAACGTCACCCGGCGCTGGTGCCGGCACCATGTCACGGTTAGGCGAATCTTTCCCCAAGAGCTGGTTTACCATCCACCAAATCAGCCCTCTGACCTGCGGAAACACCGCACATCCAGAAACCCGGGAAAGATGGCTTCGAGAGCCTGGTTACGCGCGCGCCGCGCGAGCCTCATCATGTGCTCATGCCCGCTCTTGTCACCTTGTCCGGGCGCTCCGTGCGCCTGGAACCTCTCAGCCACGCGGTGATCGACGATCTCGTCGCCGCGGCGAGTGAAGACCGCTCCACTTACGCCTTCACTCGCGTCCCGGACGGCCGGGACGAGATGGTCTCCTATGTGGAGGCCGCCATGGCTGAGCAGGCGGAGGGCCGCACGCTGCCCTTCGCCATCCGGTGGCTGAACACCGACCGCGTGGTCGGTGCCACCCGTCTCATGCACCTGGAGTACTGGCAGGGCCCCATGCCCTGGCCTCCGGGTACACGGGGTGCGGTGGGCGACATCCCGTCCGTGGCGGACATCGGTTACACCTGGCTGGGCGCCTGCGCCCAGGGCACCGGCGTCAACCGGGAGAGCAAGTTCCTCATGCTCTCACTCGCCTTCGAGACCTGGAACGTCCACCGCATCACACTCAAGGCAGATGTCAGGAACGTCCGATCCCGGGCCGCCATCGAGGCCCTCGGCGCACACTTCGACGGGGTGCGGCGAGCGGATAGCCGAGGCGCCGACAACACGGTCCGAGATACGGCCTTCTACTCGATCCTGAACTCCGAATGGCCGCTCGTCCGAGAACGGCTGGCCATGCGGCTCGGACTGGTAGAGGCAGCGTAGGAACATCGGCAACGGCCCCGCCCATACTTTTCCGGGCGGGGCCTGTATTTTTCTGCGTCCCCATCGGCTCTACATGACACGCCCCCGTGTCGGTGCGCCATGTACGGCCTGCCATCAGCATGCGGAGGCACGGTCAACACCTGATCAAAGGCGGATCAACGGTTCGTTCCGGCGATCAGCCCAGTTCTAGGTGGTAAGCGGTACTGGATCTATCATTTGGACACAAATCGTTCCATTGCCCGGGAGACAGACGGCATGGCTGGTCAGAGCGTTGAGGGCGGGCTGCGGTTCGCCGTGCTCGGTCCCGTCCGCGCGTGGCGCGAGGGGCAGGAACTCGACCTGGGCACCCCGCTGCAACGTTCGATCCTCGGCATGCTGCTCCTGCGGGAAGGCCGCGCGGTCACTCCCGCCGAGATGATCGACGCCGTGTGGGGAGAGGACGCGCCGCCCCGCGCCCTGGGCGCGCTGCGCACCTACGTCTCCCGCCTGCGCACGGTGCTGGAACCCGACAGGCCCGCCCGCTCCCGTCCCGAGCTGCTGACCTCCATCGGCCGGGGCTACGCCCTCCGCCTGCCCGACGACGCGCTCGACCTGACCCGCTTCGAACGCGGCCTCGCCGAGGCCGAGAGCGCCCGCAAGGCCGGCCGGCTCTCCGCCGCCGCCGAGGGCATGCGGGCCGCGCTGACCCTGTTCGAGGGCGAGCCGCTGGCCGGGGCCGTCGGCCCGTACGCCGAGCACCAGCGCGACCGCCTGGCCGAACGCCGCGTCAGCGTCATCGAGACGCTCATGGACCTCGACCTGGAGCTGGGCGGGCACGCCGCGGTCGTGTCCGAGCTGATCGCGCTCACCGCCGAGCACCCCCTGCGCGAACGGCTGCGCGCCCAGCTCATGCTGGCCTACTACCGGTGCGGACGGCAGGGCGACGCCCTCAACGTGTTCACCGAGACCCGCGAGGCGCTGATCGACGAGCTGGGCATCGAGCCCGGCAGCGAGCTGACCGCCCTCCACCAGCGCATCCTGGCCGCCGACCCGGCGCTCACCCTCGTGCCGCCGGCCGCCGCCCCGGCCGAGCAGGCCGCCGGCGAGCCCGCGGCCGAGGAGGAGCCGCCCGCGCTCGAACTGCCCCGCCCGGCGCAGCTCCCGGCCGCGGTCAGCGACTTCACCGGGCGCAAGGAGGTGGCCGTCCGCGTCCACACCCTGCTGTCCGCGCAGTCGTCGGCCGAGGGCGTGCCGGTGGTGGCGTTGTGCGGCATCGGCGGCGTCGGCAAGACCACGCTGGCCGTCCACGTGGCGCACGCGGCCGACGACCTGTTCCCCGACGGCCAGCTCTACGCCGACCTGCGCGGCCACAGCGACGAGGTGACCGCTCCGGAGTCGGCGCTCGGCGGCTTCCTGCGCGCGCTCGGCATCCCGCCCGACGTCATCCCCGACGGCCTGGCCGAACGTTCGGCGCTCTACCGCTCGCTGCTGTCCGACCGGCGCATCCTCGTGCTGCTGGACAACGCCCGCGACGCCGACCAGGTCAGCCCGCTGCTGCCGGGCTCGCCGGGCTGCGCGACGATCGTCACCAGCCGGGCCAAGCTGGCCGACCTGCCCGCGGCCCGGCTGATCGACCTCGACGTCATGGAGCCGGACGAGGCGCTGTCGCTGTTCTCCTCCGTGGCCGGGCCCGAGCGGGTGGCCGCCGAGCACGGCGCCGCCATGGACGTGGTCGCCGCCTGCGGTTTCCTGCCGCTGGCCGTCCGGATCGTGGCCGCCCGGCTGGCCGCCCGCCCCTCCTGGACGGTCGCCTCCCTGGCGCCCAGGCTGGCCGACGAGCAGCGCCGCCTCGACGAGCTGCGCGTGGGCAACCTGGCCGTCGAGGCCACCTTCGCGCTCGGCTACGGCCAGCTCGAACCGGCCCAGGCCCGCGCCTTCCGCCTGCTGTCCCTGCCGAAGGGCCCCGACATCTCGATCGGGGCCGCCGCGGCCGTCCTGGCGATGAACATGTACGAGACCGAGGAGCTGCTGGAGTCGCTGGTCGACATGAGCCTCCTGGAGGCCACCGCGCCCGGCCGCTACCGCTTCCACGACCTGCTCAGGCTGTTCGCCAGGCGCGTCCTGGACAAGACCGAGCGTCCCGAGGACAAGACGCTGGCGCTGCGCCGGCTGCTCGGCTTCTACCTGGCCTCGTCCCGGTCCGCCCACCGGCTGGCCTACGAGGGCAGCATGATCCCCGACAACCTGGCCGTGGTCGGCAGCGGGCTCACCTTCACCACCGTCGACGAGGCCGTGGCCTGGCTGATCTCCGAGGGCGACTCGCTGTTCGCGGCCATCAACCAGGCCGCGACCACGTCCACCGCCCCTGCTCCGGCAGCCGGGGAGCAGCTCCTGCCCGCCGCCGACATGCTGGTGGCCATGGAACCGCTGCTGGAGGCCGGCACCCACACCCGCGAGTTCGACCAGGGCACCCGCGCGGTGCTCACCGCCGCGCTGAACCTGGGCGACGAGGCCAGCGAGCTGCGCTCCCGGTACGTGCTGGGCCGGGTGCTGTTCGCCGGCAACCAGCTCTCGGAGTCCGAGACCCACTTCCGCCGCGTGTACGAGCTCTCCGACACCCGCGGCGAGAAGATCGTCACCGGCGAGGTGCTCAACGCGCTGGCCGTCGTCGTCGGCCGGCAGCGCCGCCACACCGAGGCCCTCGCCCTGTTCGACGCCGCCTCCCGCTACTACCGCGAGAACGGCGTCCCCGCCGGCGAGGCCCTGGTGCTCAGCTACTCGGCCCGCGACCACCTGGGCCTCGGTCACGCCGAGGACGCCATCGCCGCGGCGGAGAAGGGCCTGGCCATCTTCACCGAGATCGGCAGCGGCGCCGGCACCGCCCGCGCCCGCTACCACCTGGGCATCGTCCTCAGCCGGGTCGGCCGGCTCACCGAGGCGGTGCACCACCACGCCGAGTGCCTGGCCTTCTTCCGCTCCAGCAAGCAGCGGGTCTGGGAGCAACGCGTGTGCTCCCGGCTGGCCGAGACGTTCATCGCCGCCGGGCGCTACCCCGACGCCGTACGCCACGCCGAGCAGGCGCTCATGGTCTCGCGCGAGATCGGCCACCCCTACGGCGAGGCGCTCTCGCTCACCGTGCTCGGCCGGGCGCTACGCGGACTGGGCAGCACCGCGCGGAGCCTCGACTGCCTCAGGCAGGCCTACGACGTCTTCACCAGGCTCGGCGCCCCCGAGGCCGGTGACCTGAAGCTCCTGCTGGACGGCTTCGCCGTCGAACGGTCCGTCGTCGAGTCCTGAGTACAGCTCGTCGTCCAGACGTGTCATCCACACATGGTTGATCAAGGCTGTCCTTAGTCAATGCCGATGGCAGCCCGGCCGGTCATCCTGACCGCCACGCGTCGCCAGGGGGCCCGGTCATCCGGATGCTTCGCGTGACGGCTAGCCGCCTCACACAGACGACCGGCCGGACTCGACGCGGACCTTCGAACCCCCCAGGCCCGCGTCTCGGTCAGAAGCCTCCACCGGCGCGGTCAACGTCGGATCAACGGTGAATCAAAGCAGGAAATAACCCTCGGCGATGAGCGGCCGGATCGCGTCGGCGTTGGGGATCTCGCCGTCGCCGACCAGCTCGGCGATCACGTTGAGCAGCGGGCCGAGCGCCAGCTCGCCGTCGCACACGCCGGCCAGGGCGGCCTCGACGGTGCCGACCTCCCTGCTGCGCCGCAGCCCCTGCGTCTGGCGCAGCACGATGCGGATCGGGTCCTCGGCGCCAGGCAGGCCGACGCGTTCGTCGAGCACCCCGTCGGCCGTGCGCAGCAGCGCCGCGTCGAGGTCGGCGGCGCGGTGGGCGGCGGCGATGGAGTCGAGCACGTCGTCGACGTAGTCGCCGACCGGCAGGGCCACCTGGTGGGGCAGGTGCTCCACGCGCACGACCGGGTCGAGGGTGCCCGAGTTGCGCATGGTGATCCAGCCGAAGCCGATGCCCTCGACCTTGCGTTCGTCGAACCAGGCCAGCCACCGGTCGTAGTGGTCGGTGTAGCCCTTGGTGCCCTGCTCGGCCGCGTCCTTGAGCCACAGCTCGACGTATTCGGCCGGATCCTGCACGTCACGCTGGACGACCCAGGCCTCGCAGCCGGTCTCGCGCAGCCAGCCGCCGACCCGGTCGTGCCAGTCCTCGCCCTCGACGTGCAGCCAGTTGGCCAGGAAGTGGGCCTGCCCGTCGGGCGCGAGGTGGCGCGGGGTGCGCCGGACCAGGTCGCGGCAGAAGTCGTCGGCCTCGCCGCCGGACTCGCGGTAGGTCAGCGTGCGCTCGGCCCCGGGGGCGATGACGAACGGCGGGTTGCTGACGACCAGGTCGAACAGCTCGCCCTCGACCGGCTCGAACATCGACCCCACCCGCGCGTCGACGCCCGTCACGCCGGACAGCTCCCAGCTCAGCCGGGCCAGCTCCACGGCGCGCGGGTTGAGGTCGGTGGCCACCACCTGCTCGGCCCGCCCGTCGAGGTGGAGCACCTGGACGCCGCAGCCCGTGCCGAGGTCGAGCGCGCGCGTGACGGGCCGGCGGCTGACGAGCTGGGCCAGGTTGGCCGAGGCGCCCCCGGCTCCCACGACGTGGTCGGCCCGCAGCGCCGGGTCGCCGGGCCGGACCTTGCGGTCGGAGACCACGTAGCCGCCGGTCTCCCACGGCTGGAGGTGCACGGTCGCCCTGATCAGGTCGCCGTCGGCCGACACCAGCCCCGACTCCAGGACGGCGGCCGGCACGGATTTGGCCGGCACCGGCACGCCGAGCCACCAGAGCCTGATCAGGGTGCCCAAGGGGTCGCCGTCGGCGGTCGCCCGCAGGGCCGGGACGAGCTCCTCCCGCGCCAGGGCCGAGGCCGCCATGGCGCCGAGCCGGTCGCGGACGCCGTCGATCGTGTAGCCGGTTTCGAGGAGGTGATGGCGCAGTCGTTCCACGGACACCATCCTTTCACCAGCCACCGACAGTGCTCATACTGTTACTTACGCGCCCAAGCGTTCTGCAAGCCATGGACAAGTGGGTGGCGGTATCTCTAGGGGTGCAAGACGCCGTACCGAGGAGCGCGCCCCCATGCTGATCCCCTGCTTGGCCTGCGAGTCGCGATTCGGGCCTGACGAGTACTTCAACGCCTGCTCCGACTACAACCGGGGCCTGGACCTGGTCTCGTGGACCTGCCCGCGCTGCGGCAACCGCGACGACCTGCGGGTGCTGCCCGGCGAGCTGGGGTTCGGCTACCCCTCGCGGGGCAGGTTCGACGTGCACGACCGGCTGCGCGTGCCCGGCCTGCGCAGGCAGCGCGGCGACCTGCGGCTGGACATCTCCCTCGACCGCTCCCGCTGGCAGGTCAGGACGCGGATCCGGCAACCGGCCTGACCGGCGCGCACGCGTACGCGGGCGGCTCGCCGCGCAGCAGCCGCGCGATGTCCTCCACCAGCGCCTCCGCCAGCTCCTCCAGGCTCTCCCCGGTGGCCTCGCCGAGCCTGGGCGTGAGCACCACGTTCGGCAGCCTGGTCAGCGGGTGGGCCGGATCGAGCCATTCGCCCTCGAAGTGGTCGAGCCCGGCGCCGCCCACCTGGCCCTGGCGCAGCGCGTCCACCAGGGCGGTCAGGTCGTGCAGGGCGCCGCGCGAGGTGTTGAGGTAGATCGCGCCCTGGCGCATCGCGCCGAACTCGCTGTAGCCGAACAGGCCCCGCGTGTCCGCGGTCAGCGGCACGTGCAGCGACACCACGTCGGCCTCCGCCAGCAGCGCGGGCAGGGTGTGCGTGGCCTCGGGGACGTACGGGTCGCAGGTGACCACCCGCATGCCCAGCCCCTGGCAGCGCCACCGCATGGCCCGGCCCACCCGGCCGAGGCCGACGATGCCGAACGTGCGTCCGGTGAGCCGTCTGCCGCGGTGGCGCTGGGCGGGGGGCACCCTGCCGCGATGGGCGCGGCCTCTGCGCACCTCACGGTCGGCGGTGACGATGTTCCTGCTGACCGCGAACAGCAGCGCGAGCGTCAGCTCGGCCACCGCCTCGGGGTCGCGGTCGGGGGCGTGCAGGACGGTGACCCCGCGTTCGGCGGCCAGGCGCAGGTCGACCCCCGTGGGGGCGCCGAGGCTGGCCACGATGTCGATGTGGAGTCCGAGCACCGAGGTGCGAACCTGGTCGCCGTCGGTGATGAGCACGTTCGCGCCGGTCTCGATGACCAGGTCGGCGAGCTGCTCGTCGGTGAAGCCGACGCTCGGCCGGGGAGGAGCCTCGGCCACGTCGGCGACCTCGCCCAGACGGGCGAGCGCGCTCTCCGGCAGGTCGGGCAGCACGAGCGCCCGAGGTCTTCTCACATTTGGACAATAACACCACAGACGGTACTCAGATCATTGCTCCCCGCGCTGGCGGAGACTCTGCCAGGCCGCCTCGCCCAGGCCCTTGATCTCTTCCTCGGTCGGGGTGTGCGCCCCGGCGAACCACAGGCGGCACATCTCCTGCGCCGGCCCGAGCCACAGGACGTAGCACATGGTGGCGTGGACGGGCTGGAGCTGCCCGTTCTTCATGTGCGGCTTCCACCAGTCGGAGACCTGGCGGAAGAACGCGCGCCTGGCCTCGGCCACCTCGGCGCCGCCTGGCTCGTGCTTGCGCGGCGGGCGCTCGCTGACCAGGATCCTGGCCCGCTCGGGGTGCTCGCCGGCCCAGCGCATGTGGAAGGCGACGACGGCCTCGATGCCGGCGCGGGCGTCGTCGTGCCGGACCAGCTCGGCGAGGAACTCCTGCTGGTAGGCGTCGAGGATCTCGGCGTACAGGACGCCGTAGACGTGCTCTTTGCTGGCGAAGTGGTGGTAGAAGCTGCCGACGCTTACACCGCTCTCCTCGCGCAGACTGGCCAGCGTGGTGGCCGAGACACCGTCCTGGCTGAAGCGGCGGAGGGCGCCCTCGATGATGCGGGTGCGGCCGTCGCGTCCGTTCTTGACACTCTTCACACTGTCAATGGTGTGCTACCAGAACGTTGTTCCGCAAATACTCCGGCCAGATCGATCATAGCGGTCACCTCGACCGTACCGGACGCGACCTTCATCTCGGCGTCCGGCCACAGCCTGCGGACCAGCCTGAGCACCCGCCGGTTCTCGCCCAGCACGTCCATCCCGACCGTACGCGCCCCCCGCACGGCGGCCCTGAGCAGCAAGGTGTCGACGAGTCGCGGGCCGAGCCCGTTCCCCTGCCAGCGATCGGCCACGACGACGGCCACCTCGACGTCGGCGCAGCCGCCCCGGTAGCTCATGGCGTGCCCGACGATCTCGTCCCCGGCGGTGACGACGAGCGCGTCGCGGCGTTCGTCCAGGGTCAGCAGAGTGCGCACCAGGTGGGCGGCCGGGACGGTCACGCCGGTGAAGAAGCGCAGCGTCTGGGTGTGCAGCGACAACCCCGTCAGGAAGCGTCTGATCCGTTCCTCGTCGTCCGGGCGGACCGGGCGGATCTGGGTTCCGTGCATAGACTCAGCCTGCTCCTCGAAGCTGAGTCTGTCAATTGAACTCAGATATAATGCCGAGATGAACGTGCCGTTCCGATTGGGCTTCCGGGTGGACAACTGCTCGATCGAGCGCACCCTGGACATCGTCGGGGAGAAGTGGACCTTCCTGGTGCTGCGCGAGGCGTTCAGCGGCGTGCGCAGGTTCGCCGACATGCAGGCGGTCACCGGCGCACCCCGCCAGGTGCTCAGCGCGCGCCTGGCCCGGCTGGTCGACGAGGGCCTGCTGCGCAAGGTGCCCTACCGCGAGCCCGGCCAGCGCCAGCGCGACGAATACCGGCTGACCGACAAGGGCCGCGACCTCTATCCGCTGCTCGTCGCGCTCATGCACTGGGGTGACAAATACCTGGCCGACGAGGAGGGCCCGCCGGTGCTGCTCACCCACCGCGACTGCGGCGCCCCCATCGAGCTGCACTTCCGCTGCGCCGAGGGCCACGAGGTGGCCGGGCCGCGCGAGGTCACGCCGGTCCCGGGGCCGGGCCCCGGGGTGCGGAGCGTCTAGCGGGCGAGCCGCGTGAGGGAGCACCCGCCCCGGTGCCTAACCTTGAAGGCGTGTACCGGTTCCTGCTGACGCCCCGGTGGCTGGCGCTCCACGTCGTGGTGCTGCTGGTCATCCCCGCCTTCGTGTTCCTGGGCAGGTGGCAGTTCGGGCGTTTCGAGGAGCGGTCCGACAACAAGGACAGGGTGACCGCCAACATCGAGGCCCCCGCCGTCCCGCTCGACCGGCTCGCGGCTCCCGGCCGGCAGGTCGGCGAGGGCGACCGTTACCGCACGGTCGTCGCCTCCGGCACGTACGACACCTCCCACGGCCTGCTCGTCCGCCGCCGCCCGCAGGAGGGCCGCAACGGCTTCTACGTCCTGACCCCGCTCGTCACCGGCGACGGCAGCGCCGTGATCGTCAACCGCGGCTGGATCCCGGCCGCCGCCAGCGCCGACGCGGCTCCCGAGGTCCCCGCCCCGCCCACCGGACAGGTAACTGTCACCGGGCGGCTACGTCAGAGCGAGACCGAAGACTCCACCGGCATCCGCGAGCGGTCCGGGCTGCCGGACGGCCAGGTGCTGCTGATCGACGCGGCCAAGATCGGGCAGCGCATGCCGTACCGGCTGGTGGGCGGCTATGTCGAGCTCACCGGGCAGCAGCCGCAGGCCGCCGCCGCGCCCGCTCTGGTGCCCGCCCCCGACGTCGGCTCCGGCGGCGGCCTCAACCTGGCCTACGGGGTCCAATGGTGGCTGTTCATCGGCATCGCGATCGGCGGCTGGATCCTGCTGATCCGGCGCGAGGTGGCCGAGCGGAAGTCCGGGAAACCCGCCGGTGAGACGGCGGCGACCCAGGAAGCGGAAACCGCCGCCAACTAAGGTGTGAAGGGTGATCCGCCACATTGAGTTCACCAATCTCCGCAACTTTCGTGACGTAGGTGGATATGCCACCGAAGACGGGCGCACCGTCCGGTGGCAGCGGCTCTACCGGGCCGACTCCCTGGGCTGGCTGGCCGGCGACGACCTGCGGGCCTTCCACGCGCTGCGCGTGCGCACCGTGATCGACCTGAGGCATCCCGCCGAGGTCGAGCGGGCCGGCCGGGTGCCGGAGACCGAGGGGTTGCACTACCGCAACCTGCCGATCGAGGGCCGTCCCTGGGACATCGCCCGGTTCAGCGAGGAGATCGGCGTCGAGCGCTACCTCGCCGACCGGTACCTGGAGGTGACCGAGGACGGCGTGGAGAACCTGCGCGCCGCCGTGGAGACGGTCGCCGTCGCGGACAACGCGCCGGTCGTCATCCACTGCGCGGTGGGCAAGGACCGCACCGGCCTGCTCACCGCGCTGATCCTCTCGCTCGTCGGCGTCGCCGAGGACGACATCGTCGCCGACTACGCCCTGACCGGCCTGGCGACCGAGCGCTTCATCGCCGACCAGCGCACCAGGCACCCGGACGCCCTGCTGTGGCCGGGGTTCGGCCGGGCCCCCGCCCAGGCCATGCGCCTGTTCCTGGACGACCTGATCGACCGGCACGGCTCCGTCGAGGGCTACGTCACCGGCGTGCTCCAGGTCGACCGGGCCACCATCGCCGAACTTCGCGAAAATCTCCTGACTGATTCGATCTCCCGCGGGTAGAAGGCGCCGGGGTCCGCAAGGGGCAGCATCCTCAAGGACCCCACAAGCCCGGGATCGCCCCCATCCCCCTCCAGGCGGTCCCGGGTACGAATGCATGGATACCCAACGGATACGTCGCAGCTTGTTCGACGTTATGCCGCCGTCGTACGGTTACCTGCGTGACTACGCCGCTGCTCCCCGACCCTGACCCCCGGCGGCGCGACTATGTGATCATCTCTGCCGACGATCACCTGATCGAGCCTCCTGACCTCTTCGAGGACAGGCTCCCGGAGAAATACGCCGACGTCGCGCCCAAGGTCGTGGAGACGGACGCCGGTCACCAGGTCTGGCGCTACGGCGGGGCCACGTACCCGTGCGCGGGCATCGACGTGGGCGCCGGGCTGCCGCGCGAGCAGTGGACCCTGGATCCGGTCAGGTTCGAGCAGATGCGTCCCGGCTGCCACGACATCGAGGCCCGCGTCCAGGACATGGACGTCGCCGGCATCTGGGCCGCGCTGTGCTTCCCCGGCATGCTGGCCGGCCAGGCGGGCATGCCGTTCGCCCGCACCCGCGACCAGGAGCTCGGCCTCGCCCTGGTCAAGGCGTGGAACGACTGGCACATCGACGTCTGGGCCGGCACCTACCCCGAGCGGATCATCGGCCTGCAACTGCCCTGGCTGCCCGATCCCGACATCGCCGCCAAGGAGATCAGGGCCAACGCCGCCCGCGGTTTCAAGGCCGTGGTCTTCCCCGAGTTCCCGACCAGGCTCAGGCTGCCGTCGATCCACACCGGCCACTGGGACCCGTTCTTCGCCGCCTGCGAGGAGACCGGCACGGTCGTGGCCCTGCACACCGGCGACTCCTCCTGGTCGCCCGTGCCCTCGCCCGACACGCCCATCGAGGCGATCACCACGCTGATGCCCACCAGCGCCATGTTCGCCTGCGCCGACTGGCTCTGGTCGGGCCTGCCGCTGCGTTTCCCCGGGCTGCGCATCCTCATCGTCGAGGGCGGCGTCGGCTGGCTGCCGATGCTGGCCGAGCGCGCCGACTACGCGCTCGACCACCCGGTCGCGGGCGAGGCCGCCTGGGACGGCGGCCTCAAGCCCAGCGAGGTGCTGCGCCGCAACTTCTTCTTCGGCACGCTCGACGACCACGCGCTGTCCGGCGTGCGGCTCGCGGTCGGCCTCGACCACGTGCTCCAGGAGAGCGGTTACCCGCACTCCGACTCGACCTGGCCGGACACCCAGAAGGCCGTGGCCGCGAACCTCGGCGCGCTGCCGCCCGCCGACATCGCCAGGGTCGCCTACGGCAACGCCGCCCGCCTGTTCGGGCACCCGCTGCCCTCGCGCGCCTGGTTGCGGATGGAGGAGATCTAACCCTCCTCCGCCAGCCTGCCCTGGATGATCCTGCGCTCGTGCTCGACGTAGCGACCGCTCTCGCCGAGCAGCGAGGCGATCAGCCACAGGAACACGCCGAAGTCGTCGGCCACCCCGATGAGCACCAGGAAGTCGGGGATGACGTCGACCGGCGACAGGATGTAGACCACGCCGAGCGCCATCAGGGCGAGCTTGCCCTTGCCCATGCCGTCGTAGCGGCCGCGGGTGACCGCGCCGATCATGCGCGGGATCGCCCGCACCCTGGTCAACATCCCCGGCGTGCCAGGCTTGGTCACCTCGCGGTACGTCCGCCACGCCGCCGCTGCCCGTGCTGCCTTCGCCATCATGAGGATCCTCCTACCCCCGGCTTCTCACGACATAACGCGTCAGCCGGGTGAGGGGTTCCTGACGTCAGCGCATGGCGGCGTGCTCGAACGGCCTGACCTGCTCGATCTGCGCGGCCACCCGGATCAGCAGATCCTCCCGTCCGGCCGCCGCCACGAGCTGCACGCCGACCGGCATGCCCGCCGCGTCCCTGTGCAGCGGCAGCGAGACGGCGGGCTGGCCGGTCGCGTTGATCGGCGAGGTGTAGGCCACCACCTGCGCGGTCCTGCCGAAGGCGGTGCTGAGATCGGCAGGCGGGATCCAGCCGAGCCGGAACGGCGCCGCCCCCGACGACGGCATCAGCAGCAGGTCGTTGCCCCCGGCCCACCAGGACGCCATGCGGCGGCGGAAGCCGTCCACCCACTGGGTGGCCAGTATGTGGTCGGCCGCGCTGTTGGCGCGGGCGGCGGTGACCATGGCCGCGTTGCGCGGTTCGAGCTCGTGCAGCTCCACCGGCCTGCCGCGGGCCGCGCCCAGGCTCACGACGTGCGCGGCGAGGTTGTTGGCGACGATGGCGCCGAAGTGCCGGGCGAACTCCGGCTCGGCGAGCGCCGGCGGGCCGCCGGGGGTCACGTCGTGACCGAGGCTCTCCAGCAGCGCCGCCGCCCGGGTGACGGCCTCGGCCAGGTCGGGGTCGGCGGGCACGTCCGGCCTCGGGTGGGCGGTCAGGAAGCCGATGCGCAGCCGTCCCGGGTCGGCGTGCAGTTCGGCGGTCAGGGGGCCGGGCAGCGCGGGGGCGTCGTAGGGGTCGCCCGGCTCGTAGCCGGAGACCGCGTCGAGCGCGGCCGCCGTGTCGCGCACGGTCCTGCTCACGAAGCCGGGGCAGGAGAACCCGCTCCAGCCCTCGCCCATGGACGGGCCCATGCTCAACCGCCCGCGCGTCGGCTTGAGCCCCACCAGGCCGCACAGCGAGGCCGGGACGCGGATCGAGCCGCCGCCGTCGCTCGCCGTGGCCAGCGCGACCATGCCCGCGGCCACCGCCGCCGCCGACCCGCCGCTCGACCCGCCCGCCGAGTACGCCGGGTCGTAGGGGTTGCGGGTGGGGCCGTACGCCACCGGCTCGGTCGTGACCGTGCTGCCGAACTCGGGGGTGTTCGTCCGGCCCAGCAGCACGAAACCGGCCCGGCGCAGGCGGACCACGCCATGGCCGTCCTCGGCGGCGTCCAGGTCGTCGCGCACCCGCGAGCCCGCGGCGTACGGCTCGCCGGCCTGCCGCCAGCCCAGGTCCTTCAGCAGGATCGGCACGCCGCGGAAGGGCGCGTCCGCCGGGAGGCCGTCGATGTCGGCCAGCGCCCGCTCGAACCGCCGGTGGACGACGGCGTTGAGCTCGCCGTCGTGCGCCTCGACGGCGGCGATGGCGGCCTCGGCCAGCTCGCGGGCCGACACCTGCCCGTCCCTGACCGCCTGGGCCTGGCCGACGGCGTCGAGCCGCAGCACGTCGTCCATCAGCCCTCCCGGACCGGGGCCAGGTCGCGCACGGCCTGCTCGATCGGCACCTCGCCGCCGGGGATGGGCGCGAGCACCGGCGTGTCGAGCCCGTTGTCGACGTACTGGCGGATCCTGGCCCGGCAGGTGGCGGCGTCGCCGTGCACGACGAGGGCGTCGACCACCTCGTCGGGGATGGCCTTGAGCGCGGCCTGGCGGTCGCCCGCCGCCCACGCCTCGTGCATGGGACGCAGCACCTCGCCCCGGCCCAGCCAGTCGTGGAAGGCGGCGTAGGCGGGCACGGTCAGGTAGCTCGCCAGCATCCACCTGGCCATCTCGCGCACCTTGTCGGCGTCCTCGCTCACGCAGACGAACAGGCGGGCGATCAGCTCGGTGTCCGGGCCGATCTCAGCGCGCACCTTGGGCACGTCCTCGGGGGCGAGCCAGTTGGTGATCGCGCCGTCGGCCTCCTCGGCGGCCAGGCGCAACATCCGGGGCCGCAGGGCGGCCAGCACGATCTTGGGAGCGGTCTTCGGCGCCCGTTCCAGCTTGAAGCCCTTGATCTCGAACGTCTCGTACCGCTCGGAGACCTTCTCCCCCGCCAGCGCCCTCCGCAGGAAGCGCAGCGTGTCGCGGGTGCGGGCGTACGGCTTGGCGAACTCCACGGCGTTCCACCGCTCGACGATCGCCGGCGAGGAGGAGCCGATGCCGAGCACGAACCGGCCCGGGGCCAGGTCGGCCAGGGTGGCCGCGGACATGGCCAGCAGCCCCGGCCCCCGCGTGGAGACCGGGACGATCGCGCTCCCGAGCCTCATCCCCGGAGCCCACTGCGTGGCCATCGCCAACGGGACGAACCCGTCGTTCCCGTTGACCTCGGCCGACCAGGCGTCGGTGTAGCCGAGGCCAGGCAGCTCCGCGATCAGCTCCTGCGACCTGGCCAGGGAACGGTCGTAGAAGGGGATGGTCATGCCCCAGTTCGGCGTCATTCATGGCCTCCGGTTCGGCGACGGTGAGCCGACCATACCAAGCGGTATGTCGCCAGAAGGAGCCCCCTAGGCGCGCAATTCGTGCACCGCGGCGATGAAGTCCTTCGTTATCCCCTGCAACCCGGGCAGATGCGACAGCCCGACCAGGCGGTCCACCAGCGGCACCGTGACCTCGATCAGCCGGTACGTCCGCACGCACCCCGGCGAGGTGTCGTGCACCCAGAACAGCACCATGCCCATCGACAACAACCACAGCAGCTCGGGCAGCTCCGCCCGCAGCTCGGCGTTCATCCGGTCCTTCGACCCCTCGACCACCTCGCGGTAGATCCCGATGGACGCCTCCCGCGCCGGCGACGACTGCGCGCTGAACGGGCTCAGCGGGTTCGTCGGCTCGGCCGCGTGCTTGAAGAACTTCACCGCGAACTCGTGGTACGGCTCCGACACGCGCACCCACTCGCACAGCACCCCGCTCAGCCGCGCGGCGAACGACCTCTCCGTGGCCAGGAACTCCCGGCAGGCCTGCTCGTGCTCGGCCTGCGCACGGTCGTAGTAGGCCTGGATCAGCGCCTCCTTGCTCTCGAAGTAGTAGTAGGCGTTGCCCACTGACACCCCTGCCTCGGCGGCGATGGCGCGCATGGTCGTCGCGTCGAAGCCACGCTCACGGAACAGTCGCAAGGCCGTCTCGACGATGACCTCTCGGGTGCTCTCCGATCCTCTGTTTCGGGCTTCGGACACGTTCGTCACTTTACGTCTTGAAAGCGCGGTGGGTCATGGAGTGGCACGGTGATCGCCGCCACAGGGCAAAGATGACTATGAGACATGAGTTATCTCCTGGGAATGGTGGGATTGTCGTTTCAGGCGGAAGGGCTCTTTTCCGCGAAAAGGCATCGACATGTGGATACGTGGAACAGCGCGCACCTTCGTGGTGGCGCTCCTCGGCATTCAGATCACCATAATCGCGCTGGCGTCGGCCGCTTCCGCCGCCTCCCACCCATCAGGTGGAGAGCGGGTTCAGGCGCCAACACCGTTCAACCGTCCTGACGAGACCGGGGGGATGCTCGACCTGTCCCTGTGGTTCCCGGAGGGGATCGACGGACCGTGGACGAACATCCGGCAGGCCGCCGTCGAGGCGGCCCTGGCGGAGACATACCAGGTCGAGCAGCACCAGGCGGACCCCGCGTCCGCCAAGTCACAGCTGTCGAAGGAGGACTCCGAGGAGACGGAGGACGCCTGGGCCGAGGCCGAGGACGCGTTCGCCGCGCAGTCGGACCTGCAGGACCACGCCGAGCGCTCAGAAGCCGTCACGAGGCCCGCGAGCGTCGAGGAGGCGGTGGCGCCTCAGAGTCGGCCGCAGAGGTCGCAGAAGCGATCTCAGCTTGATCTGGCGCGTGTGCTGCCCAGGCAGGCCGCCATGCACATGACCCACGCCCTGGCCGCCCGCTGGCTCAAGAGCTCGGGCCTGCGCACGAAGTCGTCGGGCCACTGTACGAGCCGCCACATGCACCACTGCACCTCGCTCGACTCCGTAAGGGCCGGCACGATCGCCCGGATCATCGACCTCAAGCATGACAGCGGCTGCCCGGTCATGGTGACCGGCGGCACCGAGGCGGGTCACGCGCCCGGCCAGTACAGCCACGGAAACGGCTACAAGCTCGACATCACGCACAACGCGTGCATCGACCGCTACATCACCAGGCACCACCGCAAGACGGGGGTCCGCGGCGACGGCGCCGCGCTCTACCGCTCCGCCACCGGAACCGTCTTCGCCAACGAGAGCAGCCACTGGGACATCCTCTTCCGGTGACAGGCCCCGCCCGCGGGAGAACACGACTCCCTCGGAAGCACGAATCGCCGGGAAACGCGACTCTTCCGGGACGACAGAACTCTCCGGGAAAACGCGAAGGACGCCGCACACCCGCACGGCGTCCCCACGGAGTCGGGCCGGGCTACAGCTCGGAGGCCACCAGCTCGGCGATCTCAGCCGCGTTGAGCGCGGCGCCCTTGCGCAGGTTGTCGCCGCAGACGAACAGGTCGAGCGTGTTCGGGAAGTCGATCGCCTGGCGGACGCGGCCCACGTAGGTCGGGTCGTTGCCGACCACCTCGAGCGGCGTCGGGAAGACGCCGTTGGCCGGGTCGTCCATCAGCACCACCGTCGGCGCCGCCGAGAGCACGCGGTGGGCGTCCTCGACCGTGATCTCACGCTCGAAGCGGGCGTGCACGGCCAGCGAGTGGGTGGTGATCACCGGCACGCGGACGCAGGTCGCCGAGACCTTCAGGTCGGGGATGCCGAGGATCTTGCGCGACTCGTTGCGCAGCTTGAGCTCCTCGGACGCCCAGCCGCCGTCCTTGTACGAGCCCGCCCACGGCACCACGTTGAACGCGATCGGCGCCGGGAACGGCGACTCGTCGGGCAGCTTGCCGGCCAGCGCCTTACGCACGTCGCCGGCCGTCTGCCCGAGCGAACGGTCGCCGGCCAGGGCCTCGACCTCGTCGTAGAGCCGGGCCGAGCCGGCCACGCCCGCGCCCGACACCGCCTGGTAGGAGGCGACGACGAGCTCCTTGAGCACGTACTCGGCGTGCAGCGCGCCCATGGCCGCCATCATCGACAGCGTGGTGCAGTTGGGGGTCGAGATGATGTTCCTGGGCCGCTGCCGCGCGTCGAGCGGGTTGACCTCGGGCACCACCAGCGGCACGTCGGGCTCCATGCGGAACGTGCCGGACTTGTCGATCGCGATCGCGCCGCGCTCGGCCGCGATCGGCACCCACACGGCCGACACCTCGTCGGGCACGTCGAAGATGGCGATGTCGATGCCGTCGAAGACCTCGGGCGCGAGCGCCTGGACCACGACGTCCTCGCCGCGCACGCTCAGCACCTTGCCCGCCGAGCGCGGGGAGGCGACGAGACGGATCTCGCCCCAGATGTCCTGCCGGCTGGACACGATGTCCCGCATGACGGTGCCCACGGCGCCGGTGGCGCCGATCAGGGCGAGATTGGGCCTGCTCATCGTCCGCTACCTCCGTAAACCACAGCTTCGACCTGGTCGGCGTCGAGATCGAAGGCACGGTGGGCGGCCGCCACGGCCGCGTCGACACCGTCCTGCTCGACGATCACCGAGATGCGGATCTCCGAGGTGGAGATCATCTCGATGTTGACCCCCGCGTCGGCGAGGGCCGCGAAGAACGTCGCCGTGACGCCGGGGTGCGAGCGCATGCCCGCGCCGATCAGCGACACCTTCCCGATCTGGTCGTCGAAGAGCAGCGACTCGTAGCCGATGCGGCCCTGGATCTTCTTCAGCGCGGTCAGCGCCACCTGGCTGTCGGCCGTGGGCAGCGTGAAGGAGATGTCCGTGCGGCCCGTGGCCGCGGCCGAGACGTTCTGGACGATCATGTCGATGTTGATCTCGGCGTCGGCCAGCGTTTTGAAGATCGAGGCAGCCTCGCCGACCTTGTCGGGGACCCCGACAACAGTGATCTTGGCCTCGCTCCGGTCGTGCGCGACGCCGGAGATGATCGGCTGCTCCATCTCGGTTCCTTCGGTGTAAGGGTCGGAGACGACCCACGTGCCTTCCGTGGTGCTGAACGAGCTGCGTACGTGGATCGGCAGGTCGAACCGCCGAGCGTACTCGACGCAGCGCAGATGCAGGATCTTCGCGCCGCAGGCCGCCATCTCCATCATCTCGTCGTACGAGATCTTGGGGATCTTGCGGGCGACGGGCACGATGCGGGGGTCGGCCGTGAAGATGCCGTCGACGTCGGTGTAGATCTCGCAGACGTCGGCCTCCAGGGCCGCCGCGAGCGCGACCGCGGTGGTGTCGGAGCCGCCGCGGCCCAGCGTGGTGATGTCCTTGGTGTCCTGCGAGACGCCCTGGAACCCGGCCACGATCGCGATGTGCCCCTGGTCGAGCGCCTCACGGATGCGGCCCGGCGTCACGTCGATGATGCGCGCCTTGCCGTGGGTGGAGTCGGTGATCACGCCGGCCTGCGAGCCGGTGAACGAGCGCGCCTCGTGACCGAGGTTGGCGATCGCCATGGCCAGCAGAGCCATCGAGATGCGCTCTCCGGAGGTCAGCAACATGTCGAGCTCGCGGCCCGGAGGCAGCGGCGACACCTGCTCGGCCAGGTCGAGCAGCTCATCCGTCGTGTCGCCCATCGCGGAGACGATCACGACCACGTCGTTGCCGGTTTTTTTCGTCGCGACGATCCGCTGCGCGACCCGCTTGATGCAGGACGCGTCGGCGACGGACGAACCACCGTACTTTTGCACAACGAGCGCCACGAGAGTCTCCCGGTCTGGACTGTGAACTGCCAGTCTACTGGGGGCCTCTCATGGGCCTGATGGTTCATACCACTATGTGGATGATCATCACACGGTGGTGGCTTCCTCCGCCACGTCGAGCCGCGAGTGCGCGGCGAGGGCCTGCAGCGCGCGCATCGCCGCGCCCGCGTGGTTGCCCCAGGTGTTGAAGTAGGAGTACTGCCACCACCACAGCGCCTCGTGCGGACGGCCCGCGTGGAAGTGACGCAGCCCGTGGATGAGGTCGGCGGCCACCGCGGTCAGGTCGTCCGACAGCCGGTACGGCGTGACCGACGTGTCCTTGTACGGGTCGAACACCTCGGCGTAGTCGTCGACCGCCTCCAGCCGCTCGGCCAGCGCCGTGCGCACGCCGTCGATGTCGGGGTCCTCGCTCATCGGCGGCTCGTAGTTGCCCGACAGGATCACGTCGCGGTTGGCGCCGAGCTTGGCGCCGGCCAGGCTCACCTGCGCGACCTCCACCAGGAGCAGCGACCAGATCGCGTCGCCGCCCTCGCCGCCGGCGACCCTGGTCAGGCCGTCGACGTAGTTCTGCGCGTGCGCGGCGATCTCTTCGGCCAGCACATCCCACATATCAGACATCCAGGAGCCTCCGTCCTTCGAACGCACGGCCCAGGGTCACCTCGTCGGCGTACTCGAGGTCACCGCCCACCGGCAGGCCGCTGGCGAGTCGTGTCACTTTGATGCCCATCGGCTTGACCAGACGGGCGAGGTAGGTAGCGGTCGCCTCGCCTTCGAGGTTGGGGTCGGTGGCGAGGATGAGCTCGGTGACCCGCCCGTCGGCCAGGCGCGTCATGAGCTCGCGGATGCGCAGGTCGTCGGGGCCGATGCCGTCGATCGGGCTGATCGCGCCGCCGAGCACGTGGTACGTGCCGCGGTACTCGCGCGTCTTCTCGATCGCCACGACGTCCTTCGACTCCTCGACCACGCAGATGACGTGCGTGTCGCGCCGCGGGTCACGGCAGATGCGGCACTCCTCCTCGGAGGCCACGTTGCCGCACACCCGGCAGAAGCGCACCTTGTCCTTGACTTCGAGCAGCGCGTGCGCCAGCCGCTTGACGTCGGCCGGGTCGGCCGCCAGCAGGTGGAACGCGATGCGCTGCGCGCTCTTGGGACCGACCCCGGGCAGCATGCCGAGCTCGTCGATCAGGTTCTGGACGACCCCTTCGTACATGCCTAGAACCCTGGCAGCTGTCCGAGTCCGCCGCCGCCCAGACCTTGGGCGAGCGGGCCGAGCTTCTCCTGCTGCAGGTCGGCGGCGGCACGCACCGCGTCGCGGACGGCCGCGATCACCAGGTCGGCGATCGTGTCGGCGGTGTCCTGCGGGTCGGCCGCGTCGATCACGCTCGGGTCGATCTTGAGTTCGAGCAGCTCACCTGAGCCGTTGACGACGGCAGTGACCATGCCGCCGCCCGACGAGCCCTCGATCTGCGCGTCGTTGAGCTCCTGCTGGGCGCTCACAAGCTGCTGCTGCATGAGCTGAGCCTGCTCCAGCAGCTGCTGCAGGTTGACATCCCCTGGGTTCACCGTCGTGCGCTCCTCGTGGCTCCGGTTCTTGACTGCCACGAGCCTACGGTGTTTGGGCGGCGTCATGTACTGGGAGGGCTCCCCATGTTTCCCTCCAGGCATTCGTCACGGACCTTTGTCATGGCCGGATCTCGGCCCCCCTCCAGTGTCCGAGACCCGGCCATCACGTCGGACGGAGCGGCCGCACCACGCCGACGCGTGTTTCGGAACGGTAGTGCGCCCAACGTTGCACACACGTTGCGTTCATTCAATCACCCTACGCAATCCCCCTGAACGGCTTGCGCATATCGCCGCCAGGACGGATGCTCGTTGTTGACTACTTGGAGTGACCGATGAGTTACGGCCATCTCGATGCGTACTCCCGCCTTCTACGCGGAGCACACGAAGCGGCGGCTACCGGGCAGAGCTCGCCCGATTCGCCCCGCACCCTGATCACAGCCTCGTGGCGGCGATCGCTCGCGGCGGGGATCGACCCGGATGGCCGGAGTGCCCCTTTGGTCTGCGAGTCCTCCGACGTCGTCGAGATCCGCGAGGCTCATCCGCTGCGACCGCTGCTGCCCCTGCTCGCCCAGACGCTCTCCGGCCTGGCCGACGAGGCCGAGCACGTCATGATCGTCACAGACCGTGACGGGCGAGTGCTCTGGCGTGACGGCAAAGGCGGCATCCTGCGCGACGCGGACCAGGTGGGTCTGGCCGACGGCCATCACTGGGGCGAGTGCATGGCCGGCACCAACGGCATCGGCACCGCGCTCGCCACCGGCCGGCCGGTGCACGTCTACTCCGAGGAACACCTGATGCGGGTGCTGCACGTCTGGTCGTGCAGCGCGGCGCCGATCAGCGATCCGGAGTCGGGCGACGTCATCGGCTGCGTCGACGTCAGCGGCATCGCGCGGTCCCTGCATCCGGCGACCGTCGCCCTGGTCGGCGCGACGGCCAGGCTCGCCGAGTCGCAGCTCGCCGTACGGATGCACGAGCGCGACGAACGCCTGCGCCGCCGCTACGAGTCGCTGCGCAACCGGGGCGGCATCCTGCTGTCGCCCACGGGCCGGGTCATCTCGGGCGATCCCATGGGCCGCCTCGGCGCCCGCCTCCCCCTGTCCGGCCAGCGCATGATCCTGCGTGACGGCAGCGTCGCCTTCCTCGAACCCTTCTGCGACGGCTACCTGCTGCGCGACACGCCGTCCGCGACGCCGCCCACCCTGCGCCTGACCTGCCTGGGCGAGGGCACCCCGACGGCCGACCTGGGCGAGCGCCCGCGTCCGCTCTCACTGCGCCACGCCGAGATCCTCGCTCTGCTCGCCCTGCACCCGCAGGGCCTGTCGGCCGACCAGCTCTCGTTCCACCTCTACGGCGACGACGGCAACCCGGTGACCATCCGGGCCGAGATCCACCGGCTGCGCGGTCAGCTCGGGGAGGTGCTGGCGGCGAAGCCGTACCGGCTGGTCTGCCCGGTCGAGGCGGACTTCCTCGGCGTTCGCCGGCTGCTCGACTCGGGCGACACCGCCGCGCTGGCCCGCGCCTACCCCGGGCCGCTCCTGCCGCGCTCGGAGTCGCCGGACATCCGGCGCGAACGCGAGGAGCTCGAAGCCCAGGTACGCGCGTGCCTCCTGCGCCACGGCTCGCCCGACGACCTGTGGACCTACGCCCAGACGCCCAACGGCCGCGACGACTACCAGATCCTGGAACGCCTGTCGGCCCTTCCGCCGACGGACCCCCGCTCGGCCGCCGCCCGCGCCCGCCTCTTCCCCTGACCGCAGCTCGGCCTCGTCCCGGGCGGGTGGAGGGGGACTTCGGTCAGGTGTGGTCGATCTCGCCGATGACCTGGGCGCCGAGCTCGCGTTGCAGCAGGGCCATGCCGGAGACGGCGTCGACGTCGGCGTCCGCGTCGTTCAGCGGATCGACGTCGTCGGCGTCGGCGGCCTTGTCACGGCCCGGGATCGCGCTCGGCCACGCCGCCGTGCCACCCGCGCGTGACGCCGGGGTGCGCGGACCCGCCTGAGCGGCCGCCTTGGCGGCCGACCGCGCGGCGGCCAGCCCCGCTCCGACCGGCGCGGCGGCGGGCTGTCGGGCGGTCACGGTCTGGGTGGGGTCGGGGCTCGGCGGGGAACCGGGGCTGAGGTCGTCGGGCGCGTCGGGCCACGACTCGTCGGTGGTCGGCCGCGCGGACTCGGTGGTCGGGCGCGCTGACGCGGCGGCCGGAGGTTGGCCCGGGTCCTGGGAGCCCTGGTCGTCCTGGGAGCCGCCGTGCGAGCCGGACCGCCCCTGGGAGGTCGCCTGGACGCCCGTCCCGCCCTGCGGGCTGGTCGTCGCCTGGCTCGCGGCCGGGGCCGCCTGGGGAGCCGGGGCGCCGTGGCCGCCCGACGGCGGCTGCTGGCGTGCGGGGCCGCGGGTGGCCTGGGGCGCCGGAGAGCCGCCGACCACCGCCTCGACCCGCCAGGTGCCGCCGAGCACGTCGCCGAGCGCGGTCGCCACGACGGCGTCCTTGCCGCCGCCGGTGAAGTTCTTCATCGCGCCGACCTGGCTGAACCCGAGCGTGACCAGGTTGCCTTCGACGCCCACGACCTGGGCGTTCGTACTGACGTTGGCCCAGACCACGATGCTGCGCTGCTTGAGCGCGGCCAGCACGGCGGGCCACTGCTGCTGCATGCCGCCCGCCCCGCCCGCGACCGGGCCCGCCGCCGCGGGCGCCTGAGCGACAGGCGCCTGAGCGACGGGTGCGGGCGCGTCGGAGGCCGGTGCCGCCGCCGAACCGGGACGTACGGGCTCGGGCCAGTCGTCGGCCCCGCCGCCCACCGGCCCCTGACCACCGGCGGAGCCGTTGCTCCCCACGGGCGTCGCAGGCTCCGGAACCGCCGCGTCGCCGCCGACCGGCGCCGCCGTACCGACGGAGACAGCCGGGGGCGCGACGGGAACGTGCACGTCGTGGCCGCCGCCCGGGGCGGCCGGACGCGGGATCGTCACCGCGCCCGCCCTGGAGGCCATCTGGGCGACCGTGCCGCCGCGCTCCAGACGTTCGAGCCGGGCGAGCAGGGACGCCTCGCCCTGCGAGGCGCCCGGCAGCAGCACGCGCGCGCACATCAGTTCGAGCAGCAGCCGCGGCGAGGTGGCGCCGCGCATCTCGGTGAGCCCCGCGTTGAAGATCTCGGCCGCACGGGTGAGCTCGGCCGGCCCCATCGAGGACGCCTGCCCCACCAGCCGCTCCAGCTCGTCGGCGGGACGGTCGAGCAGCCCGCTGGACGCCGCCTCGGGCACGTTGGCCAGGATCACCAGGTCGCGGAAGCGCTCCAGCAGGTCGGAGGCGAAGCGGCGCGGGTCGTGGCCGCCCTCGATCACCCGGTTGACCGCCTGGAACACCTGGCCGCCGTCGCGCGCTGCGAACGCGTTGACGACCTCGTCGAGCAGGTCGCCGTCGGTGTAGCCGAGCAGGGAGACGGCCTTGGCGTAGGTGATGCCGTCGTCCTCGGCCCCGGCGAGGAGCTGGTCGAGGATGGAGAGCGAGTCACGGGCCGAGCCGGCGCCCGCGCGGACGACCAGCGGCAGGGCGGGCGGCTCGAAGGGCACGCTCTCGGAGGTGAGGATCTCCTCCATCAGCGCCTTGAGCGTCGCCGGCGGCATCAGCCTGAACGGGTAGTGGTGCGTACGCGACTTGATGGTGCCGATGACCTTTTCCGGCTCGGTGGTCGCGAAGATGAACTTCAGGTGCGGCGGAGGCTCCTCGACGAGCTTGAGCAGCGCGTTGAAACCCTCGCGGGTCACCATGTGCGCCTCGTCGATGATGTAGATCTTGTAGCGCGCCGACACGGGCGCGAAGAAGGCGCGTTCGCGCAGGTCACGCGCGTCGTCGACACCGCCGTGGGAGGCCGCGTCGATCTCGATGACGTCGAGGTGGCCGGGGCCGGTCGGGGCGAGCGCCACACACGACTCGCAGGTGCCGCAGGGGTCGGGCGTCGGGCCCTGCTCGCAGTTGAGAGAGCGGGCGAGAATGCGCGCGCTGGAGGTCTTGCCACATCCGCGGGGGCCGCTGAACAGGTACGCGTGGTTGATGCGGCCCGTACGCAACGCCTGTCGCAGTGGATCTGTGACGTGTTCCTGACCCTTGACCTCGGCGAAGGTCCCGGGTCGGTACTTGCGGTAAAGCGCAAGGCTCATGCGACCATCCCGCCTGCGAGGGGGCTCTCAACGAAGAGACCCCCCGCACACCCGCCAGAGCCCGCTTATCCTTGCTGCCTTCCGGCCCTGGGGAGGTTCACAGGATGACGCCGCGCGAGGGGTCCCTGGACAGTCTAACCGGCCTCAGCAGTGCTCGCTCCACGGTTCGGGTTGAGCATGTCCTGGAAAAAATCGCGGTCACCGCAGTGCCGGAAGTCCGGTAAGCTCGTCGGCGGAGGATTCGCCTAGTGGCCGAGGGCGCACGCTTGGAAAGCGTGTATAGGGCAACCTATCAGGGGTTCAAATCCCCTATCCTCCGCCAGTTCAGAAGGGTCATGCCAGGTCAACGGCATGGCCCTTCTGGCGTTGTGTCGTCCTTCTGATGCCTCGACCGGCCGGTCTTCTATGGTCCGGTTCATGGAGGATGTGTTCGGCAGTGCCGCGCCGTACTACGCCAGGTACCGTCCAGGCCACGGGCAGGCGACGACTGAGCACCTGGCGAAGACGTTCGGCGCGGGCAGCCGGGTGCTGGATCTCGGCTGCGGCCCCGGGACGATCGCGATCCCCCTGGCGCGGCGGGTCGGGGCCGTGCTCGCCGTCGATCCGGCGCGGGAGATGCTGGCGGAGGGCAGGCGGCTGGCCAAGAGCGTCGCGAACATCGTCTGGCTGCGTGGCGACTCGACCGGTCTGGGGGCGTTGCCGCCGTTCGATCACGTGGTGATGGGGCGGTCGTTCCACTGGATGGACCGCCGGTCCGTGCTGGTGGAGCTGGACGGGCTGCTGCCGCCCGGCGGCGCGGTGGCACTGGTCGGCCCCGCGAGGCGGCAGGGTGAGCCGTGGCAGCCGGACGCGCAACCGTGGCAGCCGATCGAGAGACGGGTGTGCGAGGAGTTCGGCCTCGACATCCACACCGCCGCCGGTTCGTTCCACGCCACCGGCGAGCACCACAGCGGCGTGCTCGCCGCCTCGCCCTTCGGCAGCCTGGAGTCCCGGGTGTTCAGTCGGCGGCTGACATGGGACGTGGACGGACTGGTCGGGCTCCAGCTCTCCTACTCCTACAGCTCTCCCGCCAGGCTCGGCGACCGTCTGCCCGCCTTCGTCGAAACACTGCGACGGGCGCTCCTCGCCGGCAATCCCACGGGCCGGTGGGAGCAGCGGCTGACCACCGAGGTGCTGGTCGCCAGGCGACCGGGGCGCTGAGCCGGCCGCGTCAGGCGGCTGGTCACGCCCCTCCCAGGTGATCGAGAACCTGAACCCCGGCGGCCGGAGACCCGGTAGGGGTGGCGAGAACTGAAATCGTCAGGATATCTTGACGGCTATGACTTTGAGCACTGCCGAGCTTCCCGGGCACGAGGGTTTCGTCGCGCCCGTCCTGCCCGACGGGGAGCTGGCCTCGTCGTCCAGCGCCTTCACCAGGACGTTCGTCGGGTATCAGGCCGCCTGTTCGTGCGGATGGACCGACCGGCGGCGGTATCCGGCGACGCCGGAGGGGGCCAAGGAGGCGGAGTACCGGTGGTGGAGCAGGCACACGCCGCCGCTGCTCGCCGCCGCCCCGCCCAGCTGGCTGGTGATCAAGTCGAACCTGCTGTGCGAGCAGGTCGTCAAGCTCGCGGCCGACCGGCCGCTGGCCGCGCTCACCCTGCTGTCCCAGGTGGAGAGCTGGCAGCGGACGGTGCTCGACCAGGCCGTCGCCGGGGCGCGGGACAACGGCGCCTCCTGGGCGGAGATCGGGGAGGCCATGGGGATCTCCAAGCAGGCCGCCCACGAGCGCTTCAGGGCCCAGGTGAGCCAGTAGAGCCCGGTCAGGCCGGCACGAGCGCCTTGGAGCGGTCGGCGACCATCCGTACGGCGAAGACGCCGAGCACGGTCCCCATCGCGTACCGCTGCACCCGCAGCCACACCGGATGCCGTGCGAGGAAGGCGGCGAGGCCGCCGGCCGAGATCGCGATCAGCGCGTTGACCAGCGTGCCGATCGCGATCTGCACCGAGCCGAGCGCGAGGCTCTGCAGCAGCACGTGCCCCATGGCGGGGTCGATGAACTGCGGCAGCAGCGACAGGTACAGGATCGCGATCTTGGGGTTGAGCAGGCAGGTGAACAGCCCCATGGCGAACAGTTTCCGCGGCCTCTCCACCGCCAGCTCGCGCGGCTGGAAGACCGAGGCGCCGCCCGGCCTGACCGCGTTCCAGGCCATCCAGAGCAGGTACGCGGCCCCGGCCAGCTTGAGCGCCGTGTAGGCCACCGGCACGTACGCGAACACGGCCGTCAGCCCGAGGCACGTCGCCGTCAGGTACGCCATGAACCCGAGCGCGACGCCGACGAGCGAGATCAGCCCGGCACGACGCCCCTGGCTGATCGAGCGGGAGACCAGATAGATCATGTTCGGTCCGGGCGTCAGAACCATGCCCAGGGACACCAGCGCGATCCCCACCAACCCACCCGTCATAGCGGCACATTAGCTGACAAATGGCAGAAAATCACGGTCCCACATATTGCCTTGCGTAATCGACCGACTACGGGGGATGACACAGGGCATGCAGTTCGACGACGACGCGCCACTCGACCCCTCACAGGTCGAGGACGTCCGGGCCTCCGGCTCCCAGCCCGGCCGGGGCGGCGGCGGCTGGGGCGGGATGCCGGGCGGCGGCTGCATGTTGCCCATCGGCGGCCGTGGCGGCGGCTGCCTGCTGCTGGTCCTGGCGGTGGCCGGGCTGTTCCTGTTCAAGCTCGCCCCCACGCCCTTCAGCGGCGACGAGGGCGGCGAGCAGGGCGGCGCACGCTACCCGAGCGCCCCCGGCCAGCTCTCCCCCAGCGGCAACCTGGCCGAGCGCTGCCGTACGGGCGCCGACGCCGACCAGTCGGAGGACTGCCGGATCGTCGGCACGGTGAACAGCATCCAGTCCTACTGGCGGCAGGAGTTCAAGGAACGCGACCAGCAGTACACGCCGGCCAAGACCGTGCTGTTCTCGCGGGCGGTGAACACCGGCTGCGGCCCCGCCGACTCAGCCGTGGGCCCGTTCTACTGCCCGCGCGACCGCAAGGTCTACCTGGACCTGGCCTTCTTCGACACGCTCCAGCGCGACTTCGGCGCCGAGGGCGGCCCGTTCGCCCAGGCGTACGTGGTCGCCCACGAGTACGGCCACCACGTCCAGAACCTGCTCGGCACCATGGACAAGGTCGGCAACAACAGCCGGCCGGGCGCCGGCAGCGCGTCCGTGCGCCTGGAGCTGCAGGCCGACTGCTACGCCGGCGTCTGGGCGCACAACGCGGTCAAGACGGGCTTCTACCGCGAGCCGTTCACGCAGGCCGACATCAACCAGGCCCTGGACGCCGCCGCGGCGGTCGGCGACGACAGCATCCAGCGCCGCTCGCAGGGCCGCGTCACGCCCGACGCGTTCACCCACGGCACCTCCCAGCAACGCGAGAAGTGGTTCAGCGTCGGATACGACAGCGGCCTCCCGGACAGATGTGACACCTTCTCGGATGGCATCTAGACGCCCTCCTGGGGAAGCTCTCTAGCGGGCAGCACCCAGAAGGGACGTCAGATATGGATTTCAAGGACGACGTCAACCTCGACTCGTCGCAGGTCGAGGACGTCGGCGGTCGCGGTGGCGGCGGGCTCTCGGGCGGCGGCTTCCCCGGCGGCATGGTCCTCGGGGGCGGCGGCATCGTCGGCCTGATCGCCTTAGTGCTGGTGTTCGTGCTCAACAACCTGGGCGGCGGAGGCGGCGACGCCGAGCCGGCGCAGAAGCAACCCCCGGCCAAGCTCGCCGAGGAGTGCAAGACGGGCAAGGACGCCGACCAGTCGGAGAAGTGCCGCGTCGTCGGGGTGGTCAACAGCATCCAGGACTACTGGAAGCAGGAGATCCCCGACTACCGGACGTCGAAGACGATCCTGTACTCCGGCAGCCTCCGCACCGGCTGCGGCGCGGCCAGCTCCGCCGTCGGGCCGTTCTACTGCCCGAGCGACCAGCGCGTCTACCTCGACCTGAGCTTCTTCGACCAGCTCCACAGCCAGTTCGGCGCCAAGGGCGGCCCCTTCGCCCAGGCGTACGTGATCGCCCACGAATACGGTCATCACGTCCAGGACCTGCGTGGGGCCCTCCAGTCGGACACCGGCAGCTCGGTCCCCGTCGAGCTCCAGGCCGACTGCTACGCGGGCGTGTGGGCGCACAACGCCGTCCGCACCGGCTTCTACGAAAAGGCCTTCACCCAGACGGAAATCGCCGAGGCACTGGACGCCGCGGCCGCCGTGGGCGACGACAGAATCCAGCAACGCACGAGCGGCAGAATCGATCCCGAATCGTTTACGCACGGCTCGTCCGAGCAACGCGTCAACGCCTTCCAGCGCGGCTACCAAAACGGCCGGCCGGGCGAGTGTGAACAGTCTGAGCTGGGCCGATAGCCCTGGACAACGCAGCAGGTCGAATTCTCTCCTAAAATGAGGTGGGTGATCTTCAAGCTCGTCGGCGACGGACGCCCTTATCCCGAACACGGTCTGACGAACCGAGAGTGGGCGCAGATCCCTCCCAGGCAGGTCCGGCTCGACTCGTTGATCACCACGAAGGCCATGCTGGACCTGCACTCGCTGCTCGCCGCGGACTCCACTTTCTACGGCGACCTGTTCCCGCACGTGGTGCAGTGGCAGGGCGAGCTCTATCTGGAGGACGGCCTCCACCGGGCCCTGCGCGCGGCCCTGCACCAACGGTCGATCCTGCACGCCAGGGTCCTGGATCTGCCCAACTGAAACGCGCCGGAAAAGGGAGCCGCCATTCGCGGCTCCCTTTTTCATGTGTCAACCTGATCGACGTGCCGTGTGTCACGTCCGCGTCTTTCAACATCGTTCGGAGAATGCCGTGTCGTATCCACCGCCACACGGGTCGTGGCCGCCACCCGGATACGGCCCGCCGTCCTACTACTCGCAGCCGCCCCACTACGCGCAGCCGCCGGCGCACGAGTACGTCGAGGAGCCCGGGCCGCTCGACAATCGCAACCTGATCGTGCTGCTGGCCGTCGGGCTGCCGCTGCTGCTCCTGAGCGCCTGCGGCGCGCTGTTCTTCGTCCTGACCGACGACGGCCGTCCGGAGACCCGCGGCGGCGGGACGGTCCAGACGCAGGTCGTCGAGGACAGCCCGCCGGACGTCCAGCTCAACCTGAATCCGCCGGCCGACGGGCCCACCCAGCAGCCCTGAGGGCAAAAGAAAAGGGCCTCCGAGGTCGTCGGAGGCCCGCTGGCGGTGGTGGTGGGATTTGAACCCACGGATGAGTTGCCCCATCACACGCTTTCGAGGCGTGCGCCCTCGGCCACTAGGCGACACCACCGCGGACGAGCTTACCGGATTCTCCGAGTAGCGAAGAACGTCTTGAGGACGGCAGAGCATTCTTCGGCCAGGACGCCCATGACGACCTCGGGCCGATGGTTGAGCCTGCGGTCGCGTACGACGTCCCAGAGCGAGCCCACGGCGCCGGCCTTGGCGTCGACGGCGCCGTACACGATCCGGTCGACCCGGGCGAGCACGGACGCGCCCGCGCACATCGTGCACGGCTCCAGCGTGACCACCAGCGTGCAGCCGCTCAGCCGCCACTCACCGCGCAGCGCGGCGGCCCGCCTGAGCGCCAGCACCTCGGCGTGCGCGGTGGGATCCGCGGCGGACTCGCGGTCGTTGCCGGCCGCGGCCAGCACCTCGCCCAGCGGGCCGAGCACGACGGCGCCGACGGGGATCTCGCCCCTGCCGCCGGCCGCGACGGCCTCGGCCAGGGCCAGGCGCATCGCTTCCTCGTGGGTCAACGCAACCGGTCGAGCTCGTCGGCGAACGACAGCCGTTCGGCGATCACCGACAGGACGTCGGCGGGCAGCAGGCCCTCCTCCATGCTCAGCTCCAGCAGTTCCTCCGAGCTCACGCCAAGGTCGCTGAGCAGCTCGAAGTCACCGGCGGGACGCACGCCGAGCCCGTTGCCCTCCTTGTCGGGGGCCACGCCGGCGAACTCGGCGAACAGCTCGCCCATGCTGTTGGAGGAGATCGCGTGCACGTCCGACAGGAACACCCGGGGCTCGTCCTCGCCGCGATAGCGGGCGATGGCGAACCATTCGTCCTCGACCTCGACGCAGAGCAGAGCCAGCTCGTCGCCCGTCAGGCCCAGGGTCTCGATGACGGCGTCACCGAAGTCGTCGACGATCTCCGCGTGGCGCAGATCGACCTCTGCGCCGGTCCAGCCGTCGGAAGTCCTGACAAAAGCCGCAGAGAAGGTGTTGGACGCCATGCCCGCACTCCAGGGGGTTCAGCCGAAGACCGATTCGATGGCACGCTCGAACGGCTCGGAGAAGCCGAGTCGCGCGGCGATGCTGGACAGCACATCTTCGGGGAGGAGATCGATGTCGCCGGAGAGGATGCCCAGCTCCATCTCGTCCAATCCGAGATCGGCGAAGATCGACAGATCTCCCGCCGGCAGCACGGTCTCCTCGTCCTGGAGGATCTCGTCGAGCTCCTCCTCGTCGGGGACCGGCACGTCGAGGTAGTGCAGCACCTGGCGGGCGAGCGGGAAGTCCCAGGAGGCGGCGATGTCGGACAGGAAGACGTCGACACGCTCGCCGAGCACGCGCAGCGCCACGAAGAACTCGTCGCCGACGGCGATCAGGCCGATGGTGCCGCTCTCGCTCGGCTGCTGCCTGAGGGCCTGGATCAGGCCCTGGAGGTCGGACGTGAGCGTTACGGGCAGCAGCTCAGCGTGCCACCGCTCGTCCTCGCGGTAAATCACTATGGCGAAGTCGAGCGCATCTTCGTCTGTCATCGCCATCCCCACCCGAGCCTCTGACACGACAGGTTCGCACCAGACCCCAATCGTTCCAGAACAGGCCACGCGGCGTGTGCTTCTCCGACCAAATTGTGATCAAAACCAAAGGCCCGGGATGCCACCACTCCGGTCACCGGATACCGTTGGGCGCTATGGAAACCCTCGTCGTCGACCATCCGCTCGTGGCCCACAAGCTCACCACGCTGCGCGATGTCCGCACCGACTCCCCGACCTTCCGCAGGCTCGCGGACGAGTTGGTGACGCTGCTGGCGTACGAGGCGACGCGTGACGTCCGGGTCACCGACGTCACCGTCCAGACCCCGGTCTCCCCCGCCCACGGCGTGCGCCTGGCCAAGCCCCAGCCGCTCGTCGTGCCCATCCTGCGCGCCGGGCTCGGCATGCTCGACGGCATGACCCGGCTGCTGCCCACCGCCGAGGTCGGCTTCCTCGGCATGATCCGCAACGAGTCCACCCTCCAGGCCGAGACGTACGCCACCCGCCTGCCCGACGACCTGTCGGGGCGTCAGTGCTTCGTCGTCGACCCGATGCTCGCCACCGGCGGCACGCTCGCCGCGGCCGTGCAGTTCCTGTTCGACCGGGGCGCGGTCGACGTCACGGCCATCTGCCTGCTGGCCGCCCCCGAGGGCCTGGCGTACATGGACAAGGTGTTCGCCGGCTCCGGCAAGCCCATCCGCGTGGTCACCGCCGCCCTCGACGAGCGCCTCAACGAGAACGGCTACATCGTCCCCGGCCTCGGCGACGCCGGCGACCGCCTCTACGGCGTGGTCTGACCCTTCCATCGGCTCCCCTTCTCCTTACGCTGGGTCGTCACTTCGTTACATACTGTGGTTGGGTGGGTACGAAGAGACAGGAAGGGAACTTCCGCATGCGCGTGGGGGAAGCACGATGAGCGACATGCCCGGTGCCGAGGAGTCCTCGTGAACGAGCGACCGACCGGCAACAGCAGCGCCCCGTCTCATGCGACCAGCACAGGAGGGCGCATGAGCGAGCACACCGAGGCCGACCCGACCCCGTACGCGGAGGTCGAGGCCGCGCTGCGCGACGAGTTCGCCGGCGTGCATTCCTCCACCACCGTAACCCGCTGTGTGGAAGCAGCGCACTACGGCGCGCTGGAGGTCACCGGCTATGCGCATCCGAGCCTTGTGGAGCGCATCGCCCGGAAGCACCTTCACGTCCTGGCGCTGGTCGCCAGCGAACGTGGCTAAGCAAGATCAAAACTAACCCGCCAAGTTACCTTTACCCCGGCTACCGGGTGGGTAATGTATACGGCGGGTGGAGTGGGTTAGTGGCACGGAGGCGACAGTGCAGGTCAAAAAAGTCCTCACATACAGTGGGATCGCATTTGTGGCGTACTACCTGTTCGCACGACCAGCGGATGCCGCAGACGCGGTGAAGGGGGCGTTCGACACGGTGTTCAACGCGGCCGACTCTCTGGCCCAATTTGTGAACAACCTCGCATGAGACTGGTGACCCACGGGGACTCTGCTCCGTCGTCGGTCAACCGCTACCTCCTCCCCAACGAACAACAGGTCATCATGGTGCGGCGTCATCCCGCCGTGCTGCTGCGCCCGGTCGCCGAGGTCTTCGGCGGCCTGGTCATCGCCGGGCTCCTCAGCAAGTTCTTCGGTGGAGGGGAGTCCGGCGGCACGGCGCTCGTCGTGGTGTGGTGGCTGTGGCTGCTGCTGCTCGTGCGTTTCGTGTGGAAAGTCGCGGAGTGGTCGGTCGACTACTTTGTGGTGACGTCCAAGCGGATGCTGCTCACCACCGGGTTGATCACGCGCAAGGTCGCGATGATGCCGCTCGGCAAGGTCACCGACATGAGCTTCCAGCGATCTCTCCTGGGCCGCATGCTCGGTTACGGCGAGTTCATCCTCGAGTCCGCTGGTCAGGACCAGGCTCTGTCAACGGTCGAGTACATTCCGTATCCGGAGACCCTCTACCTGGAGGTCTGCCAGATGCTTTTCCCCAGCAAGGACGACAGCGACGATTAATCTCCGCGCGGCAAATTCTTCACGCGGGGATACCAGATTCGGCTACTTCATGCAATCATTGCGTGTTGTTGACCCTTCCCCGCCTTGAGAGATGAGATGCCGAGTCAGGGAACCATCGGTGACCGCGTCCGTGGACTGCGGCTGAACAGGCGGATGTCTCAGGCCCAGTTGGCCGGACCCGACCTGTCTGACAGTTATGTCTCGCTCATCGAGTCGGGCAAGCGTACGCCGACTCCTGTCGTGGCCCGCCTCCTCGCCGAGCGGCTGGGATGCACCACCGAGTTCCTCCTGCACGGCATCGAGCCGCGGCAGCGCATCGACACCGAGCTGGGTCTTCGCCATGCCGAGCTGGAGCTGCAGCACGGCGACCCCGCGGTGGCGGCCGACCGCTTCACGGAGATCGTGAAGGCGGCCGACGAGGAGAACGCCATGCTCACCGCGCACGCCCGCTTCGGCCGGGCCCGTGCGCTGGAGGTCCAGGGGCGTCTCGGCCAGGCCGTCGAGGCGTTCGAACGGCTGCGCAGGGAGGCCGCCGCGCATCCCGAGCGGCTGGCCGACCTGCCGCTCACGATCGCGCTGAGCCGCTGCTACCAGCGGGCCGGCGACCGGCTGAGGGCTCGCGACCTGGCCGCGGCCGCGCTGGAGCAGGCCGAGCGGCTGTCCATCTCGCAGGGCGAGATCGCGATCGACCTGGCCACCGCTCTGGTCGAGGCGCGCAGCGAGCGTCAGGGCGACTCCCCCGAGCTCGAGTACGTCAAGCGGGTGCTGGACAACAGCGGCGTTCCTGAAGTTATGGACCGTTCCGAGGAGATCCACGCCCTGTGGCAGGCGAGCTCCGCCGCCGCCGCCGGCGAGGACTCCGCGCTGGCCGTGCGCCTGGCCGACGACGCCATCATGGCCGGTCGTCAGTCCCGGCTCGCGCTGCAGCTCGCGCGGGCGGCCATGCACTGGTCCAGGTTGGTCACCGCGCCGCTCGACGAGGCCGAGCGGCTGGCCGCCGCCGCGTCGCGGGCGTTCGCGTCCTCCCCCGGCAGCGTCCGCGAGCACGGCGAGAGCCTGGTGGCGCACGCTCGGGTGCAGCTGCGGGCGGGCGACCAGGCGGGTGCCGCCGAGCTGGCCACCACGGCGCTGGGGCTGGCCCACGACGGTTCGGGCACCACGCCGGCCGAGGCGAACCTGGTGCTCGCCACCGTCGCGCTCGACCTCGACGGCAGTGCCACGACGCAGCTCCGCACCGCGCACGAACTGCTCGACTCGCTCGACCGTCCGGTGTTCGGGTCCGACAGGCAGGCCGCCCGCTGCTGGCGCGAGCTGGGTGACCTTTACGGGAGGGTCGGGGCAAGAGCACAACAGACCGCCGCATATCGTAAAGCCCTTGAAGCTGCCGGAGTTCGCTCCGCGTTGGCAGGGGTGACGGTCGAGGCCACGGTCGCGCACTGAACCTCCGGGAGCTCCAGATTTGGACTTTTGAGTCTGGAATAATTAGGGTCGACCAGTCATTGACTCATAGGATGATTGGTTTCCCCGGAGGAGGCGGACTGTGAGTCTGCGTACGGCGCAGCGGGCTTCGCTCGTCGACCAGGTGATCGATCAGCTCAAGGAGCAGATCACCTCAGGGTCGTGGCAGATGAACGGCAAGATCCCCACCGAGACCGTGCTCGCCGAGCAGCTCGGAGTGGGGCGCAACACCGTTCGCGAGGCCGTGCGCGCGTTGACGCACGCCGGGCTGCTCGAGTGCCGTCAGGGGGACGGCACTTACGTCCGGGCGACCAGTGAGCTGTCCGGGGCGATGCTGCGCCGGCTGCGCCAGGCCGAGCAGCTGGAGATCCTTGAGGTGCGGCGCGCGCTGGAGGTCGAGTCCGCCCGGCTGGCCGCGACCCGCCGCACCGACGAGGACATCCGCCGCATCGAGGCCGCGCTGGCCGAACGCGACCGCGCCTGGGAGCTGGACGACCCCGACTTCTTCGTCGAGGCCGACCTCGCCTTCCACATGGCGGTCGCGCACGCCACCCACAATCTCGTGCTCATCGACCTCTACGAGGACTTCTCGGCGGCTCTGCGGGCCAGCATCACGGCCGCGGGCACGTCTTTCAACAAGAGCTACATCCCGCACGACGCCATCGCCCGCGCCATCGCCGCCGGCGACGCCACCGCGGCCGAGCGGGCCGGGCACGCGTGCATGGAGCACATCCTCATCGCCCTCACCGACGCCTGACCGGCCCTCATGCGGCGGGGCGCAGCTCGGCCGCATGGTCCTTGGCGAACTCGGTGAAGCTGCGGCCCTGGCGGCCGGTCACGTCGGTGAAGGCCGTCGTCGTGAGGTCGCCCCAGTTCGCGGCGTACGCCGTGAGGTACTCCCTGGTGACGGCCGCGTCCCATTCGCGCAGGCCGGCGTCGAGCATCGAGCGGTAGGCGTCGTCGGGGGCGACGGGCTGGTAGGCGATCGGCGTGCCGTAGACCTCGGTCAGGGCGGTGGCCGCCTCCCCCATCGAGATGCTGGCCGGGCCCGTGAGGGTGTAGGTGCGGCCCTTGTGCGGCGTTGGGTCACGCAGCACCGCGGCGGCGAAGTCGCCGATGTCGCGGACGTCGATCAGCCCGATCCGGCCCTCGCCCGTGCCGCCGTAGAGGGTGTCGCCGGCCACCGAGCCGAGCAGGTTCTGCATGAAGAAGGCCGGGCGGATGACGGTCCAGTCGAGGCCCGAGGCGGCCAGCTCGACGTCGGAGAGCGCGTGCAGGCGGCCGTTGCGCGTGGGGGCGTCGTGCGCGGCTCCGATGGCCGACAGGCGCACGACGTGACGCACCCCCGCCTTCCGGGCCGCCCAGAGGGCGTTCATGCTCGCATGGGGCGCCTGGGGGCCCATGGCGGTCAGCAGCCACAGGGTGTCGACCCCCTCGAAGGCCGCGTCGAGCGTGGCAGGCTGGTCGAGGTCGCCGACGGCCACTTCGACGCCCTCGGGGGCCTTGGCCGCGTCGCGCACCAGGACGCGCACGTCGCTCAGGTCGCCCAGCGACTTCAGCACGGCCCCGGAGACGGTGCCGGTGGCACCGGTGATCAGGATGGTCATCGCAATGTCCCCTCTTCTGCAGAGATCAACTCGTCGATCAGGTCGAAGAACTTCTGGATGCCGGGCAGGTTCGCGCCCTTGGCACGGGAGGCGGCGAAGTCGTCGCCCGAGCGCCAGTCGACGATGTCCAGCCACTCGTCGTCGGACAGGCGGACCAGCCGGGCGCCGAGGAAGCCGGCGCGGTCGGCCGCGAAGTCGGCGAGCATGCCCGGACGGGCCGCCAGCAACTGGCCGGCGCGTTCCGGGGACACTCTGAATCTGGTGAGTTCCACCGTCGTGGTCATGACATGACGATATAGTAAGAATCAGTGACAGTCAAAATCAGTGACTAATTGGAGGGCCGCACGTGCGCAGGAGTCATCGCAAGCAGGACGAACCAGATCTCGGCGTCCTGGCGGGGCGCACGCTCTTCGCCCTGCAGCGCGACCTGTTCGCCAAGCTGGCCGAGCAGGGCCATCCGGGGCTGCGGCCGCGGCACGGCGCCGTGCTGGCCTACCTGGACGAGGAGGGCAGCAGGGCGACCGACCTGGCCGCGCAGTCGGGGCAGCACAAGCAGGTGATCGGCACGCTGGTGGACGAGCTGGTCGCGCTAGGCTACGTGGAGCGGCAGCCCGACCCGGCCGACCGGCGGGCCAAGCTGATCGTGCCGACGGACAAGGCGCTGGACCACATGGTGAAGTCGGACGCGATCATCGCCGAGATGGAGGCCGCGCACGCACGGGCCGTGGGCGAGCAGGCGTACGCGGAGTTCAAGAGGGTCTTCAAGCTGGTCGCCGAGCGGCAGACGCTCGCGGCGGAGTGACGACCGCTCAGGTCAGGCGCAACGACATGACGAGGTAGCGGAAGGCGGGCTGGGCGTCGCCCGGCACGTCCTGGATGAGGGCGGGCCTGGTCGGCGACTCCATGTTGATCCTGGCCAGCTCGCCCTCGATGCCGGTCAGGCCGTCGAGCAGGAACTGCGACTGGAAGGCGATCTGGATGTCGTCGCCGCGCAGCTCGCAGGGGACCACCTCGGTGCCGCGCCCGATGTCGCCGCCGCCCGCCTGGATCAGCACCTGGCCCTGCGTGAACGACAGCCGGATCGCGGTGTTGCGCTCGGCGACCAGGGCCACCCGCTTGATCGCGTTGACGAACGGAGTCACCGCGACGTCGGCCCTGATCGACCAGTCGGAGGTCAGCCTGGCCCGGTAGTCGATGAACTGCTCGTCGAGCAGGCGCACGGTGGTGCTGCGGCCGACGCTCTCGAACCCGGCCACGCCGTCGCCCATCGCGACCGACACCTCGCCGCCGCGCAACGACTTGGCCACCTCGACCAGCACCTTCGCCGGCACCATGGCCGAGACGGCGACGTCGGGCGCGGCCGGACGCCAGGTGAAGTCGCGGGCGGCGATACGGTAGCGGTCGGTGGAGGCCATCGCCACGGACTCGCCCTCGATGTCGACCCGGATGCCGGTGAGCATCGGCAGCGTGTCGTCGCGGCTGGCGGCGGGCGCGACCTGGTTCACCGCGGAGGCGAACACGCCGCCGCCGATCGCGCCGATGCTCGGGGGCATCGTCGGCAGGGCCGGGAAGTCCTCGACCGGCATCGTGATCAGCCCGAACTCGGCGCTTCCGCAGGTCAGCACGGCCTCGGCGCCCTCGGTGACGATCTCGACGTCTTCGGCCGGCAGGCTGCGGCTGATCTCGGCGAGCAGCCGGCCGGGGATGAGCACGCTCCCGGACTCGACGATGTCGGCGTCGACCAGGGCGCGCGCGGAGACGTCGTAGTCGAAGGCGGACAGGCTCAGCTCGTCGCCGGCCTCCAGCAGCAACCCGGAGAGTACGGGCACCACCGGGCGGCTGGGCAGGACTCTGGCGGCCCATGCCACCGCATCTGCCAGTACATCGCGGTTAACCCGGATCTTCACGAGGATCCACCCTTTCGTCGCGCCGTGCCTCTATGAAAATAGCCGCTCCCACCGACAACTCCGGCTGTGTCCGGGCACGGTTGGGCGCCCTGTGCACAATGGGCCTGGTGGGACCGGAAGGGCGTCAGGCGCGGCTGTTCAGGTAGGCGAGCACGGCGAGGACGCGGCGGTTGTCGTCGTCGGAGGGGGCCAGGCCGAGTTTGGTGAAGATGCCGGCCGTGTGCTTGGCGACGGCGCTCTCGCTGAGGAAGAGCCGCTGGGAGATCGCGGCGTTGGAGCGGCCCTCCGCCATGGCCTCCAGCACCTCGCGCTCGCGGGGCGTGAGCGCGGCCAGCGGCTCGTTCCTGGCGTTGCTGGCCAGCAGCTTGGCGATCACTTCGGGGTCCATCGCGGTGCCGCCTTCGGCCACCCTGCGCACGGCGTCGACGAACTGCTCCGCGTTGAACACCCGGTCCTTCAGCAGGTAGCCGATGCCGCCCGAGCCGTCGGCCAGCAGCTCGCGGGCGTAGAGCTGCTCGACGTGCTGCGACAGCACCAGAACGGGCAGCCCTGGAATCTGCGCGCGGGCGGCCAGCGCGGCCTGCAGGCCCTCGTCGGTGAACGTGGGCGGCAGCCGTACGTCGACGACCGAGACGTCGGGACGCAGCTCCAGCAGGCCCTTCAGCAGCTCCGGCCCGCTCTCGACGGCGGCGACGACCGTGAAGCCGTGCGCCTGCAGCAGGTGGACCAGGCCGTCTCTGAGCAGGTAGAGGTCTTCGGCGACGAGCACCCGCTTCATCAGCAGGACCCCAGACCGCCGACGCGGCCGAGTACGAGGCTTCTGTTGTGGACGAGCCGGATGCGCATGGCCGCAATGTACATGAGCGTGCCGAGGGCGATGTTGGCCACGATCACCGGCCACTGCAGGGGCTCGGGCAGGTAGAGGGCCAGGAACCAGCTCCGCTCGTCGATGTGGAACGCCTTGAAGACGGCTGTGACGAGGCCCTGGGGGAAGATCGGGCACCAGGCCGTGCCGTACAGGACGGCGATGGTGGCGGCTTTCCTGGGGGGCAGCTTCGCCTGGTCGGCCTGCTCGGGCAGGACGTGCGGGATGTCCAGGGTGACGGTGGTGGGGCCGCCCGGCGGGCTGTGCAGGGCCAGCACGCCGTCGAAGGCGGCCAGGCGGCGTTCGATGCCGGTCAGGCCGCTGCCCTTGGCCGGGTCGGCGCCGCCCATGCCGTCGTCGCTGACGGTGACGCGCAGGGCCGCGCCGTTGACGCTGATGTCTATGGCCACCGACTCGGCGCCGCTGTGCCGGGCCGCGTTGGCGAGCAGTTCGCTGATCGCGAAGTAGGCCGCCGCCTCCACCGGGGGTTCCAGGCGGTGGGGCAGCTCGACGTCCACCTTGACGCGCAGCGGGCTGTCCATGGCCAGGGCGCGTACGGCGTCGGCGAGGCCGCGTTCGGCCAGCACCGGCGGGTGGATGCCGCGGATGACGGTGCGCAGCTCGGTCAGGGTCTCGGCGGAGGCGTCCCTGGTCTTGGCCAGCAGGGCCTTGGCGGCGGCCGGGTTGTCGTCGATGAGCTGTTCCACCGCGCCCAGCGTCATGCCGATGGCCACCAGGCGGGCCTGGGTGCCGTCGTGCAGGTCGCGTTCGATCCTGCGCATCTCGGCGGCCTGGGAGTCGGCGGCGAGGTTGCGCACCTGCCGCAGATGGGTGATCTGGACGGCCAGGCGGCTGGCGGAGGTGGCGCCGAGCAGCAGGCGGACGGTGAGGGCGTACAGACGCAGGCCGCGCGCCGGGAGCAGGACGAACAGCGGCAGCAGGCCGATCTTGACGATCGGGTCGAGCGTCAGCCAGAGCGTGTCGCGCCAGGTCGCCGGGTCGGTGAGCAGCCACTTGAACCGGTCGTTCCAGGCGGGCATGCGCGGCGACTTGTACAGCGTGCGGTCGACGCGGTAGAGGCCGTCGGCCATGGGGACCGGCGGCGGCGGCTCGGGCAGGTAGGGCGCCTCGATCTCGACGCCGGTCCAGGCGCGCAGGAGGCGCCGGTGCTGCTCGGCCACCCGCCTGACCAGCCTGGCCTGCCACGGGAAGAAGAAGACCATCCCCAGGGCGAACGACAGCATGATCATGGCGCCGGCCAAGGGGATCAGCGCCACCTCGACCAGCAGCAGCGCGAACAAGACCGCGACCTGCCCGAACCGTTGAAGCATGCCCCCAGTCTGCGCCACCGTCGCCGCCGGGGACATTGCACCTAGATACACCCTTGCTCGGCATCTACCGAGATTCCCCGAAAAACCCGCAGCTCCTAGCGTCGATGCCATGAAGGTGATCGAAGTGCGGAACCTGCGCAAGCAGTATCCGAACCACCTCGCGGTGGACGACGTGTCTTTCGAGGTGGCCGAGGGCGAGATCTTCGGCATCCTCGGCCCCAACGGCGCCGGCAAGACCACGACCGTGGAGTGCGTGGCGGGCATGCGCCCGGCGGACGGCGGCACCGTACGCGTGGCGGGCCTGGACCCGCGGCGCGACCGGGACGAGCTGCGCCAGGTGCTCGGCATGCAGCTGCAGAGCGCCGCGCTGCCGGAGAAGATCAAGGTGTGGGAGGCCCTGGACCTGTACGCCTCCTTCTACCCCGACCCGGCCGACTGGCGGGAACTGCTCGAACACGTCGGTCTGGCGCACAAGCGGGACGCCGCCTTCAAGAGCCTCTCCGGCGGCCAGCGGCAGCGGCTGTCGGTCGCGCTGGCGCTGGTGGGCCGGCCGCGGGTGGCGATCCTCGACGAGCTGACCACCGGCCTCGACCCGCAGGCCCGCAGGGACACCTGGGAGCTGATCGAGCAGGTGCGCGACTCGGGCGTGACGATCGTGCTGGTCACCCATTTCATGGAGGAGGCCGAGCGGCTCTGCGACCGGCTCGCGCTCATCGACGCGGGCAAGGTGGTGGCCACCGACACGCCCGCGGGGCTGATCGCCCAGGTGGGGGCCGAGCAGCACGTGCGGTTCCGCCCCTCCGGCCCGCTGGACGACGCCGTGCTGCTGGCGCTGCCCGAGGTGCGCGAGGTCGTCCGGCACGGCGGTCAGGTCTCGGTGTCCGGCACCGGCAACCTCGCCCACGTGGTCACGCTGGCCCTGGCGCAGCACCAGATCATCCCGGCCGACCTGCGCATCGAGCAGGCGACCCTGGACGACGCGTTCCTCTCGCTCACCGGAAGGAAGATTTCATGAGGAAGATCCTGCTCGTGGAGGCCAAGCTGCACCTGCGCGACTGGCCGTTCATGATCTTCACCATCGGGTTGCCGGTCGGCCTGCTGCTGGTGCTGGGGCTCAGCGTGCCGGACATGACCAAGCCCGACGCCTCCGGGCTGCGGTCGGTGGACGCGCACATGCCGGCCATGATGACCCTGCTCGCGCTGCTGACGCTGGCCTGCAGCGTGCTGCCCACCGTGCTGGCCGGCTACCGGGAGCAGGGCGTGCTCAGGCGCATGTCCACCACGCCGGTGCATCCAGGACGGCTGCTGACCGTCCAGCTCCTGGTCAACCTGACCGTCGGGGCCGTGTCCACGGTCGTGCTGATCGTGGCCGGGATGGCGGCGTTCGGCACGTCCGCGCCCAGGCAGTGGGTCGGGTTCGTGCTGGTCTTCCTGCTCGGCACCGCCGCGCTGATGGCCATCGGCCTGGTGATCGCGGCGCTGGCGCCCAACGGGAAGGCTGCCTCGGGGATCGGGTCGGCGGTGATGTTCCCGCTCATGTTCGTCGGCGGCATGTGGCTGCCGCGCGAGATGATGCCGGACGCCCTGCGCAAGGTCAGCGACTTCTCCGTGGCCGGGCCGTTCGCCCAGGCGCTCAAGGACACCTGGGCGGGACAGAGCCCCCAGCTCCTGCACCTGGTGGTGATGGCCGCGGGGCTGGCGGTGTTCGGGGGCCTGGCCGTGCGGCTGTTCCGGTGGGAGTAGGGACGTCAGCGGCGGGCCCAGACCGGGCGGGCGCCGGTGACGTTGGTCATCAGGGAGTAGAGCGAAGAGGAGGAGGCGATGAACAGCCGATTCCTCTTCAGCCCGCCGAACACCAGGTTCGCCGTGAACTCCGGCAGCCTGAGCCGGCCGATCAGGGTGCCGTCGGGGTCGTGGCAGAGCAGCGCCTTGCCGGCCGCGGCCCAGACGCGGCCGGTGTCGTCGAGGCGCATGCCGTCGAAGTTGTCGGCCTGGGTGCCCTCGGCGAAGACCCGGCCGCCCGACAGCGTGCCGTCCTCGCGCACCTCGAAGACGCGCAGGTGCCTGGCCCGGGTGTCGGCGACGTACAGGAGCTTCTCGTCGAGGGAGAAGGCCAGGCCGTTGGGGCGGACGAAGTCGTCGGCCACCACGCGCACCTCGCCGGTCACCGGGTCGGCGCGGTAGACGTGGCAGCCGTCGATCTCCTGCTCGGCCACGACGCCCTCGTAGTTGCTGGTGATGCCGTACGGGGGGTCGGTGAACCAGACCGAGCCGTCGGAGCGCACGACCGCGTCGTTGGGGCTGTTGAGGCGCTTGCCCTGCCAGCGGTCGGCGATGACGGTGATCGAGCCGTCGGGCTCGGTGCGGGTGACGCGGCGGTTGCCCTGCTCGCACGAGATCAACCGGCCCTCGCGGTCGAGGGTGTTGCCGTTGGTGTAGCCGGACGGCTGCCGGAACGGGCCGACGGCGCCGGTCATCTCGTCCCAGCGCAGCATGCGCTCGTTGGGGATGTCGCTCCAGACCAAGAAGCGGCCGGCCGGGAAGTAGACCGGGCCCTCGGCCCAGCGGGTGCCGGTGTGGAGGCGTTCGATCCGGTCGTCGCCGCCGATCGTGGCGAAACGCTCGTCCAGAACCTCGAACTCGGTGGGGATCGTGTCCATGGCGGCCACCATACGGCATTCGACCATTGCCGCATTTCGCCAGATAGCATTCGGTCATGGATGAGATCGACAGGACTTTGATCGGCCTGCTGCTGGAGGACGCGACGCAGTCGTACGCCGCGCTCGGCAAGGCGGTGGGGCTGTCCAGCGGGGCCGCGCACGAACGCGTACGCAAGCTGCGCGAGCGCGGCGTGATCAGGCGCACCACGATCGAGGTGGACCAGGACGCCCTCGGCCGCACGGTGACCGCCTACGTGCTGGTGGACGGCGCGAGCTGGATGGGCGACAGCGCCGGCCTGCTGGCGCGGATCCCCGCCGTCGAGGAGGCCCACGTCATCGCCGGGCCCGCGTCGCTGCTGCTCAAGGTGCGCACGTCCAGCACCAAGGAGCTCCAGGACGTCCTGCGCCAGATCTTCGAGGTGGACGGCGTGACCGGCACCCAGACCGTCGTCGTGCTGGAGACGTTCTTCGAACGAACCCTCAAGTAAGCTTCAGGTATGGTCGCCTGGAACAGCAGAGAACTGACGGTCGGACAGCTCGCCGAGCGCAGCGGCGTGGCCGTCTCCGCGCTGCACTTCTACGAGACCAAGGGGCTCATCGCCAGCCGCCGCACGGCCGGCAACCAGCGCCGCTACCACCGCGACACGCTGCGCAGGGTCGCCTTCATCCGGCTCTCCCAACGCCTCGGCATCCCTCTCGCGACCATCAAGGACGCGCTCTCCGAGCTGCCCGACGGGCGCACCCCCAACCGGGAGGACTGGGCCAGGCTGTCGGCCGCCTGGCGCGGCGAGCTCGACGACCGCATCGAACAGCTTCAGCGGCTGCGCGACGACCTGACCGACTGCATCGGCTGCGGCTGCCTGTCGCTCGACCGGTGCCCGGTGGCCAACCCCCGCGACCGGCTCGGCGAGGAGGGACCGGGCGCCCGTCGCATGGACACCCGGCTGTCCCCGCCCAAGGTCTGCTGCGTCACGCCTTCGGCTGCGCAACCGGCGGAACGATGAGCGTCGGCCGGTGGGCGTGGTGCAGCACATGGTTGGACACGCTGCCGAGCAGCACCGACCTGACCCCCGCCAGGCCACGCGAACCGGTCACGATGAGCGAGGCGTCCAGCTCGTCGGCCACGTCGACGATCGTCTTCCAGATCGACTCGTTGTCGGCGACCGCGCGGTGGCTCACCTCGGGCAGCCCGGCGGCGGCGGCCAGCTCGGCGCCTTCCTTGGCGTAGTACTCGGCCTGGGCCTGCCCCTCGGTCTCGGTCTCGAGGGAGATCGCCCCCGCCGCCAGCGGGTGCTTCCTGAGCTGCACGAGCAGCGGCTCCCACACGGTGACGACGACGGTCGGCTGGGCGGCCAGGTGCTTGGCGGCGAACTCGATGGCGCTGCGCGAGTCGGCCGAGCCGTCGTAGGCGATCAGGATGGTCATGGCGTTCTCCCCTTTGCTTCAGTCATCGGGTAAAGCGCCCCGATGATCGATCGCCATCCCTTCCGCGCTGTCTGGTTTGTCACACCTTGACCGGGCTTTCACGCCTTAGTGCTGGGCCATGTCCACGAAACGGCTGTAGTGCCCCTGGAAGGCCACGGTCACCGTGGCGGTGGGGCCGTTACGGTGCTTGGCCACGATCAGGTCGGCCTCACCGGCCCGGGGGGACTCCCGCTCGTAGGCGTCCTCGCGATGCAACAGGATGACCATGTCGGCGTCCTGTTCGATGCTGTTGTGCACCGCGATGCCGTTGGCGACGAAGTTGTGGGTGCCGAGGACCGTGGCGTCGAACACCGGCTGGTCGCCCAGGCTCTCGATCGATGCGACCTCGTCCCAGAACACGTCGTTCGTCGCCAGCATCTCCATGTCGGCGTCGTCGAGGATCGAAGCCACCTTGCCCAGACGTTCCCGGCTCGGCGCGTGCTTCCACAACGTGCTGCCGCAGAACTGGGTGCCGAGCCGGGCGGAGAACTCCCGGTGAGTCATGCCGCGCTCCGACAGCACGCCGCGCACGCGGTCCCAGATCTCGCGGGGAACCGTGTCCAGATTGGTGTTGCCCTTGATCTCCCGCAGCCGGCCCGCGGACGCGTCCGCCTGCGCCGACCGCTCGCCGTGCACGCCCACCTCGTCCAGGAACCGCAGCTGGTTCTCGGCACCGTAGACGACCAACTGGTATCCGGGCCTGTGGCCGTCCTTCCGGACCTCCTTCACGCGGGTCATCACGTTGAACCGGAGGAGCAGCCGAGCCACGTCGTCGACCAGCCTGCGGCTCGTCGAGGCGTAGTAGACCCTCGACTGACCGCTCTTCGCGTCCCACCACACACAGCCATCGGTGGCCCACAGGTGCCGCAGGAACAGCGCGATCTGCTTCTTGGGCAGGGAGAAGACTCCATCAGGGACGAACTTCTCATGGCTCCGCAACCCGAAGAGCCCCAAGCCGTCCAGCCAGGCGGCGACGGGGTTGCGCCTGCCGTGAGTCAGCCGGTCGGGAGCCGGCAACCTCAAGGTGGTGACCCGTGCGGCAGCGTACTCATCGCGGACGGCACTGATCCCGAAGTGCTCGGCCGCCCACGTCACCGCCGTCAGGCAGGCCTCGTCCGTGCTCGCGTAGCGGATCGGCTGACGCTTGACGAAGGAGCCGTCGCCGATCATGTGCGCGAGCAGCACGATCTCCGCCTCCGGCCACTCCTGGAGGCCCTGCGGGGCCGGAACGTGACGTGGGACCGCCAGCCGGGACCCGGTGGTCAGCTCACCCAGCGGCCGCCAGCCGTCGTAGGTCAGGAAGGGGTGGTTCGCGGTGGCCTCGATCTCACGTCCGGAGCGCAGACGCAGGCGGAAGACCTCCTTGACCCCGCTCGGGAAGGCGTGTGTCATCGTGCGCGGCACGAGCCGCAGCCGTTCGTCGAGCGACCACACCGGGATGTCGCGCGCGCCGCTCTCCAGGAGTTCGCCGATCGACACCTCGGCGCCGGTGTCGGCGCGCATGATGCGGGTGGCGGCGGTCAGGCAGCCCGACTCGCGAAGGTCGCTGACCGCGGGGCGCTTGTCCGTGCGCTGCTCGGGGCCTCGGTTGAGCTGGGAGATCGCGATGACCGGCACCTCCAGCTCCTTGGCCAGCAGCTTGATCGCACGGGAGATCTCCGAGACCTCGTTCTGGCGGCTCTCGGTCTTCTTCGGCGAGCTCATGAGCTGGAGGTAGTCGATGACCACGAACCGCAGGTCGTTGCGCTGTTTGAGGCGCCGGCACTTGGCCCGGATCTCCATCATCGACATGTTGGGCGAGTCGTCGATGAACAGCGGCGCCTCGGCCACCTCGCTCATCCTGCGCGCGAGGCGCGTCCAGTCGTCGTCGCCCATCATGCCCGAGCGCATCGCGTGCAGGGCGACCCTGGCCTCGGCGGACAGCAGACGCATGGTGATCTCGTTACGGGACATCTCCAGCGAGAAGATGACGGTGGTCATTCCATGCTTGATCGCCGCAGAACGTGCGAAGTCGAGGCCCAACGTGCTGTTGTGGGTGGGAATGCAGGCCCGGCCGGCCAGGTACATGTGATCCGCGTTGTCGACCTCGACGCAGCGCACCGGACGGCTGTCGATCTTCCGCACATCGACGATGTAGCGGACCAGAGTCTTGGGATGGGTGGCGTCGACCTGCCTGGCCGCCTTCCTCGGCAGCCGGAAGAGCTTGTCGGAGGTCGTGAAATTGATCATGTAGCAGGTCGAGCTCTCCTCGGACCTGCCTCTGACCGGCTTGGTGCGCATGGTCGCCTTGTAGCCGAGGCTCAGCACCAGCTCGTGCACGTCGGCGGCGAGGCTCTTGCTGGTGACGGCGAACTGGATCTGCCCCGCGGCGCTGACGTAACCGTCGGAGTCGAGCAGTCCGGCCAGCAGGGCTCGTCGCTGCCCCTCGGAGGCCCGCAGGTAGCTCGCGGGGATGTGCTTGTCCCCGAGAACGCCCAGAGTACGAAGGATGCCCTGGACGGTGCCGTGTTCGAAATGGCAGGCCTGACACCGCCGCAGCCCGCTTGAACGGCCGCCGCAGTCGGGACACGTGGGCGCGGCCACCGGCTCGGAGAGCGAACGGGCCCTCGCTCCGCAGCTTCTGCCACAGGTGCGGACCTGCGAGGTCTGGGGCACGAACCCGGCGCCGCACACCACGCATGTCCGCCGGGACGGCGGCGGCTCCGGAGGGGTCAGCTGGTAGGAGATCGAGGATCCCACGCGGGTGACCCGGACGCCCTCGGCTTCGATGTTCTCGATGATCTCCGGGTCGATGGTCGAGAACCGCGCGGCCGCGCTGTGGCCGTCGCCCAGCCACACGCCGAGCACGTACGGGGACAGCGGAAGCTCCCGCTCCTCCAGCGCGAACGGCGCGGCCACCGCCACCGCGTGGTTGGGGCGCCGGTCGGCGGTCGCGCAGCGGAGGGTGGCGGCGATCTCCTCCGTCGTCACGACCTGCTGGTGCTCCGCGGTGGTGGCGGCGTTCTTCGGCGTGGTGATCCGCGCGTGCAGAGCGCTGTAGAGCTCGCCCGCCCGACAGGCGGGGGCATGCCAGGAATAGCTCCTGATCGGGCCGCCCACGGCGGTGAGAACCTTCTCCATGGGGCCCACCTGACGCTGGACGGTGTGGAGGACGTTACGGAACTCCTCCCCCACGGTCTCAAGGACCTCGCGATGCGTCACCAGCCTGTCCGGATGTGCGGACGCCGCGTCGCGGGCCTCTTCGACCCGCCGGACCGCCTCCGCCGTCCAGTGGAAGGACGGCAGCGTGCCGGCCGCCTTCCTGGCCGCGCGCGTGGACGTACGCCACTGGTGCTGGGCGTCCGCGACGATCACCGTGCCGTCGCTGAACTCCACCTCGTAACACGGCCTGTCGTGCATCACGTCGGTCGCCGCGACCACCCTGGTCGGCCTGCCGTCGGCTCCGATCAGCTCGTCGCCGACCTCGACCTCGCCCATCGTCGTCCAGCCGGTCGGCGTGGGCAGCGGGGTGTCCAGGGCCAGCGCCTTGCCGATGGCCGGGCGGGCGGCCACGACGATCATCTGGCCTGGGTGGAGGCCGTTGGTGAGCTGGTCGAGGTCCTGGAAGCCGGTCGGGACGCCGACCATCTGGCCGCCGCGGCTGCCGATGGCCTCCAGCTCGTCGAGGGCGCCCGGCATGATGTCGGCCAGCGGCGCGTAGTCCTCCGACGTGCGGCGCTCGGTGACCTTGTAGATCTCCGCCTGGGCGCGGTCGACGAGGTCGTCGACCTCCTCGTTCTGGCCGCCGTAGCCGAAGGAGACGATGCGGGTGCCGGCCTCGATGAGGCGACGCAGGACCGCCTGCTCGCGCACGATCTTGGCGTAGTAGCCGGCGTTGGCGGCCGTAGGGACGACCGCCGTGAGCGTGTGCAGGTAGGCTGCGCCGCCCACCCGGGCCATCTCGCCGCGTTTCTGCAGCTCGTCGAAGACGGTGACGGCGTCGGCGGGCTCGCCGCGGCCGTAGAGGTCGGTGATGACGTCGTAGACCATCTGGTGGGCGGGCCGGTAGAAGTCGTCGGACCGCAGGATCTCGACGACGTCGGCGATGGCGTCCTTCGACAGCAGCATGCCGCCGAGCACCGACTGCTCGGCCTCGATGTTGTGCGGCGGGGTGCGCTCGAAACCGGGGCCTCCGCCGCCCTCTTCGTCAATGCTCACCGCGCCCCCTCGAACAACCTCGCAGGCGGTCGCACCACCCCCACTTGTAGCCGACCGGTGTGACAGTTTCGCTCGTTCGGCGCGTGAGGGCAACGCGGCCTGTGGACAACGCTGTGGGTGAGCTGTGCACTATCGCGCCCAGGGTGTGAAAGCTCTGTGGACGAGCCTGGGGATAACTCTTTCGGATATGCACCGATCATCGTCTGACCTGGGCAAACAGTGTCCACCGACTGTGGAGGAAAGAAAGTTGGCCCGACACGCCGTGTAATGGCCATAATAGACAAATGCCCATTACACCCCGGGACCGGGAGATTCTGCGGCTCGCGCTGCCCGCGTTCGGCGCGCTGGTCGCCGAGCCGCTCTTCCTGCTCGCCGACTACGCCATCGTCGGCCACGGCCTCGGCACCACGGCGGTGGGCGCGCTGGGCGTGGCGGGGGCCGTCCTGGCGACGCTGGTGAACCTCTGCGTCTTCCTGGCGTACGGCACGACGGCGTCCGTGGCGCGGCAGAGCGGCGCCGGCAACCACGGGCGGGCCATGCGCAACGGCGTGGACGGCATCTGGCTCGCCCTGGCCATCGGCGTCGCGCTCATCGCCCTGGGCTGGCCGCTCGCGCCGGCCATGGTGGACCTGTTCGGCGCCGGTCCCGACCAGGCCGCGCTGGCCGTGACGTACCTGCGGATCAGCCTGCTCGGCGCGCCCGGCATGCTGGTCGTGCTGGCCGGCACCGGGGTGCTGCGCGGCCTTCAGGACACCGTCACGCCGCTGGTGGTGGCCGTGGGCTCGTTCGCGCTGAACGCGGCGCTGAACGCCTGGTTCGTGCTCGGGCTGCATTGGGGCATCGCCGGGTCCGCCTGGGGCACCACGCTGGCCCAGACGCTGGGCGCGGCCGTCTACCTGGTCGTGGTGGTCCGGGGCGCGCGACGGCTCGGCACGCCGCTCATGCCCGACCTGGCGGGCGTCCTGCAGGCCGGTACGGCCGGTTTCGCCCTGCTCATCCGTACGGTGTGCCTGCGGATCGTGCTCATCGTGGGCACGGTGGTCGCCACCAGGATGGGCCAGGCCGAACTGGCCGCGTACGCCATCGCCGGCCAGGTGTGGAACCTGATGGCCTTCGCCCTGGACGCGATCGCGATCGCCGGCCAGGCCATCACCGGACGCTCGCTGGGCGCCGGTGACACGGTCGCCACCAGGGCCGCGACCAGGCGGATGATGCAGTGGGGCCTGTGGTCGGGCCTGGCGCTCGGCGTGGTGGTCGTGGCGGCCAGGCCGTTGCTGCCCGGCCTGTTCGGCGCCGACCCGGCCGTGACCGGCGAGCTGCTGGCCGTGTTGTGGCCGGTCGCGCTGTTCCAGCCGATCTGCGGGGTGGTGTTCGTGCTCGACGGCGTGCTCATCGGCGCGGGCGACCAGCGCTACCTGGCCTGGGCCGGGGTGTGGACGACGCTGGCGTACCTGCCGGCGGCGTTCCTGGCCGCCGGGTTCGGCGTGGTCGCGCTCTGGTGCGCGCTCGGGGTGTGGATGATCGCCCGGTTGATCACCCTCGGGCGGCGCGCGGCCGGCACGGCCTGGCTGGTGACCGGCGCGTAGCCGATCCGACCAGCCGCGTCCCCCCTTCGGACGCCCGGACGCCGGGCCACCGTAATCGTCCTGTGCTTGCCGTTGTCCAAGTGGTGAGACAGAGTGGGCGAGTTCCCTGAGCGGGGTGTTCCGTGTCCACGATTCTTCGACGACTGCCACCGTCAGAGGCGACCGGGTTACGCACCGGCGCCCGGCACAGCCTGTCCGAGGTCTACCGCCCGGCCGACCTCGTCGTTCTCGGTCTCGGTGTGATCATCGGCGCCGGCATCTTCAGCATCGCCGGCGAGCAGGCCCACACCATGGCCGGTCCCGGCGTGATCCTCTCGTTCATGATCGCCGGTATCGCGTGCCTGCTCGCCTGCCTGTGCTACGCCGAGCTGTCGTCCACGATGCCGACGTCGGGCAGCGCCTACACCTTCACGTACGTCATCTTCGGCGAGGTCTGGGCCTGGATCATCGGCTGGGCGCTGATCCTGGAGCTGCAGTTCGCCGCCGCGGTGGTGGCCAGGGCGTGGGCGTCCATCGCGGTCAAGGCGGTCGCCGACTTCGGCGTACGGGTGCCGCGAGGCGTGGACGACGTGCTCGTCCTGGTCATCCTGGTGCTGCTGACGGGCATCGTGGCCCTCGGCGCGCGGGTGGGGCTGCGGGCACTGTGGATCATGGTGTCGGCCAAGCTGCTGGCCATCGGGGCGGTCATCGTCGTGGGCCTGACCCACATCGACGTGGCCAATTACGGCGACTTCTACGTCGAGCCCAAGGCCCTGCCCGTCCGCCCGCAGACCGTCATCGAGCTCTTCGCCGGGCACGGCATGGCCTTCGGCTGGTTCGGGGTCTTCGCCGCGGCCTCGGCGATCGCGTTCGCCTACATCGGCTTCGACATCGTCGCGACCTCGGCCGAGGAGAGTGTCAACGCGCCGAAGTCCGTGCCCAAGGGCATGATCCGCAGCCTGGTGATCGCCACGGTCATCTATCTGGCGGTCGCGCTGGTCATGGTGGGCATGGTGTCGTACACGAAGATCAGCGGGGACGCGCCGCTGTCCAGCGCGTTCCGCGCCGTGGGCGTGGACTGGATGGTGCACGTCATCGACGCGGGGGCGGTGCTCGGGCTGACCACCGTGATCCTGGTGCTGATCGTGGGTCAGACGCGGGTGCTGTTCTCGATGGCCCGCGACGGGCTGATCCCGCGCGGCCTGGCCACGGTCAGCCGCAGGTACCACACGCCGTCGCGGGTGACGCTGGTGATCGGGTTCATCGCGATCGTGCTGGCCGAGTTCGTCCCGGTGCTCACCATGCAGGAACTGGTCGTCATCGGGACGTTGTTCGCGTTCCTGTTCGTGGCGGCGGGCGTGATCGTGATGCGGCGGCGCATGCCGCACCTGGAACGCGGCTTCCGCGTGCCGCTCTCGCCGCTGCTGCCCGCGCTCTCGCTGGTCGCCACGCTGTGGCTGATGCTCAACCTGCGCCTGCTCACCTGGGCGTGGTTCGTCCTGTGGATGGCCTTCGGCCTGCTGGTCTACCTTCTGTACGGCCGCCGCAACAGCCTGCTGGCCACCCCGCGGGAGGCCCCGGCCGAACCCGGCCGGGGCCGTCACCGCCGCTAGAGGCGGCCGGATTCGAGCACGCTGCGCAGGAACTCCCTGGTCCGCGGCTGCTCCGGTGCGGCGAAGATCTTCTCCGGCGGCCCCTTCTCCACCAGCACCCCGTCGTCGAGGAAGCACACGGTGTCGGAGATGTCGCGGCAGAAGCTCATCTCGTGGGTCGTGAGGATCATCGTCATGCCCGACTCCTTGAGCTCCTTGATGATCCCCAGCACCTCCACCACCAGCTGGGGGTCGAGCGCCGAGGTGACCTCGTCCAGCAGCATGAGCCTCGGCTGCATGGCCATCGCCCGGATGACCGCCACCCGCTGCTGCTGCCCGCCCGAGAGCTGGTCGGGGTACGCGCCGGCCTTGGCCGCCAGCCCGAACCTGGCCAGCAGCTCGTGCGCCTGCTCCTCGGCCTGTTCCTTGGACGTCCTGAGCACCCGCCGGGGCGCGAGCGTGATGTTGTCCAGCACGCTCATGTGCGGGAACAGGTTGAACGCCTGGAAGACGATGCCGAGCCGCTTGCGCACGTCGTCGACGTCCACGCGGGGGTCGGTGATCTCCTGGCCGTCGAGGTGGATGGCGCCGTCGTCCACGGTCTCCAGCAGGTTCACGCAGCGCAGGAGGGTGGACTTGCCCGACCCGGACGCGCCGATCAGGCTGACGACCTCGTGCGGCTGCACCTCAAGGTCGATCCCGCGCAGCACGCTGTGGCCGTGGAAGTTCTTCCACACCCCTTCGATGGTCAGCAGGCTCATGCGCCACGCCTCCTGCGCGTACGGGCGGCCAGGTGGTCGGTGAACCTGGCCATCGGGATCGTGAGCAGGATGAACACCAGCGAGGCGACCAGGTAGGGGGTGTAGTTGAACTTGCTGGTGGCGATGATCTGGGCCTGCCTGAGCGCCTCCAGCGGCCCGATGGTGGCCACCAGCGCGGTGTCCTTCTGCAGCGAGACGAAGTCGTTGAGCAGCGGCGGCACGACCCGGCGGGTGGCCTGCGGAAGCACCACGAACCGCATGGCCTTGAAGTGGCTCAGGCCCAGCGAGCGGGCGGCGGCGATCTGGCTCGGATGCACCGACTCGATGCCGGAGCGGAACACCTCGGCCACGTACGCGCCGTACGACAGCGTCAGCGCGATCACGCCCAGCGTCGCCAGGTCGGTCGGGATGCCCTGCAACCGCAGCGCGGGCAGCCCGAATCCGACGAGGTAGATGACCAGGATCGTCGGCACGCCGCGGAAGACGTCGGTGTAGAGCGTGGCCAGGGCCCTGATCGGGAAGAAGGCGGGCGCGGTGATGCCCCTGGCCAGCGCCACCAGCAGCCCGATGATCAAAATCAGCGGCTCGGCGATCAGGAACATCTTGATGTTGAGCAGGAACCCTTCCAGCACCTTGGGCAGCGCGGCGACGAACCACTCGGGAGAGAAGAACGCCTCCTGGACCCGGGGCCAGCCGGGCGAGTTCGTGACCAGGACGACGACCAGGACGATGAACACGATCGTCGAGGCCGTCGCGATCGAGGCCGAGCGGCGCGCCCGCGACCTGCGGACGCGCTCGCGCTCAAGCTGACGTTGCGAGGGGACGTGCTCGCTCACGGGCTTACCGGTCGGGCTCACGACAGTTCGGGCGCGCCCGCCGCCGAGCCCAGCCACTCCTGCTCGATCTTCGCCAGCTCACCCTTCGACTTCAGCGAGTCGACGGCCTTGTCGACGCAGGGCTTGAGCGCGCTGCCCTTCTCCATGACCAGCCCGAACTCCTCCGGCGTGCCGCCGGTCGAGCTGAACTGGCCGACGATCTTGGAGTTCTCCACCTGGGCGGCCGTCACGTAGAACGCGGTGGGCACGTCGACGACGATCGCGTCCACCTGCTTGTTCTTCAGCGCGTTCACGGCGTCGACCTGGTCGTTGTAGACGTTGGGCTCGGCGGACGGCTTGATCACGTCGTTGACGCCGGCCAGCGACGTGGTGCCCACCTGGACGCCGAACTTGGCGTCCTTGAGCTCGGCCAGGCTCTTGGCCTCGGCGAACTTGCTGCCCTTGATCGCCACGACGGCCTGCTTGACCGTGTAGTAGCCCTTGCTGAAGTCGACCGCCTTGGCGCGGTCGGGGTTGATCGAGACCTGGTTGACGTCGAAGTCGAACTGCTTGGCGCCGGGCGCGAACGCGGAGTCGAACTTGACCGTGCTCCACTCCACCTCGGTCCGGTCGAAGCCGAGCTCACCGGCCACCGCGAACGCCACCGCGCTCTCGAACCCCTGGCCGTTGCTGGGGTCGTCGTCCTTGAACCACGGCTCGTAGGCCGGCTTGTCGGTGCCGACGGTCAGCTTGCCGCCGTTGACGAGCTTGAGCTGGTCCTTGGCGCAGGCGTCGGCCGCCGCGGAGCCGGTCGGGGCGGAACCGGTCGCCGTGGCGGCCGGTTGGTCGGCAGGGGCACATGCGACGGCCCCTACCGCGAGCACACCGATCGCAAGCAGCATCGTGGAACGGGCCATGGCAGAGCCTCCAGGGGGAAACACACACAAAGAACGCAGGCATTCTACGCGGCCCCCATAGGAACGAAGTGCGCAGGTCACCAGGCCAGCCGGTCCCGCAGGGGAACGCGCCACCGTGGCAGCCGGTCCCCCGGAACGCGAAAAAGCCCCCCTCCTGACGGAGAGGGGCTTGATCAGCAGTCGTCAGCCGGCCACGACGTCGACGTCGACGGACGCCGACACCTCGGGGTGGAGCTTGACGGTGATCTTGTGCGACCCGACGCTCTTGATCGGGTTGCGGATCTCGATGCGACGGCGGTCGAGGATCGGGCCACCGGCCGCCTTGACGGCGTCGGCGATGTCGCCCGTGGTGATCGAGCCGAACAGCCGGCCCGACTCGCCCGCGCGGGTGGACAGCCGCACGCGCAGGGCGCCGAGCTGGCCGGCGACCTCCTTGGCGGTGCCGAGGTCGCGGATCTCGCGAGCGTCGCGAGCCTTCTTGATGGTCTCGATCTGGCGCTCGGCGCCACGCGTCCAGCGCATGGCGTAGCCGCGCGGGATGAGGTAGTTACGGCCGTAGCCGTCCTTGACCTCGACGACGTCGCCAGGGGCGCCGAGGCCGGAGACCTCGTTGGTGAGGATGAGCTTCATGTCGACAGACCTCCTTAGCGCGCGGTGCTCGTGTAAGGCAGCAGAGCCACCTCACGGGCGTTCTTGATCGCGGTCGCCACGTCGCGCTGGTGCTGGGTGCAGTTGCCCGTCACCCGGCGCGCACGGATCTTGCCGCGGTCGGAGATGAACTTCCGCAGCAGCGCCGTGTCCTTGTAGTCGACGTATGAGATCTTGTCGTGGCAGAACAGGCAAACCTTCTTCTTGGGCTTGCGCAGTGCCGGCTTAGCCATCGTGGTGCTCCTCTCAGAGCCCCGCCTTTCGGGCGGGAATGGACTCGGGCTTGTGGACAGGTGTTAGAAAGGCGGTTCGTCGCTGAAGTCGTTGCCGCCGCCGAAGCCGCCGCCCTGGTTGCCGCCACCGCCGCCGCCGAAGCCGCCGCCACCGCCCTGGTAGCCGCCGCCCTGGGGCGGGGCGGGCGAGGCAGAGGCCCACGGGTCGTCGGCGGGACCGCCGCCGAAGCCGCCGCCACCGCCGCCACCCTGGCGGGTGGTGCGGTTGACCTTGGCCGTGGCGTTGCGCAGGGACGGGCCGACCTCGTCGACCTCGACCTCATAGACCGTGCGCTTCTCGCCTTCCTTGGTCTCGTAAGACCGTTGCTTGAGCCGCCCCTGCACGATGACCCGCATGCCGCGCTGGAGGCTCTCGGCGGCGTTCTCCGCCGCCTGCCGCCACACGTTGCAGGTCAGGAAGAGGCTTTCGCCATCCTTCCACTCGTTGGTCTGGCGATCCATGAACCGCGGAGTGGACGCGATGCGGAATCGAGCCACCGCTTGACCCGTCGGGGTGAAGCGCAGCTCCGGGTCGTCGACAAGATTGCCGACGATGGTGATTACGGTGTCGCCTGCTGCCATGGCTAGCGCTCGCCTTCCTGCACGCCTTCGCTTGGGTTACGGCTCAGAGTACGGGTGCTCTCCGACAAAAAGCCGGTGGTCGTCAACAAGAAACCCGCTCGTTGAGCCGCCTCCCGGAGGGACGGCCCACTTCGCGGCTTTCCTGTGGCTAGTGCACGTCCGGGCGCAGGACCTTGGTGCGCAGAATGCCCTCGTTGAGGTTCATCTGGCGGTCGAGCTCCTTGACCGTCGCGGGCTCCGCGGACAGGTCGATGACGGCGTAGATGCCTTCCGACTTCTTGTCGATGTCGTAGGCGAGACGGCGACGGCCCCAGACGTCGACCTTCTCCACGGTGCCGCCGTCGTTGCGGACCACGGTGAGGAACTGGTCGAGGGACGGCGCGACAGTGCGCTCATCGAGCGAAGGGTCCAGAATGACCATTACTTCGTAACGACGCATGCGGGACTCCAACCTCCTCTGGACTTTTGCGGTCACGACACTCTGCCGTGACAGGAGGACGCTGACGTCAGGCCGCGGCGCCCCATTTCGGCGCCCCGGGGCGATGGGTCACCCATCACAACGCAGCGCTGCCCAGGTTACCAGCCACGAGTAGGTGGGAAGGCCTGTAGGAAACCAAGGGGGTGGCGGCTGTGCCACATGTGCTTCATCCCTCAGAGAGGGAGCGGTTCAGGCTCACGCTCAACACCGACGGACGCTCTCACCCGGTGGAGAACGGCCTGGCGATCGCGACACTGGTGTGCGGGCTCGTGGCGTTCGTCGCCGCGTTCTTCCCCGCCGCCCACGTGATCTCGTCCTGGATCGGCACGCTCGGTTTCGGGACCGGGCTCTACTCGCAGTACATCTCGGTGACCACGCCGCAGCGCTCGGTCAACATCGTCGGCCTGGTGGCCTCGTTCGTGGGGGCCGTGCTCGGCATCGCCCACGGCGGCTTCCTGCCGCATCCTTGACGGGCCTCGTGCCCGCCGAACGGCCCCGGTGACGCCGGGGCCGTCGGGTATATGTGACTCACCTGCCGATGTGCAGGTCGATGCCGAGCAGCACCAGGAACCAGAGGAACACCGCGAGCAGAGCCTCGGCGACGTCCCGGAGGAGACCCGGGGTGATGTAGTCGTAGATCCAGGCGACGTAGATTCCGACGATCACGTAGACCAATAAGATCAGCGCCCGCAGCCGCCAGCGTGTCATGTGCGCTCTCCTCGGGGGTAGGGGGTGCCGGGCGTCTTCCCGGAGGCGGTTCCGCCAAACGGATAAGCTCCTTGACATGGTGCGTATCGGAGCTCACGTCGACCAGGACGATCCCGCCGCTCACGCCGAACGGGTCGGGGCGGAGGTCGTGCAGTTCTTCCTCGGCGACCCGCAGGGCTACGCCAAGCCGGTGCTGCCGGACAAGCCGGTCGAGGGCGTCGACGTCTACATCCACGCCCCCTACCTGATCAACGTCGCCACGACGAACAACCGCATCAGGATCCCCAGCCGCAAGCTGCTCGAACAGCACCTCAAGGCGGCCGCGGGGCTCGGCGCCAAGGGCCTGGTCGTGCACGGCGGCCACGTCAACAAGAGCGACGACCCGCAGGTGGGCTTCGACAACTGGCGCAAGGTGTTCGAGCGCATGGAGTGCCCGATCCCCGTGCTCATCGAGAACACCGCGGGCGGCGGCAACGCCATGGCCCGCAAGCTGGAGCGCATCGCCCGTCTGTGGGACGCGCTCGACGGCTTCGACGTGGGCTTCTGCCTCGACACCTGTCACGCGCACGCGGGCGGCGAGGAGCTGGTCGATCTGGTCGAGCGGGTCAAGGCGATCACCGGCCGGATCGACCTCGTCCACTGCAACGACTCGCGCGACGACTTCGACTCCGGCGCCGACCGGCACGCGAATCTGGGTCAGGGGAAGATCGACCCGGAGCTGATCCTGGCGGTCTGCCGCGCGGCGGGCGCCCCGGTCGTGGTGGAGACGCCGGGCGAGGGCCAGGCCGACGACATCGCGTTCCTGCGCAAGAACCTCTGAACGTCTCCGGACCGAAAGCACACAGCCTGTGGATAACTTCCCTGGATTACCGAGGCGAAGAAACGGGTAGAGGTTTCACCCCGCCCAGGCGCCCGTGAGGAAGCGGGCCGCGTTCAGGTACATGAGCGGCCCGCAGATCATCGCGTACAGCACGATCACCCACGGCTTCCTGGTCGCGACCTTGGCGACCAGGACCCACAGCGGGAACCACAGCAGCAGCGAGCGCGGGATCGACAGGTAGTACGCCGAGGTCATCAGCGCCGCCGCCTGCAACCCGCAGTAGACGGCCTCGCTCCACCTGCGCAGCGCCAGCAGCCACACCAGCACGCCCACCGCCAGCACGGCCCCGGCGATCTCCATGCGGAAGGCCACCGCGAAGTCGTCGGTGCCCATGGCCGAGTTCCACGTCGTGCGCCACGCCTCCCAGGGCCAGACGAAGTCGCGTCCCCAGCCGGCCTCCTGCGCGTGCTTCCACGCCAGCCAGTCGCCCGACCGCCGGTAGTGGTAGAAGGAGTACGCCGCCAGCGGAAGGAACGGCACCGCCAGCCAGCCGGCCCGCCGCCACGACTCCCTGCTCCTGACGAACTCCGCCGCCAGCGCGACCGCCAGGAACAGTCCGGTGATCCGCACGCACGACGCCCCCGCCGCCAGCAGGACGGCCTGCGGCCAGCGTCCGAGCCGGGCGGCCAGCCAGGCGGGGATCGCGAAGGCCAGGAACAGCGACTCGCTGTAGCCCGCCGCCAGGAACACGGCCATCGGGAACAGCAGCAGCGCCAGCACCGCCATCCAGCCGGTCGCGCCCTCGAACTCGGCCAGCCGGGCCAGCGCGACCATGGCCACCGCCCCGGCGACCAGCGAGATCAGCAGCCCGCAGATCGCCCAGTCGGGCACCACGAGATGCACCGCGCGCAGCACGACCGGCAGGCCGGGGAAGAACGCGGGCAGGCCGTCATCGGGTGGTTTGCCCGGTTCGCCGTCGTACCCGTATTGGGCGATGGTGACGAACAGGCCGGCGTCCCATTGGCGCCACTTGCCGGCGTACTCGGCCAGGGTCAGGCCGAGCAGCGTGGACAGCAGGAGCCCGGCCCGCGATCCGAGCCACAGCAGCAGCGCGTCCCGAGCGGCCGAGCGGGTGATCATCTTGTCTTCAGCACGAACCGGTCGGGGGCGTCGTCGAACACCCCGCCCGCCTGGTCGTCGACGCCGTCCTGGCGCACCACGTCCCGGTCCGGACGCAGGATGTCACGGACGACGAACGCCATCATGATCCCGATGGTGATGACCCGTCCCCAGACGGCGGTGAAGTACGTGTCGTCCCCGATGCCCAGGTCGTCCCTGCTGAGGGGGGGCTGGGCGAGCAGGTAGAGCCAGATCGCCGCGAAGTACCAGACCTCGGCGAGCTGCCACAACGCCAGCGGCTTCCACCTGGGCCTGGCCAGCACCGCGAACGGCACCAGCCACAACACGAACTGCGGCGACCACACCTTGTTCGTCATCATGAAAGCGGCCAGGGCGAGGAAGCAGAGCTGCGCCAGCCGGGGCCGGCGCGGCGCGGTGAGCGCGAGCACGGCGATGCCCAGGCAGAGCGCGGCCAGCGTCACCATGCCGAGGGTGCTGACGTCGGCCTCGCCCAGGACCCCCCAGCCCTTGCGCTGGAAGAACAGCCACGGCGAGCCCCAGTCGATCCCGCGTTCCTGGGAGAAGACGTAGAACCGGCGCCAGCCGTCCCAGGCGAAGACCATGAAGGGCACGTTCACCACGAGCCAGGCCCCCGCGGCCGACCCCAGCGTCACCAGGAACGGCCGCCAGCGCGCGGTCCGCAGCGTGAGCAGGAACAGCGCGCCGAGGAACATCAACGGGTAGAACTTGGTGGCGATCGCCAGCCCGAGCAGCACGCCCGCGAGCACCTGCCGCCTGCGCGCCCAGGCCAGCAGCATGCCCATCGACAGCGCGCCGGCGACCAGGTCCCAGTTGATGTACGCGGCCAGGATCACGGCGGGCGAGATCGCGTACCACAACGCGTCCCACCTGCGGGTGGGCCCGGCCACCGCCGCCATCAGCAGGACGCCGGCCACCAGGCAGACGCCGAGCAGCAGGACCGTGAGGTCGTAGAACCGGACGGCCTGCGCGACCTGGTCGAGCTCCAGCTTCCGCGAGATCCAGGCGATGACCTGCATCACCTCGCCGAGCACCACGGGGTACTCGACCTGCTTGTCGAACGGCACGTCGGCGAAGTACGGGTTCTGGGTCGCGAGCTGCCGGTCGAAGTACAGCGGGTAGATGTCGGTGTAACAGAAGTTCGTGTACGTCTGGACCTGGTCGTTCCATCCACCGGTCCGGCACGGCAGCCGCACGACGTAGCCGAGGACGGCCCCCAGGGCGGCGATCAGCCCCAGGGGCAGGTACGGCACGGCACGCGCCGCCAGCGGGACGCGTGCCTCGGTCGTGGTCACCACTCCTCGTGTCGGGCGCTCATCTGCGAGGTTCCCGTCGGCCGGGAGTCGGGCGCCTTGCCGCCTCCGCCGCCGCTCAGGATGCCGTGGTCGTCGGCCTCGGGGATGCCGGTGTCCTGGGAGTCGTCGGTGACGTCACCGCTGTCGTCGTTGCACGGCGCGACCAGGCAGTTCTGGTCGCTGCCGTCGTCGAAGGGGTTGTCCGCGCCGTCGTCGAACGGGTTCGTGGCGGTCGGCGTCGGCGTCGGCACCGGGCGCTCCACGATGTTCTCCGGCAGGCCGATGTCGGCCTTCTGCGGGAACTGCTCGATCGGCTTGCCCTCGTGGGCGGCGAGCATGAACCGCCGCCAGGTCGCGGTGGGCGGGCCGGCGCCCTCGAAGCCGAGCGAGACCTCCTTGGCCCTGGTATACGGGTTGTCCGTGTTGTACTTCTTGTGCGGCTTGCCGCCGGGAGTCTCCGGGCAGTTGGAATGCATGGGCTGGACGATCTTGCCCGTCTTGGTCACGCACTGCTCGCGGTAGAACCCGACGGCCGTGGAGATCTGCGGGGTGTAACCGACGAACCAGGCTTCCTTCTCGTCGTTGTTGGTGCCGGTCTTGCCGGCCGCGGGCCGGTTGCCGAGGCCCTGGCCGGCGGCGGTGCCGCTCCTCAGCACCTCCTGCATGGCGGTCGTCGCGTCGGCGGCCACCTCGGCGTCGATGACCCTGGTCGAGGTCCGCTGCTCGGGGTAGACGACCTGGCCGTTGAGCTTGACGTCCTGGACCACGTGGTACTTGGTGTACTTGCCGCCGTTGGCGAAGATCGCATACCCGGCGGCCTGCTCGACCGGCTTCACCAGGGCGCTGCCGATGGCGAACTGGAACTGGTGGTCCCTGACGTCCTGGTCCATGCGCCCCTTGTCGAACCCGGCGTTCTCCACGAGCTCCTTCACGTCGTCGAGCTTCCCGGGCAGCTTGTACGCCATCGACACGTACGCAGTGTTGACGGACTGGGCCGTGGCCTTGACCACGTCGACGGCCTGGCCGACGTTGTGGCTGTTGCGGAAACCGTCCTTCTGCTGACCCGGGATGACCTTCGGCACGGTCTGGTTGCCCGGCACGTAGCTCTTGAGCGAGTAACCGGCCTGCAGCCAGGCGGCCAGCACGTACGGCTTGAACGCCGACGCGGCCTGCTTGTTGGCGTCGAAGGGCTCGTTGAACGGGTCGGTGAGGAAGTTCGAGCCGCCGTAGAAGGCCAGGACGCGGCCGTTCCTCGGGTCGACCGCCGCCAGCCCGGCGTGGTACTCCTTCGACCTGGTCGCCAGCTCGGTCTCCACCGCCGTCTTGGCGGCCTTCATGAGGTTCTCGTCGAAGGTGGAGGTGATCTGGTAGCCGCCGCTCCTGACCATGTCGGGGGTGAGCTTGCGCTGCTTCAGCTCCTCCAGCACCTGCGTGATCATGTAGCCGCGCAGGCCCGCGTAGACCTCCTTGGTCTCACCCTTGCGGATCTTCGGAAACTTCGCCTTCGCCGGCAGGTCGCCGTACTTCTGGGGCCACTGCTCGGCCATGTACTTGATGGTCGTGCTCCACCGGTCGCGCAGGCCGGGGTCGTCGGGGCCCCAGCTCGGGCGCTGGATGCGGGCGGCCAGGTAGGCGCCCTGCTCGGGGGTCAGGTCCTTGGCGTGCACGTTCTTGCCGAAGTACGCCTGCGAGGCGGCCTCGACGCCGTAGGCGAGGCCGAAGTTCACGGTGTTGAGGTAGCGGGCGAGGATCTCTTCCTTGGACAGCGACTGGTTGAGCTTGACCGCGACGAAGATCTCCTTGAGCTTGCGCTTGACGGAGACCTCCTGGCTGAGGCCGTCGTAGTAGCCGCGGGCCATCTGCTGGGTGATGGTCGAGGCGCCCTGGAGCTGCTGGCCGGTCGCGGTCATCCACACCGAACGGGCCATGCCCGAGAGGGAGACGCCGGAGTCCTCGTAGAACGTCTTGTTCTCGATGGCGACCGTGGCGTCCTTGACCGTCTCCGCCATCTTGTCGATGGTGACGGTCTGCCGGGGCACGCCGAGCTTGGCGAGGACCTTGCCGTTGCGGTAGTAGAGCGTGCTCTGCTGCGCGACCGCCGACGCCTGCGTGCCCTCGGGCACCGGCGTGAGGTTGTACGCGACCATGATCATGCCGAAGATGCCGGCCGCCAGCACGACCACGCTGGCCACGACGATCTTCCAGCTCGGCACGAACCGGCGCCAGCCGCCGCGCTTCCTGTCCGGCGGGCCGGGCGGCTCGGGCGGCTCGCCCTGCCCGCTCGCCCGGCGCGAGCGCCTGGGCGGCGCGTCGCTGACCATCGTCTCCTGGTTGCTCAGCGAACGCGTGTCCTGCCGGGCCCGGGAGCGGCCGCGCGGCGTCGGTTCCTCGCGCCCCTGGGGCGCCCCGCGCTGGGGCTGCGGCCCGGAGGCGGGGTCGCCGTACGGCTGCGCGGACATCGCGCCCGTCTGCTCGTACGCGGCTTCAGGACGACGCTGTTGCTGCGAGGCACCCCAATCGGAATCGCCGGTTTGGGGAGGAGAACCTGGGGGCACAGAACGGGATGAGTTGGAGCGACGGCGCCTTCCCGGGCGGGCCGTCCCCTCATTCATGCTGTTACTCACACGTCCTCGCATCGTCGTCGGATAAAAACGGCGTATGGGCGTGAGGTGACTCGCCGCCCTCGGTGTTCACGGTTGGCCGACGAGGTCTGGCGGTCCGTTGCCGAGGACGAACGAGACCGTCAGGTGGTTCCAGGAACAACCTTGGCAGACCTCGACGACGTACACCCGGAACTCATCGTAATCATGGGCCATTTCGACAAGCTCTGACGTGGCCTTTGCCTGACCGGCATGCCGTCCCAGCGAATCGCCGAAGACATAGGTCACGTTGGTGACGTTCTCCCTCTCGCACACCGGGCAGAGACGTTCGGTCGGCTCGCCGAACACGCGGGCCGCGCGAAGGAGGTACGGCTGTGCGTCACAGAGGTCCCCGCGCGAGGCACGGCCCACCTCCAGGGAACGGACCGCTGCCCGCTTGGCGAGGCCGTAGTCCACCACCCTCCGCTGTGACCACATGAGCGCCAGACTACGGCGTTTTACCGAATCATCCCAACGGCTTGGCAAATCCTTTGATTGCGGCCTTATAGCGAATCGACGTATCCTCTGGATGTATCGACTCGATACATCGACGCGAGAGGGGGCGGTTCCAGTGGCCAGCGGACAAGGCAGAGTTCTGGAGCTAGCCGTGCTCGGGTCGCTGCACGAACAGCCGCTACACGGCTATGAGCTGCGCAAACGGCTCAACGCCCTGTTGGGCATGTTCCGTGCGTTCTCCTATGGATCGCTGTACCCCTGTCTGCGATCACTACTGGCCCAGGGCCTCATCGTGGAGGAGCAGCCCGCTCCCGCCACGATCGTCGGCGGCCGGTCGAAAATCGTCTACAAGCTCACCGCGGAGGGCAAGGAACGCCTCCAGGAGCTGCTGACCCAGGCCGGCCCGTCAGCCTGGGAGGACGAGAGCTTCGGTGTGCACTTCGCCTTCTTCAGGCACACGGAGGCCGAGGTGCGCCTGCGCATCCTCGAAGGCCGCCGCAGCCGCCTGGAGGAGCGCCTCGACAGCGTGCGCACGGCGCTGGCCCGTACCAGGGAGCGGCTCGACAGCTACACGCTTGAGCTGCAGCGCCATGGGCTCGAGTCGGTCGAACGCGAGGTGCGTTGGCTGAACGAGCTGATCGCCACGGAGCGGCGGGCCTCGGAAGGGCCCGAGAGAGATACCACGTCAACTGATGAGTAAGGGAGCGAGTGCGATGGGTTCGGTTCGCGTGGCCATTGTCGGCGTCGGCAACTGCGCGTCTTCGCTGGTCCAGGGCGTCCACTACTACAAGGATGCGGACCCGGCCGCACGAGTGCCGGGCCTGATGCACGTGAAGTTCGGTGAGTACCACGTAGGTGACGTCGAGTTCGTCGCCGCCTTCGACGTGGACGCCAAGAAGGTCGGCCGCGACCTGTCCGAGGCGATCGTCGCCAGCGAGAACAACACCGTGAAGATCACCGATGTGCCGCCCACGGGGGTGACCGTGCTGCGCGGCCACACCTTCGACGGTCTGGGCGAGTTCTACCGCGAGATCATCGAGGAGTCCGACGAGGAACCCGTCGACGTGGTCAAGGTGCTCCGCGACAACCAGGTCGACGTGCTGGTGTCGTACCTGCCGGTGGGCTCGGAGGAGGCCGACCGTTTCTACGCGCAGTGCGCCATCGACGCCAAGGTGGCGTTCGTCAACGCGCTGCCGGTCTTCATCGCCTCCGACCCCGAGTGGGCCGAGAAGTTCACCGAGGCCGGGGTGCCGATCGTCGGCGACGACATCAAGTCGCAGGTCGGCGCCACCATCACGCACCGCGTGCTGGCCAAGCTGTTCGAGGACCGCGGTGTCGAGCTGCTGCGCACGTACCAGCTCAACTTCGGCGGCAACATGGACTTCATGAACATGCTGGAGCGCAGCCGGCTCCAGTCGAAGAAGATCTCCAAGACGCAGTCGGTCACCTCGCAGATCCCGCACGAGATGGGCAAGGCCGACGTGCACATCGGCCCGTCGGACCACGTGCCGTGGCTCGACGACCGCAAGTGGGCGTACGTGCGCCTGGAGGGCCGCTCGTTCGGCGACACCCCGCTGAACCTGGAGTACAAGCTGGAGGTCTGGGACTCCCCCAACTCGGCCGGCATCATCATCGACGCCGTGCGCGCGGCCAAGATCGCCCTTGACCGGGGCATCGGCGGCCCGATCCTGTCGGCGTCGTCGTACTTCATGAAGTCGCCGCCGGAGCAGTACTCCGACGACGAGGCCCGCGAGTACGTCGAGAAGTTCATCAGGGGCGAGGTCGAGCGCTGACCTGTGGGCCCCTCGCGGCCGCGGCTTCAGCCGCGCGCGGCGGGGGGCAGTTCGTCGTCGGAGGCGGGAGACCAGGCCATCGGGTCGGCGCCCAGCTCGCTGAGCAGCGGCACCTGTTCCCTGCACCACGGTGAGATCGCCAGCAGGCCGCTGCGCACGCCCTCGGCGAACTCCTTCCACGGCATCCAGCGCACCTCGCCCACCTCGTCGGGGTTGGGCGCCACCGGGGTGTCGACCGTGACGCGGTAGACCGGGCACAGCTCGTGCTCGACGATGCCGTTGCCCATGACAGCGCGGTAGGAGAAGCCGGGCAGCATGAGATCGGCGCCGCCGGCGTGCAGGCCGAGCTCGTAGGAGAGCCTGCGGATGACCGCCCGGCCGAGCGGCTCGCCCGGCAGCGGGTGGCCGCAGCAGCTGTTGGTCCAGACGCCGGGCCAGGTGATCTTGTGGCTGGCCCGCCTGGTGAGCAGCACGCGGCCCTCGGGGTCGAAGACGTAGCTGGAGAAGGCTAGATGGAGCGGGGTCTCCCGGCCGTGCACCGACGTCTTGGGCGCGGTGCCGAGCGCGTGCCCCTCGCGGTCGACCAGCACAACGTGTTCCTCAGTGGTCACGCTTTGAAGCGTACGAGATCGCCATGCGCGTTCGGAACCCGCCCGGCCACCTCCGGCGCATCCTATGCCGCGGTGCGCACGGCTAGGCTGACGGGGTGTCATTCGTCGCCGATCTCCGCGTCGTCCTCCAAGGCCGTGACTTCCGACGGCTGTTCGGCACGCGGCTGGTCTCCCAGTTCTCCGACGGGATCTTCCAGTTCGGCGTCACGAACTTCGCCTTCTTCAGCCCCGAGAAGCAGACGACGGCCCTGGCGGTGGCCGCCGGCCTGGCCGTGCTGTTCCTGCCGTACAGCGTGCTCGGGCCGTTCGTCGGGGTGTTCATCGACCGGTGGTCGCGGCGGCAGATCCTGGTCATAGCGCCGTTCGTGCGCGGTGGGCTGCTGCTGGTCGCGGCGGCGCTGGTCGCCTCCGACGCGCCCGATCCCGTCTTCTACGCGGCCGCGCTCGGCGTGCTCGGGGTCAACCGGTTCTTCCTGGCCGCGCTCGGCGCCTCGCTGCCGCACGTGGTGCCGTCCGACCGGCTGATGGCGGCCAACGCGGTGACGCCGACCTGCGGCACCGTGGTCACGTTCGTCGGCGCGGGCGTCGGGTTCCTGCTGCGCGAGGTGCTCGGCGACGGCGACCGGGGCATCGGGCTGCTGCTGGCCGTGTCCGGCGTGATGTTCGGGCTGAGCGCCCTGGTCGCCCGCACGATGGACCGCGCGCTGCTCGGCCCCTCCTACGACCCCGACCAGCCCCAGGCCCGCGAGGCCCTGCGCAACGTGGTCGTGGGCCTGGTCGACGGCGCCCGGCACCTGGCACGCCACCGCGAGGCAGCCGCGACCATGGGCGCGATGGCCGCCCACCGCTTCCTGTACGGAATGGCCACCGCCCTCGGCATCATCCTCTACCGCTACTACTTCACCGACGGCGACCCCGACGCCGCCCTGCGCGGGATCGGCCTGGTGGTGGCCGCCTCCGGCTTCGGCTACTTCCTCGCGGTGATCATCACCCCGTACGCGACCGAGCGGTTCGGCATCGGCCCCTGGGTGGTCATCGCGCTGTGCTCGGCCGGCGTGCTGGCGGGCGCGCTGGTCCTGCCGTTCCAGACGTGGGGGCTGCCGGTGGCCGGCTTCGTGCTGGGCGTGGCCGGGCAGAGCGTCAAGATCTGCGCCGACACGACCGTCCAGCGCGACGTCGAGGACGCCTATCTCGGCCGTGCCTTCTCGCTCTACGACATGCTCTTCAACGGCATGTACGTGCTGGCCGCCGCGCTCTCGGCGGCGATCCTGCCGCCCAACGGCAAGTCGTACCCGGCGGTCGTGATCATCACGGTGGGCTACCCCATGGCGGCGCTGGCCTACCGGATGGTCACGACGTCGTCGTCACGCTCCCAGGCCGTTTGACCGCGCCCAGTCGAGCAGCGCCTGGGTGGCCGCCTCCTTGCCGAGCACGCCCTTGTCCAGCCTGAGGTCGAGCAGGAACTTGTACGCCCGGCCCACCACGGGCCCAGGGCCCACGCCGAGCACGGCCTGGATCTCGTTGCCGTCGAGCTCGGGCCGGATCTTGGCCAGCTCCTCCTCCTCGGCGAGCCGGGCGATGCGCTCTTCGAGCTGGTCGTAGGTGCGCGACAGCGCCGCCGCCTTGCGCTTGTTGCGGGTGGTGCAGTCGGCCCTGGTCAGCTTGTGCAGGCGGCCGAGCAGGTGGCCGGCGTCGCGCACGTAGCGACGCACGGCGCTGTCGGTCCACTCCCCCGTGCCGTAGCCGTGGAAGCGCAGGTGGAGCTCGACCAGCTGGGAGACGTCGGCCACGACGTCCTTGGGGAACCGCAGCTCGGTCATGCGCTTCTTGGTCATCTGCGCGCCGACGACCTCGTGATGGTGGAACGACACCCGCCCGCCGGCCTCGTGGCGCCGGGTCTTGGGCTTGCCGATGTCGTGCATGATCGCGGCCCAGCGCAGGATGCGGTCGGGCTTGCCGTCCTCCTCCTGGGCGATGGCCTGGTCGAGGACGGTCAGGCTGTGCTCGTAGACGTCCTTGTGCCGGTGGTGCTCGTCGATCTCCAGGCGCAGCTTGGGCAGCTCGGGCAGCACGTGCGCGGCCAGGCCCGTCTCCACCAGCAGGCGCAGGCCCTCGCGCGGGTTGGCGCCGCAGAGCAGCTTGTCGAGCTCGTCGCGGATGCGCTCGGCCGAGACGATCTCGATGCGCTCGGCCATCGCGGTCATCGCCGCCAGGACGGCCCGGTCGACGCCGAAGCCGAGCTGGGAGGCGAACCGGGCGGCCCTGAGCATGCGCAGCGGGTCGTCGGCGAACGAGCGCTCGGGGGTGCCGGGCGTGCGCAGCCGCTTGGCGCGCAGGTCGTCGAGACCGCCGTAGGGGTCGACGAACTCGTGGCCGGGCAGGCGCACCGCCATCGCGTTGACCGCGAAGTCGCGCCGCTCCAGGTCGGCCTCCAGCGTCTCGCCGTAGACGACCTCGGGCTTGCGCGACTTGGGGTCGTAGGACTCGCTCCGGTACGTGGTGATCTCGATCAGCCAGTTGCCCTTGCGCAGGCCGACGGTGCCGAAGTCGATGCCGATCGTCCACACGGAGTCGGCCCAGTCCCTGACGACGTCGAGCACCCTGTGGGGGTTGGCGTCGGTGGTCAGGTCGAGGTCGTTGCCGACGCGGCCCAGCAGGATGTCGCGCACGGGGCCGCCGACGAGGGCCAGCTCGTGGCCGTGGTCGGCGAACAGGCGGCCGAGCTCGTCGGCCACCGGTGCGATCTTGCGGAACAGGTCGTGCATCGCCCGCTGCTGGCTTTCGGTCATTGTTGAGTCGGACAAACCCTGTCGGTCCTTCGATTCCGGAACATATCCCCCGAGCCACATCAGGTCCGGGTTACCTTCGGTCTGGGGACCGTCGGGGGCCATGGAACAGGGCGAGACGGAGGAGGACTTCATGAAGGACGCCCTCGCGATCCACCGCTGGCTCCTCGCACACCAGGTCCATCATGAGATCGTACGCCTTCCGCGCCCCATGACTTGCGCGGAGGAACTGCCGGAGACGGTCCGCGCGGAGCCCGGGCGGTGCGTCGTGGTGACCGTGTTCGACGTCGCCACCAGGATCGGCAGCGAGGTCGTCGTCGCCGTCGTCGCCACCGCGGCGACCCCGCCCCAGCCCGGCGTCGTCGGGGGCCTGCTGGGCGCCCGCCAGGTGCGGCCGGCGCCGGCCTTCCTGGTCAACTCGGCCACCGACTACACCGACGGGCTCGTCTGCCCGCTGCTGCTGCCGGAGTCGCTTCCGGTGCTCATCGACGACCGGCTCGTCGCCGACGACATGGCGGTCTTCACCGCCACCGGCGAACGGCACACCGCGCTCTGTCTTCGTGCGCTCGACCTGCTGAATGTCCTCACCGGCAAGACCGTCGACCTGCGTACGCCCCGACCGCGGGGAACACGCGAGGCGGTCGCGCCGCGGCACTGAACCCGTACCATTGCGGGCGTGCGCCGTCGTACCCCAGCTCTGGCATGCGTGTGATCCGTAAGATCGCGCTGCTCGCCGTGATGTCCGTCGCGTCGCTCGCCCCCATGGTGGCGGCGGCGCCGAACTCTGCTGCCACGGTGGAGGCGGCGCGGGAGACGCTCTCGGTCTCCATCACGTCGATCACGCCACAGGTGACGCGCAGCCCGACCGACGAGATCAAGTTCACCGGCACGGTCCGCAACGACACCGGAACCGCGCTCGGCCCCCTCCGCGTACGCCTGCGCTACACCAGCGAGCGTTTCTACGACCGCGCCTCCATGGCGGCGTACCAGAGCGACCAGAACAACGCCACGCTGCCCGGAAACGTCTCCCGCACCTCGGCCATGGACATCCCGGCCCTGGCCGTCGGCGGGCAGGCCACCTGGACGTTCACGGCGACCCCGATCCAGCTGGGCTACCGCGCGTTCGGCGTCTACCGGATCGCCGTCGACGTCTCCCAGAACGAAGTGCCGATCTCGGCGCAGCGCACGTTCCTCACCTATGCCCCGCCCACCACGCCGAAGCTGCCGCGCAACAAGCTGGCCGTCGCCCTGCCCGTCATCGACCAGCCCCACCGCGGCTCCGACGAGACGTTGTTCGTCGACGACAAGCTGAGCCAGTCGCTCAGCGGCAAGGGCCGCCTGGCCGACCTGGCCCGCATCGCGCAGACGGCGCCGAAGAGCGTCACCTGGTTCGTCGAGCCGTCGCTGCTCGACGACCTGAAGGCGATGACCAAGGGCTACCACGTCAAGACCAAGAACGGCACAGAAGGCAAGCCGGCCAACGACACCGCCGGCACCTGGCTGTCCACCATGAGCACGGCGCTGGCCTCCTCCCCCGTCATCGCCACCCCCTACGGCGACCCCGACGTGGCGGCCCTGGCCCATCAGGGGCTCGACGCGCAGCCCGGCCGGGCGATCGAGCTCGGCGGCCAGACCGCCCGGGCGCTGCTCAACCGCAACGCGCAGACCTCGATCAACTGGCCGCCCGCGGGCGTGCTCGACGCCGACGCGCTCGACCTGCTCTCGGTCAGCCCCGGCAAGGTCACCACCGTCCTGCTCAACTCCACCAACCTGCCGCCGCAGCCGCCCGTCGCCCACACGCCCGACGCCGCCGCCACCGTCGACAGCGTCGCCGGCCCGATCAAGGCCCTGGTCGCCGACGCCGAGCTGAGCCGGCTGTTCGAGCCGACCGCGCCCACGACGGTCCTGCTCAGCACGCAGCGCTTCATCGCCGAGACCGCGATGATCGCCGCCGAGGCCGGGCAGGTCGAGCCGCGGTCGCTGGTCGTCGCGCCGTCGCGCCGCTGGGACCCCAACCCGACGCTGGTCACCAGCCTGCTGAAGACCGCGGACAAGCTGCCGTGGCTCTCGCTGACCAAGCTCGAATCGATCAAGCCGAGCAAGGCGGCCACGCCGCGGGCCGAGCTCACCTACACCGAGCAGGACCGCAAGGAGGAGCTGAGCGCCAAGTACCTGGCCCCCGTCAAGGAGGTCGCCACGCAGGCGCAGCTCACCGCCTCCGTCACCGCCTCGGTCGCCGGGACCAGGACGCCCTCGGCCTTCGACGCCGCGGTGCTCAGGCTCACCTCGTCGGCCTGGCGCAACAACACCCGCGCCGGCCGCGCGGTGACCAAGCTCGTCGGCACGGCCGTGGACGAGCGCATCGACAAGATCCAGATCACCGACGCGCCGCGGACGCTGGCCGGCAGCAACGGCGTGGTCCCCATCAGCGTGAAGAACTCGCTGGACAAGCCCGTCACCCTGTACATCGACGTCAAGTCCAACGACCGGAGGCGGCTGCAGATCCAGCCCGTGCCGCCCGATCCGCTGGTGATCGGCGGCAACCAGAGCGGCACGCTGCAGGTGAAGATGGACGCCAGCACCAGCGGCGACGCCACCGTCACCGTGCAGCTGCGCACGATCGACGGCCTGCCCTACGGCAAGCCGGAGCGACTGACCATCCGCACCACCGGCTACACCGGCATCGCCCTGGTCATCGTGGGCGCCGCGCTGACGGTGATGCTCGCCGCCGTCGTGACGCGGATCCTGCGCCGCCGGTCCGAGCGACGGCTCGCGCGAGCGGGCAAATCCCGGGAGAGTGAGACCGTATGAGCCGCATGCTGCGGGCCAGCGCCATCATGGCGGCGGGCACGATGGTGTCCAGGGTCACCGGGTTCGCCCGCACGATGGTGCTGGCCTACGCCATCGGCACCGCGGCGCTGGGCGACTCCTACAACGCGGCCTACGCGATCCCGTACAGCATCCTCGACCTGCTGCTGCTGGGCGTGCTGAGCAGCGTGGTGGTGCCGATGATCGTCCGGGCGCAGCAGCACGACGCCGACGGCGGCCGGGCCTACGAGCAGCGCCTGCTGACGCTGGCCACCGCCGTGCTGGTCGTGGTGGCCGTGCTCGCCGTGCTGGGCGCGCCGCTGCTCATCGACCTGTACACCGACTGGGACCGCGGCAGCATCAAGTTCGAGACCGGGGTCATGCTGGCCCGGTTCATCCTGCCGCAGCTCGCCTTCTTCGGCATCGGCGCGGTCGCCGGCGCCATCCTGAACACCCGCGACCGCTACGGCGCCCCCATGTGGGCGCCGGTGCTCAACAACCTGGTCGTCATCTGCGTGTTCGTGGCCTACGCCGTGGTCGGCAGCGGGTCCGACATCGAGGCGGTCACCACCGGCGACCTCGCGCTGCTCGGTCTCGGCACCACGGCGGGCATCGTCGCCCAGGCGGTGGTGCTGATCGTCGCGCTGAAGCGGGTGGGGTTCTCGTTCGTGCCGCGCTTCGACGTGCGCAACGCCCGGCTGGGCGAGATGGGCAGGGCCGGGGTCTGGACCATCGGCTACGTGGTGGTCACCCAGCTCGGGTTCATGCTGACGACCAACCTGGCCAGCTCGGCGGGCAACGAGGTGGCCGGCCACGGCATCAGCCCGTACACGCTGGCGTTCCAGCTCTTCCAGCTTCCGTACGGGATCATCGGCGTGTCGGTGATCACGGCGATGCTGCCCCGGATGAGCCGGGCGGTGGGCGAGGGCCGGCTCGACGACGTGCGCAGCGAGTTCGGGTCGAGCGTGCGGCTCATCTGCTCGCTCATGGTGCCGGTCTCGCTGCTGCTGATGGTGCTCGGCCCGGCGATCACCGTGCCGATCTACGGCCACGGCGCCAACAGCGTCGCCGACGCCGTCTACATCGGGAACGTGTTGCAGGTCTACGGCCTGGCGCTGGTGCCGTTCGCGGTGTTCCAGCTCCTGCTGCGGGTGTTCTACAGCTTCGGCGACACCCGTACGCCGGTGTTCGTGGGGGCCGGCACGACCGCGGTCAACGCGCTGCTCATGGTGATCTTCTTCGTGCTGCTGCCCGCCCGCTACGCGGTGATGGGCCTGGCGCTGGCGTACGCCGTCGCGTACGGGCTGGGCGCGGTCCTGGCCTGGACGCTGGCCAGCCGCCGCGTCCAGGGCCTGGGCGGCTGGACCATCGGCACGGCGCTGACCAGGATGTACCTGGCCTCGCTGCCCACGGCCGTGCTGGGGCTGCTCACGGTCTGGGTGGTCACTCAGCTGTTCGGTGGTCTCGGTTTCGTCAACTCGCTGATTGTCCTGGCCGTGGGTGGTGGGCTGGGACTGTTGCTCTATCTCGCCGTCGCCCACAGGATGCGCATAGCGGAGGTCAACTCACTCGTTGGTATGGTCGCCAGACGCGTAGGTCGGTAGTAATTGGGAAATCCGGCATATGGACGGACTTGACCACGACGGCTGACGAGTTTCCCGTTGGCAAAGAACGCGGGCGGAATCGACTCGGCACTACCATGGTGCCCGACACGCGCGAATGGAAGCAGGAGGGGCGTGGGCGGATCCACCCGGCATAGCGTGCCTACGTGGGACACCACCACGCAGGTGAGTCGAGTCATGAGCACGCCCGATCGGCCTAGCGGAGAGAGCCTGTGAGCACGTCGGCCGTGGAACCCGGCACCCGACTGGCCGAGCGCTTCCGGCTGGAGGACCGCGTCAGCGAGTCCGACGGCGCGACCCTGTGGAAGGCGATCGACGAGATCCTCGCGCGCCCGGTTGCGGTGCACACGTTCGGTCCCGACTTCCCGCGCGTGCACGAGGTCGTCACCGCCGCCCGTGCCGCGAGCCGGCTCACCGACCCGCGCCTGACGCAGGTGTTCGACGCCGCCGAGGACGACAAGCACTCCTACGTGGTCAGCGAGTGGGTCACCGGCGAGACGCTGACCGACCTGCTCGCCGCCGGCCCGCTGGAGCCCGAGCGCGCGGCCGGTCTGGTGGCCGAGGCCGCCGAGGCGCTGGCGCACGCCCACGAGGCCAAGCTCTACCACCTGTGCCTGCGCCCGTCCCACCTGGTCTGGACGACGGGCAACACGGTCAAGGTGCTCGGCGTGGCCGTCGACGCCGCGCTGTCCGGGCTCACCACCGACCAGCCCGCCCTCGACGACGCCGAAGGGCTGGGCAGGCTGCTGTACGCCGGCCTGACCGGCCACTGGCCCGGCGACGAGGAGGAGGGCGGCCTGCCCGCCGCTCCCATGATCGACGGGCACTTCTGCTCGCCGCGGCAGGTCACCGCCGGCGTCCCCAACTACCTGGACACCGTCACGGTCCGCGCCTGCCTTCCCGAGTCGCGCAAGGGCCAGGGTGCGCTGTCGAGCCCGTCCGAGGTCGCCGAGGCGCTGGCCGACGTGGCCCGGCCCATGCCGATCGCCATCTCCTACCCCTCGACGCCGGCGGTCGCCTCCGCCTCGCACACCGAGGGCCTCGACATCGCCCATCGGCAGCAGCGCACCATGCCGCCACCGCCGCCCGTGCCGCGCCGGCCGCCCAACCAGGGCGGCGGCAGCGTGCTCAACCGGGTGCTGATGACGCTGGTGGTGCTGCTGGTCATCGCCGCCGTGGGCGTCGGCGCCTGGACGATAGGCCGCAGCCTCGGCAGCCCCGCCACCCCCGAGGCGTCGGTCAGCCCGACCACCGGCAAGTCCTCCGCCTCGGCCTCGGCCCAGGCCGTCAAGCCCGACAAGGCCAAGGGCTTCGACCCGCTCGGCGACGACGGCGACGAGAAGTCCGACATCGCCGAGCTGGCCATCGACGGCAAGCCCAGCACGGCCTGGACGACCCAGAGCTACGGCAACGCCGAGCTGGGAAACCTCAAGAAGGGCGTCGGCCTGCTGCTCGACATGGGCAAGTCCATGCAGATCAGCGACGTGGTGGCTACGCTGGGCAAGGCCGGCGGCGCGAGCGTCGAGCTGAAGGTCGGCGACTCCCCCGAGCTCGGCTCGCTCAAGACCGTGGCGACCCAGAAGAGCGCCTCGGGCAAGACCACCCTGACCCCCGACGACCCGGCAAGCGGTCGGTACGTTTTGATCTGGTTTACGCGCGTTCCGGCAGATGCGGGCCAGTTTCGTGGCACCATCTATGAAGTAGTGGTGCATTCTCCCGGATCGGCATAAATCAGGAATCTCTCTTGTGAACTCCCCACCCGAGACACCCTCACCAGCGGAGCGGCCGGCGATCACAGACGCCGAGCTGCTCACCGCGCACATCAACGGGGATCCACACGCGTTCAGCGAGATCGTCAAAAGGCACCGTGACCGCATGTGGGCGGTGGCGCTGCGTACTCTCGGTGACCCTGACGAGGCGGCGGACGCCGTTCAGGACGCGTTCGTCTCCGCATATCGCAAGGCCGCCTCGTTCCGAGGTGAGGCGGCCGTCACCACCTGGCTCCACCGCATCGTCGTCAACGCCTGCCTCGACCGGATGCGGCGCAAGTCCGTCCGTCCGGTGGCCGACGACGAACTGATCGAGGCCGCCGAGCGGGACAGCCCGCTCCCCGACCAGACCGTCGAGCGCGAGGTCTCGATGGAGGTTTCGGCCGCTCTGAAACTGCTGCCCGCCGACCAGCGGGCGGCGCTCGTGCTCGTGGACATGATGGGGTATTCCGTCGAAGACGCAGCTCAGGTGCTTCAGGTGCCCAGCGGCACCGTGAAGAGCAGATGCGCGCGGGGGCGCGCGAAACTTGCCCCAATTCTTTCGCATCTGCGGAACCGTTCGGACCTCAATCGCGTCTCATCCGCGAAGGGAGCAGAACTTCGTGACGGGTGATACGCACTACGATCTTGAGGTCCTGGCCGAGCTGGCAGAGGATCTCTTGGACGCCGCGACGGCACGCCGGGTCCGCGAGCATCTCGCGGTCTGCGACCCCTGTGGGGAGCTGCTGGCAGACCTGGCGGCGGTTCGCGAGGTGCTCGCGGCGACCCCAACACCGGCCATGCCGATGGGCGTCGCACTGCGCATCGACAAGGCGCTGGCCGCCGAGGCGGAGTCCCGCCGCGGGGGCGTCGACCTCGTGGAGGCACCGGACTGGGACAGGCCCATGCAGGACTCCCCGTGGGAGCAGCCGGCGGCGGAGACGCCCGAGCCGGTTCGTCTCGGGGTGGTCTCCGACGACGGCACGATCGTCCCGGCCCGGACCAGGTCGGTACGGCGGCGCAGGTGGGCCATGCCCGCCGTGGCGGCGTCGGCGGCGGCCGCGGTGGTGGTCGGCACGCTGGCGGTCTCGGGCGGGTTGCTGGCCGGCGGGGGCGGACCGGGCGGTTCGTCCGGGCCCACGGTGGCGCAGCCGATGTCGCCGTCGAAGCCGTCCCACCAGCGGGCGAGGGCCTACGCGCTGACCGACAGCAACTACAACTACAGCGACCGGGAGCTGCGCCAGCCGCTGCTCGGGTACTTCGGCGCCGCTCCGGCCCTCGAAGGCCCCACGGACACCGCCAGGGTCGACCGATGCGTCGGCAAGGTGGCCGCCCGATCGAAGCTGAAGACGTTCGCGGTCGACCAGGGCCAGTACAACGGCCAGGAGGCGCTGATCGTGGCCTCCTGGAAGGACCAGGCCGCCAAGAAGCTGCGCATCGACATCGTCGACCCGTTCAACTGCAAGAACCTGCGCAAGCCCACGTTGGGCCGCTGGTAATCGAAAGCCCACGTCAGAGCCCGCTTCGGCGGGCTCTTTCGTTTTGCGGGCAGGGCCGGGAATCAGCGCGGCCTAGGATCTGTTGAGCCCGAAGCAAACAGCAGACGAGGAAGGCGTGGGAGCGTTGAGCGACGTTCGTAACGTGATCATCATTGGGTCGGGCCCTGCGGGCTACACCGCGGCCGTCTACTCCGCGCGCGCCGAACTCAAGCCGCTGGTCTTCGAGGGCTCCGTGACGGCGGGCGGTGCGCTCATGAACACCACCGACGTGGAGAACTTCCCCGGTTTCCCTGACGGCATCATGGGCCCCGACCTGATGGACAACCTGCGCAAGCAGGCCGAGCGCTTCGGCGCCGAGCTGGTGGCCGACGACGTGGTCGAGGTCGACCTGGAGGCCAACCCCAAGGTCGTCAAGACCCACACCGACACCTACTACGCCAAGTCGGTGATCCTGGCCATGGGCTCGGGCTACCGCGAGCTCGGCCTGGAGAACGAGAAGCGCCTGTCCGGCCACGGCGTGTCCTGGTGCGCCACCTGCGACGGCTTCTTCTTCCGCAACAAGGACATCGTGGTCGTGGGCGGCGGCGACACCGCCATGGAGGAGGCGACGTTCCTGACCCGGTTCGGGCGCATGGTGACGGTCGTCCACCGCCGTGACGAGCTGCGCGCCAGCAAGATCATGCAGGAGCGCGCGTTCGCCAACGAGAAGATCCGGTTCGTCTGGGACTCCGAGGTCGTCGACGTGCTCGGCGACACCAAGGTCGAGGCGGTCAAGCTGCGCAACGTCAAGACCGGCGAGGAGTGCGAGCTGGCGACCGACGCGCTGTTCCTGGCCATCGGTCACGACCCGCGCACCGACCTGGTCAAGGGCCAGGTCGAGCTCGACGACGACGGGTACGTCAAGGTCGCCTCGCCGTCGACCGCCACCAACATCGACGGCGTGTTCGCGGCCGGCGACGTCGTCGACCACACCTACCGCCAGGCCATCACCGCGGCCGGTACCGGCTGTGCCGCCTCGCTCGACTCCGAGCGCTGGCTGGCCAACAACGAGAAGTAAGGAGCGCACCGTGAAGGCAGTTACCGACGCCACGTTCGAGACCGAGGTCCTCAAGAGCGACAAGCCCGTGCTGGTCGACTTCTGGGCCGAGTGGTGCGGCCCGTGCCGTCAGGTCGCGCCCATCCTGCAGGAGATCGCGAACGAGCACGGCGACAAGCTTGAGATCGTCAAGCTGAACATCGACGAGAACCCCGAGGTTCCCCGCCAGTACGGCGTGCTCCAGATCCCCACGATGAACGTCTACAAGGGGGGCGAGGTCGTGAAGCAGATCATCGGCGCCAAGCCGAAGGCCATGCTGCTCCGCGAGCTCGACGGCATCATCTAGTCGCCCTCATGTGAGAGCCCCCTGCGGCGGTGCCCGCGGGGGGCTTTCGTATGCCCTTCTTCGGCCCCCAAGAGCCGTCAGACGGGACGAAGGGCGCGCTCCGGGCTCATGGACCCCAGAAGGCGTTCGAGGGCCACCTCGACGTCCTCACGCCACGAGATGGCGCTCTTCAGCTCCAAACGCAGGCGCGGAAACCGCAAATGCGGTCGAACCGTCTTAAAACCCACAGAAAGCAAGTATTCAGCAGGAACTACACAACTAGGCTCTTCCCACTTCAGGTCGCCGAACGCCTCGATGGCTTTCACCCCGCGCCGGGTCAGATCCTTCGCCACGCCCTGGATCAGCATCCGGCCCAGCCCGCCGCCCGAGAACTCGGGGATGATGTGGGCCGTCATCAGCAGCACCGCGTCGGCGCTCACCGGCGAGGTGGGGAAGGCCAGCGAACGCGGGCTGTAGAGCGGCGGGCTGTAGAGGACGAACCCGGCCGGAACCCCGTCGACATAGACGATTTTCCCGCAGCTCCCCCATTCCAGCAGCGTGCCGGAGATCCAGGCCTCCTTCTCCAGCCCGGAGTCGCCGGAATGGATGGCACGCTCGCCGCTGACGGGATCGAGCTCCCAGAACACGCACCGCCGGCAGCGGCGTGGCAGATCTTCGAGATTGTCCAGGGTTATGTTGACCAGCCGGCGCGACAACTACGGCCCCTATCGTCGACCCAGAAAAGCGCGCGAAAACCGCGTCCGTTGGTGGCATGGTAGCTCAGTGAAGATGCAGCCAGCGGATACCACGACGGTCGAGCCCGGTCACGAAGGACATGTCCGACTGGCGTAATCTGGTATTTCGGTCCGATATGACACCTAGGAGGTGGGCCGTGACGGAAGAGCTGGATCACGGTCAGACACCCGCGACCCAAGGGTCGCGCATCGACGCCTACGTCGACCGGTATGCCGCGCGAGCTACCGGGATGGTCGCCTCCGAGATCCGAGCTCTCTTCGCCGTCGCGTCGAGACCCGAGGTGGTCTCGCTCGCCGGCGGCATGCCGTACGTCACGGCGCTCCCCCTCGACATGGTCGGCGAGCTGGTCTCCGACCTGGTCACCACGCGCGGCACGGTCGCGCTGCAGTACGGTTCCGGCCAGGGTGACCCGCACCTGCGCGAGCAGATCTGCGAGGTCATGCGGCTGGAGGGGATCGAGGCCGGGGCGAACGACGTCGTCGTCACCGTCGGTTCACAGCAGGCGCTCGACCTGATCACCCGGATCTTCATCGACCCGGGCGACGTCGTGCTCGCCGAAGGCCCCTCGTACGTCGGGGCCCTCGGGACGTTCTCCGCCTACCAGGCCAAAGTGGTCCACATCGCCATGGACGATCAGGGCATCGTGCCCGAATCGCTGGCGCAGACCATCTACGCGCTGGAGACCGCCGGAGCTCCCGTCAAGTTCCTCTACACGATCCCGACCTTCCAGAACCCGGCCGGCGTCACGCTCAACCTGGCCAGGCGGCAGCAGGTGCTCGACATCTGCCAGCGTGCCGGCATCCTCATCATCGAGGACAACCCGTACGGGCTGCTCGGCTTCGACGGCGAGCCCATGCGCGCCCTGCGCGCCGACAACCCCGACGGCGTGGTCTACCTGGGGTCGTTCTCCAAGACGCTCGCCCCCGGCTTCCGCGTCGGCTGGGCGCTCGCGCCGCACGCCATCCGCGACAAGCTGATCCTGGCCATGGAGTCGGCCGTGCTGTCGCACTCGGTGTTCACGCAGCTCGCCGTGGGCCAATTCCTGGCCACGCAGCCGTGGCGGGAGCAGATCAAGTCCTTCAAGGAGCTCTACCGCGAGCGGCGCGACTCCATGCTGGACTCCCTGGAGGCCCTGATGCCGCCCGAGGTCACCTGGACCCGGCCTGCCGGCGGCTTCTTCGTCTGGGCGACCCTGCCCGAAGGGCTCGACTCCAAGGCGATCCTGCCGCGGGCCGTGGCCGAGCGGGTGGCGTTCGTGCCCGGCACCGGGTTCTTCTCCGACGGCAGCGGCGCCCGGCACATGCGACTGTCCTACTGCTTCCCCGAGCCCGACCGCATCCGCGAAGGCGTCCGGCGCCTGTCCGGGGTGATCGAGCAGGAGATGCAGCTCCGGGACATGTTCGGCACCGGCTCCGGTCCCGAGCGGGCCGGCGTTGACACGCCGGGGCCCGAACTGGCCTAGCTTTCCTCGGTACGGCCGGCGCTCCCCGGGGACGGGGACGCCGGCCGTACTCGTGTGCGGGCCTCACCTACACCATTCGCCGCCAGCCGCCGGTACGGTTGGACGCGTACGATCAGCGGAGGAGATGTGATGAGCGATCTGGGCCACGTGCTCGTGCTGGCCGGGGGCCTCTCCTATGAGCGGGAGGTGTCCCTGCGCTCCGGCCGCCGGGTGAGCGAGGTGCTGCGCGCCACGGGCATCGACGTGGAGGCCCGCGACACCGACGCCTCCCTCGTGCCCGCCATCCTCGCCGACCCGCCCGAGGCGGTGTTCGTCACCCTCCACGGCGGCGCGGGCGAGGACGGCGCGATCCGTTCCGTGCTCGAACTCCTCGACGTGCCCTACGTCGGCGCCGGCCCCGACGCCTGCCGCGTGGCCTTCGACAAGCCCACCGCCAAGGCCGTCGTACGCTCGGTCGGCCTGCGCACCCCCGAGTCCGTCACCCTCCCCAGGGAGACCTTCCACGACCTCGGCGCCACCGTCGTGCTCGGCCGCATCATCGACCGGCTCGGCCTTCCCCTGTTCGTCAAGCCCGCCCGCGGCGGCTCGGCGCTCGGCGCGTCCATCGTCCGCACGGCCGAAGAGCTGCCCGCCGCCATGGTCGGCTGCTTCGCCTACGGCGACACCGCCCTCATCGAGCGGTACGTCGAGGGCGTCGAGGTGTCGGTCTCGGTCGTCGACCTCGGCGAAGGGCCGGTGGCGCTGCCCGCCGTGGAGATCGTCCCCGACGCCGGCGTCTACGACTACGCCGCCCGATACACCGCCGGGCACACCGAGTTCTTCGCCCCCGCCCGCCTCTCCGCGGCCGCCGCCGAAGCCTGCGCCCGGATGGCCGTGACGGCGCACACGGCGTTGGGGCTGCGGGACATCTCCCGTACCGACCTGATCGTGGACGCGTCCGACGACCCGCACTTCCTTGAGGTGAACGTGGCGCCGGGGATGACGGAGACGTCGCTGCTGCCGATGGCGGCGGAGGCAGCGGGGCGCGACCTCGGCGACCTCTGCCGCACCCTCCTCCAAAACGCCGCCCACCGCCCCCGCCCCTAACCCCTTTCCAGGCCCACTCCTCCCACGGCAGCTGTTCTCCGCCGCCGCGGCAACTGTTCGCCTCCGCCGCGCGGTGACTGGTCTTCTCCGCCGCGCGGCTGCTGTTCTTCTCCGCCGCGCGGCGGCTGCCTTCTTGTCGGGCCGCGGGGGCCACCCATTGCCCGCGGCCCGACAGCCCCCTTGGCCCGTCAGGCGATGACCGCTCCCGTCATCGCACGGCTGCCGCTCCCTCGCCCCTCGTGCTGCGCCGCCCATTGTCCGCCGCACAACAGCCCCATGTCCGTCAGGGGACTACCGCCCCCGTCCCGCCGCGCGGCTGCCGCTCCCTGGCCCCTTGTGCTGCGCTTCCCGTTGCCCGCCGCACAACAGCTCTATTCGTCCGCCAGGCGACCACCGCTTTCATCTCCTGAACAGCTGTCCCCTCATCCTCGCGCGGCTGCTGCCCTCTTGTCGTGCCGTGAGCGCCGCCCGTTGCCCGCCACACGACAGCCCCCCCTTTTCCGTCAGGCGACTACCACTACCGTCCCGCTGCGGGGCTGCTGCTTTCTCGCCCCTTGTGCGGCGGCCTCCCCTCGCCCACCAGGCGACCACCGCTCGCTTCTCCCACACGGCTGCCACTCTCTTGTCGCCCGCGTCGTGCCTCCCGTAATCCGCCGCACGACAACTCTCTTCGTCCGCCAGGCCACTACCGCTCGCGTGCTCCGCATGATGCTGCTCCTGTCCCCGCGCCCACCATCTCGCGCGCCGAACTGACGGCGCCTTCTTGAGGGCCTGCTTCCTTTGTGCTCTACTGCGCCGGAGCCGCGTGCCTCGACCTCGCCGCTCTTCCTCTCTTCCCCACAGGCCGCCCCACTCCCCGACGGGGCGGCCCCGCCCTCCTTTCGATGCCTCGACTGGTTGCGGCCGCTAACTCATGGACAGCAGCCGTGGATCATTTGGCGGACACCGTCGACCTCCCCGCCGTGCCAACCGCCGCCATGCCGCACAGGCGACCGGCCGCACCCGCACTGCTCCAGAACCTTCGCCAACGGCCACCGGATGAAGCATCAGCGCGACGCCGACGGGAGACATCACCGCCAACGACTCACGAGGCATCCGCGAGAACCGCCCCGGCGGCCCGCCCCTCACAGCCTCCGCCCAAGCGCCTTGCATAGCCTTACGGTGTGCCGATCAATCCCGCCCACCCGAAGAGCTTCGCCAGCGACAACCACGCCGGCGTGCACCCAGACATCCTCAACGCCATGACCGCCGCCAACCAGGGAGACGCCCCCGCCTACGGCGACGACACCTGGACCTCGACCTTCGAGCACAAAATCAAGGAAACGTTCGGCCCCGCAGCGGAAGGCTTCACCGTACTCAACGGAGCCGGCGCCAACATGGTCGGCCTGGCCCTCATGCTCGGCCGCTACGACGCAGTCCTCTGCGCCGAGACCGCCCACATCGCCACCCACGAAACGGGCGCCACGGAACGCCTCCTGGGCGTGAAGCTCCGAACCGTCCCCACCCTTCAGGGCAAGCTCCACCCGGACGACATCAAGGCCCACCTCCACCTCCTCGGCCAGCACCACGAGCCTCAACCGACGGTCGTCTCCATCTCCCAGGTGACCGAGTTGGGCACCTGCTACTCCCCCGCCGAGATCGCCGCCCTGGCCGAAACGGCCCACGCCTCCGGCCTACGCCTCCACGTGGACGGCGCCCGCCTCGCCAACGCCGCCGCCCACCTGGACTGCTCCCTGAAAGCCATCACCACGGACGTAGGCGTGGACGTCTTCAGCTTCGGGGGCACCAAGAATGGCGCCATGGCCGCCGAAGCGGTGGTCATCCTGGACCCGTCCCTGACGGACGCTGTCCCCTACCTTCGCCGCCAGTCGCTGCAGCTGGCCTCCAAGATGCGCTTCGTCTCAGCCCAGCTCTCCGCTCTCCTGACCGACGACCTCTGGCACCGCAACGCCTCCCACGCCAACCAGATGGCACTCCGTCTGGCGGACGGTCTCGCGGACGTCCCCGGCGTCAACCTCGCCTACCCCGTGGAGTCCAACGCCGTCTTCGCCACCCTCCCCCACGCGATCTCTGAATCCCTCCTGGAGAACTACCTCTTCCACTACTGGGACGAGGCCGCAGGCACGGTCCGCTGGATGACCGCCTTCGACACCACCGAAGAACATGTGGACGACTTCCTGGCCGCCCTCCACAAGGCAGCCACCCCTTAGCCTCCGCCACCACCGTTTCACGTGAAACACCGCCACCCGCCACGCCCCCCGCCCGGAGTCCCGCCGGCGTTTCACGTGAAACGCGTCCACTCACCCATCCAGAGACGGATGCCTAGGGCGTGGGACGTGAAGGGCCGCCCCCCGAGGCCCGCCCCGGGAAGAGGTCGAGGCTGAACAGAACCCGCCAGGCGCGACCCCAGCCGCGGGACTTCGACGCGAACGAAGCTGCCGAGCAATCACCACACGGCACTAAGCGAGCTACGCAAGAGCCGGGCAAACCAAGGAGCCGAAGAACCGACCCGGCAGGGCGAACTGAGAAGCCGGGGAACCACGCAAGATGGGCGAGTCGGGGCGCCGCGCAAGCTGGAGCGCCGCGCGAGCCGGAGCGAGCTGGAGAGACCCCAAGGCCGCAGCCCGGCCAGCCATCGTGCTCCCCCCGCATGCCGCACTCACGGCGCAGCCCTGCGGACCCACCCACAACACGAAGAAGGACCAGCACAGGCGAACAGAGAACAGAGAAGAGGAGAGAGGAGAACTGAAGAGAAGGGAGAAGCGAAGAGCGGAGGAAGGGGTTTCACGTGAAAAGGCGAGTGGTTTCACGTGAAACAGGCAAGGTCAGTCCTCGCGCTCGCGCATCGCCCGTGCCGCCTCAGGCGCCATCGTCCCGATGATGCGCTCAAGGTCGTCGATCGTCGCGAACTCCACCACGATCCGCCCCTTACGCCGCCCCAAGTCGACCTTGACCTTCGTCTCGAAGTGGTCGGAGAGCCGGTCCGCCAGATGGGTCAGACCAGGAGCCGTAGGCTTGGGTGCCTGCCGCTCACGCGGCGCCTTCTGAGCGGCCTTCGCGCTGCCCATGGCGACGATCTCCTCCACCGCCCTCACGGACAGCAGTTCCGCCACGATGCGCTTGGCCAACTCAACCTGCTCCTCCGCACTGCTCAGGCCGAGCAGGGCGCGAGCGTGCCCGGCGCTGATGGTGCCGGCGGCCACGCGGAGCTGAACCTCCGGCGGGAGGTTGAGCAGCCGGAGCGTGTTGGTGATGTGGGACCGAGAGCGCCCCACCTTGCTGGCCAACTGCTCGTGGGTCGCCTGGAAGTCGTCCAGCAACTGCTGGTAGGCGGCCGCCTCTTCCAGGGCGTTCAGCTGCTCGCGCTGGAGGTTCTCGATGAGCGCGTCCCGGAGGAGGTCGGTGTCCTGGGTGTTCCGGACGATCGCCGGGACCGGGTCAAGACCGACCTGCTGGCACGCCCGCCAGCGCCGCTCCCCCATGATCAGCTCGTACTGGCCGCCACCCACGGATCGCACCACGATCGGCTGCAGAAGGCCGACCTCGCGGATGGAGTCGGCGAGCTCCTGGAGGCGCTCGTCGTCGAACACCTCACGCGGCTGACGAGGGTTGGGCACGATCGCGGTCAGCGCGACCTCTTTGAAGTACGCTCCAGCGATCGGCTTCGGACCTGCCTCGACCGTGGAACCGTTCGAGGGAGCGGGCGCCGTACCCGGGCCGTCAACGATGGGTCCGGTCGGGATGAGCGCCCCGAGTCCCTTGCCCAATCCCCGCCGCTGCTGACTCACTGCGTCTCCTCATCCAGCCGGTCGATTCCGGTCACTCCAGGAGAGGTTACCGTTGCGGGCCCAGCGGGGTGCCCCCACGCCACACACAGTCCCGTGGGATTTACGCCGACACGGTTACAAATCTGCCCAACTCACGACTCGCGCCGAACGACACCGCTCACCGTCGGCGTCCAGCGCCGACGTCCACCCCGCCGACCCGGCGCAGGCACACCGGAGCACGGGCATGACAACCCACACCCTCAGACCGTGCCTGAAAGACCCGCGAGCGACCAGCCGTCAAGCCACGGTGGCGCGGTGGGCGATCTCCCGGGCCGCGTCCATGTAGGCCATCGCCCCGCTCGACCCCGGATCGTACGTCATGACCGACTGCCCATAGCTGGGCGCCTCCGACAGCCGGACGCTGCGCGGAATGACTGTCTTCAGCACCGTCTCCCCGAAGTGCGACCGCACTTCGTCGGCGACCTGCGAAGCCAGCCGGGTACGCCCGTCGTACATCGTCAGGACGATCGTGGAGAGCCGCAGAGCCGGGTTGAGGTGCGCCTTGATGAGGTCGACGTTCCTGAGGAGCTGCCCCAGGCCCTCCAGCGCGTAGTACTCGCACTGGATCGGAATCATGACCTCCTCCGCCGCGACCAGGGCGTTGACCGTCAGCAGGCCGAGGGACGGCGGGCAGTCGATGACGATGTAGTCGAACTCCGCCTCGTACGCCGCCAGCGCCCGCCGGAGCCGGGCCTCCCGCGCCACCAGCGAGACGAGCTCGATCTCCGCGCCGGCCAGGTCGATCGTGGCGGGCGCGCAGTAGAGGTTCGGCATCTCGGGGACCTGCTTGACGATGTCCACCATGGGCAGATCGTCGACGAGCACCTGGTACACATCCGGTACGTCACCACGATGCTCCGTGGCCAGCGCCGTCGAGGCGTTGCCCTGCGGGTCGAGGTCCACCACGAGGACGCGCTGGCCGTGCATCGACAGGGCCGCGGCAATGTTCACCGAGGTGGTGGTCTTGCCGACGCCGCCCTTCTGGTTGGCCACCGCGATCACTCTGCACTTCGCCGGCCGAGGCCAGGAGTTGTCGCCGTCGCCGCTGGTGCCGCCCCTCTGGGTGGCGGCGGGCTGCTCGGTGGCTGGCTGAGGGGCAGCCGGTTGGGTGGTGGCAGGTGTTTCACGTGAAACCACTGAACTGAGCGCCTCTCGTACCAACGGCGAATCACCGGGGTTCAGGGGGGTCTGGGTCACGTTGGCCATCCTTTCAACCAGTGGTGTGCCGGTGCCGGGAATTTGCTGTTGCGACACGCCCATTTCGGGCCATCCAACCCCGGTTGGGCTCTCGGACAGACGGCTGTCCGGCCAGCCAAGACCGCAAGACGCGACTGGCACAACCGTCACCTCCTTCGTCGCCGCCTGGCTCGCTCCGGCGCGCGACCCGCTACCACCCGAACCAATGTTGCAGGCGGCTCGACCTTACCGTGCCCGACGGTCACAAGCTCGGCCGTTCGGGCCCCGCAGGCCCGCAATTGGGACTCCGCCTCGGCGAGCTCGCCGGCGGCTCGCTCCCCCTTCATGGCTATCAGCTCGCCGCCCTCACGCAGAAGAGGCATGGCCCACTTCAGCAGCCGGTCGAGTGGCGCGACCGCCCGAGCACTGGCGACGTCGAACTCCCGCTCCCCCGCCAGATCCTCGGCCCGCCCACGCAGCACCTCGACGTTGTCCAGCTTGAGCGCCTCGACGCACTCCTCCAGGAACACCGTACGGCGAAGCAACGGCTCCAGCAGCGTGACCTCGATGTCCTGGCGGACGATGGCCAGCACCAGCCCCGGCAGCCCCGCCCCCGAGCCGATGTCCACCAGCCGCACCTCCGGCGGCACGGCCTCGGCGACCACGGCGCAGTTGAGCAGGTGGCGATCCCAGATACGCGGCACCTCACGCGGCCCCAGCAAGCCCCGGACGACGCCCGGGCCCGCCAGCAGCGCCGCGAACGCGTTCGCACGGTCCCATGCCTCCCCGGCGAAGACGTCCCGCGCTATGTCCGGCGGCGCCGGAAGCTCTTCGCTCACTGGATGCTGGCCCTTTCTCGGTCTCAGGTGGTGTTCGTACTCAGGTTGCCTGCTCGGCGGTGATGCCGGTGGGCGTTCGACGGTGGGTGTCTCGACGTTCTAGGGGCGGTGTCCACCCAAGGCTAGATGTGAGATCACACTGGAAGACTAGCGGGCTGGCATGTGGGTGACGGTCGAGCACGCCGCCGCGCGCCCCTCCCGATCCACCCTCGACACCAAATCCCCTACAAACGACATAGAGCGCATATCATCCGAAAGAAGCACTCAGAGGCACTTTTCAGGACGAACAACAAGGCCAACGCACAAAACCGCGCGCTCCCCCGCTAACAGCGCCGAACTCCAACGCCAGCGCACAAAGATGCCGGACAACTCCCCAACAACAAGAAACAGGGATCGATCCGCACAAGCACGGAGACCAGCCCGCAAACCCGCCAGCGGCCCACATAGGCCCCGCATCCCGTACGTACAGCTATAGATACGGAAACGGCCGCCCATCAGCGCACCCAAGCGCCGACAGACGGCCGAACCGGCTCACCATGCACGTTTCAGGCGGGAAGGACCACCACGTACCGCTGCGGCTCCTCACCTTCGGACTCGCTGCGCAGCCCGGCGGCCGCCACCGCGTCGTGGACGATCTTCCGCTCGAACGGCGTCATCGGGTGCAGCGCCTTCGGCTCACCCTTGTCCTTGACCTGGTTGGCGACCTCGGTGCCGAGCTTGCTCAGCTCGGCCCGGCGGCGCTCGCGGTAGCCGGCGACGTCGAGCATGAGCCGCGACCGCTCCCCGGTCTGCCGGTGGACGGCCAGCCGGGTCAGCTCCTGCAGCGCCTCCAGGACCTCGCCGGCGGGCCCGACCAGCTCGTTGCCCTTGAGCCCCACGACGGAGACCATGGCGCGGTCGCCCTCGACGTCCATGTCGATGTCGCCGTCGATGTCGGCGATGTCGAGAAGGCCCTCGACGTAGTCGGCAGCGATCTCGCCTTCCTGCTCAAGCGCGTTGAGATCAGGAGCCTTCTCCTGCTCGGCCTCGGTCATGGCCGGCCTCTCCTTCGTGTTCAAGACTTCTTGCTGCCGGTGCGCTTGCTGCGGGACTGGCGGCTGGGCTGCTGCCTAATGATCTTAGGCTCCGGCGGGGCGGGAGGGGCCTCCTCTTCCGGAGTGGTCTTGCGCATCTTTGCCACCAGGCCGGGCTTGGGCGTCACGGGGATGGCGTTGCCCTTGGCGTCGAACTGCGGCATCGGGTGCCGGCTGTAGAACCAGTGCTGCTGGCCCAGCGTCCACAGGTTGGTGGTGACCCAGTAGAGGATCAGGCCCAGCGGGAAGTTGAGGCTGAAGAAGGCGAACAGCGGCGAGATGTACATCAGGATCTTCTGCTGCTGCGCCATGGGGTTGTCCGGCATCTGCGCCATCGAGCGGGTCACGCTCTGCCGGACGGTGAGGAACGTGGTCAGCGAGCTGATCGCCACGAAGAAGCCGATGACGACCTTCTGGGCGATGTCAGGAGCCTCGAAGAACGTGGCGGGCAGGGGAGCGTTGATGATCAGCGCGTGCTTGGCGCTGTCGACCAGCTCCTGCGACATGCCGAACTTGGCCTGGTCGGCGGCGATGGCCCGCAGCACGGTGAACATCGAGATGAAGATCGGGAACTGCGCCACGACGGGGAGGCAGCCACCGAGGGGGTTGGCGCCCGCGCCCTGGTACAGCGCCATGACCTCCTGGTTCATGCGCTGCTTGTCGTTCTTGTAGCGCTTGCGGAGCTCCTGGACCTTCGGTGCCAGCTCCTGCATCTTCCGCGACGACCGCATCTGCTTGAGGAACAGCGGGAAGATGAGGATCCGCATGCAGACGGTCAGCGTGACGATGGTCAGCGCCCAGGTCAACCCGCTGTTGGGGTCGAGGAAAGTGCTGTAGACCTGGTGGATCCAGGTGATGACTTGGGCGACGGCCGTGTACAGCCAATTGAGCCAGGACAGCTCCACCGAGCTAGCTCCCTTGCGTTTCGTGGGACCGGACCGGGCGTGGGGGCACCGGGTCTATACCTCCGGGATGGAATGGGTGGCACCGCCCGATGCGCCGGACAGTCAGCCATGTGCCGCGCAATGCCCCATGTACGGCAATCGCCTCGAGCCCATACGCGCTGCACGACGGGTAGAACCGGCAGCGTGGACCGAGCATCGGGCTGATGAACGCCCGGTAGAACCGAATGGGGATGATCAGCGCCCGGGCGGTGAGGCCCGGCATCCCTTGCGGCTGCTCCGTCATCTGTGTCCACCCGTCGAGGACTCGCGCCGCCTGAACAAACGATCCAGCGCGGCGTCGAGATCGGCGGCCAGTTGCTCGACGCACGCGGACGCGGCCGGTGGATTGGCGCGTACCACCAGCAGGCTACCTCGCGGCAGCCGGTCGAGACGGTCGCGCATCAGGTGTCGGAGCCGTCGTTTGACCTTGTTCCGGGTCACCGCGCCACCAACGGCCTTGCTCACCACGAAACCAACCAGAGGTGTCTCTTCCCCAGAAAGGTTGAGATGCACCACCAAAGTGGGGCGTCCGGCGCGTTTGCCGCGTCGGACCGCCGCTTCGAACTCGTCCCCGCGCCGCATGCGGGATTGACGGGACAGCACCGTATACGCCTAACGCCCGTCGGCGAGGTACACCGACGGGCCGGACTTCGGGCGCGGGTCGATCAGGCCGACAGCTTCTCGCGGCCCTTGCGGCGACGGGCAGCGAGGATGGCGCGACCGGCCCGGGTGCGCATCCGCAGCCGGAAGCCGTGGGTCTTCGCGCGGCGACGGTTGTTCGGCTGGAAAGTACGCTTGCTCACGGGTGGGCTCCAGGCTTGAAGGTGCGCCCAGGGGCGCTTATACACACATGGCTGGCCTGCCGTGGGAGCGAGGGCACGCGAAATAGCCGTCGCGTGGCAAGCCGACCGTCGTACGTTACGGGCCAACGGCGTCCCAGGTCAAACTGAACGGGTTATCCACTGATCCACAGGCGACTTTTCCACCGCCGGGCCCACGTCCACAGTTTGTGCATCCAGGTGCCACTACGCTGTGGACAACGTCTTGAACACAGCTGTGCACATGGATACTGTCGGCCCTTCTGGACCACCGGAAACACCGTGCACAGCCTGTGGATCTCCTGTGGAGGACCTGGGTACGAAGCCCTGCCGCCACGCTGTGGACGAAGGGGTCGCCGACCGCTCGGGGCGACCACGGTCATGTGGATAAACGATCGCGGGGGGCCGCGAGAGGAAGGAGGGGAGCCGCACCATGAGTGGTGTCGACCTCGGCACGGTATGGGCGAGGGCCCTGGGCAACTTCCTCAACGAGAACGTGCCCATCCAGCAGCGCACCTGGCTGTCGATGGTCCGTCCGATCGCTCTCGCGGACGACACGATCGTGCTCGGCGTCCCCAACGACTTCCTCAAGGACCTCATCGAGGGCAAGTTGCGCCCGCTGGTGGCCCACGCGCTGTCCCAGGAGCTGGGGATGACGATGCGGCTGGCCGTGATGATCGACACCACGGCTCCGGAACAGCCTTTGCCGGACGCCCATCAACAGCCTGTGAATGTGCCTTATCCCCAGAGTGTGGATAGCCAGCCGCGTTACACACAGCCGGTGCAACCCCAGCACTACCAGGCATCCGAGCCCCCGCAGTTCTATTCTCCACAGCCCGAGCAGCCTCCGGCGTCCACCGAATATCCACAGCCTTCGTTCTCTTTTGAACAGGTGCAGCCGTACACACCGCCTGTGGAGAAAGCGCCGGAGCCGGCGCCGAATCGCTGGGAAGCGAAGAGCAACAAGCCCAGCGAGCCGGCCAGACTCAACCAGAAGTACACATTTGAGACATTCGTCATCGGCGCCAGCAACCGGTTCGCGCACGCCGCGGCCGTGGCGGTGGCCGAATCCCCCGCGAAGGCGTACAACCCGCTCTTCATTTACGGCGACTCCGGCCTGGGGAAGACCCACTTGCTGCACGCGATCGGGCATTACGCGCAGAGCCTGTACGACGGCGCCCGGGTGAGATACGTGAGCTCGGAGGAGTTCACCAACGACTTCATCAACAGCATCCGCGACCACAAGGCCGACGGCTTCCGCGGCCGCTACCGCGCGATCGACATCCTGCTTGTGGACGACATCCAGTTCCTGGAGGGCAAGGAACAGACGCAGGAGGAGTTCTTCCACACCTTCAACACCCTGCACAACGCCAACAAGCAGATCGTCATCTCCAGCGACCGCGCGCCCAAGCAGCTCATCACGCTGGAGGACCGGCTGCGCAACCGGTTCGAGTGGGGCCTGATCACCGACGTCCAGCCGCCTGAGCTGGAGACCCGCATCGCGATCCTGCGGAAGAAGGCCATCCAGGAGGGCCTGGCCGCGCCGCCCGAGGTGCTGGAGTACATCGCGAGCCGGATCTCCACCAACATCCGCGAGCTGGAGGGCGCCCTGATCAGGGTGACCGCGTTCGCCAGCCTCAACAGGCAGGGCGTGGACCTGCAGCTCGCCGAGGTCGTGCTGAAGGACCTGATCACCTCGGAGTCCGACACCGAGATCACGATCGCGGCCATTATGACCGAGACCGCCAACTACTTCGGCATCAGCATCGAAGACCTGTGCGGCACCTCGCGCAGCCGCGCGCTCGTCAACGCCCGGCAGATCGCCATGTACCTGGCGCGCGAGCTGACCGAGCTGTCGCTGCCGAAGATCGGCCAGCAGTTCGGCGGCCGCGACCACACCACCGTGATGCACGCCGAGCGCAAGATCCGGTCGCTCATCGCCGAGCGCAGGTCGATGTACAACCAGGTCAACGAGCTGACAATGCGTATCAAACAGAGCAAGCGTGGATCTTGATGCTCGTACACAGCCTGTGGAAAACACTGTGGACCAGCGGAAACGCAAAATCGGCGCGTCGGTACGACCGCCAATGCCGGGAAAAATCCACCCACAAGGGCTGGGGACGAATCTGGGGACATCCTGAGGAGAACCTGGGGATGACTCGTGGATAACGTGTGGACGGCCTGTGAACAGTCGATCTGGGACTCCAGAAGGCCCCCTCTTACCCCGTGGACAACCTGTGGAAACCTCGTGGATAACCGGTGGATGAACACCCCATGATCTGGGGACGGCCTGTGGGCGACGAATCTCCATCCCCAGGCGGCGAAGTTTCCCCCAGGCGTCACCCACACCCTCGGTGGATGAAAACAGGGGCACTGAGCTGCGAGGACATCAGTTGTCCACAGTTCCCACAGCCCCTAGTGTGATGACCTCTTATCTCTCTTACTAAGAAAATCAAAGACCCATAGAGGGGTTCTCCCCGAACCGCGGTGCGGGAGAGTGAACACTTGAATCAACGACGAACCCAGGAGGCTGATCACCGTGATGTTCCGAATCGAGCGAGACGTCCTCGCTGAGGCGGTGGCATGGACGGCACGCAGTCTCCCGGCGCGCCCGTCGGTGCCCGTGCTCGCCGGCATGCGCCTGGAGGTGACGGAGGGCCAGCAGCTCAAGCTGTCGGGGTTCGACTACGAGGTCTCCGCCGAGGTCACGCTCGAACTCCACACCGGTGAGGCGGGCGTCGTCCTGGTCTCGGGCAAGCTGCTCGCCGAGATCACGCGCGCGCTTCCCGCACAGCCTGTGGACTTCGTGGTGGAAGGCGCCAAGGCCGTCGTCACTTGCGGCAGCGCCCGGTTCACCCTGCTGACCATGCCTGTGGAGGACTACCCGTCGCTCCCGGCCATGCCGCCGGCCGCCGGGCGGGTGGGCAGCGACGTGTTCGCCTCCGCCGTCAGCCAGGTCGCCGTCGCGGCGGGCCGGGACGACACGCTGCCGATGCTCACGGGCGTGCGCATGGAGATCGAGGGCGACACCGTCACCCTCGCCGCCACCGACCGCTACCGGCTCGCCGTGCGCGAGCTCAAGTGGCAGCCGGGCCAGCCCGACTTCGCCGCGATCGCGATGATCCCCGGCAAGACGCTCGCCGACACCGCCAAGGCCCTCGGCACCACCGGCGCCGAGGTGGAGATCGCGCTCAGCTCGGCCGGCGGCACCGGCGAGGGCATGATCGGCTTCTCCAGCGCGGGCCGGCGCACCACGACGCGGCTGCTCGACCCCGAGTTCCCCAAGTACCGCTCGCTGCTGCCCACGGAGTTCTCCGCGCGCGCCGACCTGTCCACAGGCCCGTTCGTCGAGGCGGTCAAGCGCGTGGCCCTGGTCGCCGAGCGCAACACCCCCGTACGTCTGGCGTTCAGGAGCGGCGAGGTCGTGCTGGAGGCCGGCAGCGGCGACGAGGCGCAGGCCGTCGAGGCACTGCCCGTGGATTACGAGGGCGAGGAGATGAACATCGCCTTCAACCACCAGTTCCTGCTGGAGGGGCTCGGCGCGATCGACTCGGACGTGGCGCGCCTGCAGATGACGACCTCGACCAAACCGGCCATCCTCACAGGGGGCAAGCCTGTGGACGAAGGCGCAGGTACGGACTACCGTTACCTGATCATGCCCATCCGCCTGTCGGGCTGATCCCGTCATCGGGGATGATGGAAGCCTGACAAGGGGGTAGAGGAGCGTCATGCAGATCGGCATGGTGGGACTGGGCAAGATGGGCGGCAACATGGCCGAGCGGCTGCGCCGCGGCGGCCAGGAGGTGGTCGGTTACGACCGCGACCCCGGCATCAGCGACGTGGCCAGCCTGAAGGAGCTGGTCGAACGGCTGTCCGCGCCGCGCGCGGTCTGGGTCATGGTTCCCGCGGGCAAGCCCACCCAGCAGACGATCGACGAGCTCGGCGAGCTGCTCGACGAGGGCGACATCGTCGTCGACGGCGGCAATTCACACTATGTGGACGACCAGAAGCACGCCGCCGAGCTGCGCGAGAAGGGCATCGGCTTCGTCGACTGCGGCGTGAGCGGCGGCGTGTGGGGGCTCCAGAACGGCTACGCCCTCATGTGCGGCGGCGAGCAGGCCGACGTCGACCGGCTCATGCCGATCTTCGAGACGCTCAAGCCCGAGGGCGAGGACGGCTTCGTCCACGCCGGTGACGTCGGCGCCGGCCACTTCGCGAAGATGGTCCACAACGGCATCGAGTACGGCATGATGCAGGCGTTCGCGGAGGGCTGGGAGCTTCTGGAGGCGTCCGACGTCGTCAAGGACGTCAGGGGCTCCTTCAGCAGCTGGCGCACCGGCACCGTCATCCGCTCCTGGCTGCTCGATCTGATGGTGCGGGCGCTCGACGACGACGAGCACCTCGACCAGCTCCGCGGTTACGCCCAGGACTCCGGCGAGGGCCGCTGGACGGTCCAGGCGGCCGTCGACCACGCCGTGCCGCTGCCGGTGATCACCGCCGCCCTCTACGCGCGGTTCGCCTCGCGCCAGGACGACTCCCCCGCGATGAAGGTCGTCGCCGCGCTGCGCAACCAGTTCGGCGGCCACGCGATCACCTCGACCGAGGGCAGCACCGGCAAGGGCGCCGACTCGCCCGGCGCCGACGTGGCCCCGCCGCGCGAAGCCGAGTAACCCAGCCGAGCAGTCAAGCCGGGGTCCGGCCGGTCGGGCCGGCCTGTGGTCCACAGGCCGTCCGGGGAAGCCCGAGGTTTTCCACAGGACGGCAAGCCGATGACACGGGCGGCCCCCGCGGCGGACTAACCTTCGTGGGGTGCATGTCGCCCACCTCTCGCTGACCGACTTCAGGTCCTACGCGTCCGTGGAGCTCGGTCTGGAACCGGGCGTCACGGCTCTCGTCGGGCCCAACGGCCAGGGCAAGACCAACCTGGTCGAGGCCCTCGGCTATGTCGCGACGCACTCCAGCCACCGCGTGGCCAACGACGCGCCGCTGGTGCGGCAGGGGGCCGCGCGGGCCATCGTGCGCTGCGCCGTCCACAGGGACGACCGGCGGGCGCTGGTGGAGCTGGAGATCAACCCGGGCAAGGCCAATCGGGCGCGGCTCAACCGCTCCCCCGTGTCCAGGCCGCGCGACGTCATCGGGCTGCTGCGCACGGTGCTGTTCGCGCCGGAGGACCTGGCGCTGTCCAAGGGCGACCCGTCGGAGCGCCGCCGTTTCCTCGACGACCTGCTCGTGGCCAGGGCTCCGAGGTTCGCCGGGGTCCGGGCCGACTACGACCGGGTGCTGAAGCAGCGCGGCGCCCTGCTGCGCACGGCCGCGCAGGCCCGCAGAGGCAGCAGGAGCGGCCGGCGGGCCGAGAGCGACACCGCGTTCGCCGCCGCGGGCGCCGGCGACGTCCTGAGCACGCTGGAGGTGTGGGACGCCCACCTCGCCAGGCACGGCGCGGAGCTGTTGCGGGCGCGGCTGGAGCTCATCGAGGCGTTGCGCCCGCTGGTGGCCGGGGCCTACGCCGCGCTGGCCCCCACGAGCGCCCCCGCGACGCTGGCCTACCGCAGCACGTTGTCCACAGGTGGGGACGGCGCGGAGGACGAAGTCGCCGGTGAGCGGGGATCTCCCGATGCGCAGACGTTATCCACAGACTTGGGGAAAACCCTTGAACAGCAGCTCCGCGACCGGCTCACGGAGGTCCGCCAGGCCGAGCTGGAACGGGGCGTCACCCTGGTCGGCCCACACCGCGACGACCTGATCCTGGGCCTCGGCGACCTGCCCGCCCGCGGCTACGCCAGCCACGGCGAGTCGTGGTCGTTCGCGCTGGCGCTGCGGCTGGCCGCCTACGACCTGCTGCGGGCCGACGGCGGCGACCCGGTGCTGATCCTCGACGACGTGTTCGCCGAGCTCGACAGCCAGCGCCGGCGCCGGCTGGCCGAGATCGTCGCGCCGGCCGAACAGGTGCTGATCACCGCCGCCGTGCCCGACGACGTGCCGAAGGAGCTGGCGGGGGCCCGTTTCGACGTCGCTGAGGGGAGCGTGACCCGTGTCCGATGAGCAGCACAACGCGGCGGCCAGGGGGGCCGCCATGGCGAGGGAGAAGCTAGCGCAGGCGAAGGCCGACGCGGCCAAGCGCGGCCAGCTCCCGCGCCGCGAGCCCAGGCGCAAGGCCGGCCCGCGCAGGGAGGCCGGCGATCCCCAGCTCTTCGGCCGGGCCATCGCCGACCTGCTGGCCGACCGCGGCTGGGAGCGCTCGGCGGCCGTCGGCGCGGTGTTCGGCCGGTGGAAGGAGATCGTCGGCCCCGACCTGGCCGCCCACACCCGGCCGGAGTCCTTCGACGAGGGCGAGGTGCTCATCGCGGCCGATTCCACAGCCTGGGCGACGCAGGTCAGGCTGCTCGCGCGCACCCTCATCCGCAGGCTCAACGAGGAGCTGGGTGACGGTTCCGTGACAAAGGTCAAGGTCAGGGGGCCGCAGAACGCGCCCCGCCCCGCAGGGGGTTTGCGGGTGACCGGAAGTAGAGGGCCCGGCGACACCTATGGTTAGGCGCCGGGAGCGATCAGACAGCCGCAGACGCGATAAGCCCCCTTTCCGAAGGGGGGATGCTTGAGTGGGGGGCAAATCGAGCTAGGGCGCATCACAGGCGCGTGTATTGCCACCACGGGCTCCGGGAAGCGGTAGAATGAAAACGGATTCCGGACACGTCCGCTTGCGTGTCACCCCGGCAGTAAGCCGACTCCCCCGGGTGACCGCGCATCGGGGCACTCACGACGGTGACGGGCACGGTAGGGGCAGCATGAAGTTGACGGCCTCCCCCGCCGCGTGTCCGCGGCAGGAGGATTTCGCAGTTGTCCTACGACGCTAGCTCAATCACCGTACTCGAAGGACTTGAGGCGGTTCGCAAACGCCCGGGTATGTATATCGGCTCCACCGGTGAGCGCGGCCTGCACCACCTCGTCTACGAGATCGTGGACAACGCGGTGGACGAGGCGCTGGCCGGTTTCGCCACCAGGATCGACATCACGCTGCTGGCCGACGGCGGCGTGCGCGTCGTCGACAACGGCCGCGGCATCCCCACGGGCATCCACCCTGTGGAGAAGCGCTCGGCCGTCGAGGTCGTGCTGACCACACTCCACGCGGGCGGCAAGTTCGACAGCCAGTCCTACGCGGTCTCCGGCGGCCTGCACGGCGTCGGCTCGGCCGTCGTCAACGCGCTGTCCACCGCCATGGACGTCGAGGTCAAGCAGAACGGTCACTACTGGCGGCTGAACCTCGTCAACTCCAAGGCGCTGGCCCCGCTGGCCAAGGGCGAGGAGACCGACGAGACCGGCACCACGATCACGTTCTGGCCCGATCCCGAGATCTTCGAGACCACCACCTGGAACTACGAGACGCTCTCGCGCCGCTTCCAGGAGATGGCCTTCCTCAACAAGGGCCTGACGATCACGCTCGCCGACGAGCGTCCCGACCACGTCAACGGCGAGCCCCGCACGGTCGAATACCACTACGAGGGCGGCCTGGCCGACTTCGTCAAGCACCTCAACGCCAAGAAGGAGCCGGCGCACGCGTCGATCGTCGCCTTCGAGGAGGAGGGCGACGGCATCGCGGTGGAGATCGCGATGCAGTGGAACAACTCCTACGCGGAGTCGGTGTACACCTTCGCCAACACGATCAACACCGCCGAGGGCGGCACCCACGAGGAGGGCTTCCGCGCGGCGCTGACGTCCATCGTCAACCGCTACGCGCGCGAGCAGAAGTTCCTCAAGGAGGGCAAGGACGACAACCTCTCCGGCGAGGACGTCCGCGAGGGCCTGACCGCGATCATCTCGGTCAAGCTGTCCGACCCGCAGTTCGAGGGCCAGACCAAGACCAAGCTGGGCAACACCGAGGCCAAGTCGTTCGTGCAGAAGGCCTGCAACGACCACCTGCGCGACTGGTTCGAGCGCAACCCCGGCGAGGCCAAGGACATCATCAACAAGTCGCTGCAGGCCAGCCGCGCCCGCCTGGCGGCCCGCCAGGCCCGCGACCTGACCCGGCGCAAGTCGCTCCTGGAGTCCGGCAGCGGCCTTCCCGGCAAGCTGGCCGACTGCCAGTGGAACGACCCGGAGAAGTGCGAGCTGTTCATCGTCGAGGGCGACTCGGCCGGCGGCTCGGCCAAGGGCGGCCGCGACTCGCGCTTCCAGGCGATCCTGCCCATCCGCGGCAAGATCCTCAACGTCGAGAAGGCGCGGATCGACAAGGTCCTGAAGAACAACGAGGTCCAGGCGCTCATCACCGCCCTGGGCACCGGCGTGCACGACGAGTTCGACATCGCCAAGCTGCGTTACCACAAGGTGATCCTGATGGCCGACGCCGACGTCGACGGCCAGCACATCAACACCCTGCTGCTGACGCTGCTGTTCAGGTTCATGCGGCCGCTGATCGAGGCCGGGCACGTCTACCTGTCGTGCCCGCCGCTCTACAAGATCAAGTGGGACCGGAAGGGTGAGGACGCCTCCTACGCCTACTCCGACGCCGAGCGCGACGCGGTCATCAACGACGGCATCGCGCAGGGCAAGGCAGACCCGCGCCCGCGGGACAACGTCCAGCGGTTCAAGGGCCTCGGCGAGATGAACGCCGGCCAGCTCTGGGAGACCACCATGAACCCGGCGACGCGACTGCTGCGCCTGGTCACGCTCGACGACGCGGCCCAGGCCGACGACCTGTTCAGCGTGCTCATGGGCGAGGACGTCGAGGCGCGGCGCGACTTCATCATCCGCAACGCGCGCGACGTTCGCTTCCTCGACGTTTAAGAAGGACCTAAACCTGTGACGGACGTGAACACCACTCCCCCGGCTGACCGCATCGAACCGGTGGACATCCAGTCCGAGATGCAGCGCAGTTACATGGACTACGCGATGTCCGTCATCGTGTCCAGGGCGCTGCCTGACGTGCGCGACGGTCTCAAACCGGTGCACCGGCGGGTGCTCTACGCGATGTACGACGGTGGCTACCGTCCCGACCGCGGCTACTTCAAGTGCGCCCGCGTCGTCGGCGACGTGATGGGCACCTACCACCCTCACGGCGACACCTCGATCTACGACGCGCTGGTCCGCCTGGCCCAGCCGTGGTCGCTGCGCTATCCCCTGGTCGACGGGCAGGGCAACTTCGGCTCGCCGGGCAACGACCCGGCGGCCGCGATGCGGTACACCGAGTGCAAGCTCGCGCCCATCGCCATGGAGATGCTGCGCGACATCGACAAGGACACGGTCGACTTCCGCCCGAACTACGACGGCAAGTCGCAGGAGCCCGACGTCCTGCCGGCGCGGTTCCCGCAGCTGCTGGTCAACGGCTCGGGCGGCATCGCGGTCGGCATGGCCACCAACATCCCGCCGCACAACCTGCGCGAGGTCTCGGCCGCCGTCCGGTGGTACCTGGAGAACCCCGAGGCCGACGACGAGGAGCTGCTGGAAGCCTCGATCAGGCTGGTCAAGGGGCCCGACTTCCCGACCAAGGCGCTGATCGTCGGACGCCGGGGCATCGAGGACGCGTACCGCACCGGGCGCGGCTCGATCACCATGCGCGCGGTCGTCGAGGTCGAGGAGGACAAGGGCCGGCAGGCGCTCGTCGTCACCGAGCTGCCGTACCAGGTCAACCCGGACAACCTGGCCCTGAAGATCGCCGAGCTGGTGCGCGAGGGCAAGCTCTCGGGCATCGCCGACGTACGCGACGAGAGCTCCTCGCGGGTCGGGCAGCGCCTGGTGATCGTGCTCAAGCGCGACGCGGTCGCCAAGGTCGTGCTCAACAACCTGTACAAGCACACCCAGCTCCAGGACACCTTCGGCGCCAACATGCTGGCGCTGGTCGACGGCGTGCCGCGCACGCTGCGGCTCGACCAGTTCATCCGCCACTACGTGGCCCACCAGGTCGAGGTCATCGTCCGCCGGACGCGTTACCTGCTGCGCAAGGCCGAGGAGCGCGCGCACATCCTGCGCGGGCTGCTGAGGGCCCTTGAGCGGCTCGACGACGTCATCGCCCTCATCCGGGCCTCGGAGTCGGCCTCGCACGCCCAGCAGGGCCTCATGGGGCTCCTGGAGATCGACGAGATCCAGGCGCAGGCCATCCTGGACATGCAGCTGCGCAAGCTGGCCGCCCTGGAGCGGCAGGCCATCCAGGACGAGTACGACGGCCTGATGGCCCAGATCGCCGAGTACAACTCGATCCTGGCCAGCGAGGCCCGCCAGCGCGAGATCATCGGCGACGAGCTGACCGAGGTCGTCAACCGCTACGGCGACGAGCGCAAGACCGAGATCATCGCCTACGACGGCGACATGTCGATCGAAGACCTCATCGCCGAGGAGGAGATCGTCGTCACGATCACCCGCGGCGGTTATGCCAAGCGCACCCGTACCGACCTCTACCGGGCGCAGAAGCGGGGCGGCAAGGGCGTGCGCGGCGCCCAGCTGCGCCAGGACGACATCGTCGACCACTTCTTCGTCACCACGACGCACCACTGGCTGCTGTTCTTCACGAACAAGGGCCGGGTGTACCGGGTCAAGGCGTACGAGCTGCCTGATGCCGGGCGTGACGCCCGTGGCATGCATCTCGCGAACCTTTTGGCCATGCAGCCCGACGAAACAGTCATGGAAGTTCTCGACCTCCGCGACTACGACGTCGCCCCCTACCTGGTGCTCGCCACGCGCAGCGGCCTGGTCAAGAAGACGCGCCTGTCCGAGTACGACTCCCCCAGGTCGGGCGGTCTGATCGCGATCAACCTGCGCGAGGACGACGAGGTCATCGGCGCCCGCCTGGTCTCCGAGACCGACGATCTGCTGCTCGTCTCCAAGGGCGCGCAGTCGATCAGGTTCACCGCCTCCGACGAGGCGCTGCGGCCCATGGGCCGCGCGACCAGCGGTGTCATCGGCATGAGGTTCCTCGAAGGAGACGAACTTCTCGCCATGAATCGGATCGCCGACGGTCAAGATGTGCTTATCGCCACGAAGGCTGGGTACGCAAAACGGACGCCAGTGGAGCAGTATCCAGTTCAAGGACGTGGCGGTAGGGGCGTGCTGACTGCGAAAATCGTGAGTTCCCGTGGCAAGCTGGTCGGAGCCGTCATGGTCAACCCAGAGGACGAGGTCTTCGCGATCACGTCCGCCGGCGGGGTGATCCGGACGAGTGCCGGCGAGATCAAGCAGTCCGGCCGCCAGACCATGGGAGTGCGATTGATGAACCTCGCCGAAGGCGACAGCGTGGTTGCCCTCGCCCGGAACGCGGAGTCGATGGAGACTCCGGTGGAGAATGAGGAAGACGGGGGAGGAGAGTAAATCATGAGCGCCCAGGGTGGCACCGCCAGAGCCCAGGCGGCGTCGGGTAACGGACAGCAGCCGAAGAAGTCCGCTGAGCCGGAAATCTTCAATTCGGTCGACGGCGAGCAGGACAGGACGCCCGCGAAGGGCGCCGCCGCTCAGCCCCGCTCCAAGGACGAGCCGCAGGCGGAGGGCAACGAGACGGTGCGCCTCCGTCCGTCGCTCACCAGTGAGGCACCTCCGCCCGTCGAGATGCCCAAGAAGAAGTCGTCGAACAACGCGGGGTCCAGGCTGCCCCGCAAGGCACACCTGGTGTTGCGCCGCATCGAGCCGTGGTCGGCCATGAAGTTCAGCTTCGTGGTGTCCCTGGTCTGCTTCGTGGTGCTCTTCGTGGCAGTGGCCGTCCTGTACGGCGTGCTGTCGGCCCTGGGGGTGTTCGACTCACTCGTCGACCTGGTCAACCAGCTCGGCAAGGGTGAGCAGGGACAGAGCTCGATCCCGATCAACATCGCCTCGTGGTTCGAGCCGGTGCGCATCCTCGGGTACACCGCGCTGATCGGCGCCGTGAACGTGGTGCTGATCACCGCTCTGTCCACGCTGGGCGCGGTCATCTACAACATCGCCTCCGACCTGGTCGGGGGCGTTGAGGTGACGTTCAGCGAGGCCGAATAACAGGTTCGGGCGGGGGCTCGTGCCGTACCGGGATGGCTGGTACGGCACGAGCAGCCCGTCGGACACGGTAAGCTTTTCTCGTCCGAACAACTGGTTCGCCTCCAAGAGGCGAATGCGATACCGTTCGGTGTGCGGGGCTATAGCTCAGACGGTTAGAGCGCTTCCCTGATAAGGAAGAGGTCCCAGGTTCAAGTCCTGGTAGCCCCACAGTTTCTCAATGCAGAGGCCGTTTCCCGGAGATCGGGGACGGCCTTTTGAGTGTTTGCCGTCAATGTGCCGCCACGAGTGTCAGTCCTCAGGTGCCAGAGATCGATTCGCATTGACATCAGCCGGGGCGCGGCGGCGCTGGGCGAGGTCGAATGATGGGCGGGTCGAACGATCCGCCGGCGGGCCCATCACTCGATCCCCTACGACCACTGACCCGGCTGAGGGCCTACTCGTCTCGGGCGGAACGGCGGGAGCGCGCGGGCTCGCCGCCTACTTGCGGTACTTCGTGAGCGTCACGTCCAGGCGTGCGGCGTTCTTGTACATGCCGGCGTCGATCGGGATGGCCTCGTCGACGACGTCTGTGTAGGCGCCGGAAGGCACGCCGTCGGGATGAGCCGCCACAATGGTCCGGCCCGGCGCGTAGTACCTGGCCTCACCGATCGCCGCGGCCAGATCGGAGTCCGAGCTCACCACCAGCGCTGCCTCGCACGCCTTGGTGCACAGGTCGCCGACCAGGTGCGCCGCCAGCCGCACGTCGACCTGCTTCTCCTTGAAGCTGCCGGTCTTGTCGTCGTACTTGGTCTTCCCCATGAACGGCTGGAACTGCTTGCCGTAGACGCGGATGGTGTCCTGTTCGAACTGCTTCTGATCCACTCCGGCCTGGCCGCTCAGCGCGGTGGTGAAGTACTTCACCCTGATCAGCTTGCCGTTGTACGCCTTCAGTACCTGGTTGCACATTCTGACGACGTCCACACGCCAGTAGTCGGGGCCTGCACTCTCGCAGATCCCGTAGTAGAGGTTGGCCGCGTCGATGTAGGCGATCCATCTGCTGTCGCTGTTCAGGATGGCCTCGGCCGCTCCATATGAGGTGGCCATGATCGCTTCCCCTCGTTCCGTCGATTGAGGTGTACGGCACCCCGTCCGCATACGCATTGCACCCGTCCGCGATAGCAATACGTTGGATGCCTGATTACCGCCCAGCAGGCTACGGAGCGAGCTTGCCGTAGCCTTGTCGCGACTTGATCAACGGAGGGGTGATATGCGCAGATACGTTGCGGCCATTGCCGTCGTCTCGTCGCTCCTGGCCGGTTGTGCAATTTCGTTTTCAGGACAGGAAGGTGAATCGCCGCCTCGCTTCTCGATCGATCCGCCCCCTGTCGATCGCACGCTCGCGGATCTGACGAAAAGCGCCAAAGGCAAGGTGTTGCTTCATCATGTCGATGAGCAGGGGCGGACTGACCGCTGGACCACGAAGCTCAAGATGAGAGCATCGTTTCGCCTTGAGGTGGACTGCGTTGGAGCGAGCGGGACGATAATCGTCCGCGTGGGCAAAACTCAGCTCCCTCATCAGTGCTCCATCGAGCCTGGCGGTGTGCGCGTCAGCATGATCCCCGACGACGCGGCTGTCCGGAGCGTCAAGGTCGAGGCGCCCGTGGGTGCCAAATGGGCGATTCTCATTTGGCAGCTGCCGCAGGGTTAGCAAGCCGCGCTGGTGATCAGCGATCGCGCTGATGAGGAAAGGCCCCAGATTTGGACGCTCTACCTGTTCTACGGGGGCGACGTCAGAGAGGGCGCGCTGCACGAGATCCGGGCCAAGGTCGAGCGACTGGCCGCCCTGCCGCCGGTGGACGAGGACGGAGATCGTCCGCGGGGGGTCTTCGTGGTCACCGACGAGCGCGGCCGGGCGCGATGCTGGCACGTCCGTGAAGGGGTGGTCCTCGACGTCCCGGCGCCGGACTTTAGGTGGTTGGCGAGCTAGTACCGGAACTCGCCTTCGCCACCGGCGCGCGGTGGCAGAATGTCGCGGATGTCGAGGGCGGGGTCGTTGTGGCGGCAGCGGGATTTCGTGCTCCTGTGGGGCAGCCAGACCACCAGTTCGCTCGGGAACGAGATCTCCTATCTGGCGTTACCGCTGGTCGCGGGGCTCGTCTTGGACGCCTCGCCGGTGGAGCTCGGGCTGCTGACGGCGGCGCGGCGGTTGCCGGTGCTGTTCGCGTCGTTGCCGGCGGGGGCCCTGAGCGATCGGTGGCGCAAGCGGCCGGTGATGATCGTCGCGTTCCTGGTGTCCGGGTGCGCGATGGGGACGATCCCCTTGGCGGCCGTGGCCGGAGGGCTCACGCTCGGGCAGCTCTACGCCGTGGCGCTGGTGGTCGCGACGTGTGAGGTGTTCTTCACGCCCGCGTACCAGACGTACCCGCTGACGTTGCTCGGGCCTGAGCGGTTGATGGAGGGGAACGCCAAGCTCACCAGCACGGTCACGGTGGCGGGGATGGCGGGGCAGCCGATCGGCGGGGTGCTGATCTCGCTGTTCGGGCCGGCCAAGGCGGTGCTCGCCGACGCGCTGTCCTACCTGGGAGGCGCGCTCGCGCTCGCGCTGATCCGGTCGCCGGAGGCCAGGCCGGAGCGGAAGGAGCGGGCCCCTCGGCTGCGCGAGCAGATCGCGGAGGGGCTGCGGTACGTCGTCCGCCATCGGGTGATCGGGCCGCTGGTGCTCTACATGGCCACGGTCAGCTTCTGCATCGCCGGGCTGAGCGCGCTGGAGGTCAACTACGTCGTACGGGAGCTCGGCTGGTCGGGCCTGGCGACCGGCCTGGTGTTCGGGGTGAGCATGGCCGGCGGGCTGGCGGCCGGGGCGATCGCGGGGCCGCTCACCGACCGGTACGGCATGCCGCGCGTGCTGCTCGGGGCGGCCTTCGCGTACCCGTTGTGCAGCGGGTCGATCGGGCTGGTGGGGCCGGGACTGGCCGGGCAGCTGGTGGTGGGCGTCTCGTGGACGTTGATGATCATCGTCACGCTCGTCTTCCAGAGCACCCAGCGCAGTCTGCGGCAGCTTCTGACGCCCAAGGAGATGCAGGGGCGGCTGGCGGCCACGTCCCGCTGGCTCACCTGGGCCGCCACGCCGGTCGGCGCGATCCTCGCCGGGGCGCTGGCCGGCGGGATCGGCATGCGCGGCACGCTTGTCGTGTTCTCGGCCGGGATGCTGGCCGGTCCGGTGGTCATGTGGTGCTCGCCGCTGCGCACGTCCCGGCGGGAGATCGAGCGGGACGTACGGACGGCGACGGCGGGGTAGCTCCGGGATCGCCGGGTCACACGGCGAAGAGCAGGGCGGCGTTGACCAGGAGGGCGACGGCGGTCGCGAAGTGCACGCCGAAGGCGACCGCCTTGGTGCCGCCGTTGCGAAGCACGATCAGGGTGTCGCCAAGAGGCAGCAGCGCGACGATCAGCATGAACCAGGCTTCGGCCTGGGCGCCGACGAAGGCCAGCAGGGCCAGGCCGAGCAGCCCGTACGTGCCGTCGCGCAGCCCCTTGATGGTCAGGTAGGCGCGGTCGCCGTCCTGCTTGGCGGGGACGCCGTAACCGGCGGCCGCGGCGACCGGGACGAACAGGAAGCGCGCGCCGATGAGCACGACCATCAGGTTGAGGGCGATGGCGAGGCCGTAGGCAAGGGTGGTGAGCATGTCCGTCTCCAAGAGCTAGCGTTGCTAGGAACGAGGACGACGCTAGCAGAACGATGACAGAAGCGCTAGCGGTGCTAGGATCGAGAGCATGTCGATACAGGCGCGCCGGGAGCGCGAACGTGCGGAACGCGAGAAGCTGATCATCACGGCCGCCTGCGAGCTGGCCGAGGCCGAGGGCTGGGAGGCGGTGACGACGCGGCGGCTGGCCGAGCGCATCGAGTACAGCCAGCCGGTGCTCTACAGCCACTTCAAGGGCAAGGGCGCGATCATGGCGGCCGTGGCCGTGGAGGGGTGCGTGATCCTCGCGGACGAGCTGCGCGCGGCCCGTACCGCCGCTCCGGACGCCGACAGCGCCCTCGCGGCCGTCGGCGCGGCCTACACGGCGTTCGCCGAGCGGCGTCCGGCGCTCTACGACGTCATCTTCAGCCAGAACGTCGACCTGCCGTTCGCCACGCCGGAGGCTCCCGCGGCCCTGCACGCGGCCTTCGGCGAGCTGGTCGAGGGGCTGCGCCCGCACGCCGGCGAGGGGGAGGACCTGGCCCTGCTCACCGAGACCTACTGGGCCGCCCTGCACGGGCTGGTCACGCTCATGCGCGGCAAGCGACTGCCGGCCGAGCAGCACGAACGCAGGCTGGAGCTGCTGCTGAAGCGGTTCGCGGCCTGACGGTTTGACCTTGTCACCGGCGTCAACGTCTACCCTCGTTGCCCGCACGTCGACGAGAACGGACGACCCCTTGAGCACCCACCGCACCACGCTGGTCGAGCTGGACCAGAGCTTCTTCGACGCCCTGGTGGCCAACGACCACGACCGCCTGAAGGACCTGCTGGCGGACGACTTCGTCCTGGTGGGGGTCGAGGACGGCGCGGTCGCTGGCAAGGACGTCCTGCTCGACCTGGTGACGTCGGGCAGCCTGCAGTTCCCGAAGATCGACTCGTTCCCCGACGAGGCCATCGTGCGGGTGATCGGGGACGTCGGGATCGTCGTGGGGCGTACGGGGATGAACTTCACGAACCCCGACGGCAGCACGTTCAGCGCCGGCAGCCGGTACACGCACGTGTACGCCATCGGTCCCGACGGAGGCTGGCGGCTGGTCTCGGCGCAGGGCACCGCCATCAAGGCGTGACCTGATCATGCCTTGACGGAAGGCCGGATCAGCCGCCTTCCGGTTTCCGCCATTCCGCGGTGACCTTGAGGTGGGCCTCCCCCGTCGATTCGGCGATGACCACGCCGGCCTTGGCGGTCAGCTTCATCCCGAACTCGACCGCGACCACGTCCGGCGGCTCGGGGCATGACCGCATGCGGCGCAGGACGTCGGTGGCGAAGGTCTGGACGCGCTGGAGGCCCGCGCCCAGCGCCTCCGGCATGCGTTCGACGGCCGCGCGGGTCCGTCCGGCGGGAAGCGGCTCGTCGCCGGGCCGCTCGTTGACCTCCACGAGCACGGTGCCGCCGTCGTCGAGGGGTACCTCAAGGAAGTAGCGCATGGTTGCCTCCTGTCCTGGGACAGGTGCAAGCATGGTGGACGGGCCCGCCTGGCGCAGGCTGTTTCCCCGCGCAGAGGGCGCGAAGTTATCCACAGGTTGGGGGTGGTTGTCCACAGTGGTGGACAAGTCTGAAATCATTGACACGATGTCTGGATTGTTTTACCTTCCGTGCTTGTGATGTCGTACGAGGAAAAGGGCGCCTGGGTCTATCTCGTGGCGACGGCCGGCGCCTACGTGGCCTACGTCATCGTCATCCTGAGCCGGGCCGGCGACGGCCCGCTCAGCGCCGTCCCCTATGTCGCGCCGATGGTGTGGGCGATCGGGATCAGCATCGTCCTGTCGATCGTGGGCCGTATCGTGGTCGAGATCGTGAAGCCCAGCGAGAGTCACGAGAGCGACGTGCGAGACAGGGAAATCAACCGTTCCGCCCAACATGTCGGAGGCGTCGTGCTCGCCGCCTCCATGGTGGTCCCCCTTGGCCTGACCATGGCGGAAGCCGACCATTTCTGGATCGCCAACGCCATCTACGCCGCGCTCGTCCTGTCCACTCTGGTGGCCACCCCGCTGCGGCTGCTCGCCTACCGGAGGGGCCTGTAGATGGGCAAACCGACCAAGGTGACCAACTCCATCAGGGCTCTGCGGTTCGCGCACGGGGAGATGACGCAGGCCGAGCTGGCCCAGCGGGTCGGCGTCACGCGGCAGACCGTCATCGCCATCGAGCAGGGCCGCTACTCACCCTCTCTTGAGGTGGCCTTTCAGATCGCCCGGGTGTTCCGGGTGCCCCTGGACGACGTCTTCCAGTATCCGGACGCCGACGGCTAGTTATCCACAGGCGCGTCGGTTTTCCACAGGCTGTCGAGAGCGGTGGCGACGGCCGCGATGGAGTCGTGCGCGGAGCGGATGCGGGCGGTCTGGGTCTCGTCCGTCCAGCCGAGCCGCAGGCCCTCCTCGGCCAGCGCGTCGAAGGCCGTGAACGCGGCCAGTTTCTGGCGCAGGACCTTCGACCAGGCGTCGTCCTCGATCCGGTAGTAGACGTTGCGCTCCCCCGGCCTGCGCAGCTTGTGGACGAGCCGGATCGACGTCAGCAGCTGCATGGTCGTCGTCAGGGACGCGCGGCTCGCGCCGATGGCGTCGGCGATGTCGGAGGCCGTCTGCGCGGGCGGGTCGCAGACCATCAGCCAGCCCAGGACGCGGCCGGTGATCGGGGCCAGCCCCCACTCCTCGGAAACGAAGTCCGCCACCCGCTCGACCCAGTCGAGCACCTGCTCCCGGCCCGGACCGTCCGGCGACTGCATGTGGAACCCTCTCCATCGACATCGCTCTGTGTGAGTCGTCAAATACTAGGAGCAACGAAGGGTGGGCTGCTAATGCTGGATCCATGATCGTCGTCATGTGGCCGCTGCTGCTCCTCCCCCTGGTCCTGCCCGAGCCGACCTCGGTCGTCCGAGCCCGGAGCGAGTTGCGGGAGCTGGTCGTCGCCGAGGCCCGTTCGCTGAGGGGGTATTCGCACGAGCGGTTCATGCCGTCCTGGACCGAGGCGGAGGGCGCGTGCGACACGCGGGAGGTCGTCCTGCGGCGTGACGCCGTGTCCGTGACGACCGACCTCGACTGCGAGGCCGTCCACGGCACCTGGTTCAGCGAGTACGACGGCCTGACCCTGCACAGCGAGGAGCAGATCGACGTCGACCACCTCGTGCCGCTGGCCAACGCCTGGGTCTCCGGCGCGAACGCCTGGACCGACGAGCAGCGGCAGGCGTTCGCCAACGATCTCACCAGGCCCGAGCTCATCGCCGTCAGCGAGTCGGTCAACCTGGACAAGGCCGGCGGCAGCCCGGCGACGTGGCGGCCGCCGCGCAGGTCGTACTGGTGCACGTACGCGCGGGCCTGGATCACGGTGAAGCACCACTACGGGCTGACCGTCACCCACCGGGAGAAACGGGCCCTCATCCGCATGTTGCGCACCTGCCTCAGCGGTCGGCCATCCGCCTGAGCTGCTGCTCCCTGGCCCCGGCGTCGCCCGGCAGGCCGCGCTCGGCCAGCAGCCCGGCGACGCGCTCGCGGACCTCGACGGGGTGGCGGCCGTCGTACTTGAACTTGGCGCGCGCCTCCATCACCGCCAGCCGCAGCCCGCGCAGGCCGGGCAGCTGCCGGTGGTAGGGCCCCTCGCCGGCCGCCACGACGCCGTGCGCGCCGTCGGGCTGGAAGTGGGCGAGCTGGCGGCGCAGGATCTCGGCCTTGCCCTCGGGGTCGTCCACCACCTCGGCCCGGCAGGTGAGCTGGACGGAGGCGTAATAGCTGGTGGGCACGCCGGTCTCGGGGTCGCCCGTCCGCCATCCGCCGGGGATGTAGGCGTAGTCGTCGTGCACGCTCAGCAGGACCGCCGGATCGCGCTCGATCGCCGCCCACACCGGGTTGGGCCTGGCCAGGTGGAGCAGCACCTCCCCGGCGGCGGCGTCGAAGAGGAAGTGGGTGGGGACGACGACGGGCGGGCCGCCGTCGGGGGCGTTCGCGGCCAGCTGGCCGAAGTCGCGGGTGGCCAGCCAGGTGTGCCACTCGTCGTCGTCCCGTGCCGCGTCCCAGGGATGAATGAGCACGTGAAACCCTCCCGCCCAGCTTTGTATTGGTACATAATGTACTTTGTGTCAGAAACATACAGGATCGTCGGTGGGACGGCCAGCGAGATCGCGGCGGGCGTCGAGGCCGCCGTGTCCGCGGGCCTGCTGCCTCCCGGGACGCACCTGCCGCCCGTGCGCGAGGTGGCCGCCACGGCCGAGGTCAGCCCGAACACCGCCGCGGCCGCGTACCGGCTGCTGCGGGAGCGCGGGATCGTCGAGACGGCGGGCCGGCGCGGCACGCGGGTCCGGCCGCGCCCGGCCACCACGACCCGCGAGGAGATCCGCATCGAGGTGCCGCCGGGCGTGCGCGACCTGTCGCACGGCAACCCCGACCCGGCCCTGCTGCCGCCGCTGCACGAGGCGCTCGCCGCCGCCGCCAGGGCGCACGAGCAGCGTCCGGCCATGTACGGCACGGGCGACGACGAGGAACTGCTCGCGCTGGCCGCCGCCCGTCTGCGCGCGGACGGCGTGCCCGCCGCGCCGCTGGCGATCACCTCCGGCACTCTCGACGCGGTGGAACGCGTCCTGAACGCCCACCTTCGTCCCGGCGACGCGATCGGCGTCGAGGACCCCGGCTGGACGGCCCTGCTCGACCTGGTCGCCGCCCTGGGGTTGCGGCCGGTCCCGATGCGGCTGGACGACGAGGGCCCGCTGCCGGACGAGCTCGACCGGGCGTTGCGGGCGGGCGTACGAGCGGTGGTGATCACCGCCCGTGCCCAGAACCCCACCGGCGCGGCCGTCACCGCCCGGCGGGCCGCGGACCTGCGTGCCCTGCTCGCCACCCGTCCCGACGTGGTGCTGATCGAAGACGACCACGGCGCGAGCCTGGTGGACCTCCCCCTCCATCCCCTGGCCGGCGTGACCACCCGCTGGTTGCTCACCCGCTCGACGGCCAAGGCGTTCGGCCCCGACCTGCGGCTGGCGCTGGTCACCGGCGATCCCGTCACGCTCGACCGGCTGCGCGGGCGGCAGCGGCTGGCCGCCGGCTGGGTCAGCCATCTGCTGCAGCGCGCGGTCGCCCACCTGTGGCGTGCACAGGCTGTGGACACCGCGGCCGTGGCCGCCGCGTACGCCGGTCGGCGCGACGGCCTGATCGACGCGCTGGCCGCGCGTGGCCTGCGGGCGCACGGCCGCAGCGGGCTCAACGTCTGGGTCCCGGTCGCCGACGAGACCACCGCCGTCACCCGGCTGCTGGCCTTCGGCTGGGCGGCCGCGCCCGGCGCCCGCAACCGCGTCCGCACGCCGCCCGCGCTGCGGCTGACGGTCTCCACGCTGCGGCCCGACGAGCTGCCGCGCCTGGCCGGCGACCTGGCCGCAGCCCTGCGCCCGCCCACGGCCGGCCGGTACGGCTGACGTCCTGGACGGGCCCCGCGATCAGCGGTTCGGCTCCAGGGACATCGCCGGGCACGGCTCGGGGCGGCGGGGGCGGCGCGGGCGGCGTACCGAGTGGGCCAGCACGCCCAGCGCGCCCACGATGAGCACGAGCAGGGCCGCCCTGGTGGCCGCGGGCCAGCCGGCGTCCAGGGAGCCGAAGAACACCGCGCCGGTGATCGTGCCGCCGAGCACGCCGCCGGTCTCCTGGACGGTCCCCAGCACCCCGGCCGCCGCGCCCGCCCGCTCACGGCGTACGGACGCGAGGACCGACGACAGCAGCGGCGACATGACCAGCCCCATCCCCGCGCCCACAACCAGCAGCGCGCCCGCCACCAGGTACGGCGACTCCCCCGCCTGGACGAGCAGCCCGAGCCCGAGCAGCAGCGCCAGCGGACCGGCCGCGTGCGGCACCCGGGCCGCGCGCGGCGAGGCCAGGAAGAAGCCCGCGTTCAGCGCCGTGCACACCGCCCCGGCGGCCAGGGGACCGAGGCCGAGGCCGTCCTGGAGGTGGAGGGCGAGCACGAACGACAGGCCCGCGGAGGTGCCGAACAGCAGCGCGACCGCCGCCAGCCCGGCCGTGAACCCCTTCTCGCCGAACACCGCCAGGTCCAGCAGCGGTTCCTGGCCGCTCGCCGCCAGCCGCCGCTGCCGCCGGACGAAAGCCGCCAGCATGAGCGCCGCGCCGCCCAGGCACGGCCACGTCCAGTGCGGCCAGCCCTCCTCGCGGCCCTGGACCAGCGGCAGCACGACGCCTGCCAGCCCCGCCGCGACCAGCGCCGCCCCCGGCAGGTCCAGCCGCGCACGCGACCCGGCCCCGGCGACCCGGGGGACCAGCCGTCCGGTCAGCGCCAGCGCCGCCAGGCCGATCGGCACGTTGACCAGGAAGCACGCCCGCCAGCCGAGCCCGAGGGGGTCGGCCGCCACCACCAGCCCGCCCACCACTTGGCCGCTCATCCCGGCCAGGCCCACCACCGTGCCGTACCAGCCGAACGCCCTGGCCCGGCCCGCGCCCGGGAACAGCGTCCCGATCAGCGTCAGGACCTGCGGCGCGAGCAGCGCGGCCGCGACGCCCTGCGCCACCCGGGCGAGCACCAGCGCGGCGGCGTCCGGCGCGCCGCCGCAGGCCGCCGAGGCGAGCGTGAACAGGGCCAGCCCGGCGGCGAAGAGCCGGCGCGGCCCGTACAGGTCGCCGAGCCGTCCCGAGACGATCAGGCCCGCCGCGTACGCCAGCCCGTACCCGGCGACCACGAACTGGCTCGCCGCGTCGCCCGCTCCCAGGTCGGCGCGGATCGAGGGCACGGCCACGTTCGCGACAAAGAAGTCGAGCGTGGTCATGAACACCGCGACCAGCACCACGGGCAGGGCCGCCCAGCGAGGACGGAGGGACATCAGGGACTCCAGGGGAGGGAGGAACCGGGCGGTGGAAGAACACCGGCGGACGCCGGACGGTTGACCCCGGCCGCCAGCGCCCAGGTCACGTGCCTCACCCTGGAGCCAGGCGATTACGGTTTCCTGCTGATGAGCTACGGATTGAGCGCCATAATGACGCTCAATGCCGAAATTTCAGGGGTTGGGGGAGTTTGCCGCGGCGATCGCCCCCGTCATCGACGCGGCCCACGTCGACGTGCACGCCGCCGCCCGCAGAGCCGTCCTGGACCTGACCGAGCGCTCCGGCCTGACCAGCGGCCTCCTCAACGACCTGCGCTTCGTGCTCCCCCTGCGCCCGGTGACCACGGCCGCGCTCGCCGCCGTCCACCGGTACGGCGACGTCACCGAAGGCGTCGGCGTCCACCTGCGCGAGGGCGCGCTCGAACGGGACGCCGCCGGGGCGCTGCGGCTCACCTCCGAGGGACGGGCGTTCGTGGACGGCCTGTACGCCGCGCACGCCGAGGCGGCCGGCCGCGTCTGGGCGGGCCACGACGTGGCCGGTCTCGCCGTGGCGGTGGGCGGGGTGCTCGACCGGGCCGTACGCGTGCCGGGCGGCGCCCTGGAGGTGATGGCGCCGCCGTACGAGCCGGACGCCGCCCCCGACGGCCTGCTGCTGTTCAACCGGCTCGCCGCGCTGCGCTACCACCGGGCCGACGCGCACGCCGAGTCCTGGCGCGCGGCCGGGCTGACCGCGGACGGGATCGTCGCGCTGAGGGACGGTCCCGTCCGGGCCGCGATCGAGGCCGAGACGAACCGGCGGGCCGCCGACCCGTACCGGGCCATGACGGACGACGACCGCCAGACCCTGTACGCCGGCCTCCTGAGCCTTGTCTAGAGCGCCGCGAGCAGGCGGCCCACCTGCGTGCGGTCGTTGACCCCCAGCTTCTCGTAGGCCGCCTGCAGATGGTTGGCCGCCGTCCGGGTGGACAACGTCAGCCGGTCGGCGATCTGCCGGTTCGTCAGCCCGGCCGCCGCCAGCTTGACGATCTCCCGCTGGCGCGGCGTGAGCTCCGGCGTGGCCAGCTCGACCAGCGCGGGCGTCGAGACCCCCGGGCACCGCCTGGCCAGCGCCCATGCCCTGGTCTGCGCCCCTCTGGCCAGCGTGCCCCGGCCGTCCCGGCGGTGGGCCGCCGACTCCTGGGCGAGGGCCTCGGCGGCGTACAGGAGCAGGCCGAGCCGTTCGAACTCGGCGGCGACGTCCCGCAGCTCGGCCGGGTCGCCCGCGGCCCGCGCGTGCCGGGCGAACAGCCCGGCCAGCGGCCCGTCCACCCGTTCGGCGAGCGCGGCCAGCCGCCGGGCCGCCAGGGCGGGCGCGCCCAGCCGCACCAGGTCGTGCAGCGCGAACATCAGGTGCCCGAACTGCTCGTGCCGCTCGGCCAGCCCGGCGGCCGTCAGGCACAGGCTCACCGCCTGGTCCAGGTCGCCCGCCGAGGCCGTCACCCAGACCGCGGCCTGCAACACCGGCTGCCGGGTGAACGCCCACCGCGAAGCCGGCCCCTCGGCCTCGGCCAGCGCGGACCGCGCCGCCGCCGTCTCCCCCAGCAGCGCCCGCGCGTGGGCCAGCTCGGCCAGGCAGCGCCCCCGGTACGGCGTCCCGGGCGGCAGCCGGGCCGCGTCCTCCCTGGCCCAGCGGGCCGCGCCGGCCGCGTCGCCGCGCAGCCTGCCGACCATCGCCCGGTACGCCCCGGACCCCGACACCGGCAGCTCGGCCGCGGCCGGCTCCATGCCCTCGGCGGCCGTCCGTTCCGCCGCGTCCAGGCGGCCGGCGAACACCTGGGCGGCGCAGCGCGCGTCCAGCAGGGCCGGGAGCGCGTACGGGGCGTCGTCATCCCAGTCGTCCCGGCCCGCGAGGGCCCGCCCGGCCACGGCGAGCGCGCTCTCCGTACGCCCGGAGTAGGCGGCGGTCCAGGACTCCAGCGCGGCCGCGTGCGCCGCGCCGCGCACGGTCGCCGGCCCGCACGCGCGCGCCCGCGCCAGGGCGTCCGCGGCCCCGGCCAGCCGGCCGGCGAAGAAGTCGGCGACGCCCCGGTAGACGTGCGCCTCCTGCCGCCAGGCCGGATCGGTCAGCGACCCGGCGGCCAGGTCGAGCACCCGGCACGCCTCGGCGTCCGCGCCCGCCCAGGCGAGGTTCATGCCCAGGCTGAAGGCGTGCTGGGCGCGCTCGCCCTCGGTGACGGCGTTCCTGGCCGCCTGCCGCAGCGCCGCCAGCGCCGCGTCCTGGTCGCCCAGCACCATCAGCACCTGGCCGAGCAGCGCGACCGCCGCCACGCCCGCGCCCGCCTCGATCGCGGCCCTGGCCAGCCGGACGGCCAGCCTGGGGTCACGCCTGGCCCAGGCCAGGCCCGCGGCCGACAACAACAGCTCCGGCGCGGCGGCCGACCGGCTGTCCAGCCGCCAGACGGCCGCGCGCAGCTCGTCCTCGCGCCGTCGCAGGCCGCCGGCCTCCAGGGCCTCGGCCAGCGTCCGCAGCCGCCGCCTGGCCCGCAGGGTGCCGCAGTCGCCGCGGACCACCTCGCCGTACAGGGGGTGGCCGAGGCGTACCTGCTCGCGCCTGCCGTCGCCGGCGACCGTGACCAGGCCGCGGGCCTCGACCCGCTCCACCGCGCGCGGCGAGGTCAGCGCGATCAGCAGCTCCGCGCCCACCGGCTCGCCGTACGCCACCAGCTCCAGCACCTCCCGCTCGTCCTGGTCCAGGTGACCGATCCGGGCCTCGACCAGCTCGCGCAGCCGGGTCGTCATCGACAGCTCGCCCCGCCAGCGCCACTCGCCGCCGCTCTCGGCCAGGCAGCCGGACGTGTGCCCGGCATGGACGACCTCGCGCAGGTAGAGCACGTTCCCGCCGGTGACGGCCGCCAGATGCCGGACGGTCCCCTCCGCCACCTCGCCGCCGAGCGCGCCCGCCAGCACCTGGCCGACCTCGTCGCGGCCGAGCGGCGGCAGCTCGACCCTGGTCAGCAGCTCGTCCTTCCACAGCGCGGCCACCGGCGCGGGCAGCGGACCGCCCGTACGCACGGTGACCAGCACCCTGGCCTCCCCACCCGCGGCCAGGTAGTGCACCAGCGCCGCCGACGCCGCGTCCAGCCGGTGGGCGTCGTCCACGCTCACCAGCAGTTCTCCCTCTCCCCTGCGCAGGTGCCGCGCGGCCCAGCGCAGCAGGTTCTCGCCGCCCCGCGGCGGCCCCGTCAACACATGGGCGAACGCCCCGAACGGGATCATCGACGCGGTCTCCGTGCCCAGCACGCGCACGACCTCGTACCCGTCGAGACCGGCCAGCGCCTGCGCGGCCAGCCTGCTCTTGCCGACGCCCGCCTCACCGGCGATCATCGCGCCCGCTCCCGACCGCAGCGCCTCGCGCACGGTCGCGATCGATCCCCCTCGCCCGACGAACGGCCATCCACTCCCCAGTTGCTCGCTCATCGTGCCTCCTCTCACCACAGATGGTGGCGAGCCGAGGTTCGCGCGAGGTTCAGGCGGGATCGCGGTTCAGGCCGCGAGGTTCAGGCGGGATCGCGGTTCAGGCCGGCCGCGTTCAGCAACAGGGTGATCACGGCGTCGGCGCCGCTGAACGGCACCGGCTCGCCCCCCACCTCTTCGAGCAGCCCGCGGAGCTGGCCGCCGGATTGCTCGGGCTCGACCAGCCGTACGATGACCGTCCTCATCCGATCACCATCGCCCCGGACGGTTCAGGTCTGGTTCAGGTGGGGTAGGGCGCGGGCTCGACCTCCAGCTCCCGCATGCGCTCGGCGTAGAGGTGGTAGCGCCTGCGGGCGTCGCCGCGCCGGCCCGCCAGGTCGAGCACGCGCACCAGGCCCAGGTGGGCGCGTTCGTCGTAGCCGTCGCGCTCCAGCAGGCGCAGCCAGTAGCGGGCGGCCTCGTCGTAGCGCCGCTCGCGGGTGCGCGCCGCGGCCAGCCGGGCGGCCGCCTGCACGTAGGCCAGCCGCGCCTGTTCGCGCAGGCCCACCGCCCAGTCGGCGTAGGGGTCCTCCTCGCAGAACTCGCCGCCGTACGCGCTCTCGGCCGCCGTCCACCGCTCCAGCGCCTCGGCGGCGCGGCCGGCCTGCTCCAGCCGTACGGCTCCGGCGGTCAGGTCGAGGAAGCGCTCCACGTCGACGTCGGCGTGTGCCAGGTCCAGGCGCAGCGCGCCCTCCTCGGAGACCACGACGTCGTCGGCGGGCCGTTGGTGGGCCGGGTCGAGCACCGCGCGCAACGTGGAGACCATGACGTTGAGCCGCCGCAGCCCGACCGCGTCGTCGCGCTGCTCGGGCCAGAGGATCTCCACCAGCCGTTCCCTGCTGATCGCGCCGCCCCGGCGGCTGACCAGGATCTTCAGCAGGTCGCGGGCCTTGCGCGACTGCCAGGCCGTACGCGGGACCGGCACCGCGCCGCGCAGCACCCGGAACGTTCCCATGGTCTCGATCACCACTGCCGCCCCCGGCACAGGCGCCGCGCGGGCGATCAGCTCGTCGATCCGGTCGTCCAGCGCCCGGCAGCCGATCGCGTGCATCCGCTCGCGCACCCGTACGGCCACCTCGCCCCCGCTCACCGGATCGGACAGGGCCGCCCGCACCAGCTCGGCCCTGGCCCGCCCGATCGGGTCGCCGAGCGCCGCCCACCCGCGCACCGCCTCGTCGGCCTGCGCGGGATCGCCGTCGAGCCGGGCGCGCAGCTCGTGCAGCACGGCCTGGGCCGCGTGGTCCCTGCGCTCCACGGCGATCGGCTCGGTCTCGCCCACCAGCCGGGCGGCCTCGTCACGACGGCCGGCGGCCAGGGCCACGTGCGCCGCGGCCACCCGCGCGGAGACCCCGGCGATGCCGCCGGCGTACGCCAGCGCCTGCTGGGCCACCTGGGCCGCCTCCTCAGGATCGTCCTCGGCCAGCAGCTCGGCCAGCGCGTTGAGCGCGTTGGAGCGGGTCTGCACCTCGCCCAGCGGCTCGGTCTCGGCGATCACCCGGCGGTAGACGGCGGCCGCCTGCCCGCGGTCGCCGCGCAGCGCGTGGATCTCGGCCAGCCGGACCAGCCCGACGCTGACCAGCCGCGACCCCATCGCCTCCCACCTGGCCACCGCGTCGGCGGCGTCGATCGCCGACTCCTCCAGCCGGCCGAGCCCGACCAGCGCCTTGGCCCGGTTGGCCACGTTGAGCGCGGCGTACGGCGCGAACGACACCAGGTCGCACAGTCTGCTCGCGGCCTCCGTCTCGGCCAGCGCTTCGGCGTAGGCGCCCTCGTCCAGATGGCGGGAGGCCCGGTTGGCCCGGATCCTGATGAGCTGGACGACGTCGCCGGCGCGTTCGGCGTACTCCAGGGCGCGCAGGTAGTAGGCGTCGTTGGCGCGGCGGTCGCCGTCGAGGGCGGCGAGCATGGCCAGCACCGTGTTGGCCATCGCCAGCGCGCCGGGGTCGCCGAGGCCGCCGGCCTGCTCCAGCGCCCGGTCGGCCAGCTCGGCGCAGCCCGCCCGGTCGCCCTTCAGCCACAGCACCGAGGCCATGGAGGCGGCGCACATGGCGGCGTCGGCGGGCGGCGAGCCGTAGGCGTGACCCTTGGCGTACATCGTCATGGCGGCGTCGAGGTCGCCGCGCAGGTGGTCGATGAAGCCGAGCCGCCTGGCCACGAACGCGTCGAAGGCGGGGCCGTCGGCGACGCGGCCCAGCAGGTCGCGGGCGCGGGTCCAGTGGCCGCGGTTCTGCTCGGCGATGCCGGCCAGCCTGAGCATCGGCGGCGACCCTCTGGCCTGCTCGGGCAGCAGGTCGAGGGCCGCGATCACGTCGCCGCGCTCGGCCAGGCGGGGGCCGTGGGAGTTGAGCAGCGACGCGGCGAGGTCGGGGTGGGCGGTCGCGACGGCGGCGCGCAGGGCCAGCTCGGGCTGGTCGTGCTCGACGTACCAGCGGGCGGCGACGGCGGCCACGTCGTGGGCCTCGTGCCGGTCGAGCGGGGCGTGCCTGGCCAGGACGTGCCTGCTGGTCGAGGTCAGCCGGTGGCCGTCCTGGTCGGCCTCGATGAACAGGCCGCGGCTGGTCAGGGCCGCGAGCGTGTCGGGCGGCGCGCCGAGCGTGGCGGCCAGGCCGGACGTCAGCACCGGCAGGACGGTCGCCGCGCGCAGCAGCTCCCGCATGCCCGCCGGCAGGTCCTTGAACGCGGCGAGCGTCAGGTGTTCGAGCGTGGCCGAGTTGGCGGCCAGGCTCGCCGCGGTACGCGGCCAGCTCGCCGGCTCCTCGCGGGCCAGCGCGTCGAGGGCGGCCTGGACGGCGGCCGGCCAGCCCGCGCACGCCTCGTGCAGCCTGGCGGCGATGCCCGCCCCCTGCTCGCCCAGCCGTTCCCTGGCCCAGGCGCCGGTCTCGGACGCGGTGAGCGCGAGGTCGGTGGCGTCGAGGTCGAGCACCTCGTGGTCCTGGCGCAGCCGGGCCGTCGGGAACGGCAGCGGCGCCCGCGAGGCGGTGACCAGGTGCAGGTGCCGGGGCGCGGCGCGGACCAGCGTCTCGACGTAACGCACCGAGCCGGGCGCGCCGATGATCGCGTCGACGCCGTCGAAGACCAGCGCCAGCCCCCTCGTCAGCCGCCGGGCCAGCGCCTCGGCCAGCGCGCCCGCCAGCGCGGCGGCCCTGGACAGCTCGTCGGCGTCGGGCCCGAGCGGCGCCCCGGCCGCGGCCAGCAGGTCGGCGGGCAACCCCGGGACGGCCTCGGCCAGCGCCGACGCCACCGAGCCCGCCAGCGTCGGCAGGTCGCGGTCGGCGGGCCCGAGCAGGTGCAGGACGCCGCCCACGGCGTGGCTCCAACCGGCGAGCGCGATCGACTTCCCGTAGCCTGTAGAGGCCACGAGCGTGGTGAGCCTGTGCGTAAGCGCCCCGTCGAGCCGCCGGTCGAGGGCGGGACGGGGTTGCACCCACCCTCGTTCCACCCCCGCATGCTACGCCCGGGCTCGCGGGGGACTCCAGAGTTCGCAAAGTGCCACCTCCCGGTAACTGGCCGGTTGGCGCACTATGGTCGTACTTCATTTCCAGGAGGCACCGTGGAACAGGATCTGCCTGGCGGTGTGAGGCTGATCGTGGGGGTGGACGAGTCCCCGGCCTCGCGTTGGGCACTCGCCTGGGCCATCGGCGCGGCCAGGCTGCACCGGATGGCTCTGGTGGCCGTTCACGTCAGTCGTGCGCCCGTCCATCCCTTTCCCGAGGCGCTGCCCGTGCAGCACGCGATCCGGCAGGGCGAGGAGTCCCGCTGCGCGGAGGTGATCGCGGGCGTGTTCGAGGACGTCGCCGGAGGCGTGCCCGACGACCTGCGCGTGGCGACGCTCAGCAAGGTCGGCGACCCCGGCTACCACCTCGTCGATCTGGCCCGCGAGGGCGACCTGCTGGTGCTCGGCCGGGGGCGGCGGCGGCTGCTGAGCAGGATCCTGCTGCCCTCCACCAGCATGTACTGCGCCCGGCACGCCAAGACGACCGTCGTCATCGTGCAGCAGCCCTCGCCGCCGGACGATCCGGAGCTGACGGGGGACCGGGCGCGGCGGTTCTGGAGCCGGCGCTACTACTGACCGGGCGTGGCGGTTCTGGAGCCGGCGCTACTACTGACCGGGCGTGGCCGTCCTCAGGTTGTCGGTGAGCAGGCGCAGGCCGGGGCCGATGTCGCGCGGCCCGATCGCGCCGTAACCGAGCACCAGGCCCGGCTGCGCCGGGGTCTCGCCGCAGTAGGCGTCGAGCTGCTCGACGGCCAGGTCCGGCACGGGCCCCAGGGACACGCCCGGGGCCAGGCGGGCGCACACGTGCAGGCCCGCGGCGGACGGGATCAGGCGCAGCCGCTCGTCCCCGGCCAGCGCCGCGGTGACCAGCTCGTGCCGGGCGGCGTACTCGCGGGTCGCCTTCCTGATGTGCCTGGCGAGCAGGCCCTCGTCGATGAAGCGGGCCAGGGCGGCCTGCGTGGGCATGTCGCCGTGCCAGTCGGACAGCTGCCGCGCGGCGCACAGGGCCGGGCCGAGCGAGGCGGGGGCGACGAGGAAGCCGAGCCTGAGCATGGGCAGCAGGGTCTTCGAGAACGAGCCCACGTAGATCACCCGGCCCGACCGGTCGAGGCTCTGCAGGGGTTCGAGCGGGCGTTCGCCGAAGCGGAACTCGCTGTCGTAGTCGTCCTCGATCACCACGGCGGCGCGGCGTTCGGCCCAGGCGAGCAGGGCGGCGCGGCGGGCCAGCGACATGGGCGTGCCCAGCGGGAACTGGTGCGAGGGCGTGACGTAGACCAGGCTCGCCGAGCGGGGGATGGCCGCCACGTCCAGGCCCTCGGCGTCCACGGGCACGCCGGTCACGCGGGCGCCGAGCGAGCTGAACAGCCGGCGGGCGGGCGGGTAGCCGGGCTCCTCGACGGCGACGGTCGTGCCGGGCTCGATGAGGACGCGTCCGATGAGGTCGAGGGCCTGCTGCGCGCCGTTGGTGATCAGGACGTCGTCGGGCCCCGCGTGCACCGACCGACTGATCCCGATATGACGCGAAATAGCCTCACGTAGAGGCTTATAGCCGGACGAAGGCTCGTACGTCGCCAGCCCCACCCGCAGTTCCCTGGCCACCAGCCTGCGCCAGGTCTCCATCGGGAACAGCCGCGCGTCCGGCACGCCGACGCGGAAGTCGTACCGGGCGGGCGGCACCTCGACGGTCTCCCCGAGCTCCCGCCAGAACGCCCGCGGCCTGACCACCCCCTTGGGCGCGGCCCGGCCGCGCACCGGCTCGGCCGACACGAACGTGCCCGCCCCCGCCCGGCCGACCAGGAAGCCGTCGGCCACCAGCCGGTCGTAGGCCACCGCCACCGTGTTCCTGGAGATCTCCAGCCGGCCGGCCAGCTCCCTGGTCGGCGGCAGCCGCTCGCCCGAGCGCAGGCGGCCGTCGAGTATGGCGTCGAGCAGCTGCCGGTAGACCTGTGCGGCCAGGTCACCGCGTCCTTGGAGGCTGATGTGAACGTCCAACTTGGCCCAATCAACTTGGCGGAAATTGGAGCTTATGTAGGGACAAGAGTACGGCCAAGATGGGCATATGACCGAACGCATGGAACTCGGGAAGTTCGCCGGCGAAGCGTACAAGGCGATGGCCGGCCTGGACCGGTTCGTGGCCCAGAGCACCCTCCCCAAGCCCCTCCTCGAACTCGTACGGCTGCGCGCCAGCCAGATCAACGGCTGCGTCTACTGCGTGGACATGCACAGCTCCGACGCCAAGCAGGCGGGGGAGAGCGACGCCAGGCTGCACGCCGTGGCCGTCTGGCGCGAGGCCCCCTTCTTCACCCCGCAGGAACGCGCCGCCCTGGCCTTCACCGAGGCCGCCACCCGCCTGTCCACCGACGACGTCACCGACGAGGTCTGGGCGCAGGCCGCCGCGCACTTCGACGAGCAGCAGATGGCCGCGCTGACCGTGGCCGTGGCCACCATCAACGCCTGGAACAGGATGGGCGTCGCCACCCGGATGACCCCGGAGTCATACAAGTCATGAGAGCCCAGCGCGTGCTCGCCGCCGCGCAGCTCGCCAACTCCATCGGCGACGGCGCGTACCTGGTCACCTCGGCGCTCTACTTCGCCGACGTCGTGGGACTGTCGGCCACCGAGATCGGCCTCGGCCTCACGCTGGGCTGGGCGGTCGGCTCGGTGGCGGGGGTGCCGCTCGGGCACCTGGCCGACCGGCGGGGGCCGCGCGGCGTGGCGGTGCTGCTCGCGCTCACGACCGCGGTGGCGGCCGGCTCGTTCGTGTTCGTCCGCTCGTTCGCGCTGTTCCTGCTGGTCGCCTGCCTCTACGGGACCGCGCAGACCGGCCTGTCGGCGGCCCGGCAGGCTCTGCTGGCCGGGCTGGTCGAGCCGGACCGCCGCACGGTCGTGCGGGCGGTGCTGCAGTCCACGCTCAACGGCGGCATGGCCGTGGGGGCCGCGCTGGGCGGCGTCGCGCTGGCCGTCGGCACCCGGGCCGGATACGTCGCGGTGTTCACGCTCGACGCCCTGAGCTTCCTGGTGGCCGCGCTGGTCCTGCTCAGGTTGCCCGCCGTGCGGCCCGCGCCGGCCGCGCCGGGGCCGCGGCTGGCCGTGCTCAGGGACCGGCCGTACGCGCTGGTCACGGTGATCAACGCGGTGATGCTGTTCTACATGCCGCTGCTCAGCCTCGTGGTGCCGCTGTGGATCGCGCACCGCACGTCCGGGCCCGCCTGGATGGTCTCGGTGCTGCTCGTGCTCAACACCGGCAGCGTGCTGCTCTTCCAGGTACGCGTGGCCCGCCGGGTGCGCGACCTGCGGGACGCGTCCACGGCCGTCCGCCGGGCGGGCGTCGTGCTGTTCGCCGCGTGCGCGGTGTTCGCCCTCAGCCCGCACGGCTGGGTCTTCCTGATCGCGGCGGGCTGTCTGCAGGTCGCGGGGGAGATGCTGCTGGCCGCGGGGGCCTGGGAGATCGGCTTCGGCCTGGCCCCCGACGACAGGCAGGGCCAGTACCAGGGCTTCTTCGGCACCGGCACGGCGGTGGCGAGGATGCTCGGCCCGGCCGTGCTCACCACGCTCGTGCTCGACGGCGGGACCGTGGGCTGGTTGCTGCTGGGGCTGGCGTTCATGACGGCCGGCGCCGCGATGGCACCGGCCGTCAGATGGGCTCAGCGATCACTCGACCCGGCGGTCACCTGAAGCGGCGCAGCCGGAGGCTGTTGCTGACCACGAACACGCTGGAGAAGGCCATCGCGGCCCCCGCGATCATCGGGTTGAGCAGGCCGAGCGCGGCCAGCGGCAGGGCGGCCACGTTGTAGGCGAAGGCCCAGAACAGGTTGCCCTTGATCGTGCCGAGCGTCCGGCGGGAGAGCCTGATCGCGTCGGCGGCCACCAGCAGGTCGCCTCTGACCAGGGTGAGGTCCGACGCCTCGATGGCGGCGTCCGTGCCGGTGCCCATGGCCAGGCCCAGGTCGGCCTGGGCGAGCGCGGCCGCGTCGTTGACGCCGTCGCCGGCCATCGCCACGACCTTGCCCTCCGACTGCAGCCGCTTGACCACGTCCACCTTGTCGGCGGGCAGCACCTCGGCGATCACCTCGTCGATGCCGACCTCGTCCGCGACCTGCCGGGCGACGGCCTCGTTGTCGCCGGTCAGCAGCACCGGGGTGAGGCCCAGCGCGCGCAGCCTGGCGATGGCCTCCGCACTGGTCTCCTTGACCACGTCCGACACCACGAGCAGCGCCCTGGCCTTGCCGTCCCAGCCGGCCGCGACCACCGTGCGGCCCTTGGCCTGCTCCTCCTCAAGGGTGGCCGCCAGGTCGGCGGGCAGGTGCTGCGACCACTCGGCCAGCAGCCTCGGCCGGCCGACCAGGACCGCGTGCCCGTCCACGATGCCCTGCACGCCGAGCCCCTCGACGTTGGCGAAGTCCTCCACGGTCGCGTCGGACTTCGCCTCCCTGGCGACGGCCTGGGCGATCGGGTGCTCGGAGGCGTGCTCGACGGCGCCGGCCAGCCGCAGCACCTCCTCGCGGCTCTCGCCCTCGGCCAGGTGCACGTCGACCAGCGTCATCCTGCCCTCGGTGACCGTGCCGGTCTTGTCCAGGACGATGGTGTCGATGCGGCGGGTGGACTCCAGCACCTCCGGCCCCTTGATCAGGATGCCGAGCTGCGCGCCCCGGCCGGTGCCGACCAGCAACGCCGTGGGCGTGGCCAGGCCGAGCGCGCACGGGCAGGCGATGATCAGCACGGCCACCGCCGCGGTGAACGCGGCCCCCGCGCCGTTGCCGGTGCCGAGCCAGAAGCCCAGCGTGCCCACCGCCAGCGCGATCACGATCGGGACGAAGATGCCCGACACGCGGTCGGCCAGCCGCTGCACTTCGGCCTTGCCCGTCTGGGCGTCCTCCACCAGCTTGGCCATCTGGGCGAGCTGCGTGTCCGCGCCGACCCGGGTGGCCCGCACCACCAGCCGGCCGCCCGTGTTCACCGTCGCGCCGGTGACGGCGTCGCCGGGACGCACCTCGACGGGCACGGACTCACCGGTCAGCATCGAGGCGTCGACCGCGGAGGCGCCCTCCTCGATCACGCCGTCGGTCGCGATCTTCTCGCCCGGCCGCACGACGAACGTGTCACCCGCCTTGAGCTGCTCGACCGGCACCCGCCGTCCGTCGGCCAGCTCGACGTCCTTGGCGCCCAGCTCCATCAGGGCCCGCAGCGCGGCCCCCGCCCGCCGCTTGGAACGCGACTCGAAGTAGCGTCCGGCCAGGATGAACGCGGTCACCCCCGCCGCGGCCTCCAGGTAGATGTTGCCCGAGCCGTCGGTGCGCTCGATGGTCAGCTCGAACGGGTGAGTCATGCCCGGGGTGCCCGCCGTGCCGAAGAACAGGGCCCACAGCGACCAGCCGAGCGCGGCCAGCGTGCCGATGGAGATCAGCGTGTCCATGGTGGCGGCGCCGTGGCGCAGGTTCGTCCAGGCGGCCTTGTGGAAGGGCCAGCCGGCGTAGACCACGACCGGCGCGGCCAGCACCAGCGACAACCACTGCCAGTTCGTGAACTGCAGCGCCGGGACCATCGCCATGGCGATCACCGGCACGCTCAGCGTGACGGCGGCGATCAGCCGGTCGCGCAGCGGACGCAGCTCGTCGGCGGGTTCGGCCTGCTCCTCCTGCTCCTTACGCTCCTTGGTGACCGGGAGCGCGGCGGTGTATCCGGCCTTCTCCACCTCGCTGATCAGCGTCTGGGGGTCGAGCCCGTCGGGAAAGGTGACCTTCGCCTTCTCCGTCGCGTAGTTGACCGTCGCGGTCACGCCCTCAAGCTTGTTCAGCTTGCGCTCGATGCGGTTGGCGCAGGACGCGCACGTCATTCCGCCGATCGCGAGCTCGACGGCCTTTTCCTCGGTGAGGGAAGACATCACCTCTCCTTTCTCAGCGTCTCAGTGCTTCTCAGTGGCCTTTGGGGGACGGCGGTTCCGCGTCGCCCTGCGTGGCGCGCACGGTGAAGTCCGCGGTGCGGACCTCGTCCCCGTGCTTGAAGTCGAGGAACAGCCGGTAGTCGCCGATGCTCGGCACCTCGGCGTAGAAGGTGATCTGCGGACCGGCCTTCTCGCTCTGCTCGGGGTGCACGTGCAGGTAGGCCAGGTCACCGGCGCGGAGGGCGACCAGGTGGCCGTACGCGCCCAGGTAGGGCTGCAGGTCGGTGACCGGCTTGCCGTCTTTGCTCACCGAGAGGGTGAGCTTGCTCGCCCGCCCGGGGACCAGGTCTCCGTCGAGGCTCACAGTATAGTCGCCGACCTTCGAGGAGCGGCTCGCCTCGGGCAGCGGCTTCGGCCGGTAGTCGCCGGCGGCCTGCAGGTCGGCGCCGAGCGTCAGCTTCTCGCCGCCGGTCGGGACGAAGTCGGCGAAGGCCCGGTACGCGCCCGCCTCCGGCAGCGTCAGCCCTACCGACCAGATGCCGTCGGGGGTCATCTCCGGATGAAGGTGGAGGAAGGTGGTCAGGTCGCGGGAGACGACGATGAAGTGCAGCTTCTTGTCGTGTTCCATCTGGTAGGCGGTTACCGGGCGGCCGTCCGGGCCGGTTACCGCGAAGCGGAAGTCGGTGGCCTTGCCGGTCTCGATCGGGGTCAGGGGGTTGAGGGTGTATCCGTCCTGCGACACCTGCAGCCCTCCGGGAGTGTCGCTGGACGCCTGCTCCTGGCTCTTGTCGTCTTCGCTCTTCTCGCCTTCGTGGCCCTTTTGGTTCTCTTGAGCCTCCTGGCCCTCCTGGCCCTCCTGGCCCTCCTGGCCCTCCTGGCCTTTCGCCATGGCGGTGTGGCTCTGTGTCGGCGGGTCCTGGGCCACCGGGCCGACCGCCCGGCCCACGCCCAGGGCCCCGCCGAAGACGACGGCGAGCCCCAGGGCGTAGGAGCCGAGCTTGGCGGCGGTGTTCATGACTGCCCGACCAGCTCGTATCCGGCTTCCTCGACCGCGGAGGCGATCTGGGACTCCTCGACCTGGCTCTCGCTGGTCACGGTGAGCCGCCCGCTGGCCAGGTCGACCTCGACGCCGGTGACGCCGGCCACGCCGCCGACCTCCTCCTTCACCGAGCTCACGCAGTGGCCGCAGGTCATGCCCTTGACGGTGTAGGTGGCGGTGCTCATTACGGTCTCCTTCAACGCAGTTCCGGTTCCTGCCGAATACTCTAACACGGTACCCCCCTAGGGTATTCCGGAGGGTATGAGATTCAGCTCACGCTTTCGCGTACGGACCGCCTGCGCGCTCATCGTCCCGCACCCCTGACGGCCACCACCGCGGTGCCCGGACAGGCGGCCCGGAAACCGCGGGAGTCGTTTCCGAAGAGCACCACGAGCAGAGGAATCGCGGCGGGGGCGATGAGCGCGCCGCCGACACCCTGCCCTGCGCGCCCGGCGAGCCCGCTCAGGCCGTCCCGCCCTGGCCGTCCTGGTCGTCCTGGCCGCGGCGGCGATCACTGGCCCGCCGATCGCCGCCACCCATCCGGGGACGAACGCCCTACACGTCCCGAACAGCTCGGACAACCTCGCTCAGCGGGCCCCCGCCGCCAGGCCGAGAAGCCGAGACCGCGCCGCGTCTCCGGCATCGCGACGGACGCTTTCGCGATCACCATGAACTGGGCGGCGGCGGGAACGTAAGATACGGGCAGGGGTATGCCGCGCGCGCGGGACGTCCGGATATTTGGCATGATCGGGATGTTGTCCGAAGTGATTGGCAGGTTGCCCAGGACGGGATGGAGACAGGCCGGGGTCGAAGGGATGATCCAGGCCGAGCTGAAGGCTCGTTCTACGCACAAGCCGCACATCAGGTTCGTGCGCAACACAAGGAGCGCAGCCATCCCTTGCTAGGCTGCATGTCAACCGTTGGGTCTCACCCCGGCAGGTGAGACCGTCGAAGAAGTGGGGTCACACCGTGAAGAAGCTGCTCGTTCTGGCGCTGGTCGCCCTTGGGGGATTGCTGATCTGGCGTAAGGTGCAGGCTGACCGCGCCGAGCTCGATCTCTGGACCGAGGCGACCGGCAGCGAGAACTAACCGACCGGCGAGGCGATGAGTGACGTCGTCCCCATCGAGCTGGCGTGCCTGGACCTGGCAGGCACCACAGTCGGTGACATCGCCATGGTCGAGCGCGCCTTCGCCGAGGCGATCGCCACCCAGGGCATAGTGCCCGGGACCGGAGCGTACGCGCGTGCCATGGTTCACGTGCACCGGTCCCGGGGCTGTCCCAAGATCGATGTCTTCCGGGGCATCTTCCCCGGCAACGAGGCCCAGGCCCAGGCGGCGAACCTGACGTTCGAGCGCTCCTACGAGGGTGCGCTGGAACGTGCCGGACTGGAGCCCATGCCCGGGGTCCTGGAGGCGCTCGACAAACTCCGCGGCACCGGGGTCAAGCTCGCCCTGATCACCGGGTTCAGCCGTACGACGCTCAGCCGCGTGCTCGGCGTCCTCGGCTGGCACGACAAGGTCGACCTCGCCATCTCCCCGGAGGACGCGGGCGGCCGCGGCCGTCCCTGGCCGGACATGGTCCTGCACGCCGTGCTGCGACTCGGCGTGGCGGACGTACGGCACGTGGCGGTCGTCGGCGACTCGGAGAGCGACATGCTCTGCGGGCGCCGGGCCGGGGCCTCCGTGGTGGCGGGGGTGATGACCGGCGTGCACAGCAGAGAACGGTTGCTCAAGGGCGGCGCCACGCACATCCTGGACTCCATCGCGGACTTCCCAGGCCTGGTGCTGAGCGACGACCTCGGGACGACGCGGGTGGCTTCCCCGGCCCGGTAAGCTATCTTCGTCGAAGGGGCCTTAGCTCAGTTGGCAGAGCGCCTGCTTTGCAAGCAGGATGTCAGGAGTTCGAATCTCCTAGGCTCCACCAGCCAAAACGCCGCTTCTCTGATCATGAGAAGCGGCGTTCGTGCCATTAATGTGCCATTAGCCTTTGGCGATCTTCTTTTGTTCGGCTTCTACGCGGGCGCTCAGCGCGTCGGCGATTCTCTGGTCCGCGTCGCGGGTGGCGTGCTGGTAGATCAGCGCCGCTCGGTCGCTGTCGTGTCCCATGCGCGCCTTAAGGTCGGCCAGGCTCGCCCCTGACTGGGCGGCCAAGGTGTTGCCGGTGTGGCGGAGATCGTGGAAGTGCAGGCCCTGTACGCCCATCTCCTTGAGCGCTTCCGCCCACTTGGCCTCGCGTCGGAAGTTGCCGCCTCTGAGGAAGGCCCCGCGCTTGCCGAGGAAGACGAAGGCGTCGTCCGGTGGGGCGACGTAGGTGGCCAGGTGTTCGGTCAGTACGGGGATGATGACTGCCGGGATGCTCACCCTTCGGCGTCCTGCTCGTGACTTGAGCGGGCCCAGGCGCATCTCGCCGCCGTCGAGTTCGATGAGTTGTTCTCGTACGTCCACGGTTCGGGTTTCGAGGTCGATGTTGTTGCGACGGAGAGCCGTCACCTCTCCCCAGCGCAGGCTGGCGAACGTGGCCAGCAGGACCAGGGCCTTGAAGCGCCGGTCTGCCATCCGGTCGGCCAGCTCGAAGACCTGGGTGACCGTCAGGACTGGGCGTTCCTGGGTGTGCTCGTTGTCCGCGCCCCTGATGCGGCATGGGTTGCGCGCGATCAGCTTGTCCTCCTCGACGGCCGTCATCAGCACGGCCCTTAGCAGGCGGTATGCCTTCGCTGTTGTGGAGACCGAGACGCCCTTGTCGATTAGGCCGGCCCGCCAGGAGCGGATCAGTGGGGTGGTCAGCTTGCCGACCGCCACTCCGCCGAGGCCCGGGATGAGGTGCCGTTCCAGCAGCCAGGAGTAGAGCTCCACGGTCTTGGGGCGTAGGCCGGGACGCTCCTTGAGCCACGTACGCGCGTAGTCGCCGAGGAGCACCTTGCCGCGGTCAGAGTCCGTCCAGTCCCCTGAGATCATCTGGGCTTCGATGAGTGTGAGCGCCCGGTCGGCGTCCGTCCTGGTGGGGTAGGTCGTCGAGCCGGTGTGCATCCTGCCGTCAGGGCCGGGATAGCGGATTTGGAAGCGTCCGGAAGGCAGCTTGCGGATGTTGCCGAAACGCCGGTGGCCGTCCTTGTTCGGCATCAGGCAGCCCTCCCTGACGGTGAGGCTGCATCGGTCACGCGCATGGGTTCGACGGTCCCGGCGATGACGTAGGCGATCAGGGCCGACTCCCGTATCCGGACGGGCCGGCCGAGCTTGACGAACTCGATGCGGCGTTCGGCGATCAGCCGCCGGACGAACCTGGGGGAGGTGTTGAGGAGTTCTGCTGCCTCCTCGACGTTGAGAAGCTTGTCCATCACGCTGCCTCCTCTCCGGTTGCCGAAAGATCTTGTCCGTTGGCTCTGGCCTCCAGTTCTCGCAGGTGGGCGCGCCAGCGCTGGCGTTCTGCGACGCTGCGCAGCAGTCGCATGCCGACCGGGGCGATGTCCGGGTCTCCCGGTCTGACTGGTCGCCAGACGTAGCGGTGTGGGTCGGTCGGCTCGTCGGCCTGGCCGAGGGCTTCCAGGACCCAGGTGCGGCGATCCTGCTTGTGTTCGGCGAGCGTCTTGTTCGACCACTTGCGGGAAACCAGGACGCGACGGCCCGCGTAACCGAGGTGTTCGGACTTGTGGGCCTTGCTGCGGCACCGGCCCGGTGTCATGCCGGGCTTGGCTCCCTTGGGCTGGACGCCGTACCGGAGCCAGTTCGGGCAGGTCGGTGAGCATGGCTCGTATCGCAGCGCCTCGACGAAGCGGGCGGTGTGGTGTCGCTGCGCTGGGTTGTCGAGGCCATCGCCGAGGCTCTTCGTGAGGTACTTGGACAGGTAGCGGATGCATTGGTCTGAGTCGGAAGTGCCAGCGAGCACGCCCTTGACGTCCACTTGGTCGCCGAAGCGGATCAAGTGCAGGGGCTTGGCGTCCTCGTCGGTGTCGAGCTGGTCGAGGGCCTGTTCCCAGGTTGGCAGGACCTCGCCGGTGTTGGGGTCGAGGTAGCCGGCCTCTTCCTCCCAGACGGGTAGGTGCTCGCCCTCGAAGCGCACCTCTTCTGCCTGTGGCCACCAGACTTGGTGGTAGGTGGCTGCGGCAATCTGCTTCACCTCCGCACGGGGTAGCGTGCCGCGGATTGCCATGTGTAGATGTGGGGCCAGGCGCTTCTGTGGCTCCACCGTGGCGAAGTACTGCACGTCATAGCCCGCCACGCGGCGAAGGTTCTGCACGAACCGATCGACCAGCTTGGAGAAGTGCAGGGCGTCGCGGGCGGCTCGCTGGTAGTCGTATGTCTCCGGATCGACCGGGACACCGTCGCGGACCTTCCCGTACGAAGGCAGGGTGAGGGTGACGAACAGGGAGGGCCGGTAGACCTTGCCGTCGCCGGCCTCGAAGGCGCGCCCAAGGGTGGTGCTGGCCATCTTGCGCTTGGGCAGGTTCGGAGCATCCTGTCGCCGTCTCGTAGAGCGGATGCGCTTGTTTGCCGTCCTGCCGACGACATTGCCACGCATGCCTGCCGCGTTGATCTCCTCGTCGAGGCCGGCGAGAACGGCGTCCCAGTCGCGGGTCTCCTCGCCTGCGAGTTCGGCTGTGTCTCGTCGTGCCTGCATGTCGGCTCGGAACTCGACCAGCCAGCGCTGTTCCTCGGTGGCCGCGTCGGGACTGATGACAGGCTCTTCGGAGAGGTGCCAGCCTTCACGGCACTGGGCCATCCGGAGTTGTCGGTTGCGCTTGGCGCAGGAGGGGCACTTGCTCTCCAGTGTCGCCCCGCACGGGACATCGATGACCTCGTCCTTGCCTGTGACCAGGTCGAGCCGCCGCAGGGCAACGGGACGGATGCAGACGCCGTGCAGCTTGGCGACCTCTTCGGCGACCTCGCGGGCGAGCGGTTGCGCCATCCGGATCTTCCGAGGAACCGAGCGGCGAGCCGCCTCTCCCCGGATCTCCGCCGGGTGCTGTGGACTGTTCAATGGGCCTCCTCTCCGTACGCGGTGACCATGTCGCGGATGTCCTCGTCGGAGACGTAGGCCGCACGGACCCTCAGAGGGTCGGGTGAGGTCTCCAGCCGGACGTAGCCGACGCCAGCGCCCACCTCGGGCCTGGGGGAGATCTGGTCGGCAAGTGCTCCCCTGTCACGTGCGCCGTCGCCGAGGACCATGTCCACCTGTTCCGACTCGTCCAGGCGGAGGGCGATCTTGTCGGGGAAGAGGTTGCGGATGTTCATGACCTCCTTGCGCGGGTCCTGGAGCGCCGCGAGGATTCCGACGCCGACCGCGCGGCCTTGAGTGGTGAGCGTGGCCAGCGCTGCGGAGATGCGGCGTCGTAGCTCTTTGTCATGCTGGTAGGCGGTGAGGAACGCCACCTCGTCGACGACGACCAGGACGAACGGGTCGTCCACAGTGGGTGTGTGTGATCTGCGGTGGCCGGCGAAGCGAGCGGCCCGGGACTGCATGACCTTGACGGCGTCGTCGAGCAGGTCCGCGCAGTCGCTGGGGTCAGCGGCGTATCGGGAGCCGAAGAGCGTGCGGCCGAAGGACAGCTCCATCAGCTTGGGGTCGATCGCCCAGATCTCGACCAGCCCTGCCCGTACGGCCGGGAGCAGTCCACGGATCGCGGACCAGATGATCGACCCCTTGCCGGCCCCTGTCGCGCCGGCGACCAGGACGTGAGTGCCATGCACCTTGAGCAGCCACGGCTGCCCGTCCTCCTGCTTGCCGATCTCGATTGGTCCGACAGAGGCTGTCTCGTGAATCGGAACGGCAGGCAGGGGAGTGGCGAGCGGATCGTGTCGTGGAAAGGTGAGCTGTAGCCGGCCACCCTCCATGACTGAAATGCGGCAGGAACTCGCGCCGAACCCACAGGCGAGGTTGTCCGTACGGTCGGCCCAGTCCTTGACCGCCTGGCCGGAGAGCATGCGGACGGTCATCAGGTCGGCCCACGAGGTACAGGTGACCTTGCCGAGCTTGGGCAGGTAGTCACGTCCCCGGATGTGCCTGCCGAGGCCGGAGACGATCATCACCGGCTGCCAGTGCCGCCGGTACACCGCGATCAGTCGCCACCAGGCGAGCAGCCGCCAGCCGATCCAGCGCATGAAGGTCGGCCGGTCGAGGATGGCCCAGCTGACGATCCCGACGAGCGCCGGGGTGACGAGGAGCAGCGCGGTCCGCCAGCCGTACAGCACCGACAGGGCGCACGGGACCGTGACGGCCAGCACGGCGACCGGATGCCGCCACACGGTGAGGACCAGGCTCACGACGGCGCGCCAGCCGAGGACGATGAAGGTGATGATCGCGGGTGTCTTGACGACGGCGGGCTTGAACACGACCGCCGTGTCCGGGGTGGTGGAAACGATGCGTGACGGCTCTTCGCCGGGCATCTTCTTGAACATTAGGCTGGAGTCCTTCCAAGCATGTGGAGTGTGCGGAAGATCGAGGGGCCGCCGGAAGTAGCCGCTTCCTGCGGCCCCGTCTTGCATGTCAGGCCGCCACGCCGCGCCGGTGGATGCGCTCGATGCACCTGGCGAAGTCCTGGGCCTGTCGGGCGAGCTTGCGCGCGAACTCGACGTCGGCCGCCGTGACCTTGTCCGTCGAGCCCGTGGTGACCTGTACCTGAACCAGCCCGAAGGCCAGAGCCAGGACGGGTGTCCGCAGCGGGTAGGCGTGGTTCTTCGCATCGGCGCCGGAGCCGGTGTTGAGGGTGATCACGCCTGTCGGGCGTGCCTGTACTCGCCGCCCCATCAGGCAGCGTCCTTCGTGGTGGCAGGCTTACCCACCGGCCGGGGAGCCCGCATCTCTCGGACCCGGATCGAGTAGGCGAGCCGTCCGTTGCCGTTGACGTACGGGGTGACCGTCATCTGGTCGAACTCGACCGGAGTGAACGGCAACCCCGGCATCGCGGGCAGGGGAGCCGGCTGAACCGGGCTGAGGATCTTCACCGCCAGCGTCTTCTGTGCGGCCTTGAGCGACGGGTCCGCGTCCATGACCGAGACCTGCCAGACCAGCTCAGCGGTCTGCTTGTCCCGGGCCTGCACGAAGCGCCCGTTCGTCGAAGCGTCGAAGTCCTTGACCGGCTCGACGTCCCCGACGATGTAGCAGCCGTACGGGAAGACCATGTCGAACGTCACGGGGATCGGTCCCTGAAGTGCCATCGTCCACCACCTCCTTCGTCTCCCCCTCTAGACAGTTGCGATCGGCTCGCTGTGCGGAGCTGTCTAGGGGGCTATGCAGAGGACGATAGCCAGAGTCTCCCCAAACTGTCTAGGGGGGTAAACGCTAATGGGCGTGTTTTCGGAATGACGATTGGAGTGCTGCGGCGAAATGGCCGAAATTACCGCGATGTCCATTGGTCTTGTGCTGGGATTATGCCCGTTGTGTCTTGTGTTGAGGCAGCTCTCCGTAAATGACAGAAAGGTGCGCCATTAATGGTGCTTCGTGGGCCCAGCCCAAGCCAGCAGCATGTCGTCGAGGACGCCGAACAAGCCTACGCAGAGGGGCGGCAGATCTTCGTCGCCCGGTTCAGCGCCCCTCTGGACAGGGCACCGCAAGGCAGAAGCCTCCCCGTGATCAGTTCGATCATTGAGGCGATCGAGGCTCAGGGGTGGCACTTGGAGCACATGGCCACCAGCGTCCTGGTGGCCGCCCTCAACCACCATGACAACGTCACATGCCTACTCCGTCGAAGTGAATGAGAGGTGAGCGGCGGTGGCGTCGTCGTAGGTCTTGCCGCGGGGCCAGCGTTCGCCGTGCGGGTCTGAGTGTTCGGCGGCCCGGACTTGGGTGATGAAGTTCGCCGGCCCGTGCTGGTCGAGTGTGTCCAGGGCTTCGCGCCAGGTGGCCAGGTGGAAGCGGTCGACGAGGCGGGAGACGCCGTCACTGAGCAGGGCGGCTGCGCGTACTCGGTCGGCGGGCATGCTGCCGGTGAGGGCCTGGTCGGCGGCGAGGGGGTCAGTGGCGGCCACCCAGAAACCGCCGTCACGGTTGCGGTGGGAGCGCAGGGTCTCGACGTAGCGTCGGTGGGCCAAGACGTGTGCGTCGCTGCCGGAGTCGAGGGCGTCCATCTCGGCCCGGTAGTGGGCGCCTACCTGGGCTTCCCGGTCGTCGCAGATGACCGTCGGGTCTGGGGTGCCGGTGATGTCCAGGACGAGGACGGAGTCGGCCAGGACGAGCCATTCGATCAGCTCGTTCCTGCGGCGGAGCATGATGACGGTGGCTGAGGGGGAGCCGGGATGGTTCAGGTCGCAGGTGTCGTCGTGGAGTGAGCTGACCGCCTTGATCGCTTCGGCCAGCAGTTCAGGCAGAGGATTGGGACTCTGGCTGATCGAGGCGATGAGGGAGGAGCCAAGGGTGCGCGAGTACCAGGCCACGCCGTGGAAGCAGCCAGAGTCCGAGCCAGGCGGGGTGCCTGCGCCGTCGAGGAGTACGGCGGCATCCGGGGTGGCGGCGACGAAGTCCTCGTTCGGCCGGCCTGGGGCTGCTTGGGTGGCGAAGGTGACCCGCACCGCTTACTCCTCTTCGTGCCGGTAGAGCGGGCTCGCCAGCTCGGCCTTGATGGGCTCGCCTGTTGACGGGTCGTACTCGACGCTGACCACCGTGGAGAAGCGCTTGTCGCCGACCTGTCCCCACAGGGTCGCGATCTCGGTCTGGAGGAGCTGCACCACGCCGAGCGAGCCTTGGGGGTGGATGCCGGTGAAGATGAGCAGGTTGCCGTTGTTGTCCGGCCGTGCGAGCCGCCCGAGGTAGGCATAGTCGACGGGCCGGGCCGGTTCGCTGTCGGAGCCGGAACGGTAGATCGTGTCCGTACGGGTGTCGTGCAGCGTCCACACGTCGTCCTTGACCCACTTCAAAACTGGGTCGGACTCGTACAGCTCACCTGTGACAGGGGAGAGGCGAGGGCCGCAGAGAACCATGAGGTTCGGCCGGTTGAGGTTGAGTTCGCCGTTGAGGGGGACGTGTTCCAGCTCCATCGCCAGGTCGAAGCCGCGGACGAGGTCTTCAAGGCGCTTGGCTGCGGTGACGTCTTCCATCGCGACCACGGGACGGGCGTTGTTCGCCTCGCGCTTGAGGGGGATGGCCAGGGTGACGGTGCCCGTTCCGAGAAAGGCGCCCTCAGGTGCCGGCCCGGTGTGGCGGATCTGGTGGATGCGTCCCCGGGTGAGTCCGGCTTCCTTGGCGATCTGCGCGTACGACAGGCCCTGAGCGTGGAGGTCCTGGATCACGCGGCGACGCAGCCGGGCCAGTTCGGTGACCTCCTGCTGTGCAGCGTTGAGGCGTTCGGTCGCGACCCGCAGCAGTTGGAACGGGTCTTCGATCGCGGCAATGCGATCCACGTCGCTCGGCGGCACAGGTCCCCCCTTGATCACTACACGTGAGTCTAGGCCTCTAGACGGTTTGCCGTCTATCCCCCTCGACAGAACGAAGTGTAGTGGTTCGCCGGTTTTGGAACTGACTGCACGAATCGCTGATCGCCGGTTAGGGACGCCTCTCGGGCTCATCGTGCCAGGCCCGTGAGCAGTGCGTGCCACATCGTGTGGGCTTGGGCGAGCCGCACTCGGCGGGTCTCCGCCACGACCAGGTCCTCGCCTTGAGTGACGCGCCGGACGAAGCCCAACCCGCCGACCTGGCACAGTTCGTAGTAGACGCTCCGACAGGCACAGGTCCAGTCGGTGACGCGACACGGTTCATCCCGCCGAGACGGATACCAGGTGAGCTTTGCGCAGGCACCTTGTGGCAACGGTACGTGGGGCGACATGCAGGGGCTCATGAGCAGGAAGCCGTCTGTGGCTGGTACCGCAACACCGCCCAGACCGTCCGCCCACCGTCATCACCCCAGACGCCCCAGTCGAGCGCCAGAGCGGAGACGAGCAGCAGGCCACGCCCGCCCTCCGCTCCCATGGACGGGCAGAAGACCGCTGGGGAAGATGGCCCTCCCTCGTCGTGGACGCCGAGCCAGAGCCGGTCCGGATGAGCTTGGACGGTGACCAGGAACCGGCCGCCGAAGCGTCCGCTCGCGGAGTGTCGTATCGCGTTCGTGGCCAGCTCGCTGACGACAAGCTCTGCCTCGTCGATGGTCGGGGAGCCTTGCAGGAGCGCGGTGACGAACCGCCGTGCTTCCGTGATGGATGGGGCGGAGCCGAGGAAGTAGCGGGAGAAGCGCCAAGCCGACATGAAAGAGCTCCGTCGTCTAGGGGGCTATACATCGGATGGCGCCAGAGTATGAGCGACCCTAGAACTGTCTCAAGCTATTCGACGCATAAATGCGTCACTTCTCAAGCCGCTTGACTAGCTCCCGGTAGTCATCGGCGATGGTTCGCAGTAGTTCGCGGAGTTCGTCCCCGTAAACAGCCACACCAGCGAACGCCTCGAACGTCTGGAGATGAGCGGCCAGCTCCGCGGGATCGGTCAGAGTCAGATCCCCGGTCAAGCTCTCCACCACGCTCACAGTCCCGTCATAGATCGTGAACCCATGTAGCGGAAACGTCGGCACCTGCACCGACCACGGCACAACCCCGAGCGCCACATGCGAGAGCGTGGACACCTGAGCTAACCGATCAAGCTGCGCCAGCATCAACGACGGCGGCCCTGGCCACGTCCGCACAGCGCCCTCGGTCAGCACAAGAGAGAACTCCCGACCTGCATCGAAGAGCACGGCCTGAGCTTCCACCCGCACAGCCGCCGCTTTGGCGACATCGCCCGCCTCGACGTCACGTCCCACAGCAAGCGCCAGACGCGCGTACTCCGCCGTCTGCAAGAGAGCTGGAATCACGGCCGCTTGGAAGCACGCAAGTTGCCGGCCTGTCCTCAGCCGTGCAGAGTTCGCTGCCTCACGGCCAGCCAGCCCACCCTTCAACTGGGAGACCTCTTCACGAAGCCGAAGAAGAAGAGCATCGAGCTCAGCTTGACCGGCACCGTCCAAGCCAAGTGCAGCGACCAGGCGCTCCACTGTCTCGGGCGTCGGAAGCAGCTGCCCAGTCTCAATCCGAGAAATCGTAGGCTGCGCCACCTGCGCCCGTACTGCGAGATCCTTACCGGTGAGGCCAGCCTCCCGCCGAAGCCTCCGAAGCAAATCACCCAGCGCTCTCAACCGACCCCGCCGCTCATCCACAGGGAGCGTTCTACCACCTGCCCGGCTCGAAGCGCCGACACAAGCGCGGATGAGCACTATCTCCTACAGAGGACAAGGGCTGCGCCGCTTGCGACGTCCCGGCCGTAGTCGGCGATCACTGGCCGCGCTGCGACTCTCCGGCGGGTCACGGCCAACGTCGCCACGCGCCATTCAACCGGCCTTCCGCCGTCTAGTTATCTAGAAGACAGGTAGTATTGTGGCATTCTATTTCCTAGGTAGATGCTCGGACACCCAGCGGCGATCGACTGTAGAGCCCGGCCTCAGCACTTCATAGTCCAGCACATATTCAGGCCCTTGCGGGTTTAAACCAGCGTATTTTTCATCAGGCGCGCAGCCGTCTGCCCACGGGGTTGGAAGACGAGGCCCCTTGGGGGTAATAAACTCTAGAGGATTATGATCTGGATGATGGAAGACATGGGTGTCAGCAGCATCGTAGATAACTTGGGTTACGAAGAGGCCAACCGCGCCATCAAGCTTCAATAGATGATCAAAACGCTTTCTTTGATCAGCCTGCGTCGCTTGATGCGGAAGTATAAGGAGGCGATGAGAGTCTAGCGGCAAAATGATATCCCAGTAAGCTGCTGCAAGAAGCTGATTCTCAGCATCTTGGCCATTAAGGATCACTACAGGTACATCGCTAGTAAGTAGGCATGCGTCACTAAATCCCAGACCCCACGGCCTGTAGTAAATAATTGATGCCAACGCAGCCAGCTGCTCCGCCATGAAGCGGAGATGGGTGTTATTGGCCGCAAAAGACGTAATACTCTTTGGCGTTGGCACTTCTCCGGCAGGCTCAATATGTGCAAGCCGCTTTCGTTGTCTCTTGGTTCGCAGAATCTGTGCAGCTATCCACCAGGCAAGACTAGCGCGATCCTTTTCTCCCAGCGGCCAGCGTCGTGGAAGAGCAAAGCTGCAGTCGTCTAGCATCATGCTAAACGTTTTAGTCGACTCATTTTCGATCTTCCAAAGCAGTTTCTCCATGTCGTGGTGCGCAACACCCTCCGGAGTCTCCCCCCAATAGAAGCCATTTACTGCAGCTATATTTTTGATATTGGTTACAAAAGCTTTCGATAGATCGCTGAGAGGAATTGCTGCAAGGAAGTTGCCGCGACCTCGCCGGGTTTCAGCGAAACGCTTAAGATACATTTGTGGTACCGTGTGATCGTTCGTCGACATCTACAACTCCTTCGCAAGTGGCCTTATCTCAGTCGATCGTATTCGTAGGCAGGCTGGCCGCGCTGACACGATCCTTGTTGCGGAATAGCGTCAGCATAGGCGCATGCCGTCTGTCTACGTTTGCCTCTCTTAGTCATCTTAGTGGCTAGCGGGGCGCACATTTAACTGCCCGTTCTGCGTGCACTACTTCGGCACAACTGCTACTCACATACACCAGCCACGACTTCATTCATTAAGCAGAGATCGCCGGAGCTTCGAAGCGCAGGGGCCAGCCTGCCGCGCCGCTTCCGGTGCTCGGGCCTGGCGGCCCTGTGCTCCGGGTCGGCTTGCCACCGGATACGCGGGTTGCTGTGGTCTGCTGTACAGAAGGGAAGTACAGCAACGCCGCCTCACGTAGCCTGACCGTCCTGTACGGCGTCGCACGGTTGAGCAGCAGAGTCGGCCCTCGATGACGGTCCTCCGCTTCACTCGTGATGAAGTGATCGGGTTGGGCCCTTACGATTGCCCGCTTCTGGTTTCAGTAACGGCGGTTTGGGGCGATCGGCTAACACAGCCTTCCTTCGTCGGCCTTGCCGCCGGGTGCATGTGGCCGAGGTGGCAGCCCGACGGCAACGCCTCTACAAGCCGACGCATCCACGCCTCATCCACACGCGCCTGACCACAAACTCGATCAGCCAAACAGAAAATGTGGTTTCCGAGAATCGACCTAGGATCTGACTCAAGGTGCGAACATTCATTATGTACGCGTCTTCCGAAATAGACGGAACCCGACGGACATGAGAGGCGGTATCACGCCGGCTACGAAACCCGCATACAACCCAAGCAAAAAAAGAACTCGCTGTCCGGCCTCTTCAACCACGGTGTCGACGGTTGAACCTTCAGCCCTAATAAGGCCAGCGTCTTCTTGGAACCATAAAAACTGCCCGGCTTGGACGAGGTCCGGCGCTATACTCTCAATTCGAGATTGAACTGGTATTTTGCCATAATCTATAGATAAATCTAGTCTTTGCGGAACAAATCCCTTCACCTCTTTGGTTATGTCGAATTCAATTTGCCTGCCATCCAGGGAGCGTGGGAGGTATGTGGTGCCAACCGCGGGCAGAGAAAAATATGTACGCTTGCCTGCAGTGGAGGATACTATCGCTTTGATGCGAGAGGTGGTTACGGACGCCCATGCGGACCCGATGCTGTTGGTTTTTATAATTCCGCGGATGATCTGTGCGCGAGGGTCGGTGCCTGAGATAGGAGGCCACGAATCAGCAAGGGGGATCCATGCGCACGAATATTGCTTCACCTCTGATGTTACGTACGCGTGGCTGCTGGGGCAACCGTTCTCGCGAGGTATCAGTTCACCGCCTTGGAAGTGCTCTAGATATTGAGCGCCCCCAGTTAGCAGTAAGGTAAACCCTATTCCCTTGCGTGCAGCCTTGCCCTCGAGAGTAATATGATAGTCCGCTTTCACGCCATAGTCGTCCTCTTTGAATGCGACTTTTAGATAAGCCGAAACGTTGGGTTCGTCGAAATATAGGCGAGCCTCTCCTTGTTCTGAGATTGGAGAAGGAGTGGCGGAGATTTCTTGAAATTTTTTATAGGCAACGAATAGGCCTCCCGAAAGTCCGGTCGCGATCGCGGTGATCGCAAGCATGCCAACATATGGCGCTACCGCCCTTCGTCGAGTTCGACGACCGCGATCCGTGCCGATGGAAGCTTGCTTGGTGTAGATTTTTCGCGCACGCTTTAAGCGATAGAGAATAAGTGCTAGGAGTATCAGATGCCTCAATTATCGCCTCAGCTCACTCTTGGATTCAACGCTTATTGCCAGGCCGAATGCGTCTGTTAGATACGATACAAGAACTAGCAGCTCAGGCTTGTCAGACTGCTGAACGCAGCGGTCCTGACCATGGGAAGCCGACAATCACGTCATCTCCGATCGGGTTAGAACGGATGGTCTCTGGGCCACAACTAGTGGGAGGGAGAGGGCACCTGCGGTGTGGAGTCGTACAGTTCGGCATATGACTGCGAAGTCGTAGCGATGGAGGGGGCTCAGAAGGGCTCTGTCTGTGAGCCAGTGCTGAGGTTGATCGTGAGCATCCCCGCCGACGGTGTGTCGCCGCAAGAGAGCCCCCGCCCAGAGAACTTGCTACGGACACTCGTGGATAGCCAGGCCATCATGGTGACGCGCGAGCTGGGTTGCCAGAGCGGCGTTGGCACCCGTGGACGATCTCGTTCTCACTCGTAATGAAGTGGTTTGCGGCTTGACCAGGTAGGGCCGCCGGCGAACTCCGTCACTGACATGAGGACATGGTCCGCACACTTGAGCGATCTTGGAAGTTCACTGGCTGGTGACAGCGTGCTGCCGGCTACGTCCACACACACAACCGCACTGCGGCTACATCCGCACGTCCCTGACCACTGTCCTGATCAGTCGAACAGGCTGATCGGTCCGTCTGGAAAAGCGGACGGTCCGTAGCACACGCCGCCCTTAGTAGCGCCGTGGTGCGAGTATTGCCGAATTGATCTTATATAGATCAAGGGCAGCGCTCCGCGCCGCCTCGCGGCCCGTCGCCCGCTCGGCGGCCGGGCATGCGGCCTGGGGGCCGGTCCCGGCCGCCGGCGGCCCGGAAGTCGCATGGAAGCATGCAGCGGCGCGCGTATGCCGCGGCCAATTCCTGGATGTGACGACCAGCGCATCTCTGCTCATGCAGGAGACGGTGCTGGTCGCTGGAGCGTCTAAGATCCGGCTACTCATCGACAAGCTCGTTGACGTCTACAAGGGGAGACTGGCGTAGCTCATCGCGTACCTGGGTCCCTTTGAGCTTCTTCATAGACCTTGCGGCCCCGGTCTGCCGAAGGGACCATTGCCCGCTCTCCAGGTCGAGTACGTGAAGACCCCTCTTCAACCTTACGTCGCTAAACTCGCTGAGGTCGAGCATATACACCTCGTACTTAACGCCGCCTTTGTGTTGATCAGAGAGTGACGCTTGTATGAGGTGAGCAAAGCGAAGATCAACGAGTTGAGCGAGGATCTCATAGCCCGGTCGGGACTTCTGCTCGATATCGACCCGGAAGAAGGTGTATCCGTGAGATTGAACATTCTTCGACAGTCGTTCTAGCCCTGTCAGCAAGGCTTCGCTGTTCTGGGAAGAGACGTCTTGCTCCAAGTCGCGTTTCTTACTCTGAGCAGATCTCCTCGCTGCACCCGAGACATCCTCTTTTCCAACTTCCTGCGGGTCCGCCCTATTCTCTCTCGCCACGACGATGGCAGACGCGAATAGATTGAGATAGTCACGAGGAACACCCCCAGAGGCGAGGGCAAGTCGCCCTAGTGCCTCCCGACCTGCAAGACTGGATGGCTTTCTGAGGCCTGCTGCAATCGTATAGTCCGACAGGACAGACTCAAGGAATCGCTGAGTGGATGAAGGATCTTCCAACGTAAGATCTAGATCGATCTTAGATGCGTCATGCGGTATTTCGATTCCTAGTTTCGAGGATGGCTCGAATGGACGCGTTAGGCGTTCGATACTGGCAAGCTTGAGCCACCCGTTGCAGTCGCGCAGCATGCCTGTGATGTAGTCGAGGAGACGAGGTTGGTCGGCGATAGGGAAAAGATAGAAGTCGTCAATGTACACGAATAGGCGTATGAGCTCTTCTCTCAGAATTGGCCGCAACGCAGTATTAAGGTCCGGAAGTATGCTGGTGACAGCTTCGCCAGACGGGGCCCCTTCTTTTCGGATACGTGCGATTGCACCGTTCAGGCTTCTGAGGCGAGAGAAGTTCTCCGATTGGGACGATCCCGCATGCTTAATCAAGGCAGTCGTGACTGCTTCTGCTACGAAAAGGAAGGCGCCTGCGGGGCCAGCCTGCCTGAAAGTATGGGCGTTCAACCATACTGTTACGTGACCGTCTCGCTCCGAAATCCGTTTCGCCTCCAGCATCAAGGCGGTCTTTCCAACGCCTCGGCGACCGTAAATTATGTGGTGTCTTGACGCCCCGATAGCGGTTAGGCCTGCTCGCGGATCCTCGTTATATTTGAGGCTAGGTAGCGCATCTGAGGTTCGTGACCTGGCTTCCAGAAGTTGGATGAGCTGATCGACGGCTGGGTTAGACAGCTTTCCTCGACGGTTGGAGTCTTCCGCTTTTTTCGTGATCTCCGGGGGCGTGCGGAAAGTAACAGTTATCGGATATTCTGGCTCGCCCGAGAGGGCGTTTAGCTCATTCTCTAGTGCTCCAGCAGTGCTCTGGGCGAGAAGAAGCATCTCTCGGGGAACTGTGGCAATTACCCACCGTTCACCCGGAAACGTGCGCTCCTCTACCTTTTCTGCGCGCACGCCTGCCTCGTCGAGATATCTCTTGACGTGATCCGCATAGTCAATCTCTGACATTACACATGTCCATTCACTAGAGCGTACTCTTCGCATGCCTTAACAAAAGCTGCGGCTATGGTCGCCAGCTCTCGAGAATCTGCTTCCCAGCTAGACTGACTTGCGGGATAGAGGTCATAATCTGCTTCGTTTCGCAGAAGGCGTGCATTTGTCAGCTGCACCTGCCTCAAGGGGGCGTCCGCCATGTCAGCAGGCAAATTCTTGGGCAACTTGCTATGTTGCTGATAGTCGTCGCCGCCATGTGTTGCGAACACTATCGCTCTTGCGGAATGATACATGGCATAGTAATGCCTACTTATTGCGGTACGAAATTGGAGATCGAATAGTAGTTTATCGCCGACTCGAAGGTGTTCGCCCGCAAATGTCAGTCTGTCAGAAATAGCTTGCCGAATCCCGTCTGCCAACGGAAAGGGATGCAGGCCACTATTAAGAGATGCGAACGCCGCCATATCGGCTTTCTTGCGCGTGGCTAGACTTAAGAGCATTCGATCAGCCACTGTTATTGTCGGCATGGTCCTCCTTGAGCAGATTCACCGACGTCGCGATTTGGCGGGCGCTCTAGCGCAGCCTTGCATCGTAACCCATGCCACATCGTCTCGCATAGCTGTTGTCGCCCTTGCGTGATACGCCAAAGAATTTAAGTGCGCATAATTGAAGTTATCGACGGACCGAAATGGCAGACGGTCACCATGCTAGGTACGTGAGACGGAGACTGTAGATGGATTAGCTCCCAGGCCCTCTGATCCTCCTCGCTGTCCGAGTGCCCCGGACGTGCCCGCCTCATCAAGGGCGCCTGCGGCGTCGCTTCGCGATCGGCTTCGCTGACCCTTGACACGGCGGTCACGTCCTGGGGGCCGGCAGCTACGAGGAGGACGGAGACGGTCCAGGAGACGGGCCGCGTCGGCCCTTGTCTGGGCAGATCGGATCGCGTGATCGTCGTGCCATTAACGTGCCATTAAGGGCGGTCATCAGGGGGTACTCACGGTCACTCGCGGACTGCCTCTCGCCCAGGTGGGGGCCGTTTCCCCTGGTGATCAGGCCGATTTGCAAGCAGGATGTCAGGAGTTCGAATCTCCTAGGCTCCACTCATACAAAAGCCCAGGTCAATGGCCTGGGCTTTTGATCGTTAGTGGGCCTTGTTCTGGGGCCGTGCCCGCTGCGTGCCCGATGTGCTCAGGGCTACCCTTGCTAGCTCGTCAAGCGGCGGCACGCCTACCGCTGGCTCTCCGCCCACCCGCCGTCCGGGCGTGCGGCCTGGGGCCGGTCCCGGACGGCGGCGGGACACCGGGCCGGGGGCCACACGCCTGCCGCGTCGTACGAACCGGGCGCACCGACCATGCTTGCCGCGCCGCCGCACAGTCGAAGCCCTCACGATCGCCACGGCATGGCTGGCCACCGTACATGGTCGGGGGTGCTCGTCTAGGAGTTGACCCCTGAACCGGCTGATTGCGGCCCGGTCATGCAGGGGGCAGGGGGCAATACGACACCAGGTGCGTTCCGAGAATGTTGCAAGCGGAGAGGGTGGCGCTTCCCTCTCTACGATCATCATCCGGGTGGGCAAGCACAACAAGACTGTTTCTTGGCCCATGCCTTCGCCAAGCTGTATCCGTGAACGCCACAAGTAGCGGGGTCTGGGATCCGTTCGGCACCCTCCACAACGCCCTGTGGATCGGAGGTGGGCAATGGGCCGGGAAGTCCACCGTTGCCAGGGTGCTGGCCATCCGGTACGAGCTGACCGCCTATCACTACGACTACCACGACGCGCGCGCACACAATGACCGCCGGATCGCCCGCCGAGTGCGACTTGGCGAGCCCACCGCTGATCCTGACCCGGAGACCGTCTGGGTGAACACCACCCCTCAAGAGATGGCCGACGAGACCCTGGCCGGCTTTCCCGCGCGGTTCGAGTGGGCGTTGGACGATCTGCGCGGCCTGGTGTCGGGGCGACCTGTCGTTGCCGAAGGCTGGGGATTGCGTCCCGAACTGGTCGCTTCCATCATCGACTCGCCCTGTCGGATGATCGTCATGGTGCCGAGCGAAGCATTCCGTCAGCGCCAGCTCCGCGAACTGCCCCGTGCTGGCAGCCTCCGCCTCCAGGTGAGCGACCCTGAGCGAGCACAGGAGAACCGGCTTGCCCGAGACCGCCTCGTCGCCGATGAGGCGGTCCGCTCCGCTTGCCGCTTGGGCATCCGAGTCCTGGAGGTCGATGGCTCCGACGATGCGGAAGTCGTGGCAGACACCGTGGCCGACCACTTCAGCTCCTATCTGTAGCTCACGTAGATCGACGGGTCTTACAACGCAGGTACGTGTCGCCCCTTGTTTGAGATCCAGCGATGCCACGAGGACCTGTCTCGGAATTACGGTGCTGATCCGCAGGTTCTGCGTTCGCGTCCGGAGATCTCCCTTAGCGTTGGGGCTTTAGTCCTGTTGCAGATGAAAGGCCAAGTCGGGACCGGAGCAGTCTCCAGCTGTAAAACCGTCGGCTCTGCCTAGAGGAGCTCAAGCCATCGTTCGCCCTGCTTAACGAGGTAGGCGAACGGTTCAACACGCCCCTGTTGCACAACGATCTCGTGCGGCGATTCGATGCCGCAGGAGCAGACCTGGTCCCTGGTCAACGGGTCCGGGTCCGAGTGACCCAGCAGCACCCATGGGGCGTCATGGTGGAGATCCTGGGTCACGAGGGCATCGGTGCATCGATCGATGGCGCGGCGATCGACAGTCCCTCCGGCGTCGGACGGGCGTGGCTTGGCGAGTATCCGGCTGTGGGGACGGAGGTGGACGCCGTGGTGCAAGGGATCCGTCGATGGAGTCCGCCGGCGTGGGCGCGTCTGACGATTCGATCTCAGGACCTTCACAGCTTTCAGTGGCTGTGCGATTTCTGCGGTACGCCCACCGTCCTCAGCCCGGCAGGGGACGGCGTGGTCACGGATGTCAGGAGCGCAGACGGCCCTGGCAGCCATACCGTCGTCACGCACCGAGAATGTCTGAGAAGCCGTCTGCATGAGTCGAGCAACGAGCACGCGCGTGTCGACTCGGTGGGGCGGGGATGAGCGATGGCTGCATTCCGGATGAATCGTCACTACGTGGGTCGCCGACCTGACGCAATGAGCATGCGCCATAGGTGACGAGCTCTATGATCAGGTTCGTCCTGATCGTTCAGATTCGGAGAAGATGTCAATCTCATGCGCCGCGCCATGGTCCTTCTGGGGGGCGTCGCCCTCGCCATCGGCGCGTTCGTCCTCTTCTACCGGGGCCCGGGACAACCGTTCATCCGCGGCTACGTGAGCGACGTCGGCGCCACCATGCTGGTCTACGCGTTCTTGGGGCTGTTGTGGCGCACCACCGCCGCACGCCGCACCCTGGCCACGGCCGCGATCGCCGTCGCCGTCGAGTTCTACCAAATAGTCGGCATGACCCCGCCGGGCATCGGCGGTGTCCTGGTCGGCGCATTCCCCGACCCATGGGACCTGGTCGCCTATGCCGTCGGTATCGTCGCGGCCCTGGTCTGGGAACACCGACTGGTCCGATCCGGTGACCAGGCCGGCTCACTCTCGGACACCACCCCACCGGCACGCTGACGGTACGGACGCCCCACAGCGGCGAGGTCGCAAGCAGGATGTCAGGAGTTCGAACCTTCTAGGCTCCACCAGCCAAAACGCCGCTTCTCTGATCATGGGAAGCGGCGTTCGTGCCGTTAACAGTCGCTGTCGTGTCCCATGCGTGCCTTGAGGTCGGCCAGGCTGGCACCTGACTGGGCGACGAAAGTGTTGCCGGTGTGCCAGAGATCGTGGAAGTGCAGGCTCTGTACGGCCCATCTCCTTGAGCGCTTCCGTCCACTTGGCCTCGCGTCTGAAGTTGCCGCCCCTGAGGAAGGCCCCGCGCTTGCCTAGGAAGACGAAGGCGTCGCCCTGTGGGGCGACGTAGGTGGCCAGGTGTTCGGTCAGTACGGGGATGATGACTGCCGGGATGCTCACCGTCCGGCCTCCTGCTCGTGACTTGAGCGGGCCCAGGCGCATCTCGCCGCCTTCAAGTGGCCGCCCGAGCGCGGCCACACGCTGCGCGTGCGGCCGGGGGGCCGTTCTCGCGCGCACCCGCGCTCGGATCGCGCATACTTACACCTTCCGCACCATGACGCCGGCCGCACGGACGAAGTCCTCCACCGCCACGCGGACTTCCGGAGTCAAAGCCTTCACCTCATCCGAGGTCTCGGCCTTGTTCATGCTCTTGACCAACTCCATGGCGTGGTTCGCGAGTCGTCTGATCTCGACATCCTCTGTGATCAGTTCTACCTGATACAGAGCCGTCCACCCCGCTGCACGTGCGCGCAAGACCTCATCCACCGCCGTGCGGTAGGTCTCGCTCTTCCTGTCGTCTTTGGCCCGCTCACTCCAGGCTCGTCGTTGGGCACTGCGGAAGTCCAGGATGATACGCGCAAAGTCGCTGTAGATCTTGATCTGCTCGCCTCGAAGCCGCTCCGCTCGAGCGAACCTTTCCGATCTATCGATGGAACGACGCTGGAGTAGAAATGTCATCAGAGAGCCTAAGAGGGTCCCTGTGACCGCAATGATGGATGTGACGATCGCCGACATTCCCTGAGTTGACCACGAGGTGCTTTCGCGTGTGAAGCGCAGCCAGGTGCTCTTGCCTCCGGCGAGGGCGCTCCGGCTCCGGGATGGTCGTCATGCCGGGTACCAACGCGGTACGGCTGCGAGGCACAGCTACGGCGTCAATCGTCTGCGCGCACGCCCTGCTCTTGCGGGATGGGGAAGCCGTAGCGCTGTGAGATCTCCTCGAGGGCTTGGACGCAGGCCGACTGAACTGGCTGGTAGTTCGCGTAGTTCAGTTTCACGCTCGCGTATGGCTCGTTGCGACACGGTCCTCGACCGGAGGTCGTTCCGTGCCACCCGCACAGGCCTTTGTATCCCTCTGTGCCTGGGTTGTGATTCTTGCGTTCGTAGGGCTTCACCCAAATCACGACGTCTGCCATGACTGCTGACGTTACGACCCTTGCCGATGGCAGGGTAGAGAGCGGCTGCTGTACGAAGCCGCGAATTGCGAAAGCCGCCCCGGTCAGAGGTGGCCTACTGCGATAGATCCTTCTGTCTCCGGCGTTCTAAATGATCTCTAAGGCGCTTGAGTGCCTTGCGCGTGTCTTCTCGTCGATCGTGTCTTCACTCGTAATGAAGGGGGCAGGGGTTCGAATCCCCGAGGCGGCTCCCAGCTCGAAGGCCCTCCCGGATGATCCGGAAGGGCCTTTTTGATCTCCGTACAGCTGCGCCATACAGCAACCCTTGTAGCCGATGCCCATCGATGGGCTACGGATTAGGCTGATCCGGTGGATGTGACTGCCCTGGAGAATCTGCGCTTGGCGAGCGTGCTAGCAAGTCAGTTCACACATCGATCTGAAGCCCCGGTCATAGGCGAGGTCTGGCTCAGATTCGAGACGTTGAATGTCAACCTAGGTGTTGCCGCTGATTGGGAACTCAGGATCGACTCCGAGGGGCCGGGGGAGGGCTACGTGATGGAGGAGCTGGGCAGCCGCGTGGATGTGATCGCCGCTCCCGATGAAGTTCCCTTCGTGAGGTACATCGGTCAGCGGTTGCGGCGCTTGGTCGAGGAGTTCGATGACTTGTCCGGCCAACGCATGCGCATGGCCTTCGAGTTCGAGGAGGGAACTGTCATCGCCCGAAGTTGGGGAGGCGACTTGCAGATAGCCCACGCCTAGAACCGCAGCGGAGGCCATCCCCTAGCCGTGGAAATGGCCTCCGCTGATGTGTTGCATGACTAGGGTTCTGTTGGGCTAGAGATCTAGGCTGGCGTTGAGCTGGGCGAGAGCCTTGCGGGTCTCCGGGCTGGCGATCTGGGTGTAGACGTTCATGGTCACGGAGATCTGCGAGTGCCGCAGGATGCGCATCGCCACCCGAGGGTGAACGCCCAGAGCGGCGAGCATCGAGGCGCAGGTGTGGCGGGTGTCGTGAACGCGGATGCGTGGGACACCGGCGGCGTTGCCACGTAGCTCGAATGAGTGGTTGAAGTTCCGCGGTTCGACGGGTGTGTCGTACCGGGTGGTGAAGACGAGCTCTGAGTCCTTCCACTTGTCGCCGGCCTCCTTGCGAGCTCCCTCCTGGACCCAGCGTCGGTGCTTGAGCGCAGTGACGCAAAGGCCGGGAGCGGCAGCGAGGCGTCTGAGTCGGTGGTCTTGGTGGAGTCCCGGTGGAGCAGTTTTCCGTGGACGCGGTTGAGCTGCTGAGAGACCCACAGCTCTTGGCCGTCGAGGTTGATGGTGTCCCAGGTGAGGCCGAGGACTTCACCACGGCGGAGGCCGAGGACCAGCATGAGCACGAAGGCGGCGTAGAGCGGTTCGTCTATGGTCCGAAGGTGTTCAAGGAACGTCCGGGCATGCTGATCGCCGCGACCCCGAAGAGCGTGGTTCGTGGCGAGGCGTGCAGCAGGAGACCTGCCAGGACCACCGGCAGCAGGAGTTCGGTCCACGAGAGCAGCTGCCACCATGCCCTTGTCGTCATGAGGAAGGGAACGACGAAGTCGGCTCCCCGGCAGATCCAGATGTTCAGCTCTGCCGGGCTGATCCGGGAGGTCTTCAGGATGACCGGCCCGGAGATGGCCGGGACCGCCCCGGCGCGGAGTGTCTCTGCGAGGAGGTTCGTCTCTGCATGAGGTGTCTGCCCCACAACAGCCTCTCCGTTCTCCTGCTTGCCGGCAGATCGACTCGGGCGACACGGGCGGACGAAGGTCATGATCCAGCAAGCGCGATGACAGCAGCCCTGACAGCAACGTCCCCGTACACGGGCTCACTACGACGACCGTCCACCACCCACTGAACACGGCGTCCGGCAGTCCAGGTCATAAGCCTGGGCTTCTGATCCGGCGTTCGTCTGTGGGGTGCTGGGAGGGCAGCGCGGCTCCGGGTGCGATCGGTTCGCTCCGAGGAGCTGTCCAGGTGGCTACGTGGAGGACGAACGCCAGAGTCTCCCCAACTGTCCAGGGTGTCGACGCCGGTGGTCGACTTCTCGGAGTGGCGAATAGGGGGCTGCGGCTAAGGGGTCTGACTTTTTGCTGTGCTCAGTAGCCTTGGACTGGCATTATGCCCCTTGCGTGTCATATCGAGGCAATCCTCGATGAATGGCAGAAAGGTGCGTCATTAATGGTGCTTCGTGGGGCTAGCCCTAGTCAGCAGCAGGTCGTCATGGCTGCCGGACATGCCTATGCGGCGGGGCGGCGGGTCTTCGTTGCCCGGTTCACTGCCCCTCTGGACAAGGCGCCCGAAGGAAGAACTCTCCCCGAGATCGGTGAGCTCATCGAGGAGATCGAGGGGCAGGGGTGGTACTTGGAGCACATGGCCACCAGTGTTCTGGTGGCCGCCTTCGGCCGCCGCCACGACAACATCACGTGCCTATTCCGTCGTGGTGAATGAGATGTGAGCGGCGGTGGCGTCGTCGTAGGTCTTGCCGCGGGGCCAGCGTTCGCCGTCCGGATCTGAGTATGCGGCGGCCCGGACTGTGGTGATGAGGTCCGCCGGCCCGTGCTGGTCGAGTGTGTCCAGGGCTTCGCGCCAGGTGGTTAGGTGGAAGCGGTCGACGAGGCGGGAGGCGCCGTCGCTGAGCAGGGCGGCTGCGCGTACTCGGTCGGCGGGGATGTTGCCGGTGATGTCCAGGACGAGGACGGAGTCGGCCGGGACGAGTTCAGGCAGAGGATTCGGACCTTGGCTGATCGAGGCGATGAGGGTGGAGCCGAGGGTGCGGGAGTACCAGGCCACCCCGTGGGAGCAGCCGGAGTCGGATCCGGGTGGTGTGCCTGCGCCGTCGAGGAGTACGGCGGCGTCCGGGGTGGCGGCGACGAAGTCCTCGTTCGCCCGGCCTGGGGCCGCTTGGGTGGCGAAGGTGACCCGCACGGTCTACTCCTCTTTGTGCCGGTAGAGCGGGCTGGCCAGCTCGGCCTTGATGGGCTCGCCTGATGATGGGTCGTACTCGACGCTGACCACTGTGGAGAAGCGCTTGTCGCCGACCTGTCCCCACAAGGTTGCGATGTCCGTCTGGAGAAGCTGCACCATCCTGACCCTTCGTCGTTTCAGCTCAGGATGATGGGGTTGGTGAGCGCCGCCATGTGTTCGTTGGGATGACGCACCTCAACGCGGACGAAGGACGATTCCTCCGCATTGGTATGCCACTCCAAGACGCCTGATCCATCGCCTGGCAATGGTGCGCGGTGCACCGTTCCTCGATCGGTGTGAAAGCTGACAATGCCGGACGGCACACCACAGACGTCCACCCGGACCACAGCCGGTTCGCCGTAGGTATCCAGCCGCCCCCCGATATCGGCACTGCCATCACCAGCAGAGACCTGGAGCGACAGCTCAACCGTGGCCGATTCGGCGATCCAGCTCCGGCCGGTACGGATGCCGGCTAGGACTGCGTCAGCACTCAGTTCCTCAGCCAGCACGACGGTGTGCGGTCTGCCGATCTGGCCCTCCAGATGGGTGTCGCTGTTGCCCATCGCAGGACGCCACCGTCCACGGCGGATGTCGACGGCCAGGCCCCGGCCCCATTCGGCCAGTGCTGCCGCATTGTCCGCCTGCCAAGGCTCATCGGAGATCCATGGCCCGTTCCACACCTCCACCACATCAAATCCCTCGAACGGGTACATGAAGACACCAGAGGGGTACGGCGCGTACGGGTGGGCCGCCACGCATAGGCCACCAGCCTCATGTACCTGACCCAGATGCTTGCCGATCACGTCGTCGCGGACGCCGTACCGCCAGTCGACCACCTGCCCCGGACTGATGCCGAGCGCCAGCCAGTGCCCGGTCTGGCTGGTGGCCTCCTGGCCAATGATCACCAGCAGGTCGTCACCGACGAGCGAACCCCACGCACCATGCGCATCTGCGGTGTTGTGCTCAGTGGTCGCGATGAAGTCCAGCCCCGCAGCACGAGCACCGGCCGCAAGCTCCTCCGGCGTCAGCTCTCCACCGTTCGAGAGAACCGAATGCACATGGCAGTCACCTCGATACCAGCCACGCTCCTGACCAACCACCCGCTTCGGCGGGAACTGCGATTCCGACGTCCCATAGTTCGTGACCATCCCGGCAGCGTATTCACTTCACAGGAGAGATACACAAGTAAGCTCGTCGAACTTGCGCGCTACTTCGCGTTGATGTTCGTCCGTGGAGTGCTGGCACATAAGGACGGCGCGGGTGCTGTGTGGCCCATGCGGGCCATCGGCTCCCCGATCAAACGGCGGGACACCGGGCCGGCCCCGCACGTATGAACCGAACGCTCCAACCTGGCCCAATGCCGTCGTACAGATGCAGTCTTTAAGATCGCCACGCGTAGTTGGCCGTCGCACATTTGCTTGGACGATGTGATTGCGGTCTGCTGCCAAGCTAAGGCATGGACCAGTCTGGGGGCGATACGGCAACTCCGCACTCTCGGATTGTGGATCAACGTGGGATGCTCTCGACATGACCGCGGTAGGGACGAGGTGAACGATGCTCCATACAACCCCACCCACCGAGTCGGACAAGATCGATACCCTCCGCGTGTGTGGCACCGTTGTCCTGGTGCTGGGCCTGGCTCTTTGCGTAGGAGCCCTGTTCTTCGCAGACGGTGAGCCCCCCTGGCAGGTCCTTGGAGTCTTCACGCTCGTGGTCCTGGTTGGATTGACTCTGCGCATTGAAGCGGCTGTCCGTCACCGTTAACCACTTCAGGCCCCGGAGTGCGTTCGATGGTCTTGGGCTCAGGTGTGCGCGGTTCGCGTTTCCACCGCAGGTCGACGCTCAGATTTCGGGGGCCTTGACGACTGACTCCCTGTAAGCCGTCGGCGGTTCGACATGGGGACAAAACGGGGGAATGGCGGGGAGTCGCGGGGAGCGTGGTTGAGCTACAGCGCGCCTAGCACTTCGCCCAATAGATCATCCGACCGTACGAACGCAGCATCGTCGAATCAGGTGGCCCGTCATGGATTCGGGACTCGATGAGAGGGCCGTCTCCAGAGAGAAGAGCGTCGAGCTCGAAAATCGCATCCTCGATGTCCTCGTCGAGTTCACTGGTACGGCGTCGAACCCAGAAGTGCAATCCGACGCGATCCGTCTCCACGCAGACTGCGACGGCAATGACGTCGGCAGAAACAAGGCCCAATAATGCTTGGACCGCATCCAGAACTATCGCGTTCTCTCGCTCAAGTTCCTCCGAACTGGTCATGGTCGCACTCCAGTTAGGGCTGACCGACATGATCACAGCGCATGAGGTGCTGCTTGAGCAGCGATGATCCGTCGGAAGAGCCTTCCACAGGCGGCAGCTGATGATCTACGCCTGCCCGGCCTCGACGTGAGCGCTCACCGCGCCGCCTGTCGTCCGTACGTGCCCCCCACGTTTTAGTCCTCGCCGGAGACGACGAGACGGAGATGACTGATGGACCACGGGTTCGCCAAGTACGTGGCGCATCGCCATCTACGGCTGTGCCGGATGGCGTACCTCCTCACCCGGGACTGGGGCACCGCCGAGGACCTGGTGCAGACGGCGTTGGCCAAGGCCTGGGTGGCCTGGCGGCGGATCGAGGGCAACCCCGATCCGTACGTGTATCGCATCATCGTCAACACCCACGCCACCTGGTGGCGTCGGTTGTGGCGTGGCGTGGCGAGGTGCCGGTCGAAACCCTGCCCGAGACGGCCGACCCGCAGGACCACGCGGCCGCCATGGGGGACCAGGCGGCGCTGTGGAAGGCCATCGCCACCCTGTCGCCCCGTCAGCGGGCGGTGATCGTCCTGCACTGTTTCGAGGGACGGACGCTCACCCAGATCGCCGACATCATCGGCTGCTCGCTGGACGCGGTCAAGAGCCAGCTCGGCAGGGCGCTGACCCGTCTGCGCGTCGATCCGGACATCCGCACCATGAATCTGAAGGAGCTCCAGCGATGAGGCACACGGAGAGCAACCTGCGCACGCTCCTGGATACGTACGCCCATGACGCGACCAGTAGGGAACCGGTCCCCCACCTCGACGCGATCGTCCGCCGAGGCCGCCGGATGCGGCGGGGTCCGACGTTCGCTGAACGTCGGGGTGCTGGGCGTCGCCACCGTCGCTGCCGTCATGCTGACGGGCCCCGACCGGACCGACCAGGCCGCGGTGGCCGCGCCGCCCAGCTCGGCGCGGATCCAGACGCCCCCGGAGCTGCCCAAGACGTTCCCCGTGGGCGCTGGGAGCCGAGAAGTTCACCCTTCCCCTCATCCACACCCAGCGCTTCGGAACGACAGGCGTCCGCAAGAGCGTGACGTTCACACCGACGAGCTTCTCCACCGGTTACAAGGTGGTCTGTGCGGATCCCCGAGCATGGGTCGTCGTCAGGGTCCCGCTCAAGAGCGGCGAATCGGGCGGCACGTCCGGGCGGTGTGGAGCCGGGGTGGGCGGCCATCACGACCGGCTGTCGGCGCCGACCAAATGGCTCAAGGGCCGGCAGACGATCCAGGTATGGGTCTTCCCCGCGGACGCCCCCGTCGTCAGGGTCGCCGAAGAACTCGGCCGCTGCCTGCCGTTCCCGAAGGGGGCGACGTGCGACGAGCGGGCGGCCGGCGTCTCACTTCCTCGCCCTGACGTGCTCGAACGCCTCTCGGCGGAGGTCGGCGAACAGCCCGGCGAGTGGGCGGTCGGCATCTACGACCGCCCGACCACCGTTGATCGCGGTCACCAACCCTCCTGACCGCGGGGCACGAGGTCGGACGGCGTCCCGCCCGACAGGGGCATCGGAAGAACGGCACCGCGGCCCTCACCCCGCCCGCCGTCCGGGCGCGCGGCGGGGGCCGGTCCCGGACGGTGGCCCGCCGGCGTCTGTGCCGGGTCGATCGGGGTGTAGTGGATCGCCGCGTGTTCGGCCCGAACGGAACGTGGCCGGCAGCCGGACGTTCCTGCGCACCGCTCACGCATGCCTGTCCGCCCACTAGGCTCCAGTCGTGATCACGGTAGTCGACTACGACCCCACATGGCCGGATCGGTTCGAGGCGCTGCGCACGGAGTACGCCGAGGCATTGGCAGCCGCCGAAGTCGCCGTGATCTCCATCGAACATGTCGGCAGCACGTCAGTGCCCGGGCTGGCCGCCAAGCCGATCATCGACTGCGACATCGTGGTGGCGGAGCAGGATGTCGCAGCCGCCTCGGACGTCCTGATCGGCCTGGGGTTCTCGCCGTTGGGCGAGCTGGGGATCCCCCAGAGATGGGCCTTCAAGGCACCCGCACGACTCGCCGGGACCCACACCTACGTCATCGTCGACGGTTCGCTGTCCCTCCGCAATCATCTCGCGGTCAGGGACACCCTGCGAACCAACGCGAGACTTCGCGACCAGTACGCCATGGTGAAGAAGCACGTTGCCGGGAACGCCGCCGACATCGACGACTACGTCCGAGGAAAGAACGCGACGGTCCAGGCCATCCTCGCGGAAGCCGGCCTGACCGACGCTGAACGAGCCTCGATAAATGCCAACCAGGTGCCGTCCCAATAGGGGCTCGGCGTGCACAACCGAGGTCAGGTGTAGTCCGCGTACGCCATGTGGATCCCACAGTCGCGACACCTGAACAGGCAGCTGCTCGGGTGGGAATTCCTTGCCGACGCCGCCACCCCGCAAACAGGCGCTGCAGCTGATGCCCTTACCGTGAGAGCCCTGGGGAACGCCGCTTTCATACTTGCAGCGGTGGTGGCCGCCTTCGATCTCATTTTCCAGCAAGAGCTCTCCACCAATGCTCTCCTCGGGACGCTCATTTTCGCTGGGATCGGTGTCGGGCTTCGCATCGAAGCCGCGATTCGCCTGCGTGATTGACGGGCTGTCCCGCTGCCGAGCTGCCTGTAGGCGTCGCATGGGAACAGGTCAGCCGATGACGGTCGGCCGGGGCGTCGTAGGTCATGATGCCCCTGGCGGGTTACCGAAGAGCAGAGGGCGTTTCGATGGCTGTGCGCAGGACGGACCCGCCTTCTCGGCGTGAGGGACGAGCAAGGAGCGGGCTCTTGGGCCCCGCCCTGGTCAACCTCGCGCTCGGCGTGCCCGCGGCCCTGCCGCTCGCTCTGGCGCGCTGGCTGCTGACCGAGTACCTGCCGATGGACTGCAGGAGCACGGAAGACCTCGCCAAGCCGGGTCTCGTCAACTGCAACTACACGACGCTCGATCACGCGAGCATCGTCATGTTCCTCCTGGCGGTTACCGGCGTCGTCATCCTGGCGCTGGTGGTGGTGGTCGACGTGGTTCTCCCCGTCCGGCGCGGGCGGGGGCTCGCGGCGCGGCTCGGCACGGCGGTGCTCATCCCGCTGCCGTTCGCGGCCTGCCTGGCGCTGCTCTGACGCCGGGACCCGGGGTGTCCGTCGGCAGAGGGGAAGGTGCTCAGCTGAGGTCGGCGGTGAGCGCGGCGAGTTCGCCGCGGGTGGGGACGCAGCGCCGCGCTGCCCGCCGTACGGCGCCCGTGAACAGAACGGGCCCGGGATGACGTCCGGGGCCTGCCTGTACGACGGCGGCGATCCGCGGGCTGGAGTCGGCGAACCTGCCTTCCCACCTTGACCGATGGCCTGCTTCGCGCGAGTTGTGAATGCCCGCAAGCTCGGGCAATGTGGCCGTGATCATGCTGCTCAGCTGTGAGAGGCCGCCCGTGTATGTGGTCTATCGATCCTGGGACCAAGGGATGTTGGGAAAGTCGGTCCGGCGCCTGGCCGAGCCGACGGTCCTGGAGTGGGTCCGGAACGTTTGGAGTGATACCGCGGCTCAGGACACCCATGACCGGCTCATGCGGGAGCTGGGGGCGAATGTCCATGGGCTGGACTGTCTCTTCTCGGAGGGCGGTCCGGCCCCCGCGACCATGCAGGAGCTCCGCACTCTTGCCAGAACGCGGATCCCGGACGTCTATCAGTGCAACGTCGACGAGCACAGCGTTCGCGTGCTCGCCAACGGGCTGGACCATGACGTGGCCTACTATCTCGTCGATGACGCCGCGGTCGCGGCGGATCCGGGGCGGTGGGCCTTCGCCGTGCACGACGGGCCGCTGCCCGAGGTGGCTGATCACGTTGCGGGCGCCACGACGTTCACGCCGCCGCTGCGGGTCACCGAGCTGACCGAGCGATCGCCTGCGGAGGAAGGGTGCGTCTTCGCGGTACTGCTCACCTGCAAGGCGAGGCACGACAGCATCGGCTGGGATCCCACTCACGCGTTGCCCGGTGTACGACTGTCGCGATTCGGTGCGGCGCTACGGGATGTGGACGCCTCCACCGAGGAGTGGCCCGAAGAGCTGCGTGTTCTGCGCGTGCTGGTCGCGCCCGGCGAGGACGGCGTAGCGGCTGCGCTGGAGCGTTGCAGCCGATGGCCCGAGCATCCACGGGGGTCGGGCGAGGAGCATGCCCTGCCTCACTCGCATGCCGAAGCGCTGCGGCTCCTTGAGACTGATCGCGACGGGACCGTCGTCCGGACGGGTGAACACGTGGCCCAGATGTTTGTCCACGGCGGCCACGGGACGTACGAACAGTGGTTCTTCTTTGACGACCGATGGGCCGGCGCCTACCCTGAGCTCGCCTCGTCGCTGATCTGGTTCGCCTACCACTGGGATCCGCTCTGCTCGGGTGATCACCTGTACCTCACCCCCTGCTCCGACAACCGGGCCCGGTACGTCGCCGTGGTGGGGGACGACGGCCAGACACACGTACGTCAGGCGCTACCCCTCGACGAGCCACGCGTGTGGGACCTGCGCCGCTGGTCCTACGAGAAGCAGCCGCCAGGCGATCCGATGGCGGGAGAAGTGCTCGGCACGGTGGAGATCCAGTTGCAGCAGCCGTCACCGGACACGTGCAGGCTCACCGAGTTCACCATCACCCGCAGCCGCCATGGGCAGGCGGTCGCCGACATGCTCGGCCGACGCGTCCGTCAGGATCTGCAAGAGGTCGGCATCAGCCGCACCACCGGTTGGCTGCCCCAGAACAACCTGTATCCGCACGGTCGTCGGTTTCTGCGGGTGCTCGGGCGGATTCGTGAGGGCTCTGACGGGGCCCATGTCGTGATCGGCGGGTGATGGGTGCCCGCCTCCGGTGCGGGGTCGGAGGCGGGCGTGGTGCGGGGTTGAGTCGCAGTCAGGCGGGGAGCAGGCCGATGGCTGCCTTGGCCTGACGGACCTTGGCGCCGGCCAGGTCGCGGGCTTGCTCGGCGCCGGCCCGCAGGGCCTTCTGGACGTGGCCGGGGACTTCCGACAGGTGCAGGTAGCGGTCGCGGATGGGGGTGAGGGTGGCCACCACCGCGTCGGCCACCGCCTCCTTGAGCTCGCCGTAGCGGTCGAAGCGGGACGCCAGGTCCTCGGGGGCGTGGCCGGTGCAGGCGGCCAGGATGGCCAGGAGGTTCGAGACGCCGGGTTTGCGGTCGGGGTCGTACGCGACCGTGTTGTCCGCGTCGGTGACCGCGCGCATCACCTTGCGCCGCAGCACGTCGGGCTCGTCGAGCAGGCGCAGGGCGCCACCCGGCGTGGCGGCCGACTTGCTCATCTTGTCGGCCGGGGACGTCAGGTCCATGAGACGGGCGGCCACCGGCGGGTTGACCGCCGTGGGCACGGTGAAGACGGGGGCGTACCGGGTGTTGAACCGCTGGGCGACGGTTCTGGCCAGCTCGACGTGCTGGCGTTGGTCCTCGCCGACGGGGACCTCGTCGGTGTCGTACAGCAGGATGTCGGCGGCCATGAGGATCGGGTACGTCAGCAGCGACATGCGGACCTGCTGCTGACGGCCGGACTTCTCCTTGAACTGGATCATCCGCTGGGCCTCGCCGTAGCCCGTGGTGCATTCGAGCAGGTAGTGCAGTTCGGTGTGTTCCGGGACGTGCGACTGGACGAGGAACAGACAGGACTCGGGGTCGGTGCCGGCGGCGAGCAGCAGGGTGGCGAATTCCAGGGTTCGCCGGTGCACCTGGGTGGGGTCGTGGTCCAGGGTGAGCGCGTGCAGGTCGGAGATGAAGACGACGGTGTCCGTGGTGGTCTGACCGGCGATGATCGGCGCGATGGCGCCGAAGTAGTTGCCGAGGTGCAGGTCGCCGGACGGCGTGAAACCCGTGAGACGTCGTGGCATCGGTGGAGCTCCCTCAGGTCGGGAGCCGCCTGTCGTCCTGGATCGGCCGAGAGATGAGGACACCGACGGGCCGCCCGGGACTGGGCGGCCGCTTTGTCAGGTCTGCGCGGATGAGCAGTGCCGCCCGGTTAGGGGCGCCACCAGCCGAGAAATGAGTGGATCATCCGCATGACGCATACCGTACCACCCGGTTTGGAGCGGGTGGTCCGCCGGTCGATGAGTATGGTCAAACGTCTGGTGGTTCGGTGGGTTGGTCCGGGATCATGCTGCCCGTGGCGATGCTCCGGTTGTTCGCGATAGGTCTTCTTGCCGGTGCCGCGTTGTGCCTGTACGTGTGGCCGCCCGGACGTGGGGAGGGTTTTCAGCAGGCGCGACTCTCGACGCTGATGGCCCTGGAGATCGGGCAGTTCGTCACCGTGCCGATCGCGCTGGTCGGGGGGCTCGTGCTCGCCGTGAAAGGGGCATGGGCGCGGACTCCTGGCTATCTGCTGGGGACGGTCACGACCCTTTTCGGGGTGCTGGTCGCCACTCAGGCATGGGCCATGGGCGAATGGGTCGAGACCGGCCCGCCCGGGATAGGCGATCCGGACGGCGAAAGCGTCCTGGCGTTTCTGGGCCTCTTCTCCGGTGCGGTGACTACGGTCGTCGGCCTGTCCATCTTGATGTTGCGATGGTCCGGCTACGATTCCTCGACCGTGCCGGTACGTCAGCGACGCCCGCGCAGGCGCAAGTGAATATCTTCGTGGTGCGAGGAGTCCGGTGAGACGTTGGTTCTGGCGGGTGCTGGTTGCGAGTGTCGTGGCGTTGTCGGGAATGGCCGGGCAGGCCGCGTCGGCCGAGGTGGAGCCCGGTCCCGCGGACGTCGCCGCTGACAACGGCGAAATCGCGGTGTTCCTCTGTACGCCCTCCGCGCGCGGGTGTGACAAACGGCATGCGACGGCGAGACAGCGGCGCGACATGGAGGCTTTCCTGAACTCCACGCCTGGCGTGACCGAGGTCCGGTTCGTGAGCCGGGCGGCGTCCTATGCGGAGTTCCGGCGGGAGTTCGCCGGTCAGCCGAAGATGCTGGCCGAGGTGCGGGCCAAGGACATGCCGGAGTCGTTCTGGATCCGGGTCTCCGAGGCGGCTGATCGGGCTCGCGTCGTGAATGCGGCGGATCGGCGGCCCGGGGTCGGGCTGGTGATCGATCAGCTGGAGACCCGTCGCGTGACCCGGCCGTACTGGAGTGTGGAAGTCTCCGTGTTCATCTGCACGGGCGATTCCTCCTTGCCCGAGTGCCGGCACGGGCGGGGAGGGGCGAACAAGAAAGCCGCCACCGCCAACGAGAAGAAGGCGATCGTCGCCGTCATCGAGCGGATTCCCGGCCTCGAATCGTATGAATACGAGGACCAGAAGACGGCCTATCGCCACTTCGTCGAGACGTACGCGGACAATGAGACGTTGGTCGCGGCTACCAGGGTGTCGGACATGCCCGAGTCGTATCGGCTGTCGATACAGCCGGAGGTGAACCGCGGCCCCTGGCGTCACCGGCTCGCGAAGATGCCGGGGGTCAGCCAGGTGTGGGACCACGAGTGCGTGTCGCAAATGGCGCGGCTCTGGTCCGAATACGGGCTGCAGAACGTCGAAGCCCGAACCCGGGAATGCGAGTAGCGGCGTCGACGCGCGAGCGTTCTGTTCAAGACCGGGGGGCGGCGTACGGCTGAGACTGCGCTCATGTCGCAACAGACCTTCACCCCCGCCCTCGGACGCCTGAAGTTCACCCGCCTGTACGACCCGGTGGTCGCCCTGACGCGGGAACGGCTGTGGCGCAGCCTGGTGGCCATGCACGTCGCCCCCAGGCCCGACGACACGATCGTGGACGTCGGCTGCGGCACCGGTTCGCAGGCCATGCTGCTGCACCGCCTCGAACCGCGGGCCCGGATCATCGGCGTCGATCCCGATCCGGAGACGCTGGCCCAGGCGCGACGCAAGAGCAGGGCGAGCGGTACGGCCCCGGAATGGCGGCTCGGCATGGGGGACGCGCTGGCCGGCCTGCTGGGGCCGGGTTCGGCCGACACGGCGGTGTCGAGCCTGGTCCTCCACCAATGTCCGCTTCCGATGAAACGCGCGATCCTCGCCTCGATGCACGCCGTGCTGCGGCCGGGCGGCAAGCTGGTGATCGCTGACTACGGGTGGCAGCGGACGGCGTCGATGCGGCTGGCGTTCCGTGTCGTGCAACTGGCCGACGGGGTGCGGGACACGCAGCCCAACGCGGACGGCGTGCTGCCGGAGCTGATGACCGGCGCGGGGTTCGCGGACGTCCGGGAGGCTGAGATCGTGCGGACGATGACCGGCTCGATCTCCGTCTACGTGGCCGCCCGCGGCTGACCGGCTCGATCTCCGTCTACGTGGCCGCCCGCGGCTGACCGGCGCAGCAGCGGCAGCACGGTCGCCGGCGTGAGCCCCAGCATGTCGCGCAGCTGCCGGTGGAAGTGGGCCTGGTCGGCGAAGCCGCCGTCGAGCGCGGCCTCGGCGATCGAGCGGCCGTCGGCCAGGGCGCGGGCCGCTCGGGTGAGCCGCCGCCAGATGCGCCACCGGGCGAGCGGCATGCCGAGTTGCAGCCGGGCCAGGGCGCGCAGGCGTTGGGGGGACAGCCCGGCCTGCGTGGCCGCGTCGGCGACCAGGAGGTTCCGCGACGTCAACGCCTCCATCGCGATCACCAGGCGCGGATCGAGCGCCCGGGACGGCCGAGGTTCCGCCACCAGACGGAAGTCCTCCTCACGGAGGGCATGCAGGTCGGCGGCCGCGGTGATCACGCCACCGACGGACGGGAAGCCGGAGCCGACGGTGGGCGGAAGGCCCGAGCCGGTGGGGGAGCTGCCTCCCGCGGCTGAAAGGCCGGAGCCGGTGGATAACCGGTCGGAGGCCGGGGTGCAGCGGTCGCGCAGGGTGGACGCGTACGAGCACTGCGGCTCGACGAACCAGATGCGGACGTCCGGCGCCCCCGGCATGCGGTGCCGGACCATGGGCGGGATGATCAGGGCAGGCCCGCGATGACACGCCCCCCGCTCGTCGATGACGGTCACCTCGCCCTCCACGGCGGCCGTCACGTGGTAGGCGGCGTGACGATGGAGCGAGTTGTCCGCCGACGGCCCCTGGTACGACGCGTACCCCTCACCGATGAAGAACCGGCTCGTCATTCCTCACCCCGCATCACCGAACCACCGCCCATGGTGCCGGAGATCGGGACGTGCGGGATCAGCTCCAGGTGGCGCGCTTGAGCACGCCGGCCAGCCCGTAGGTGTTCCAGGCGTCCACCACCAGGATCCCGGACCGCGGCAGGAACCACTCCTTCTCGTTCCACCTGGCGGTGGTGCGGCCGGTGTCGTTCGTCACGCAGCGGTTCGGCCAGGTGGTGTACGTCGCCTTGTGTCCGGAGCCCACCGGCCGCAGCCCGCGGTAGGACGCCTTCTCGCCGGGATACCAGCTCAGGTTGGAGTTGAACGGGCACGGGATCACCCCGCTGAACGGATGGAACTGCTGCTTGCCCGTGTACGTGACGGACCCGCCGCCGACCGGCACGTTCGTGTAGTCCTTCGGGCCGAAGATCCAGAAGCTCTCGCAGTCGGGCGCGAACGGCTCCGGCTTCTTGCACAACAACCCGGTCACCACCACGACGTGGTCGCCGGACCGGTGCACCTTCCAGTCGGCGGGGATCCGCAGCGTCATGCCGCGGAAGGAGAGCGTCTTCCCGGCGGAGGAGGCCGACGCGAGGGACGCGGTCGCGGGCAGCGCGGGCAGCGCGGTGGCGGAGGCGGCGGTCAGGGCGGCGAGGAGGAGAGGGAGCTTTCTCATGGTTGGGGAAGGTACGCACCCCCACTTGCGGAGGGCTGGCCATCCACTTGGAGGAGGTCCGTCGTGGGTGGGTATGGGGTAAAGCATGATCTTCCTGAGACGGGCCGTCCTGATGGCCGTCCTCGCCTTTCTGGTCATCCCGATCACCGAGGTCGTCGCCGCGCCGCAGCCGGCCGCGGCGCAGTCCGGCGCACGCGCCCACGCGGGCGCGCAGGCCGGTGCGGCGCGGGCCCGCCGCATGCTGGCCCAGCTACGGGTCGCCAGGCCCTTATCGCTGCGCGGCTACACCCATCGCCGGTTCCAGCCCAGGTGGGGACGTCACAAGGGAAGGTGTGACGTGCGCGAGACCGTCCTGGCCCGGGACGGGCGGCGGGTGCGCAGGAACGCGGCCTGCCATCCGGTGAAGGGCGTCTGGTACAGCCCGTACGACGGCAGGCGGTTGAAGAGCGAGCGCATGGTGGACGTCGACCACGTCGTCCCGCTGGCCTACGCCTGGCGCTCGGGCGCCAAGAGGTGGAGCCAGGCGCGGCGGCGGGCCTTCGCCAACGATCTCACCCGTCCTGAGCTGGTCACCGTCAGCCATTCCGCCAACATCGCCAAGGGCGGGCAGGGGCCGCAGAGCTGGCGTCCGCGCCGCCGCGCCTACTGGTGCCGCTACGCGACCTCGTGGATCACCGTGAAACACCACTACCGCCTGTTCGTGACGCGCAGCGAGCGCGTGGCGCTGTCCAACATGCTCCGCACCTGCGGCCGCTGACCGCGTGTCCACCTGGCCGCCCGGACGTTCACGCCTGGACGTGACGCGGAGCGAGCAGTTCCTTGAGCGCCCGAGCCGTCGCGCGCGGGAAGGCCGTGTTGCCGTTGTGGCCGCCCGGCAGCGTGACCGGCTCGACGCCGAGCAACTCGGCCAGCGCGAGCGCGCAGCGGTAGGTGTGCACCGACGGCCGGGTGGCGAGGCCGATCGCCGGGATCACCCGGGTCCCGGTGCCCACCGTCTCCGCCGGGGCGAGGTCGTCCTCCATTACGGCCGTGAACTCCGTCCCGATGAAGAACCCGAAGTTGGCCTGCCGCCGGGCCGTGAGCGGCTGCGGGGTGAGGCCGTCCTCGGTCTCGTCGTGCGCCGGGTCGATGCCGAGATGCCGGGTGATCGCGGGGAAGGCCGCGGCCAGCCCCCCGTCCGCGTACGCCCGCTGGATGGCCGCCAGCTCGGCCACGTGCTCGGCGCGGCCTCCGGCGGGCAGCAGGTTCGGCAGCACGGGCTCGTGCGCGACCAGCGTGCCGAGCACGCCGGGGTGGCGGGCCGCGACCCGCAGGCCGATCGCGCCTCCCATGCTGAACCCGGCCATCAGGGCGGGCCCGTCGGCGACCTCGGCGAGCAGCCGCACGACGTCGTCGGCGTGGTCGGCCATGGTGACGGGCGGCGCGGCTGGGTCGAGGGTGCTGCGCGACAGGCCGCGCCGGTCGTAGGTGACGACGGTGAAGGCGTCGGCCAGGAGCGGCACGAGGTCGGCGGTGCGATCGGCGTCGCCCTCGCCGCTCTGCGACAACAACAGGACCGGGCCGCTGCCCTCGACCTGGAAGTGGAGGGTGGCGCCTGGGACGGGAAGGGCGTTCATGGGGGTCTCCTCCGCTGGGGAAAAAGCATCTAAATCGATGCATCGATATAGATGTATCATGACTTCATGAACGGAGTCGAACTGTTTCTGCTCGGCCGCACCCTCATGAAGATCGGCGAGCAGGCGATGCCCCAGCCGAAGGGCGACGGCCCCCGGGGCTCGGTCCGTACGGTGCTCGTCGTCCTCGGCGACGTGGTCGCCCACCCCGGCACGACGGTCAGCGAGATCGCGGCGCGGACCGGCCTGCCGCAGAGCCAGGTGTCCACGGCCGTCGCCCGGCTGGAGTCCACGGGGTCGATCGAGGGCGTGCCCGATCCGGCCGACCGGCGGCGGCGGCTCATCCGTCCCGCGGCGACGCCCTCCGCCCGGGTCGCCGAGGTCAGGGCCGCCACGATCGACGACGCCCTCGCCGCCGCCCTGCCCGATCCGGCCCCCGAGGCGGTCGGCGAGGTCACCGCCGCCCTGGAGGTGCTGGCCCGCCACCTCACGCCGGAGGTCGCCGCCCGCGTACGCGCGGTCGAGGGGGCTGCTGGCGTCCTACGATCTCAACCGTGAAGACACCGGCACGCAGTCTCTATGTCATCGTGTGCGCGGCCGGCCCGGCCGGCGACGTGGCCAGGCTGGTCGTCCCGGCCCAGGAGGAGGGCTGGGACGTCCAGGTCGTCGCCACGCCGTCGGCGCTCGGCTTCGTCGACGTGCCGGAGCTGGAGCGCCTGACCGGGCGCCCGGTCCGCAGCCGCTACCGCAAGCCGCACGAGCCCAGGCCGCCGAGGGCCGACGCGATCATCGTCGCCCCGGCCACGTACAACACGATCAACAAGTTCGCCATGGGCGTCGCCGACACCTACGCGCTCGGGCTGCTGGCCGAGGCTCCGGGGCTCGGCATCCCCGTGGTCGTGCTGCCGTTCGTCAACAGCGCGCTCGCCGCCCGCGCGCCCTTCCGGCGCAGCGTCGAGGAGCTGCGGTCGGAGGGGGTGCGCGTCCTGATCGGGCCGGGGCAGTTCGAGCCGCACACGCCGAGCGCCGGCGACGGCAACGACACCTACGTCTGGGAGAGCGCGCTCGCGGCGCTGCGTCCGTGACGAGAGGCCTTGTCCGTGACGAGAGGCCGGAAAGAGGCGCGGTAGGACTGCGGCGGCACGCCGACCACCCGCTTGAACCGCTCGCGGAGGGCGACCGCCGAGCCGAACCCGGACTGCGCGGCGATCCGCTCCACGCCGTGGTCGGTGGTCTCCAGGAGGAGCTGCGCCCGCCGCACCCGGGCGCGCAGCAGCCACTGCAGCGGCGTGGTGCCGGTCTGCTCGCGGAACCGGCGGCCGAACGTGCGCTCGCTCATCCCGCAGTGCGCGGCCATCGCGGCCAGGGTCACCCTGCCGTCGAGGTTGTCCTCGATCCACGCCAGCACCGGCTCCAGCAGCGAGCCCTGGGGCACGGGCGGCCGGGTGTGCGCCATGAACTGGGCCTGGCCGCCCTCCCGCTCCAGGGGCGTCACCGACAGGCGGGCCGAGTCGGCGGCGACCGCCGAGCCGAAGTCACGCCGGACGAGGTGCAGGCACAGGTCGAGCCCGGCGGCGGCGCCGGCCGAGGTCAGTATCTGGCCGTTGTCGACGTAGAGCACGTCGGGCCGCACGTCGACGTCGGGGAACAGCTCGGCCAGCCGGTCGGCGGCCATCCAGTGGGTGGTCGCGCCCAGCCCGTCGAGCAGCCCGGCCGCGGCCAGGGTGAAGGCCCCCACGCAGATGGAGGCGACGCGGGTGCCGGCGGCGGCCGCGTCACGCAGCGCCGCGAGCACCTCGGGCCCCGGCGGGACGGCCTGCTCCGAGCAGCCGGGCACGATGATCGTGTCGGCGGTGCGCAGCGCCTCCAGGCCGTGGGGCGCGACGATCGTGAAGGCGTCGGCGGGCACCTGCGGCGTCGCCGCGCACACCTGGACCCGGTACGGGCGGCTCCCGTCGGCCAGCCGGGCACGGCCGAACACCTCGACCGGGATCGCCAGGTCGGCCGCCACCACGTGATCGAGGGCCAGGACCGCCACAGTGTGCATGCGGCCACGCTAGGCCAGGCGGCGGGCGGTTGGCGGGAACTCGTCGGTGTTTGTCGAACCAGCCACTGTGACGGTCCGGACGGCCCGCCTAGCCTGGCTGCGTTCCCCTCGAAACCGGCAGGAAGTGCCCCATGTCCATCCTCATGCCGATCCTGATCGGCCTGGTCGCCGTCTCCCTCGTCTCCCTGATCCCCGAGCCGCACGGCCGCCGCGCCAACGCCGTGCTGGTGGCCGGCGCGGGCGCCGCCTACCTCAGCGGCGGCGGGCTCGGCTACTGGGAGTTCCTGCTGCCGGTCGTGATGACGTACGTCGCCTACCGCGGGCTGGAGAGCTGGACGTTCATCGGCATCGGCTGGCTGCTGCACACCGCCTGGGACGTGCTGCACCACCTCCAGGGCAGCCCGCTGCTGCCCTTCGCCGCGGACTCCTCCTTCGGCTGCGCCATCTGCGATCCGGTGATCGCGTTGTGGTGCTTCGCGGGCGGTCCGCCGGTCCTCGGCCGGCTGCGGGCCCGCTTCGCCCGTCCGCGGGCCTTGTCGAACGAGATTCGCGAATGACATTCTGGAATTCGGAACCTCGTCCCCGGAGGACGTATGGACAAAGAAGCCCTCCGCCGTAAATACCTCGAAGAGCGCGACAAGCGGCTCCGCCCGGACGGCGACGACCAGTACGTCCGCCTCACCGGCCGCTTCGCCCACTACCTCGACGACCCGTACACGCCGAGGACCGAGCGCGAACCGAAGACCGACCACGTGACGGTGGCCGTCGTCGGCGGCGGGTTCGCCGGGCTCGTCACCGGCGCTCGGCTCAGGGAGGCGGGGGTCGGCGACGTGCGGATCGTCGAGAAGGGCGGCGACTTCGGCGGCACCTGGTACTGGAACCGCTACCCGGGAGCCCAGTGCGACACCGCGTCATTCGTGTACATGCCGCTCCTGGAGGAGACCGGCCACATGCCGACGGAGAAGTACGCGCACGCGCCCGAGATCCTGGAACACTGCCGCCGCATCGGCAAGCACTACGGCCTGTACGACGACGCGCTCTTCCACACCGAGGTCCAGGACCTGGAGTGGGACGCGTCCCGGTCGCGCTGGACCGTCCGGACGAACCGCGGCGACGCCTTCACCGCCCGGTTCGTGGTCATGGGCATCGGCCCGCTGCACGTGCCCAAGCTCCCCGGCATCCCGGGCATCGACGAGTTCCGCGGGCATTCGTTCCACACCAGCCGCTGGGACTACGCCTACACCGGCGGCGACCCCACGGGCGCGCCCATGGACCGGCTGGCGGACAAGCGCGTCGCCGTCATCGGCACGGGCGCGACGGCCGTCCAGTGCGTGCCGCACCTGGCCCGCGCCTGCGCCGAGCTGTACGTGTTCCAGCGCACCCCCTCCTCGGTGGACGTACGCGACAACCGGCCCACCGATCCCGCCTGGTTCGCCGGGATCGCCACCCCCGGCTGGCAGCAGCGCTGGCTGGAGAACTTCACCGGCAACCAGACCGGCGGCCTGGTCGACGAGGACCTGGTGATGGACGGCTGGACCGACATCGCCCGCCGCGTCCGCGCCCGCATCGCGGCCCTGCCGCCCGAGGACCTGACCCCGGAGAAGATGGCGCAGGCGTACGAGGACTCCGACTTCGAGAAGATGGAGGAGATCCGGGCCCGCGTCGACGCGATCGTCGCCGACCCGCAGACCGCGGCGAAGCTCAAGGCCTGGTACCGCCAGCTCTGCAAGCGTCCCTGCTTCCACGACGAGTACCTGCAGTCCTTCAACGTGCCGGGCACCCGCCTGGTGGACACCGACGGCAAGGGCGTCGAGCGCGTCACCGCGCGCGGGGTGGTGGCCGCGGGCGTCGAGTACGAGGTCGACTGCGTCATCTACGCCTCGGGCTTCGAGGTGACCACCGACTACACCCGGCGCGCCGGCTACGAGCTGACCGGCCGCGACGGCCTCCGGCTCACCGACCGCTGGGCGGACGGCATGCGCACTCTGCACGGCATCCACGTGCACGGCTTCCCCAACGTCTTCGTCGTCCAGCCCACGCAGGGCGCGAACCTCATCTCCAACATCCCGCACAACCTCACCGAGGCCGGCCGGACCATCGCCACGATCGTCAGCCACGCGCTCGACCAGGGCTTCGAGGAGGTCGAGGCGACCCGGGAGGCCGAGGACGCCTGGATCGAGCTGCTGCTGTCGGGCCCCGGAAGCATCCTGGGCGCCTCCGCCGACTGCACCCCCGGCTACTACAACAACGAGGGCCGCGACGCCGGCATGAAAGGCCGGCTGAACATCGGCCATCCACAGGGGGCGATGGCGTACTTCGCCTACATCGACGGCTGGCGCACGTCGGGGGCGTTCGAGGGGCTGGAGTTCCGCAAGCGCGCAGAGGGAGAATGATCCGGCGCTCACCGCGAAAACATTACTGCCGCCGCAGTGAATTCACTCTTCCGTGACAGGGACATTGTCCGTCATGGCATTCGATGTCACACTCATGCGTAACGCCACCAGGGAAAAGAGGTTTTGCCGTGGCGCGTCCATGGGAAGCTGACGCATCGGCCGAACTGCGACGACGCCTTGGGAGGTCGGCCCTTGAGCTCGGCGATACCACGGCAAGTCCCTCATGTCCTGACATCTGGGAGCTTTCCAACGGCGATATAGCGGTGATCGGGCGCGACCTCACGGAGAGTTATCGTGGCCGCCTGCCCGCGGGGGTTAGTATTGCCCGAGACGAACGACTGGTCGTCATTCCTCGCAAGATGCTCGTAGCCGCCAAGCCGGATATCCCTGATGCTTAGAAACGTCGCTGCGGCGCAGTCCCAGCTGCTCACTCCAGATGAGTATTTCTCCGATTTCTGGCCGTACTTCCGCGGGCTCGAACGTGTCTTCTGGAAACTGGAGACCCGCCAGAGCTACCGCGAGCCGGACGAGCCGAGCTGGCTGGCCCTCGACGCCGGCGACTGGGGCGAGGCGATCAGGCTCATCGACGAGCGTCGCCACGAGATCCAGCAGCCGCTGCGCGAGGCGGGGGAGTTCGCGATGCGGCGCGTCCGGCTCGTCGAGCGGCCCTTCAGCCGTTACCTGCAGTGGGAGCTCTACTACATCCGTCTGCGGGCGCTGGCGGGTGAGCACATCCGCGTGCTCGAAGCCGACCGCCTGCCCGCGCTCGGCTTCCCCGGGCCGCTGCCTGAGCTGGTCGTCCTTGACTCGGCGGTCATGTACGAGGTGCTCTACAGCGAGGACGGCACACTGACCGGAGCGCGCAAGATCGTCGACCGGTCGTTGATCGAGAGCTGCGGAGACGACATGGACAAGCTCTTCGGCCAGGGGGTGGAGCTCATTCCGTACATGACCGCCGAACGCGACGTCCTCCCCCCGCCCCTGCGCCACTCCGCCACGTTGTAGCCCGGTGAACAGGCGGTCGTTCGGGCGCTACTGGGTGACCATCCTGCTCCTGCTGTCGGTGGTCGCCGCTGCCGGACTGGTCGTCGCCTCGCCGTTCTTCCTGGCCGCCCTGGGGCGCAGCCGCGGCGACTGGTCGGTGCTCGGCGACATCGGCCAGACGTACGGCGCGGCCTCGGCCATCCTGGCCGTCCTCGCGCTCATCGGCGTGGCGTTCTCGCTCGTGCTCCAGGCCAGGGAGGCCAAGTCCGCCAGGGAGCAGGCGCTGCGCACGCTGCACGGCGACCTGATGAAGATGGCGATGGACGACCCGCTCTACCGGGCCTGCTGGGGGGCGTTCTTCGCCTCCGGCGACGAGGAGGGCCAGCGGGCCCACCTGTACGTGAACATGATCCTCAACCACTGGCTGCTGATGTGGGAGCTACGCTCGATCACCGAGGCGCACCTGCGGGAGATCGCCGCCACCGTGCTCGCCGGGCCGATCGGGCGTGACTTCTGGCGGCAGGCCCGGACGCTGCGGACGACGAGCGCCGGGTCGCGCAGGGAACGCCGGTTCAACCTGATCATCGATGACGTCTACTCGGAGGTCACCGCCGGCGGGGCGGCGCCCGTGGCCGCACAGGCCGCCCGCGGGGGGAGTTCTGTGGTGGTGGGGGTCGGGGTGGCGCTCGCGCTGGTTGTTGTCGTTCGGCGGATTTTGCGTGGATTCGTCAAGGGTGGGCGCTAGTTTCGTCCACCATGAGCTACGACCTGTACTTCGGCTCGGAGGACGACGAGCCGCGCCCGCCGGACCTGGTGGCCTGGAACAACGTCGTCACCCAGGCCCGCGCGCTCCTCGGCGACGTGACGGTCTTCGAGGACCCGCCCAACTGGGAGCTCGAACACGACGGCACCGGCATCTCCGTGGACCACTGGGCGGGCGGCTGGGGGATCAGCGTGCCCTACTGGTGGCACGGTGAGGCCGCGGGCCGGGTCGTGGACCTGATGTACCAGGTGGCGCGGATCGTCGAGCGGGAGTCGGGGCTCGACGGCAACGATCCCCAGCTCGACTGCCCGCTCGCGGACGCGGACGCCGCGGCGGCGGTCCGGATCTTCGACGCGGTCGCGGTGCGCTCCGGAAGGATCTCGGGGTGCGCTCCGGAAGGGGCTGACGGGGTGCGCTCCGGAAGGATCTGACCCAGCAATCTGAACGATCGGTCGTTAATGTATGCTGGCGGCATGGCCGACGTGAAGGAAGACGGTCGCCGGGCGCGCGGGCAGCGCAGCCGTGAGGCGATCCTCGGGCAGGCCGTGTCACTGGCCTCGGTGCACGGTCTGGACGGGCTGACCCTCGGCCGGCTGGCAGAAGCCGCCGGAGTCAGCAAATCCGGATTTTTCGCCCACTGGAGGGATAAAGAGCAACTTCAGCTCGACACCATCGAGTGGGCCGTCCGCCAATGGACCGACGAGATCGTCAAGCCCGCGCTCAAGGCCCCTCCCGGCGTGGCCCGCGTCCTGGCCCTGCACGAGGCCCGCCTGCGGTTCTACGAGAGAGGCGTCCTGCCCGGCGGGTGCTTCTTCTACACGGCGCGGGTGGAGTTCGACGACCGTCCCGGCCCGGTCAGGGACCGGGTGGCCGAGTCGATGGCCGACTGGCTGAGGTTCATCGAGCGGCTGGTCCGGGAGGCGGTCGAGCTGGGGGAGCTGCCCCCGGAGACCGACCCGGCGCAGCTCGCGTACGAGATCGACGCCCTCGGCGAGGCCGCGGTCACCCACACCCGCCTGCTCGGCAGGGGCGAGGCCGCCTACGAGCGGGCCCGCCGAGCCGTCCACGACCGACTGAAGGAGTCCGCGTGACCCAGACCCGCCCCGCCCAGGTGCACTTCGACGACCTCGACGCGATGGGCCTGCTGCACAACTCGCGTTACGCCCTGCTGGTCGAGCGCGCGATCTCCGCCTACTGGGCCGAGCGGGGCTGGAGCTTCGACCCGGCGATCTCCAAGTTCAAGGACCTCTACCTGGCCGTCCGCGAGTTCAAGATCACCTACAACGCGCCGGTCATGGGCGCGGGCGAGGTGCAGGTCGACTTCTGGATCGACCGCATGGGCCGCACCAGCGGCGTGTACGGCTTCCGCGTCCTGTCGCAGGACCGCTCGGTCGTGCACGCCGAGGGCTACCGCGTCAACGTCAACCTCGATCCGCAGACCTTCCGGCCCACGCCGTTCAGCGCCGAGCTGCGTACCGCCGCCGAGCCGCTGATGGCGGGCTGAGCCGCCGACGGTAGACCCTGCACTACTGCGGGCCGTTCCCGGCCCCGGATACGGTCACCGGGTGGGAGACAGGACCGCGCTCGAAGCGCTCACGCAGCGGCCGCCCGCCTTCCTCCGGTCGGCCTGGCCGTGGCGGTGCGTGGCGTACCTGGTAGGCAGCGTGGTCCCGGGGGCGGCCGTCGCCCTCGGGGTCATCGCGGTCGGGCTCGCCGGGCCGCAGGCCGGCCTGCTGCTCGTGCCGGTGCTGCTGGCGCTGGTCGTGCCGCTGATCGCGCGGTTCGAACGGGTGCGGCTGCGCCTGGTGGACACCGTGCCGCTGCCGCCGGTGCCCGACCGGCGCCGGCGGGAGATCGGGGTCGCGGTCATGACGGTGTTCGCGATGTGGTGGATCGACCTGGTCATGCTGGGGTTCACCGTCGGAGGGCCGGTGTTGCTGATCCTGTCGCCCGTGGTCCAGCCGGAGGCCGGGCCGGCCCTCGGCGCCGTGGCGAGCGTGGCGGGGGTGCTGCTGCTGCCGGTGGCGGCGTACACGATCACGGCCTGGGGCGGGGCGCGGGGCGCGATGGCCAGGGCGGTGCTCGCGCCGGCCGGGTCGGAGCTGGGCGAGGTCGTGCGGTCCCGGGCGCGCCTGGTGGACGCGTTCGAGACCGAACGCCGCAGGATCGAGCGCGACCTGCACGACGGCGCGCAGCAGCGGCTGGTCGCGCTGTCGATGACGCTCGGCCTCGCCCGGCTGGACGTGCCCGACGACTCGCCGACGGCCCGGCTGCTCGACGTGGCGCACGACGAGGCCAGGCAGGCGCTGGCCGAGCTGCGCGAGCTGATCCGGGGCGTGCACTCGCAGGTGCTCACCGACCGCGGGCTGGGCGCGGCGATCCGCGACGTGGCCGGACGCTCGCCCGTCCCCGTGGACGTTGACGCCGACGAGCTGGGACGGCTGCCCGCGCCCGTCGAGGTCACCGCGTACTACGTGGTCAGCGAGGCCCTGGCGAACGTGGCCAGGCACAGCGGAGCCACCAGGGCCACGGTCACCGCCCGGACGACGGCCGGCACGCTGGCCGTCGAGGTGCGCGACGACGGCGTCGGCGGCGCGGACCCGGCCAGGGGCACCGGGCTGACCGGCCTGGCCGACAGGCTGGCCGTGGTGGCGGGAAGATTGTCGGTGTCCAGCCCGCCGGGCGGCCCGACCCTGGTACGAGTGGAGATTCCGTGCGCGTCGTGATCGCCGAGGATGCCGTGCTGCTCCGCGAGGGGCTGGTGGGGCTGCTCGAACGGTTCGGCCACACCGTGGCGGCCTCGGTCGGCGACGCCGAAGCCCTGGTCGCGGCGGTCGCCGAGCACCGCCCCGACGCCGTGGTGACCGACGTGCGCATGCCCCCGGACTTCACCGACGAGGGCCTGCGCGCCGCGCTCGGCCTGCGCCGCCGTCACCCCGAGCTGGCCGTCCTCGTGCTCAGCCAGTACGTCGAGCAGACGTACGCGGCCGAGCTGCTGGAGTCCGGCGACGGCGTGGGCGTCGGCTACCTGCTGAAGGACCGGATCGGCGACGTGCGCGAGTTCGTCGACGCGCTCGACCGGGTGGCCGCGGGCGGCACGGTCGTGGACCCGGAGGTGGTGCGCCAGCTCCTGCGCCGGCGGCGCGACCCGCTGGCCCGGCTCACCCCGCGCGAGCAGCAGGTGCTCGCCCTGATCGCCGAGGGCCGCGCGAACGCCTCGATCGCCAGGGAGCTGGTCGTCACCGACGCCGCGGTGGCCAAGCACATCGCCGGCATCTTCACCAAGCTCGACCTGCCGCCCGAGTCCGACGGCCACCGCCGGGTCCTGGCCGTGCTGGCCTACCTTCAGGGATGACCGGCGGGAAGTCCGAAAAGTAAGGTTCGTTGCCATGAACGAGCAGTGGCAGGAGGTCGGCGACCGGGTCTACGTGCGCCGCCATGAGTCCTTCGACCTGAACACGGGCCTGATCGTGGGCGACGGGCACTGCCTGGTGCTCGACACCCGCAGCTCCCACCGGGAGGCGGCCGACCTGATCGACGCGATCAGGACGATCACCGGCCACCCGTGGACGGTCGTGAACAGCCATTCGCATTTCGACCACTACTTCGGCAACGCGCTCTTCCGTCCCGCCGAGATCTGGAGCCACGTCCGGTGCGTCGAGGAGATCGACGTCTACGGCGAGCGGCACCGCGCGGACGTCATCGAACGGCTGCCGGACCGCCGGGCGGAGATGGAGGAGATCGCCATCGTGCCGCCCGACCACACCTTCACCACCTCGGCCAGCCTCGACATCGGCGGACGCATGGTGCACCTGCGGCACTTCGGGCTCGGCCACAGCAGCAACGACATCGTCGTGCACGTGCCGGACGCCGGCGTGGTGTTCGCCGGTGACCTGGTCGAGGAGGGCGCGCCGCCGGCGTTCGGCGACTCCTACCCGCTCGACTGGCCCGACACGACGGCCGCGATGCTCGACGCGCTGCCGGAGCCGGTGTTCGTGCCGGGGCACGGCGCGGTGGTCGGCCGGTCCTTCGTCCAGGAGCAGCAGGCCGAGCTGGCGCTGGTGGCGGAGCTGGCCGCGAAGGCCCACGTGGAGGGGCTGCGCGACTCGATCACGCGGTTCCCGTACCCGGAGGCGGTGTCGCGGCAGGCGATCGAGCGGGCCTTCCTCCAGCTCGACAGGTGAGCTATATTGCAAACTGCAATATAGGGGGAGGCAACATGGCACAACGCAAGAGCCTGGTCGACCTGACCGTGCTCGCCCTGCTCACGGTGCAGCCGAGCCACCCCTACGAGCTCCACCGCTTCATCATCGACACGCACAAGGACTACATCACCGGCCTGCCGCGCAGCCTCTACCACGCGGTCGAGCGGCTGGCCGGGGACGAGCTGATCGTCCCCGCCGCGACCGGCCGCGAGGGCCGCCGGCCCGAGCGCACGGTCTACGAGATCACCGAGGAGGGCCGCGAGGAGCTGGTCACCCGGCTCCGGCGGCTGCTGGAGCAGCCCGACCCCGACCGGCGCGCCTTCGTGGCGGCCATCTCGCTGATCGGCTGCCTGCCGCTGCCCGAGGCGCAGCGGGCGCTGCGCACCCGCGCCGCCACCCTCGAAGGCACGCTCGCCGGGATGGAAGGACACATCAAGGCCATGCACGACAGTGGCCTGCCCGAGATCCTCATGCTGGAGGTCGAGTGCGAGCAGGCGCTGCACGCCGCCGAGCTCGCCTGGATCAGAAGGCTTCTCGACCGGCTCGACCAGGGCGAGCTCGCCTGGACGAGCACGACCGAGGGGTGAGAGAAGGGCCGCCGGGGTGCGCCAACACCCCGGCGGCCGGACATCCGAACACGGCGCCTGCCCTGCCCGGACGCGCAACTCCCAGGATAGGCGCCGCGACGAAAGGAGCTGTGCCATGTCCGAAGAGATCACCCGCCTGGTGGAGCGGATGACCGAGACCTGGAACGCCGGTGACTCCGCCGCCTACGCCGGCCTGTTCACCGAGGACGCCGACTACATCACCTTCTTCGGCCTGCACCTGCAGGGCAGGAAGGCGATCGAGGAGACACACCGCGCGCTGTTCGAGACCTCCATCAAGCTCGCCGAGGGCGGCCCCGCGCCGCTCGTCAGGCCGCTGACCGACGACGTCGCGCTGGTGATCGTCGGCGGCAACTCGTCGGTGAACGGCGTGCCCGACCCGAGCAGGGAGTCCGTCGTCACGCTGACCGCGCTGCGCACGCCGGAAGGCTGGCGGTTCGCCTCCTTCCAGAACAGCCGGGTGCGCAAGCCGTGAGGAAACGGCTGATCACCGAGGTGGCCGGGGTGGTCGGCGCCCCGGTCGAGCAGGTGTGGCAGGCCCTGACGCGCTCGCTGCCCGCGTACCCGATGACCGTCGAGCAGGACGGGTACACCGTCGCCTACCAGGGCGGCTGGTGGTACCGGGGCGAGTGGACCGTGCTCCCGCACCCCGAGGGCGCCCGCGTGGAGCACCGCGTCTACAACGTGGCCGAGTGGGGACGCTGGGGCGTGCCCCTGGCCAACCGGTTCTTCATCGGGTTCGCGCAGCGGACGAGGAAGGACTTCGCCGAAGGCATCGGCCGCATAGGGAAAGAACTGGGGTGCTCCGCCAGGCTGTCCTAGGCTGCTGGCCATGAGCCTGGTGTGGGAACCGCTGACCCCTGACGACGCCGAGGCGCTCGCCGCACTCCTGGCCGCGATCGAGGCCGAGGATCGCACGGGCGAGGTCCACGACCTCGACGACGTCAGGGAGCAGCTCGGCCACCGCCTGATCGACCTGGCCGCGGGGACGCTCGCGGCCAGGCAGGGCGGCGAGATCGTCGCCTACGGCTACCTGCCGGCCCGGCAGTCCGCCACCGACACCCACGTCATGCGGCTGTCGGGCGGCGTGCACCCCGCCCACCGCAGGCGCGGGCTCGGGCGGCGGATCGTCGACTGGAGCCTGGCCGCGGCGCCGGGGCTGAGCGAGCGGGCCTTCCCCGGCGTGCAGCCGGAGATCCACCTCTACGCGCCCGACACCAACCTCGGGCTGAAGGCGCTGGCCGAGGGCGCCGGTTTCGTCGCCAACCGCTGGTTCGCCCACATGGGACGCTCGCTGTCGGGCGACCTGCCGGCCGTCGCGCCGCCCGCCGGGGTGACCGTCACCACCTGGTCGCCCGACCTGGACGAGGGCGCCCGCCGCGTCCGCAACGAGGCGTTCCTCGACCACTGGGGCAGCGTGCCGCACACCCCGGAGAGCTGGCGCGACTACATCGTCGGCTCCCAGAACTTCCTGCCCGAATCGTCGTTCCTGGCCCTGCACGAGGGGCGGGCGGTGGGCACGCTCATCACCCACACCTTCGAGGGCTACAACGCGCTGGCCGGCGAGCGCCGGGCCTGGATCCAGATCATCGGGACGCTCCGGGAGTGGCGCGGCAAGGGCGTGGCCGGCGCGCTGATCGCGCACGCCCTGGCCGCCTTCCGCGCGCAGGGGTTCGACACGACCGGGCTGGGCGTCGACGCCGACAACCCCACGGGAGCCGTCAGCGTCTACTCCCGCGCCGGTTTCGAGATTTTCCAGCGCAGCACGAACTACGCCCTGGCCGTCAAACGGGGCTGAGCGCCCCCTCCGCGAGGGGGAACCGGGCCACGAAACCGGCGTCCGTGTACGTGAGTGTGCCGCCGTGCAGGTGGGCGATGTCCCTGGCGATGGGCAGGCCGAGCCCGGCGCCGCCGGCGTCCCTCGCCCGTGCCTCGTCCAGGCGGGTGAAGCGGCCGAAGACGGCCTCGCGGTGCTCCGGCGGGATCCCCGGGCCGTCGTCGCGCACCTCCAGCACGGCCCGGCCCTCCTCGGCGCGCACCCGTACGCGTACGGCCGAGGCGGCGTGCCGTACGGCGTTGTCGGCCAGGTTGGTGACCAGCCGGTCGAGGTGGGCGCGGGAGCCGTGCAGCACCACGTCCGGCTCGATGTCCAGCTCGACCCTGATCTCCGGCCGCCGCCTGGCGCGCAGCGACTCCTCGGCCGCCACCTGACCCAGGTCCAGCTCGTCGGTGCGCAGCGGCTCGCCGGCGTCCAGCTTGGCCAGCATGAGCAGGTCGGCGGCCAGCGACTGCAGGCGTTCGACGTCGGCCAGCGCCTCGCGGGTGAGCTCGCTCTGCTCGGCCAGTTCGAGCCGGGCCCGCAGGGTCGCGATGGGGCTGCGCAGCTCGTGCGCGGCGTCGGCGACGAACCGCTTGTGCCGGCCCACGGCCGTCTCCAGGCGGTCGAGGGTGCCGTTCACGGTGGTGGCCAGGGCCGCGATCTCGTCCTTGGAGCCCGGCACCGGCACGCGCTGGTGCAGGTCGCGGGCCGTGATGTCGGCCACCTTGGCCCTGATCGCGGCCACGGGGGCCAGCGCGCGGCCCACGGAGAACCAGGTCATCCCGGCCACCACGAGCAGCAGGGCGGGCACGCCGGGCAGCAACGCGCCGTACAGGGCCTGGACGGCCTTCTGCACGCCGTCCAGGGAGACCCGCGACCAGAGCGTGGCCGGGCCGGTCGGCGTGCTCACCTGCAGACCGGCGACGGCGTAGTCGGCCGGCTGCGCCCACAGGGCGGGCGAGCCGGTGGCGCGGCCGGCCAGGACGAGGTCCGGATCGGCGAGCCGCACCACGGACAGGTCGTCCACCATGATCGTGCTCATCTGGGCGGCGGTCGTCGTGGCCGCCGGCGTCGCCCCCTCCGGCATGATCGGCACCGTCTCCGCGTACGGCATCGCCGCCGCGGCGCGCCTGACCGCCTCCTCGCCCGCGTTGCCCTCCAGCGTGCCGCGCAACGCCATGACCAGCACCAGGGCGGCCACGCCGAGCGCCAGGGCCACCACCAGCGTCGCCGCGACGGTGGCCCGCACCCGCACCGACGACAGCCCGCCCGACACCCGGGCCCACGTCGGCCGTCCGAGCAGCGCCTTCATGCCGCCTCCAACCGGTAACCCGCTCCCCGGACGGTCACCAGCGTCGTCCGGCCGAACGGCAGGTCGATCTTCCTGCGCAGGGCGCTGATGTAGACCTCGACGATGTTCGGGTCGCCGTCGTAGGAGAAATCCCACGCCTGGGCCAGCAGCTCGCTCTTGGAGACCACCTCGCCGGGACGGCGGGCCAGCGCGTGCAGCACCGCGAACTCCTTCGGCGTCAGCCCGACCTCCACCCCGCCCCTGCGGCAGCGCAGGCCGGCCGGGTCCACCACCAGGTCGCCGACCGTGATCGTCACCGGCCGCTCGGTCCCGCCGCGCCGCACCAGGGCGCGCAGCCGGGCCAGCAGCACCACGTACGAGAACGGCTTGGCCAGGTAGTCGTCGGCGCCGTTGTCGAGCGACTCGGCCTCGTCGTAGACGCCGTCCTTGGCGGTGAGCATCATGATCGGGGTCCAGTCGCCCGCCTCGCGCAGCCGGGAGCAGACCGTGTAGCCGTTCATCCTGGGCAGCATCACGTCCAGGACGATCACGTCGTAGGCGTTCTCGGTCGCCATCCACAGGCCGTCGCGCCCGTCGTGGGCCACGTCCACGGCGAAGCCCTCGCCTGCCAGCCCGCCCTTGATCAGGCCGGCCAGCCGTTCCTCGTCCTCCACCAGCAGCACTCGCACGACGTCCAGAGTGCCTGAGCGAACCTAAAGCCAACCTGAAGATCATTTCGGGCGCGTTCAGGGTCGCTTCAGGTGCGGGCGAGCACGCTCGGGGGCGTTCGGATGGATTCCACTGAGGAGAATGCATGTTCAAGCGACGTCTCGCGGTCCTCGGCACGGTGGGGGTGCTCGCGCTCGCGGGCCTGGGCGGCTCCGCCCTGGCCGACGGAACCCCCGCACCCGATGCCACCACCGCCACGACCACGGCTGTGCTCTGCCGGACGCCGGACGGCAAGGAGGTCAAGCTCGCCGGCGGCCCGGCGGCCCGCGTGTTCGTCATGCGCGACGAGAAGGGGGAGCGGGCGGACGGCGCGCCGGAGCTCAAGGCCGAGCGGGGCCGCGTGATCGAACTCGCCCCCCGGACGATCACCGAGGCCGCGCCGACCACGCCTTCCGCCCCGACCGCCCCTCAGTTCGGCACCGAGGCCGCGCCCACCACGCCTTCCGCCCCGAGCGCCCCTCAGTTCGGCACCGAGGCCGCGCCCACCACGCCGAGCGCCACCGTTCCCGAGGGCGAGGCCGTGCCCGCCGTCCCGGCGACCCCCCTGACCGATGCCGAGGCCGGGCCCACCGCCCTTCCCGAAGGCGAGGCGGCGCGGATGCTTCCGGCGCTGCCCGCGACCGAGCTTCCCCCGGGGGCCGTGCAGCTGGACGACCCCAGCAAGGTCGTCCACATCGTGTGCGCCCCCGCCGAGCCCGCCAAGTAGTTTCACCCGGGGAACGACGGGTGCGGGCCGAGCGCCCAGTACTCGTACAGCCCGTAACCGACGAGCCCGTCGTACTCGAAGCGGCCGACGGCGTCGACCAGGCCCCACATCCTGGCGGCGTCGTCGGGCAGCCGGTACGTCACCCCCTGCACGACCGGCCCCGGCCCCTGGTACATGCCGTGCCTCCACTCCGGCTCCAGCCCGTATCCGGTGCCGGCCATGAGGTGCACCGGCAGCACCGGCGTGCAGCGCACCTCGAACGGCCTGCCGCCCGGCGGCGAGAAGGCGATCACGGCGTCCACGACGTCCCGGGTGCCCGGGGCGTAGACCGGGCGGTAGTCCGGCCGGCCGAGGTACTCCTCCTCCCGCCCGTCCGTCCAGACGCGTACGGCCTCCTCCAGCAGCCGCCGGCCACGGTGGTCCTCCTGGATGATGCACAGGATGGCGTGGTCGTCGAACTTCATCGGCGTGTACAGCCAGTAGAACGTGCCGGGGTTGTTCGCCTGGATGCCGGGCGGCTCGGGCTCGCCCACCGGCCGCACGCCCCATGACCGGTCCCTGGTGCCGAGCCAGCGGTCGGGGGTGACCGGGATCACCTGCTCGCCGACGGTGATGCTGCCGGACCAGCGGCCGGTCTGGGCGAGCCGCATCGAGTCGAACATCACCCGTTCCTGCCATCGCAGGAAGTGGCGGGGTTCGAGGGTCGCCGGGATCGTCCCCTCCCAGTCGAGCTCGAAGGACAGGCCATGCTCGGTCGGCTCCAGGATCACGCGGAGCCGTTTGAGCCCTTCGATCACCTCGACCCGGAAGGGGCCGATCCTGGTGTCCATCCGGTCGGGGCCCAGCTCGCGCGAGGCCCGCACGACCCGGTGCAGGTCGCCGTGCCTTACGAGGGCGAAGGCGTCGGTGACGCCGAGGTTGGGGTACTGGCCGAGGCCGACGATCAGCATGAGCTCGTCGGTGCCGGCGTGGCAGTTGAAGTAGTAGCGGTCGTAGAAGTTGCGGTCGGAGGTGGCGACGTGCCGCATGACCTGGGCGGTCTGGTGCACGGGGTGATCGTCGAGCGGTGACAGCGCCATGCTCGGCTTTGTAGCAAGCGCTTGGTGAACCGTCAACGGGCCGGAACGCGGAAGCGCGCCCCCGCTCTCGTGAGAGCGGAGGCGCGCTTCCGGTCCGGATCAGGGCATGTTGTGCGATGCCTGGTCCGTCTTGTTCTGCACGTTGGACGCCATCCGGTCCGCTGAATGCGCGGTCCTGTCCGCCTTCTCGCCGACCCAGCGTGATGCATCGGAGGCAGAGTCCTTCATGTGCTCGGTCCACTGCTGGGCGTTGCGACGGTAGGCCATGTAGCCGATCGCGCCGACCGCAAGACCGGTCAGCAGCACCATCGTCGGCCACCGCCGTGACCGGGACGGTTTCGGGTCGATTCGCTTGGCCGCCGCCGACAGCATCCTGCTGACCTTGGGGGCGACCTGATCCTCGAACCCGTGCGCCGCGGCGTCGAGCCTTGGCGCCGCCCAGTAACGGGCGTCTTCGATGCGCTGTGCGGTGGCCACCTTGGCCTGGTCCGCCATTGGCGCCATGCGATGGCCGGTCTTGACGGCCTGGGCCTTCATGCGGCCCATCCACGTGGCGGGTACCTCTATTACCACGCGGCGTCTCTTCAGTGTCAGGGACACGACAACCTCCCCTGTCGTTGGGGCCCCGCGCTTGACCTTCCCTGGACAAGGCGGCTCAATCATGGCGGTCCATGGGAGGATGGCTCAGGAGGCCGAACGGCCATATTCCTCAGAACATCACAAACAACCCTGTGCATAGAGGGGGGCAGCTGTCTCGTGGCTGAGAAGCTGATCGCAAATCTGAAGACCAATCGCGGCGATATCAAGGTCGAGCTTTTCCCGAACCAGGCGCCGAAGACCGTCCGCAACTTCGTGGAGCTCGCCGAGGGCACCCGCGAGTGGACGCATCCGGAGTCGGGCGAGAAGAGCACGGCCCGTCTGTACGACGGGACCATCTTCCACCGGGTCATCTCCGGTTTCATGATCCAGGGCGGAGACCCGCTCGGCCAGGGCATCGGCGGCCCCGGCTACGAGTTCGACGACGAGATCCACCCGGACCTCTACTTCAACCGGCCCTACCTGCTGGCCATGGCCAACGCGGGCGTCCGGTTCGGCAAGGGCACCAACGGCTCGCAGTTCTTCATCACGGTCGTGCCCACGCCGCACCTCAACGGCAAGCACACGATCTTCGGTGAGGTCGTCGAGGGCCAGGACGTCGTCGACGCCATCGCCAAGACCGACACCGACCGGCGCGACCGTCCCGTCCAGGACGTCGTCCTGGAGTCGGTCACCATCGAGCGCGTACAGGGCTGAGCCGATCCCTGACGGGGGCGGGCCGTCCACGGGTCCCGCCCCCTTCGGGCAGGCATGTCACAGCCCTGATCGACGGCACACAGCTACGTCCGGTACGTCATAGGCTCTGGACATGACCAGCCAGCCGCCCAGCCCGCCCTCGCAGCCCGAGCAGCCCGCCGAGGCGGTCCCCACGTGCTACCGGCATCCCGGCAGGGAGACCTGGGTCCGCTGCCAGCGCTGCGACCGGCCCATCTGCCCCGACTGCATGCGCGACGCCGCCGTGGGCTTCCAGTGCCCCGAATGCGTCGCCCAGGGCAACCAGGGCTTCCGCCAGGCCCGCTCCACCTTCGGCGGCCAGGTCGTCGGCACGCCGTACGTCACCTGGGCCATCCTGGCCGTCAACGTCCTCGTCTTCGGCGCCCAATACCTCGTGCCCGCCGTCACCGGCGCGCTGCAGATGTGGCCGGCCGGAGTGGCGGTCTTCGGCGACTACTACCGGCTGGTCAGCGCCGCGTTCGTGCACGCCGGCGTCTTCCACATCCTGTTCAACTGCTGGGCGCTCTACGTCGTCGGGCCCTACCTGGAGCGCGCGTTCGGGCACGTGCGGTACACGGCCCTCTACCTCGTCAGCGCCGTCGGCGGCAGCGTGCTCAGCCTCTGGCTCGACCCGCTCGGCCAGCCGACCGTGGGCGCGTCCGGAGCCATCTTCGGCCTCTTCGGCGCCGTCTTCGTGGTGGGCCGCAAGCTCAACATGGACGTACGCGGCATCGCCATGCTCATCGTGATCAACCTGGTGATCACCTTCGTGTTCCCCGGCATCAGCTGGACCGGGCACGTCGGCGGCCTGATCACCGGCTCGGTGCTGGCGGGAGCGATGGCCTACGCCCCCAAGACCAACCGGACCCTGTGGCAGGTGCTGGCGATCGCGGGAGCGCTGGCCGTGCTAGCCGTGCTCGTGATGGCCCGGACCTCGGCGATCCTGAGCTCGATCTGACTTCCCCAGGCTGTGGAAAAGACTGTGGAAAGAACTAACGCCAGCGGGTGGAAAGAACCACACCGAAGATGATGAAGACAAACCCGATCAGCAGGTTCCAGTTCTGGAGGTCGCTGAAGAAGGGCGCCTGCGGGGCGACGTAGTAGATCGCGATCCACAGGATGCCGATGATCCAGGACACCACCATGGTGGGCGCCAGCCAGCGCGGGCTGACCCTGACCTGCTGGGACTTCTGCGGCGGGGTGTAAACCGCCTTCTTGCGAGCCTTGGACTTGGGCACTGGGTAACTCCTGCTGAGGGCCTGGGCTTCCGGATCGTCCACAGGCTCTTCGTTAAGCGTAGTTGAAGCGTGCCCCAGGATAGTCGCCACGCGCACGACATGGCGATCCCCCACGTCGGGAGATGTCATGAATACGCTGACGACATGCGGTCCATCTTCCGGGCCGTGGGGGAGCTGAGCATCACCGCCGGCCTGGTCCTCATGTTGTTCTGCGCCTACCTGCTCTGGGGCACCGGCGCCTACACCAAGAGCCAGCAGTTGCTGCTCCAGCGCGAGCTGGCCGCCGAGAAGGCGGAGCGCGACCGCGGCCGCATCGACAAGATCCAGCTCGGCAGGGCCGTCGCCATGCTGAGCATCCCGCGGCTCGGCCGCGACTACCGGTACGCCATCGTCGAGGGCGTGGACGCCGAGCACCTGAAGAAGGGCCCGGGACACTACCCCGACAGCGCCATGCCCGGCCAGATCGGCAACTTCGTGGTCTCGGGCCACCGGACCACGTACGCGGCCCCGTTCAAGGAGCTCGACGAGCTCGAACGCGGCGACGAGATCATCGTGGACGCCCGCGAGGCCCGCTACACCTACCGCGTCACGTCCCAGGACGTCGTGGAGCCCACGGAGGTGGAGGTGCTCGCCCCCGTCCCCGGCAAGCCCGACATCCGTCCCATCCGCGCCTACATCACCCTCTCCACCTGCCATCCCGAGTACTCCGCCGCCCAGCGTCTCATCGTGTACGGCGTGCTCAAGAAGACCGAGCTCAGAATGGAATGAGATGTACGGCTGGATCTGGCGCAAACTGCCCGGCGACCCCCGTCGCAAGGTGCTGGCGGCCGCCTTGCTGGTCGTGGTCGTGGGGGTCGTACTCTGGTATGCCGTGTTCCCGCTCCTGGAGCCGGCGGTGACGCTCGACGAGGTGACCGTAAGAAGATGACCCGCGTGCTGGTCGTGGACAACCACGACAGCTTCGTCCACACGATCGTCCAGTACCTGCGCGTGCTGGGCGCCGACTGCGACGTGCGCCCGCGTGACGTCGTGGGCGTGCGCGACGGCGACGCCTTCGACGGCGTGCTCGTCAGCCCCGGGCCGGGCACGCCGGAGGCGGCCGGCGTGAGCGTGCCCCTGGTGCTGCGCGCGGCCGAGCGCGGCACGCCCCTGCTCGGCGTCTGCCTCGGCCACCAGGCCATCGCGGTCGCCTTCGGGGCCACCGTGGCCCGCGCGCCCGAGCTGGTCCACGGGCGTACCAGCGCCGTGCACCACGACGGCAAGGGGGTCTTCGAGGGCCTGCCGTCGCCGGTGCCGATGACCCGCTACCACTCGCTCGCCGTGCTGCCGGAGACCGTCCCCGAGGTCCTCGACGTGACCGCCCGCACCGACGACGGGGTCATCATGGGCCTGCGCCACCGCCGGGCGCCCATCGAGGGCATCCAGTTCCACCCGGAGTCGGTGCTGTCCGAGCACGGCCACCGGCTGCTCGGGAACTGGCTGCACGGGATCGTGTAACGCCCGGCTCGCACAGAGCGACTACCAAATGAACGCCCCCGCCGTTGCCCCCGAGCGGCGGGGGCGTTCTCCACGCTCCCCGTAACCCCGGCTCCCGGCGCACCGGAACACCCGCCACCCAGCTCTTCCCACAACGCGGGACGCTCGCCAGCTCGGGCCCTTCCCACAACACGGCGCACTCGCCCCCCGCCCCCTTCCGCGAGGCGTAGTGGTCGGCGGGCCGGAAGTTCTGCGGTGGAACGCCGAGGGCCGCCCTTCCCGTGTGGGGAGGGCGGCCCTGGGCGGTCGGGTCAGCCGTTGAGGCCGTCGTCGCCGATCGGGTTGTCCTCGGTCGGCTCGTCGGACGGGAAGTCGTCCGTCTGGTCGTCGGTCGGTTGCTCGGTCGGCTGCTCGTTGGTGGGCGGCGGAGCCGTCTCGGGGCCGGTGGACACCACGATCGTGATCGTCGTGTTCGGCGGCAGCTTCTGGCCCGCGCCCGGGTTCTGCTGGATGACCGTGCCCTCGGCCTGGTTGTCGGCCTGCGGCGACACCTTCACCTTGAAGCCGGCGCCCTTGAGCGCGGCGATGGCGTCCTGCTGGGTGTAGCCGGTCACGTCGGGCAGCTCGGTCAGCTCGAACGGCACGTAGAGGGTGACGCTGGCGTCCTTCTCGATCTCGGTGCCGGCCGCCGGCTTGGTCTCGAAGACCTTGCCCTGGGGCTTGGCGGACTGCTTGGTCTTGACCACGCCCTTCAGGCCGACGTCGGCGAGGGCCTTCATCGCTTCCTGGGTGTCCATGCCGATGAGCCCGTCGGGTACGGCGACCTTCTCCTTGCCCTTGGACACGACCAGCTTGACCGTGGCGCCCTTCTCGACCTTCTCGCCCTCCGCCGGCTCGGTCCGGATCACCGTGCCCTTGCCGAACTCGTCGCTGGCCTCCTGCACCACCTCGGGCTTCAGGCCCAGGGTGATGAGCGCCTTCTGCGCGGGATCCAGCTTCTGCGTGGACAGGGCCGGGATGGTGACCGAGGCGTCGGTGGGCGCGGCCTTGGTGCCGAACACCAGGTAGCCGACCGTGACGAAGGCGCCGATGATCAGCAGCGGGATGATGATCCACAACGCTGTCTTGACCGCGTTGCCGCCACCGCCGCCGGAGGCCCTGCGCCGCCCCACGCGGGTGCCGTCGCCGTCGCCGTACTCGTACGGCGGGACCGCGCCGGTGCGCTGCGTGGCCGGGCCCTGGGCCGCCTGGGTGGCGGTCATCATGCGGGTGCCCTGGTTGAAGTTCCCGGTCATCGCCATCGTCTGGGCGTCGACCGGCATGCCGGACATGGCCCGCTGGATGTCGGCCCGCATCTCGCCGGCGTTCTGGTAGCGGTGGGCCGGGTCCTTGGCCATGGCCTTGAGCACGATCGCGTCGGCCCACGCCGGGATCTCGCGGTCGATCTGCGAGGGCGGGATCGGCTCTTCGCGGACGTGCTGGTAGGCGATCGCCACCGGGGAGTCGCCGGTGAACGGCGGCTGGCCGGTGAGCAGCTCGTACAGCACGCAGCCGGTGGAGTAGATGTCGCTGCGGGCGTCGACCCGCTCGCCGCGGGCCTGCTCGGGCGACAGGTACTGGGCGGTCCCTATCACCTGCGCCGTCTGGGTCATGGTGGCGGCCGAGTCGGCCATCGCGCGCGCGATGCCGAAGTCCATCACCTTGACGTCGCCGGCGCGCGTGATCATCACGTTGGCCGGCTTGATGTCACGGTGGACGATGCCGCCGCGGTGGCTGTAGTCGAGCGCGCGCAGGATGCCGTCGACCAGCTCGGCCGCCCGCTCGGGCAGCAGCCGGCGGTCCTGGCGCAGCAGGTCGCGCAGCGTCCGGCCGTCGACGTACTCCATCACGATGTAGGGCACCGGGGTGCCGTCGGTGACGTCTTCGCCGGTGTCGTAGACAGCGACGACGGCGGGGTGGTTCAGTGAGGCCGCCGACTGCGCCTCGCGGCGGAAGCGGGCCTGGAAGGTGTGATCGCGCGCCAGGTCGGAGCGGAGGGTCTTGATCGCGACTATGCGGTCCAGCCGGATGTCTCGGGCGCGATACACCTCGGCCATGCCGCCGCGCCCGACGACACCGTCGAGCTCGTAACGACCTCCGAGTAGCCGAGGCTGAGTCATTTCCTGCACTGTCCCTTACCGTTCATCTTGGGTACCGGCCTGCTCGGGGGGCCGCCGGTGTCCATCATCGACCCCGTAGCGCATCACGTCTCCTCCTTCGGCGGGTTTGTGCCACCCGGGTCCGGCGAAGCGGTTGGTGTCGGAGTTGTCGGTGTCCTGCTGGGCGTTGGGGTGGTGGGGGTGGGAGTCGGGGTACGGGTGGTCGGGGTTGGCTTCGGTGTCGGCTTCTTCGTAGGAGTAGCCGACTTGCTTACCGTAGCCGACCGCGAGGGTACCGGCCGCGTCGACTTCACCGGAACCGCCGGGGGTCGGCGCGTGTGCTTCTTCGTCCGCGTGGGCCTGAGCAGCTCAGGCGACTGCATCGGGGAGTGGCTGGGCTCGGCGATCTCCGGCAGGGGAGGCGGCGTCGTATTTCGGTTGGCGAACGTGATCGCACTCAGCCCCACCGCGGCCACGCAGCCGGCCGTCGCGACCAGCGCCAGCGTCCGCGCGCCGCGGCGGCTGCGGGGCGGCGGGTCGGGCGGGCTCTGGACGGTCGTCGCCGGGGCGAGGCTCTCGGTCGCCCGCTGGTCCTCCGTGGCCGGCTCGCGCACCCGGAAACCCGCCGGATCGGTGTACATGCTCAGGTCGGCGCCCTGCTCGACGCCCTCGGCCAGCGACTGGCGCAGCACGTACGCCCGGTCGGCCGCCTCCAGCGCCGAGGCCGGGCGCATCCCCGGCTCCTTGGACAGCAGCGTCATGACCAGGTCGCGCACCGGGACGGGCACGTCCGCGCCGAGCGGCGGCGGCTGCTCGTTGAGGTGCAGCAGCGCGATCGCCACCTGGCTGTCGGCCCGGAACGGCGTGTGGCCCGCCAGGCACTCGTAGGCCACCACGCCCAGCGAGTACAGGTCGGTCGCGGGTGTGAGCGGGAAACCCTGGGCCTGCTCGGGGCTGACGTACTGGGCAGTGCCGAGGACGGTGCCGGTCTGCGTGACGGGCGCGGCCTCCAGGGCGCGGGCGATGCCGAAGTCGGTCACCTTGATCGTGCCCTCGCGGGTGACCAGCAGGTTGCCGGGCTTGACGTCCCTGTGGATGATCCCGGAGGAGTGGGCCGCGTGCAGCGCCTTGGCGGTCTGGTGCACCACGTCGAGGGCCACCTCGGGCCCGAGCGCGCCGTTGCGCCCCAGGATGGCCGACAGCGGCTCGCCGTGCACCAGCTCCATCACGAGATAGGCCAGATCGCTCTGCTCGCCGTAGTCGAAGATCTGGGCCACCCCTGGATCGGCCAGGGCGGCCGTGAGCCGCGCCTCGTTGCGGAAGCGCTCGCGGAACGTGGGGTCGGCGTGCATGTGACTGCGCAGGATCTTGACCGCGACCTCGCGGCCCAGAAGCTCGTCACGGGCGCGCCACACCTCTCCCATACCGCCCGTGGCGATGCGGGAGAGCAGAAGATAGCGGTTACGGAGCCGCATGACCCAGCACGTTACCGTCACTCACTTGTTCAGCACCGCCTCCAGCACAGCCTTTGCGATCGGGGCGGCGGTGTGGCCGCCCGTGGCCTCCGCGCCGACGTTGGCCGCGCCCGACTCGACGATGACCGCCAGCGCCACCTTCGGGTCCTCGGCGGGCGCGAAGGAGATGAACCAGGCGTGCGGCGGCGCGCCGTTGCTGGTCTCCGCGGTGCCGGTCTTGCCGCCCACCTGGACGCCCGGCACCTGCGCGAGGTTGGCCGTGCCGTTGTTGACCACGCTGACCATCATGTCGCGCAGCTTGCTCGCCGTCTCGGAGCTGACCGCCTCGGTCAGCTCCTCGGGCTTGGCCTCCTCCATGACGTCGTTCTTGGAGTCGGTGATCTTGTTCACCAGGTACGGCTTCATCACCTTGCCGTCGTTGGCGATGCCGGCCGCGATCATGGCCATCTGCAGCGGCGTCATCCGGTTGTCGCGCTGGCCGATGGAGGCCATCGCGAGCGCGGCGTCGTCGTACTTGCTGCCGAAGTCGCTCTGGGCCACCGACATCGGCACGCCGATCTGCTTGCCCATGCCGAACTTCTCGGTCTGCTCGTTGAGCTTGTCGAAGCCCAGCTGCATGCCGATCTTGGCGAACGGCGTGTTGCAGGACTTCTCCAGCGCGTACACGAGCGGCACCTGGCCGGCGCCGCAGGCCGCGCCGCCGTAGTTGGGCAGGCTGATGTTGGTGTTGGGCAGCGGCAGCCGCTGCGGCGCGTCGACCGTGGTGTCGCCGCCGCGCGAGGAGTCGTCCTCCAGGTACGCCGCCGCCGTCACGACCTTGAACGTCGACCCCGGCGGGTACGTCTGGGCGATGGCCCGGTTGAGCAGCGGCTGGCTCTTGTCCTTGTCCAGCTCGTTGTAGCGGGTGAACACCGTGCCCTTGTCGGTGCCCGACAGCTCGGCCGGGTCGAACGTGGGCAGCGACACCATCGCCAGGATCCCGCCGGTCCGCGGGTCGAGCGCCACCAGCGCGCCGCGCTTGCCGCTGGCGCGCAGGGCGTCGTAGGCCGCCTTCTGCGCCTTGGGGTTGATCGTGAGGTCGACGTTCGCGCCCCTGGTCGGCTCGCCCGTGAACAGGTCGATGCTCCGCCGCAGCAGCAGGTCGGCGCTGGAGCCGTCGAGCAGCTTGTTCTCGGCCCCCTCGATCGCGCTCGCGCTCTCGGGCGAGAAGTAGCCCGTGACGTGCGCGTAGAGCTTCCCGTCGGTGTACTTCCTGATGAACCTGAAGTTCTTGCTGTCGGTCTCCACCGACTGGGCGATCACCTTGCCGCCGGCGGTGATGCGGCCGCGTTCGACGGCGTAGCGCTCGTAGTAGTTGCGGCGGTTGCTCGGGTTGGAGCGGTAGTCGTCGGCCCGGACCGCCTGGAGGATGTTCACGTTGATCATCAGGAGCGCGAACATGACCAGGCAGGCCACGGCCGCGCGCTTCAGAGTGCTGTTCATCGCTGGAACACCTGGGTGAGTCCTTCGTTCTGGATCGCCTGGGGCGGGGGCCGTCGCGCCGCGTCTGACATGCGTACCAGCAGCGCGATAAGGATCCAGTTAGCCAGCAGCGCCGAGCCGCCCTGCGACATGAACGGGGTGACCAGGCCGGTCAGCGGGATGAGGTTCGTCACGCCGCCGACGATGATGAACACCTGCCAGGCCAGGATGAACGACAGGCCGCCCGCCAGCAGCTTCGAGAACGGGTCGCGGGCCACGAGCGAGGTGCGCAGGCCGCGCTCGACCAGCAGCGCGTAGAGCATGAGCAGCGCCATCAGGCCGGTCAGCCCGAGCTCCTCGCCGGTCGCGGCGAAGATGAAGTCGGAGAAGCTCAGCGGGATCAGGTCGGGGTGGCCCTGGCCGAGCCCGGTGCCGAGGATGCCGCCCGCGCCGAACCCGAACAGCCCCTGCATGATCTGGTAGCTCTTGCTGCACATCGGGTCGCCCGGCGGGTCCTCCAGGCAGACGGGAGCCGTGCCGTAGTAGACCGGGTTGCTCGGGTCGAGCCAGGCGTCGAAACGCGCGCCCACGTGGTCGAAGACCTGCCCGGCGAGGAAGGCGCCGCCGACGAACAGCAGGATGCCGATGAGCACCCACGAGGTGCGCTGGGTGGCGATGTAGAGCATCGCGATGAACGTGCCGAACAGCAGCAGCGAGGTGCCCAGGTCCTTCTCGAAGACCAGCACCAGCAGGCTGAGGCCCCAGGTGACCAGGACCGGCCCGAGGTCCCGGGCACGCGGCAGGTCGATGAAGAGCAGCCGCCGCCCGGCCAGCGCCAGCACGTCGCGCTTGGCCACCAGGTAGCCGGCGAAGAAGACCACCAGCGCCAGCTTGGCGAACTCGCCCGGCTGGATGGAGAAGCCGCCGATGCGGATCCAGATCTTGGCGCCCTGGACCTCGCTGAGCGAGCCGGGCAGCAGCGCCGGGATCGCCAGCAGCACCAGGCCCACCGCGCCCGCCGTGTACGTCAGGCGTTGCAGCATGCGGTGGTCGCGCAGCACGATCAACGTGATCGAGAACATCACGACGCCGACGCCGGTCCACATGATCTGGTTGGCCGCGGAGGCGCCGCCCATGTCGGCCGACTCCAGCCGGTAGATCATCACCAGCCCGAGGCCGTTGATCAGGGTGACCAGCGGCAGGATCAGCGGGTCGGCCCATGGTGCGAACTTGGCCAGCACCAGGTAGGCCGCCAGCATCAGGCCGCCCAGGCCCAGCCCGTAGGCCAGCATGCCGGCCGGCACCTTGCCGTCGACGGCCAGGCCGACGTTGGCGTAGGCGCCCATGATGATCAGCACCGCCAGGGCGAGCAGGACCAGCTGGGCCACCCGCCGTTTGGCCGGCATCGGGACGGGGGTCGCGAGCATTTCTGCCATTTATTGCGATTTCGTCTTGGTGGCGGAGGGAGTCGGGGACGTGGCCGTGGTGGAGCTCGTGTCGCCCGTGTCGCCCTTGTCGTCCTGGGAGAACTTCAATCCGTTTATCTTCGTCACGCCTTCGTTGACGTCGGTGACGGGGATGCCGCTCTTGATCAGGGCCTGGTCCGCCGGGGACAGCTTGGAGACCGGACGGCCGGTGCGCTTCTCCACGTGGAAGAACTCGATCGGCCCCACCTCCTGCTTGATCCCCTGGAAGATGACCACTTCGTCGCCCCTGGCACCGACGAAGAACTGGTCCTGGGTCCACTGCCATCCGAGGTAACCGCCGGCGCCCAAGGCGACGGCGCCCACCCCGAGCACGGTGACCAGCACGGGCCACACACGACGGCGCCGCCCCGACCGCCGGGTCGCCTGCGCGACCGGCTCATCGAAGTCGTCACCGCCGGCGATCGCCGGCTGGGGTGCGGTCACCGCGCTCACTCGCCCCGGCTGGGTCTCCGGGGCGCCTCCTCGCAGCCTGGTCATCCCCGCGGCGCCGACGACCGCCGCCTCCACGGGAACTTCCTGGCCGTCGCTGATCTCCAGCACGTCGGCGAGCACGCACGTGATGTTGTCGGGCCCGCCGCCCCGGTTCGCCAGATCGATGAGCTGGCGGACCACCTCTTCGGGGTCGTCGATGTTGGTCAGCGTGGCGTGCAGCGTCTCGGCGCTCACCACGCCCGACAGGCCGTCGGAACAGAGCAGGTAGCGGTCGCCCACCTGCGCCTCGCGCAGGGTGAGGTCGGGATCGACCTCGCCGCTGCCGTCGAGCGCGCGCAGCAGGATCGATCGTTGGGGGTGCGTGGCCGCCTCTTCGGGCGTGATGCGCCCGTCGTCGACGAGCTGTTGCACCAGGGTGTGGTCATGGGTGATCTGGTAGAGCTCGCCGCGTCTCAGGAGGTAGGCGCGCGAGTCGCCCACGTGCACCAGGGCGACCTGGGTGCCGTTCCAGAGCATGGCGGTGAGCGTCGTGCCCATGCCTTTGAGGCTGGGATCCCGCCCGACCATCTCGTGCAGCCGGCGATTGGCGTCGCGCACCGCTGCCTCGATGGCGTTGAGCAGGTCACCCCCCTGTTGGGCCTCTTCCAGAGAGGCCATGGCGGCGATGGCGACAGAGCTCGCCACCTCGCCGTGTGCGTGCCCGCCCATGCCGTCGGCGACGGCCAGCAGGCGGCCGCTAGCGTACGCCGAGTCCTCGTTCCCTTCGCGGAGGAGGCCGACGTCCGAGCGGGCGGCGTAGCGGAGTGCGATGGTCATTTGCGCAATTCAATGACTGTCTTGCCGACGCGGATCGGAACACCGAGCGGCACCGGGGTCGGACGGGTGACTTTCGAGCGGTCGAGATACGTGCCGTTGGTCGAACCGAGATCTTCCACGATCCACTGACCGTCCTGAGGGAAGAGCCGGGCATGCCGGCTGGATGCGTAGTCGTCGCTGACTACCAGCGTGGCGTCGTTCGCCCGGCCAATGGTGATGGGCGTCTCCGTGAGGTTAATGGTGGTGCCCTGCAATGGGCCACCGGTAACGATGAGCTGGCGTGGCTCGCCCTTTTTGCTCTTGGGCTTGGCCACCGGTTTGGCGGGCTTCACGGCTTTGCGCGGGCCCGCGGGAGCCGTGCGTGAACCGAACAAGTCAGTCCGGATCACGCCGACTGCGGCAATGACGAAAAACCACAGCACCGCCAGGAAGGCGAGCCGGATCAGCAGCAGCGTGAGCTCGGACATGGACCGTCTGTCTACCCCTAATCGCGCCGGAACACCAGAGTCGTGCGTCCCAGCGTCACTCGCGTGCCGTTCTGGAGCTCGATTCTGCGTACCGGCTGGCCGTTGACGAAGGTGCCGTTCGTCGAACCGAGATCGACGAGGGCCACGAGCTGCCCCTCGACGCGCAGCTCCGCATGGTGCCGCGAGACTCCCGGATCGACAAGACGAAGATCGCAGTCGGTGCCCCTGCCTAGCAAGGTCACCGGCGTGGTGAGCTCGTAGGAGCGGTCGCCCTGCGGGTCGTCCTGGGTGGAGACGAGCAGCCTGGGCCGCCCGTTGAAGGCCCCGGGCCTGGACGGGGGCAGGTCGCTCGCCGGCTGGCGGATCTCGTCCTGCTCGACCGTCGCGCCGCGGATGACGCCGGACCGGATGCGGAACAGGCCCACAGCCAGGTCCCCGGCGGTCTCGAAGCGCACCCGGACCGGTCCCACGAAGGAGTAGCCCTGTTCCTTGGCGTACTCCCTGGCGAGGTTGGCCAGCTCGTGGCTGATGCTGTCGGCGTAGACCTCAAGCCGTTCGCTGTCGGTCGTGGACAGCTCCACCACGAAGTCGTTGGGCACGAGCGTCCGGCCCTGTGCGACGATCGCCGCCCGCTCGTCCATCTCCCGTTGAACCGCGCTGGCGACCTCGACCGGCTGAAGGTCAGATTTGAACGCCCGCGCAAAGGCCCCCTCAACCAAGCCTTCGAGCCTTCGCTCGAAGCGCTGAAGGACTCCCACCGGGTACCTCCCTTCTTCCCTGCATATGATCGCGGCCCCAGACGCTTCCGGCGCCCGGTTTCCGCTCGTCCCACGAGGCGGCGTCGTGACGCTCGTTGCCAGTCGCGCCCAGCTCCTCCGCTTCCGTGTCTTCTGCGATCGTATCCGGGTTCAGTACCAGTGGCTGTTCCGTGCTACTGTTTCTCCGCACCCACAAACGGGCGGGTGGCGGAACGGCAGACGCGCACGGTTCAGGTCCGTGTGTCCGAAAGGACGTGAGGGTTCAAATCCCTCCTCGCCCACTCGGTGACTAGGGGATCCTTGGTCGCCGGCCTTACAGGTCGGCTTCCTCGGGTCCCCTCGTCATATCTGCCCGGGGGATAACCCCCGGACCCCCAGGGGGACAAGCGTTCGGGGGATTCTCCCCCGGGCCCCCGTCCATGGGGGTTGCTCGTCTCTCGGGTCTGGCCCACAGTTTCGTACCGGGTTCTGGTGCGCAAGGGTCCTGGGATTTCTTTCTTGTGACGTGGCTCTTGGACTTTAGGTCAGCCGACTTGCAGCGAACTTTCTGGTGGCTTGCGTGATTTAGGTCACATTGGTTTGGTGGGCGGGTTCGGGTGATCCTGAGGGCTACGGCAAACTGTGGCCGCTGGGTTTCTGTTCAGGGGGTTGCCGCACATGGATGACTCGATGGTTCAGCTGCTCACGCCCTCCGGTGAGCGCGTGGAGCATCCGGAATATCCGCTGGTCGTCTCGGATGATGAGATCCGGGATCTTTATCGGGATCTCGTGACCGTCCGGCGGATCGACTCCGAGGCCGTCGCGCTCGCCCGTCAGGGGGAGCTGGGGCTGTGGACGTCCCTGCTCGGTCAGGAGGCCGCCCAGGTCGGCTCCGGGCGCGCCGTCGGGGATCTGGACGCCGTCTTCCCCTCCTACCGGGAGCACGGGGTCGCCTACTGCCGGGGGATGGACCCCCTCGACGTGGTCGCCATGTGGCGCGGCGTCAACCACGGCGGCTGGGACCCGTCCCGGCACAACTTCTTCCTGTACACGATCGTCATCGGGACGCAGGCGCTGCACGCCACCGGTTACGCGATGGGCATGCAGCGCGACGGCGTCATCGGCACCGACAAGGCCGGGGCGACCATCGTCTACTTCGGCGACGGCGCCACCTCACAGGGCGACGTGAACGAGGCGTTCGTCTTCGCGGGCGCCTGCCACGCGCCGATCGTGTTCTTCTGCCAGAACAACCAGTGGGCCATCTCCGAGCCCCAGGAACGCCAGTCGCGGATCCCGCTGTACCGCCGGGCCGAAGGCTTCGGGTTCCCCGGCGTCCGGGTCGACGGCAACGACGTGCTGGCCTGCCTCGCGGTCACGCGCAAGGCGCTGGCCGACGCCCGGTCGGGGCAGGGGCCCACGCTCATCGAGGCGTTCACGTACCGGATGGGGGCGCACACCACCTCCGACGACCCCACCCGCTACCGGGCCAAGGACGACGTCGAGGCGTGGCGGCGGCGCGACCCCATCGAGCGGGTCAGGGCGTACCTGACCGCGGCCGGCACCGGCGACGACTTCTTCCGCGAGGTCGAGGCCGACGCCGCCAAGATCGGGGCCGAGCTGCGCAGGCGGCTGCTCGAACTGCCCGACCCCGTCCCTTCGGCGATCTTCGAACACGTCTACGCCGAGCCGCACCCGCTCATCGAGGCCGAGCGGGCGCAGCACGCCGCCTACCTCGACGGGTTCGCCGCCGGGGAGTAGGCGCGCGAGGCGGCCTTGGTGTCCAGGAGCTCGCCCAGCAGGTCCGTGAGGCTCACCATGCCGATGACCGCGCCGCCCTGGCCGGTGACCAGCGCCAGGTGCGCGCGGGCCTCCTGAAGGGCCGTCACGGCCTCGGGGACCTGCGTGACGCACGCGAGCCTCGGCAGCGGCCTGGCGAGCTCACCGGCCGTACGCGTGGGCTGCAGGAGGGCGTCACGGGCGTGCAGGACGCCCTCGATGCCCGCCGGACCGCCCACCAGCAGCCGCAGGTGCCCGCTGCCCGCCGCCCTGGCCCTGATCTGGGCCGACCCGGCGGCCGGCGGCACCTTCACGGCCCGGTCGATCGGCACCATCAGACGCTCGATGCCCTCGGCCTGCAGCCGCAGCGCGCGGGTGAGCAGGTCGTGCTCCTCGCGGTCGAGCAGGCCCATCCGGCCCGACTCGCCCACCAGCATGGCGAGCTGCCGGGGCGTCCTGGTGGTGGCCAGCTCGTCGCGCGGCTGCACGCCGAACAGGCGCAGGATCAGGTTGGTCAGCCCGTTGAGCGACGACAGCAGCGGCCGCATGAGCTGCGTGAACCCGCGGAACGGCAGCGTCAGCACCAGCGCCGCCCGCTCGGGGTGCGTCAGCGCCCACGACTTGGGGGCCATCTCGCCCACCACCATGTGCAGGAACGTCACCAGCGCCAGCGCGATCGTCAGCGCGATCGGCATGCGCAGCGACTCCGGCACGCCGACGGCGGCGAAGACCGGCTCCAGGAAGTGCTCGATGGCCGGCTCGGTGACCTGGCCGAGGCCCAGCGTGCACAGCGTGATGCCGAGCTGCGCGCCGGCCAGCATGAGCGAGAGCTGACGCCCGCCGCCCACGGCCGACTTGGCCGCGACCCGGACCAGGCGGTTGCCGCCCGAGGCCATCTCCTCCAGGCGGTGCCGCCTGGCGGAGACGAACGCGAACTCGGCGGCCACGAACAGCGCGTTGAAGAACAGCAGCGCGAGGCTGACCAGGATCATCGTCATCGGGACGCCTCCGCGTGCTGCACGGGCGCGAGCCGCACCCATTCGGGCACCCGGCGGTTGAGCGACATGACGGTCAGCTCGGCCAGGTGCTCGGCCGCGTCGTCGGCGAACGGGTCGGCGACCCCCTCGATCGGGACGGTCACCATGTCGCCGGGGTCGGGCATCCGGCCCAGCCGGGCCAGCACCAGGCCGGCGAGGGTGTCGTAGTCGTCGCTCTCCGGCAGCGCGACGCCGGTCGCGCGCTCGACCTCGTCCAGCCTGAGCCAGCCGGGCACCTCCCAGACGCCGCCGGGCCGTTCGACGGCGCCCGCCGGCTCGGGGTCGTTCTCGTCGACGAGCTCGCCGACCAGCTCCTCGGCCAGGTCCTCGACGGTGAGCACGCCGGCCAGGCCGCCGTACTCGTCGATGACGCAGACGATGTCGTCGTTGGCCGCCCGCATCCGGTCGAGGACGGCCGGCAGCGGCAGCGAGTCGGGCACCAGCAGCGCGGGGCGGGTGATGCTGCCGACCAGGCCCTCGTCCAGGCCGGACTCCAGCAGCTCGCGCACGCCCGTCACGCCCACCACGTCGCCGTCGTCACCGACGACGGGGTAGCGGGAGTGGCCGCGTTCGCGCATGACCTCCACCAGGTCGGAGATGGGCTGGGAGTCGCGCAGCGCCACCACGCGGGGGCGCGGCACCATGATCTCCTCGGCGCTGTGGTCGCCGAACTCCAGGGCGCGCTCCAGCAGCTCCGACAACCTCGGGGGCAGCTCGCCCGCCTGGGTCGACTCCTCGATGATCCGGGAGAGCTCCTCGGGGGTGGCCCCGTGCTCGACCTCCTCGACCGGCTCGATGCCGACGCGGCGGAGCAGCCCGGTGGCGGCCGAGTCGAACAGCTTGACCACCGGCCCGACGACCGCCAGGTAGACCAGCGTGGACCCGGCCAGGAACTTGGCCACCGGCTCGGGCCTGGCGATGCCGAGGTTCTTCGGCGCCAGCTCGCCGAGCACCATCTGCACCACGGTCGCCACGAACACGCCGGCGGCCACGGACAGCCCCGTGATCGCCGCGTCGGGCAGGCCCGTGCCGTCGAGCCAGGGCCGTACCAGGACGGAGATGGCCGGCTCGGCCAGGAAGCCGACGAGCAGGGCCGTGACGGTGATGCCGAGCTGGGCGCCCGAGAGCATGAACGAGAGCCGGGAGGTCACCTGGAGCGCCTTTTCGGCCTGGGTGTCACCGGCGGCGGCCTGCTCGCGCAGGAGGCCCCGGTCGGCGGCGACGAAGGCGAACTCCTGGGCGACGAAGTACCCGGTGGCGGCGGTGAGGAGGAAAAGGGCCAGTAGGCCGAGATAGGCGCTCACCGGGGTGAGCCCTCAGAGGAACCCGTGCCGAGGCACGGGCCAAGACTCCACGAGTCCGGAGCGGACACGATCATCCCTTCGATAGAGGTCGTCCATAACGCTAACGACGCAGTCCGCGTCTATGTTTCCGCAGTGACTCTCAGCTAGTTGTGTGTACTTGTCCGTGGGAGAAACTTGGTGAGATGTCTTCACTGCCAGGGGGTTGGACGTAGCGTCTATGGCATACCGAAGGGAAGAAGGCGAAGTGTCCGAGGACGACCGTACGCGGGCCATGCGCTCGCCGGGCGACGGCCGCCCGCTGCCACCGAGGCCCGGCGACGGGCAGCGTTCCGGTGGCGCACCCGCCCACCGGGTCCCGCCGGGCGTGCCGAACGCGGCCACGTCCAAGCTGCCCGCCTACTCCGACGAGCAGCAGCAGTCGCCGCCGCCTCCGCCGCCTCCCCGATCGGGCAAGGTCTACGGACGCGAGCGTGCCGGGAACAGCCCGGTCAAACCGCTCAGGGCGGCGGGCGAGACCGCGCCGAAGGAGCCGCGCGGGCCCAGGGGGCCGCGGGTGCGCGGCCGGACCGTCCTGAAGATCGTCGCGGGCCTGGTCGCGCTGCTCCTGGTGGCGTCCGTGGGCCTGTTCTTCTGGATCAACTCCCGGCTGGCGGGCATCGACGGGGTGCTCGACGAGTACCCGGGCCGCCCCGCCGACACGCCCGGCACCAACTGGCTGCTGGTCGGCTCCGACAGCCGCAAGGGGCTGACCGCGGCCGAGCGCAAGAAGCTGGCCACCGGGCGCGCGGTCGGGCAGCGCACCGACTCGATGATGCTGCTGCACATCTCCGACAACGGCGACAAGCCCACCCTGGTCAGTCTGCCGCGCGACTCGGCGGTGACCATTCCGGGGCGCGGGCGCGACAAGCTCAACGCGGCGTACGCGTCCGGCGGGCCGAAGCTGCTGGTCCGCACGATCGAGACGGTCACCGGCGTGCACGTCGACAACTACATGGAGATCGGCTTCGCCGGCTTCGTGGACATCGTGGACGCGATCGGCGGCGTCGAGATCAACGTCCGGGCCGACGTCGACGACCCCAAGGCCGGGCTCAAGCTCAAGAAGGGCAAGCAGGTGCTCAACGGCGCCCAGGCCCTCGGCTACGTGCGCACCCGCAAGGGCGGCGCGCTGCCGGACTTCGAGCGCACCAAGCGGCAGCGGCAGTTCCTCGGCGCGGTGGTGAAGAAGGCCGCCAGTCCGGGCGTGCTGATCAACCCGTTCACCTCGATCCCGCTGGCCATGAGCGCCACGGACGCGGTCGAGGTCGACTCCGGCACCGGCGCGTTCGACATGCTCTCGCTGGGGCTGGCGATGGGCGACAGCCCGGTCACGACGGTGGTGCCGTTCGGCGGGAACGAGATCGTCGCCGGCGGCGGCGCGGCGGTCAAGTGGGACCGGCTCAAGGCGCTGGCCCTCTTCGACGCGCTGAAGGCCGACAAGCCGGTGCCGAAGGAGATCGTGGACGCCGGTTGACCCGTCCCGCGTAGGCGCGAGCCTCGCGGGAACGGCCGGGCCCGATCAGGGGCCCGGCCCGGCAAGGGCACGGCTCAGGTCGTGGTGGCGGCGACGACTGCGGCGGTGGAGGCGGTGGCGGCGATGGCCGCGGTGATGGCGGTGATCGTCTTGGCGACCGCCTGGCCGGCCCACTCGCCCTCGGCGATCTCCTTGACGCGCTCGCGGTCGGCGCCCGGGAAGGCTTTGCGGTCGAGCTTCGCCGCGTGCATGATCGCGATCAGCGTGGCGGTGCGCTCGTCGGGGTCGGCGCCCGCGAGGACGGCCGTGACGCGTTCGCGCACGTCGGCCTCCACCTGGGGGTCCGCCTCCGGCCAGCGCGTGGTCGGGAAGACGCCCAGGACCCGGCCGCGCTCCTCGGCCAGCACGCCCGCCTCGGCGAGCCTGGTGAGCAGGCGCCTGCGCAGCTTGTCCGACTGCAGCCGCTGAACCCACCACGCGGGCTTCCTGGCCTTGCCGTCCTCGGCCATGCGGGCGAGGGCGGCGTCGAGCTCGGCGTCGCCCAGCGGGGTGGGGTCCTTCACCGTCACCTTGTCGTCGGCCAGCTCGACGCGGCCCGCGGCGGCCAGCTCGGCGAGGATCGCGCCGCCGAGCGCGGGGTCGAGCTGGACGCCTCCGATGAGCTGTTTGCCTGCTTCCTCGTCGTGGGCCAGGAGGAGGAGTTCTTCGGCGATCGTCACGGTCATGTCCCGACACTAACCTCCCAGGCATGAGCATTTCGGAAAGACTTCACGCGATCGGCCGGCCCTTGCTCCAGGCGCAGCTGGACCATCCCACGGTGGCCGGCATCGGGCGCGGCGACCTGCCGGAGCCGGTCTTCCGGTCCTGGCTGGAGCAGGACTACCTGTACCTGCTCGACTATGTGCGGGTGTTCTCCAGGCTGGCCTGGCAGGCGCCGGACGGGCATCTGGGAGACCTGGTGGATCTGGCGTACGCGACGTACCACGACGAACTGCGGCTGCATCGGTCGTTGTCGGCGGAGTTCGGGGCCGATCTGGACAATGCGGTGAAGGGGCCGGCGTGTGTGGCGTACACGGCGTTTCTGCTGGAGGCGGCGGGGTCGTACGGGGAGGGGTTGGCCGCGCTCTATCCGTGTATGTGGGGCTATTCGAGTCTTGGGAAGATCCTCGCCGAGAACCCGCCCGCCGAGCCGCGGTACCGGGCCTGGGTGGACACCTACGCCGACCCCGCGTTCGCGGCGCTGACCGTACGGATCGGGCAGATGATCGACGAGGCCGACCCCGACCCCGTACGGGCGGAAGCGCTGTTCGCCGAGGGCATGGCACACGAGCTCGCCTTCTGGGACGTGCCGTAGCTTTCTGGGACGTGCCGTAGTCGCGTGCCGGTCCGGCGCGCGCCATACCCTGGGGGCATGCCGGAACTTCCCGAGGTGGAGTCGCTCACCAACTTCCTGCGCGAGCGGGCGGTCGGCCGTTCGATCGCCGGCGTCGACGTCGTCGGCTTCCAGGCGCTCAAGACGTTCGACCCGCCGGTCACCGCGCTCGGCGGGCTCACCGTCACGAACGTGTCGAGGCACGGCAAGTTCCTCGACCTCGACTGCGACGGCCTGCACCTGATCATCCATCTGGCCCGCGCCGGCTGGCTGCGCTGGCGCGACGACCTGACCGGCGCGCGGCCGGTGCGGCCGGGCAAGGGGCCGCTGGCCGTACGCGTACGGCTGGCGCCGGACGACGACGGCCTGGCCCCCGGCTTCGAGCTGACCGAGGCCGGCACGCAGAAACGGCTGGCCGTCTACGTCACCGACAAGCCGGAGGACGTGCCCGGCGTCGCCGCCCTGGGCCCCGACCCGCTCGACGACGCCTTCACCGTCGAGGCGCTCAAGCGCATCGTGGGCGGCAACCGCACCCAGATCAAGGGGCTGCTGCGCGACCAGAAGGTGATCGCGGGCATCGGCAACGCCTACTCCGACGAGGTGCTGCACGCGGCGAGGATGTCGCCGTTCAAGATCGCCGCGACGCTGACCGACGCGCAGATAGCCGACCTGCACGAGGCCATCGTGACGACGTTGCGCGACGCCGTCGAACGGGCGCACGGGCTGGCCGCCAAAGACCTCAAGGCGGAGAAGAAGTCCGGGCTGCGCGTGCACAACCGGGCCGGCCAGCCGTGCGACGTGTGCGGCGACACGATCCGCGAGGTGTCCTTCGCCGACTCCGCGCTCCAGTACTGCCCGACCTGCCAGACGGGCGGGAAGCCGCTGGCCGACCGGCGGATGTCGCGCCTGCTCAAGTAGGGTCCCGGGCGCGGGATGATGGAGGCATGACCGTTCCAGAGATCGACGTCACCGCCGTTCCCGACGACGCCTACCTGCTCGACGTCCGCGAGCAGGACGAGTGGCTGGCCGGCCACGCCCCCGAGGCCGTGCACATCCCCATGTCGCAGATCCAGGGCCGGGTCGAGGAGGTGCCCGCCGACCGCACCGTCTACGTGGTGTGCCGGGTCGGCGGCCGGTCGATGCAGGTCACGGCGTGGCTCAACCAGCTCGGGCGCGACGCCGTCAACGTGGGCGGCGGCATGCAGTCGTGGGAGTTCGCGCGCCGTCCGATGGTCAGCGAGACCGGGCAGGATCCTTTCGTGGCCTGAATGCCCCACTGTGGCGGTTCCGCCGCCATTGAGGCATGATGAGGGCGCCAACTGCATAGTCGCGGGAGCTCGGGGTGCCGGGCTGAGAGGGCAGCAACACAGCCGCTGCCGACCGCCTGAACCTGTCCGGGTAATGCCGGCGTAGGGAGTGTGCGATGACGCATGTCGTCGACGAAGTTCCGCTGACCCTTGACGGCGCGCCCCCCAAGACCCTCGGCGTCCTCGACCAGGGCGCGCTCTGGGCCAACCTCGGTGTCAGCCTCCTCGGCTTCTCCGGCGCGCTCGTCCTGATCGATCCCCTGGGCGACGCGCCGCTCAGCCTCGTGGCCGCGCTCACGGCCGCCGTGGTCGGCAGCCTCATCGGCACGGCCATGGTCGGCCTGTCGGCCATCCCCGGCACGCAGACCGGGCGGCCGGCGATGGTGCTGCTGCGCGGGCTGTTCGGGGCGAAGATGTCGTACGTCCCGTCCGTGCTGAACATCGTGCAGATGCTCGGCTGGGGGGCCTTCGAGCTCTGGGTGATCGCCAAGGCCGCGAACGCGATCTTCGGCGGCGTCCCGTACCAGGTGTGGGTGGTGGTGGCGGGGGTGCTGACCACCGCGCTCGCCGTCTGGCCGCTCGGGTCGATCCGGCTGCTGCGCCGGTACGTGACCGCCGGCGTGATCGTGTCGCTGATCTGGTTCACCGTGTCGTTCCTGGGCGAGGCGCCGACGTACACGGGCGGGTCGTGGACGGCCTTCGCCCCGGCCGTCGACTACGTCATCGCCCTGTCGGTGTCGTGGGTGCCGATGGCCGCCGACTTCGCCAGGCACTCGCGTTCCAGCCGGGCCGCCTTCACCGGCGTCGTCGGCGGCTACACCGTCGCCCAGGTGGCCTGCCTGGCACTCGGCGTGTACGCGGTGGCCATCGCGGGCGCCCAGGCGGTCCAGGCCGACGGCATGGTCGTGTTCCAGCCGTTCGTCGCGGCGCCGCTGGGCGCGCTGTTCTTCGGCATCCTGGTGCTGCGCGAGACCGACCAGTCCTTCGCCAACGTCTACTCCACCACCGTCTCGCTGCAGAACCTGATGCCGAAGGTGGACCGGCGGGTCGTCTCCACCGCGATCGGAGTGCTCACCACCGCGATCGCCCTGGTCGTGGACGTCACCTCCTACGGCGCGTTCCTCGGGGTGATCGGCGCGGTGTTCGTGCCGATGTTCGCGGTGCTGGCCGTCGACTACTTCGTGCTCGGCGGCGCGGCCCGCTGGAACACCGCCGAGGACGCGCCCTCGCGCTGGCTGATGCTGCTGCCGTGGGCGCTGGGCTTCGCCGCCTACTGGTTCACCACCTCGACGCCCACGGTCGCCGGCTGGGACGGCTTCTGGGCCTCCGCCCGCGAGGCCGTCGGCTTCACGCGGGAGCCGTGGATGAACGGCGCGCTCGGCGGCGCGCTGGTCGCGGCCCTGGTGACGCTGCTCATCGGCGTGCTCGGCCGGCGCCGCTCAGCGGCCCGCTGAGACCCGGCGTTCGACGTTGAGCAGGTGCTGCTTGGCGGCCACGCCTCCGGCGTAGTCGCCGAGCTCGCCGTCCTCGCGGACCACCCGATGACAGGGCACGATCACGCACACCGGGTTGGCGCCGACCGCGTTGCCGACCGCGCGAAGGGCGCGCGGCCGTCCGATGCTCGCGCCGATCTCCTCGTACGTCGTGGTCGTGCCGTAGGGCACGGCCATGGTCTTCTGCAGCACGGTACGGGCGAACGGCGTGGCCAGCGCGAGGTCGACCGGCGTGGCGAAGGTGCGCAGCCGGCCGGAGAAGTACGCGTCGAGCTCCCGGCGCACCGGGTCGAGGCGGCGGGCGTCGGGCCCGATGAACGTGCCGACCTCCTTGGCCACCCGCTCGAACACGGTGTTCTCGGCCTCGAAACTGCAGGCCGCGATGCCCTTGCCGGTCACCGCGAGCACCAGCCTGCCCACCGCGCCGTCGTAGGTGCCGAACGCGATGTCCGGGGGCCCCTCGCCCTTGTAGGTGCTGGAGGTCACTCTCAGCAGGGCATCGAGGTCGCTGCTCGACATGCCTCTCACCCGTTTCAGCCACCGGAATCTTCGTGAGCGCAGCGTATCGGACGGATCGCCCGTCAGACCCACCACGCCACGTGCACTATGGAGGTGTGGGATACGCATGGGTCGGCAGTGACGAGGAGATCGCTCGCGCCGTGCTCGCCGGGTCCCCCAACGCCGTGGTGGCGCTCGACCGCGACCAGAGCGTGCTGGTCTGGAACGCGGCGGCCGAGCACCTGTTCGGCTGGACGGCGGCCGAGATGCTGGGTCGCCGGGCGCCGATCGTCCCCGACGAGCTGGCCGCCGAGCACAACGCGGTGCTGGAGCGCGTCCGCACCGGGGGCCAGGTGTCGCTGCGCACCAAGCGCGTCCACAAGGACGGCAGGCCGCTCGACCTGCGGGTGGACATCAACGCCCTGCGCATGGGCAACTCCGTGGTCGGCTACGTCCTGGCCCACCATCCCGCGCGGGCCGACGAGGTCGCCGGGCTGCGCATGGAACGCCGGGCCAGGCTGGTGCGCCGGCTCACCGACGTGGTCGGCGACATCAACTCCGAGCTGGAGCTGCCGGCCGTGCTCGACCGCATCTCGGCCAGCCTCACCGAGCTGACGGGCGCGGACGCGGGCGGGTTCGTGCTGATCGAGGGGGAGCGGCTGCGGCTGGTCAGCACGTACCGGCTGCCGGAGACGCTCAGGGGCACCACCACCGGCCTGCGGACGAGCCTGGTGGACAAGCTCTTACGGACGGGCAAGACCGTCATGCTGGAGTCCCAGGGGCTCGGCGACCTGGTCTGGGCCAGGCTCAACGGGCTGCACACGATCGCGCTCGGCCTGGCCGCGGTCGGCGGCCGCCCCTACGGGGCCCTTTACGCGCTGTTCGCCGGGCCCGCCCCCGGCCACCTGGAGCTGGAGCTGCTCGAACTGCTGGCCGGGCACGCCGGCATCGCGGTCGGCAACGCGGTGGCCTACCAGGAGGCGGTGCGGCAGCGGGCGCACGAGCGGGCCGTGTTCGACGCCAGCGCCGACGGCATCGCCGTGCTGGACGACGCCGGCCGGGTCGTGCGCTGGAACCCCGCCGCGGCCGAGCTGACCGCCTTCCCCGCCGAGGCGGTGATCGGCGGCCCGCCGCCGTTCCCGCTGCCCAGCCCCGGCGAGAAGCTCACGTTCCAGATGGAGAACGGGCGCTGGCTGGACGTGGTGAGCGCGCGCATCGAGGAGACCGGCGAGATCGTCATCGACTTCCGCGACGTCACCCAGGCCAAGGAGCTGGAGGAGGCCAAGGACCTCTTCCTGGCCACCACCAGCCACGAGCTGCGCACGCCGATCACGATCGTGCGCGGGTTCGCCGGCACGCTCGACGCGCGCTGGGACAAGATGAGCGACGCGGAACGCCGCTCGGCCGTGCACACGATCGCCGAGCGGGCCGGATCGCTGGGCCAGCTCATGGACCACCTGCTGCTGGGAGCCAGGGCGGGCGCGGACGAGCTGGCCGTGCGGATCGAGGCGTTCGACCTCGCGGCCCGGATCCACGCGGCCACGCTCGGCCTCCCCGTGTTGTCCGACCGCCACCGCGTCGAAGTGCGCATCCCGGACGATTTGCCGCCGGTGCTGGGTGACGCCCTGGCAACCGACATCGTTTTGGGGCAATTGCTGGAGAACGCGTTTAAATATTCCCCAATGGGTGGATTGATCTGTGTTGAAGCTTGGCCCGAAGACGACGGCGTGGTCGTAGTGGTGGATGACGAGGGGGTCGGAATCCCACCGCCTGACCGCGAACGGATCTTTGAGCGCTTCGTCCAGGTGGACAGCGGGGACCGGAGGCGCTTTGGTGGAGTGGGGCTGGGCCTCTACATCGTGCGCAGTCTGGCCAGGGCACAGGGGGGAGAAGTGAGTGCTCAATCGAGGCCCGGAGGGGGTACGAGGATGCGGTTGATCCTGAGGCGCGCTTCCCCTATCCGATCCGACACACCGATGCGGTAACGAGGTGGTCACAGTTGAGCTGATCTATCGTCCAATGTGTACAAGCTGTGATCGAGATGCGGTTTCTGCGATTGGCTAACGGGGCATTTCGGTCGTACCGGGGAGTGTTCCCGCGGGGGGCACAGGGAACGGGGAGGTGGGTGTGTCAAGCGTGGTGCTGCTGCCGTACGCGCCGTCCAGCGTCGCCGTCGCCCGCCAGCGTCTGAGCACTGACCTGCAGGATTGTGGGGTCTACACCGCCGCGATCGACGATGCGGTGCTGGTGGTGAGCGAGTTGCTGAGCAACGCGCTGCGGCACGCGCATCCGCTGCCTTCAGGCATGGTGAGGGTCGCATGGATGCGTAGCGACGATCACATAGAGGTGGCGGTCAGCGACGGGGGTGCGGCGACGGAGCCGCGGGCGGGCCGCCCGACCCTGTCTTCGCTCGGGGGCCGGGGGCTGGGGATCGTCGAATACGTGGCTGAGAGCTGGGGGGTTCGTCACGACGGTGACACGACGACGGTGTGGGCCATCCTGCCCGCACCCAACGGGGCGGCGGTGAACGGGCAGGTCGCGGCCCTGAAGGAGGCCGGCTAGGCGGTCCTGGCCGCCAGTACGGCCCGTTCGGTGACGGCCCACGCCGTGGAGACCAGGAGGTACAGGCCGGCCGCCAGGGGGAGCACGAGCACGGCCAGCGCGGAGCCGTACGGCAACAGCGGCATGACCTTGCGCAGCAACTCAGGCTGCTCCTCCGACACCTTGATCGAGCGTGCCGACAGCCATGCCAGCAGCACGAGCCCCGCGATCACGACGACAAAGACCGAAACCGGCCAACTGATCAGACCGAAATTGGCCACCACACCCGCGAGCTGCTGGCCCAGCGGCGCCCCGAACAGAGTGTGACCGGCCAGTGCCGTCGGGTGCGTGGCCACCCTGAACATCAGCCACAGGAACGGCAATTGCGCCAGCATCGGCAAGATCCCTGCGAACGGCGACGTGCCCTCCCGGGCGTACAGAGCGGTCAGCTCCTTGGACAGCCGCTCGGGATCGCGCCCATGGCGTTTACGCAACTCCTGCAACTTGGGCGCGAGCCGCTGCCGGACCTGGCCGGCCCGCGCCTGCCGGACGTTGAGCGGCAGCAGGACCAGGCGTACGGCGAGGGTGAACAGCACGATGGCGAGCGCGGCATGGCCGCCGGACACGCCGATGACGAACGTGACAAGTGAATCGATCATGAGCCCTTCAGACATGACGACGGATCAGGGCTCACACATGACGATGAGCCCCGCTTTGACGGAAGCGGGGCTCGCCTAGGGCGCTCGTGGACGCGGGCGTCCGGCCGCGTCGGGATCGCGCAGCCGCTGGAAGGCCGTGCGGCGCGCGTAGGTCAGCGGGAAGCCGGGAGACTCACCGCCGAGGACGGGCGGCAACGTGGCCGCCCACGTGGCCAGCAGGAGGATCGCCATCATGGTGATCCCCACCAGCCACGGATCGAACAGAAGCGACGTCACTGCGACGAACGGGACTTACCGACGACGGTGACGGTGATGAAGACGATCAGGCCGACGACCCCGACGATCAGGGCGAACTTGAACAGACCTGCCAGCAGGGGCAGGAGGAAGTTGAACAGCACGAAGAGACCGAGAAGGGTCCCTAAAACGAGCATCACGACTCTACTCATGAGGCCACCGTACGTCCTGCGAGCATGATCCGCGAGGCTTACGAACCTGTGACGTCCATGTCCGCCACCATGTCCGCCACGTGGGGCTCAGCCGTACGGTGAGACGGTGAACACCCGCATCCTGGTGGTCGACGACGATCCGACCGTGTCCGAGGTCGTGGCGCGCTATCTGGAGCGCGACGGGCACGAGGTGGAGTGCGTGGGCGACGGCGCCGAGGCGCTGCGCAGGGCCCTGGCCGACCCGCCCGACCTCATGGTGCTCGACCTGATGCTGCCCAGGATCGACGGGCTCCAGGTGTGCAGGAAGCTCAGGGAGCGGTGGCCGGTCCCGGTGATCATGCTGACCGCGCTCGGCGAGGAGATCGACCGGGTGGTGGGCCTGGAGACCGGGGCCGACGACTACGTGACGAAGCCGTTCAGCCCCCGGGAGCTGGCCTTGCGCGTGCAGTCGGTGCTGCGCCGGGCGCGGGGGGCGTCGGTCACGGCCGGCACCGGCGTGCTGCGCGACGGCGACCTCGTCGTGGACGTCGGCGCCCACGAGGTGCGGCTCGGCGGCGCGCAGGTGATGCTGACGGCCAGGGAGTTCGACCTGCTGGCCTACCTCATGCGCAACCCGCGCCAGGCGTTCAGCCGGTCGGCGCTGCTCGACCAGGTGTGGGGATGGTCGTTCGGCGACTCCTCGACCGTGACCGTGCACGTGCGGCGGCTGCGGGAGAAGGTCGAGGCGGACCCGACCGAGCCGCGGCGGATCGTCACGGTCTGGGGTGTCGGCTACCGGTACGAGCCGCAGGAGAGCGCGGGGTGACGCCTCCCGATCCCATGGTGTCGATGAGCGAGCTGCCCATGGTCGTGGCCGTCTCGGCGGGGCTGGGGCTGCTGGTCGCCGCCGCCGGCGTATGGGCCATGGGACGGCTGCGGACCAGGTCGATCGGGGTGATGCTGGCCGTCGTGGTGGTGGTCGCCGTGGCGGCGACGCTGGCGGGCGTGGTCGCCATCACCATGAAGATGATCATCGAGGGGGCGGTCAAGGACTTCGTGCTCAGCGTGGTCGCGGTGGGCGGCCTGGTGGGGCTCGGGGTCGCGTTCGTGCTGGCCAGGCGGGTGGTGGGGGAGAGCAGGCGGCTGGTGGCGGCTGTGCGCGACGTGCCGTTCAGGGCGCCGCTGGGGTTGCCGGCCGAGCTCCAGGAGATCGCGAGCACCCTTGAGGAGGCGTACGCGCGGGAACGCGCGCTCGAAGGCGCGCGCCGGGAACTGGTCGCCTGGGTGAGCCACGACCTGCGCACGCCGCTCGCCGGCCTGCGGGCCATGGCCGAGGCCCTGGAGGACGGGGTGGTGGCCGAGCACGAGACGGTCGCGCGCTACCACGGCCAGATCAAGCTGGAGGTCGAACGGCTCTCGGCCATGGTGGACGACCTGTTCGAGCTGTCGCGCATCCACGCGGGCGCGTTGCGGCTCTCGCGGGCCAGGATCGGGCTCGCCGACCTCGTCGCGGACACGCTGGCCGGGGTCGAGCCGCTGGCCAGGGCCAAGGGGGTGGTGCTCACGGCGGAGGCGGCGGGGGCCGTGCCCGTGGAGGCCGACGCGGCGGCGCTGGGCCGGGCCCTGCGGAACCTGGTCGTCAACGCCATCCGGCACACGCCGTCGGAACGGGCCGTGGTGCTGCGGGCGGGGGTGGACGAGCAGGGGATGGCCTGCCTCTCGGTGGCCGACGGTTGCGGGGGGATTCCCGAGGAGGATCTGCCTCGGGTGTTCGAGGTGGCGTTCCGGGGGGAGGCCGCGCGTACGCCCACCGCCGACGGCGGCGCCGGGCTCGGGCTGGCGATCGCCCAGGGGATCGTCGAGGCGCATGATGGGATGATCGGGGTGGTCAACGAAGGACCGGGGTGCCGGTTCGAGATCCGGTTGCCCCTGGTGTCCGGAAGTTGACGTTCCCGCACGGTGTCCTGCCTCGATCTTCCGCTGTGGTCTCGCTTCCTCGATCGTGGGTCGCCCGGGTCTGGGCGCCCGGGTCAGGCGGGTTCGGGGAGCGCGGTGTCGCGTTGCCCGAACGACTCCGACATCGCCCGGAACGTCGGGCAGGGCCAGCGCCACATGCAGCTCCGGCACCGCAGGATCGGGTTGGCGGTGTCGCTCGTGATGCCACCCGCGTCACGCGGCTGGTGCAGGTCGAGCAGCCGCAGCCCGAGCTCGGCGAACCTGAGCAGGTCGGCGCGGGAGCCGGCCAGGAAGTCGAGGTCTTCGCTCGCCAGCCTGGTGCGGATCGGGACGTAGCCCTCGTGGTTCAGCAGACTGCGCAGGCGCGCTGCTTCGTCATGCCATGACGTGGCCTTTTCTGTGCGGATGAGGATGGTCTCCAGACGTTCCCGGAGCCCCTGACGCTGTGGATCTTCAGGTTTCTCTGCATTCATCGATACGAGGCCCATGGGGCGGGCCACAGCCCCTCCTTCTCCATGAAGCGTTGCCGGTTCCGGTGTCACGCTGTCAAGCTTCGCGTACTCTCCGTTTTGATGGAGCCCAAACGGAGGACAAAAACCTGTCGTTCCCCTCTCGGCGTGACAACGTGACCGGAAGCCTCCGCGCCGCTAGCCTGCCCATGTGGAGCTCAAGGTCTCGACTCGATCACATGCCGGGTGCGCACTCGTTGCCATCACCGGAGAAATCGACCTCTATACGGCGCCTCACCTGCAGGCCGAGTTCACTCGGCTGCTGCAGGACGAGCCCAGCCGGGTGGTCATCGACATGTCCGCCGTGGATTTCTGCGACTCCACGGGGATGAACGTGCTGCTCTCGGCGCTCAAGCGCATGAAAGAGCGGGGGGGTGTGCTGGAGGTGGCCGCGCCGCGTCCGGCCGTCCGCAAGATCCTGCAGGTGACGGGGCTCGTCTCGGTGTTCACCGTGCATGACGAGCTGCCGCAGGAGTTCCTCATCACCGAGGGATCATGACGCAGGCTGACACGGCCGTCGTCATTCCCGCGGTGAACGAGGGCGACCGCATCGCCGCCACCGTCGCCGCGGCGGCCGGCCTGCCGGGCGTCGATCTCGTCGTGGTCGTCGACGACGGCTCGCACGACCGCACCGGCAAGGTGGCGCGGGCGGCGGGCGCGCGGGTGGTCCGCCACAGCCGCAACCGCGGCAAGGCCGCGGCCATGGAGACGGGCGCTGAGGCCGTACGCCTCCTCGACGAGGACCGTACCCCTCGCCACCTGCTCTTCCTCGACGCCGACCTGGGTGACACGGCGAGCGCCGCGGCGCCGCTGGTGGAGCCCGTGCGCGAGGGCAAGGCCGACATGACGATCGCGCTGTTCGGCACGCGGGTGAAGCTCGGCGGCCATGGGTTAGTCGTGCGCGTGTCCAAAGACGGCATCCGCCGCGCCACCGGCTTCGAGGCCGCCCAGCCGCTCAACGGCCAGCGTTGCCTGACCCGAGCCGCCTTCGAGGCCGCCCGGCCGCTGGCGCACGGGTTCGGCGTGGAGACGGCGCTCACCATCGACCTGCTGCGCAAGGGGTTCAGGGTCGTCGAGGTCGAGGTGGAGATGTCCCACCGCGCCACCGGCAACGACTGGCGGGCTCAGCTGCACCGCGCCCGGCAGTTGCGGGACGTCGCTCTGGCTCTGGCGAGCCGGGAGCCGGTGGTCGTCGAAAATCTCGGCAAACTCCTTCCTAAGCGGTGATTTCGTGCTCCGGGTTATCCACAGGCGTGGATGATCTGGGGCTGGGGCCGTGACGAGTGTGCTGGAATTTGCGGGTGACTTCGGAGAGACGCCGCAAACAGGCACAAGCCCCACCCTTCCGGGTGGCATCGCTGCGGCTTCCGTGGTCCGCCGCCGACCGGCGCCGGTTCCCGGCGGGCGGGGGCGGGGTCGTCGCGTGGGGTGGGCGGCCGGTGTTCGCCCGGGCCTCCGCGGCCGGTGGGCGCGCGGCGGCGCCTCGGCCGGGGCGGCTCTTCGACGCCGTTCGAGCGCGGCTCGCGGTTCCCGGGCTGGTGATGATCGCGGTCTCGGTGCTCCTGACGATCACGATCGGGTTGCTCGGGCCCTCTCCCATGGTTCCCGCGCTGGGCGGGCCGGGGTGGCAGCCGCCGTACTGGCTGGATGCCCGTCCTGATCCTTATGCGGTGCTCGTCCTGGCCGCGGCGGCATTGCTCATCGGCGGGGCCGGGCTGCTGGCGGCGCTGGCCGCCGGGCCGCGTCCCGGGCTGCGGGTCCGGCCGCTGGTGCTGCTCGGTTGTCTCGCCGCGGGGGTGCTCGCGTTCCTGCCTCCCTCGGGCTCTGGCGATCACCTCAACTACGCCGTGTACGGCCGGATGGTCACGCTGGGGCTCAGCCCCTACACGCACGGCGCCGTCGACCTGCCGGGCGATCCCATCGCCGACGCGGTCGAGCGGCCGTGGCGCGAGGAACCCAGCGTCTACGGGCCCGTCGCCACCGCTCTGCAGGCGCTGGCGAGCTGGATCGGCGGCGACTCGCTCCGGTTGACCATCTTCGTGCTGGCGGTGTTCAACGCCGCCGCCTTCGTCGTCACGGCCCTGCTGATCGACCGCTTCACCAGGGACGACCCCGCCCGGCGGCTGCGGGCCGCCCTGTTGTGGGCGGTCAATCCGCTCCTGCTCTACCACCTGGTCGCGGGCATGCACGCCGACACCCTGGCCATCGCCTGCATGGTGGCCGCGCTGCTGGCCAGGGCACGTCCGGTCACGTCGGGGGTGCTGCTCGGGCTCGGGGTGGCGACGAAGCTCAACGCGGGGCTGGTGGCGCTGGGGCCCGCGTGGGAGCTGCGCCGCCGTCCTGGGCGGCTCGCCGTCATGGCGGCCGGCGCGCTGGCCGTGGTGGTCGTCGGCTACGCGGTCGTCGGGCCCGAGGCGATCACGCCGGTGACGACCACCAGCAAGGCGATCTCGCATGCCTCGTTCTGGAAGCTGGTGCAGGGGGGGCTCTGGGCCCTGGTGGGCACCGGGCGCGCGTATCGGGGCGAGATCCAGGTGGGCGCGCTGGTGGTGCTCGCGCTCGTCGCCTGGTCGTTGCTCCGGCTGGCGTCCCGGCGGTCCGCCTTCCGCGAGGGGGCCTCCGGAGGGCTGGAGGCGCCGGTCATGGCGGCGGCGCTCGTCGTGGCCTACCTGTTCGCCACGCCGTACATCCTGCCCTGGTACGACGGGCTGGCGTTCGGCATGCTCGCCCTGGTGGGAGCCTCGGCCGTCGACGGGTTCATGGTCGCCCACCTGCTGGTCCTGTCCCTGGCCTACCTGCCCGCCCGGGTCGACGGGCAGCCGCGGGGCGTCGAATGGCTCAGTGGCGTCCTCAGGCCTCAGATCGCGTGGGCGCTGCTGGCGTTGACCGTTCTGCTGGTGGTGTGGGCGTGGCGAGCTGGAGGGCCCGTACGCAGGCCGCGAGCGTCAGCGGCACCGCCACCGTGAGCGCCATGGCCGGGATGGCGATGCCCGAGTCGTTCATCAGGAAGCCGATGAAAGCGCAGGTGAGCGTCCCGAACAGGCCGGCCCTGAGCGGCGGGGCCAGCGTGTACGCCTGACCCAGCGCCGAGGCCCCCCAGCGCGACGGGCGGGCCAGCACCAGGAACAGGAAGGCCAGCGCGACCAGCGAGAGCAGGGTCAGCGGCCAGTTGCCCACGGTCACGCCGATCATGGCCCCGAACTTGCGTCCGACGACGGTCCACGCCTGGCCGTCGATGATCTGCTGCACGAACGCGCCGAGGTGCGTGCGCCTGTCGGCCGGGCGCATCCAGTCGAAGACCGAGATGGCGGCGATCAGCGCCACCGCGCCCACCCCCACGAGCAGGAGTTTCAGCACCGACACCCGCCTGCCGGACAGCAGGATGAGGAAGACCGCCACCCCGATCACGAACGCCGGGACACCGCCGAAGTCGGCGCCCCACGAGGGCGAACCGTCCGCGAAGACGGCGAAGGCGCCGTACAGGCCGCACAGCGCCACGACCACCGTCCTGGAGACGCCCCTGCCGAGCAGCCAATGCGCCACCCCGGCCAGGCCGAGCACCGTGCCGGTGGCGTAGACGGCGAAGGCGATGTTGCTGAAGCCGTAGAACCGTCCTCCGGTGACGGGTTCGTAGCCGGTCACGGCGTTGACCTGGAGGGCCGAGCCGGTCATCACGTCGATCAGGAGGGCGAGCGAGGTGACGGCCGCGACCACGGTGAGCGGGCCGAGCACGTGCGCACGCCAGGGGCCGGCGAACGCGAGGCCGGTGACCAGGGCGGCGATGGCCAGGATCGTCACGATCACCGAGACCATCGGCATCGGCAGGCTCCACCACGGCACGAGCTGGGCCAGGAACGTGGAGACGGCGATGGCGCCGCTGACCGTCGCCACCACCTGGATGGCGGCCAGCAGCTTCGAGGCGTCGGCCGGGTCGCCGCCCGCAGCCGGGGCAGGGTGGCCGTCCGCCTGGGGAGCGCCCGGCACGGCGGCGGTCGCCGTGGGCGTGCGGTCGGCCGACGAGCCGGCGGCGTCGGACGCGGGCAGGGACTGCCGGGCACGGGAGGAGCTGCGGCGGCGCAGCGCCAGGGCGGCCAGGGCGTAGAAGAGCAGCTGGACGCTCACCAGGACGGTGAAGAAGGGCCCGCGTACGTCCCGGAGCACCTGGCTGGCCAGGTCGCCGTCGGCCAGTCGGGTCACCGTGGCGGCGGCCGGCGCGGAGGCGTCGCCGTCGGGCTGCCAGGCGCGGCCGACCACGTCGCGAGGGGCGGTCAGGCCCAGGAGCTGGATGGCGGTGGCGGTGAGGTCGGTGATGGTGACCAGGCCGTCCTGGCGGGTGGAGGAGGCGGTGAGAGAGCCACCCCGCGGGTACGGCTGCCCGCTCGGGGACGGTCCCGTGGCGAGGGCCGCGTGCAGGTGGGCGTTCGGGCTGAGGTCGGAGATGCCGGCGAGCAGGACGGTGGTGTTCTGGGGCACCTTGCCGATCAGGGCGGCGATCTGCTGGTCCGCCCTGGTTGCGGCGGCTCGGCGTTCGGCGGCCGGGAGCGAGACCGGGATTCCGTGATCGTCGAGGGGGCCGCGGGCCCAGGCGGTGGTGAGGTCGGCGGCTTCGAAGACGATCAGGTTGTAGGGGGTCAGGTCGTTCAGGGCGTCGAGGGTGGGGGCGTATTTGGTGATTTTTCCGGTCTTGTCGGCGGCGGCGAGGGCGGCGCCAGGGCCGATCGCCGCCACCTTGCCTCCGCCGTCCGCCACCAACTGGCCGAGCGTGCCGATCTGGGCCGCGTAGCCGGTGTCGGCCTGGAAGGCCACCAGCTCCCGCCACCCGGGGACGGTGGCGCCCTCCCCGGCGGCCTGAGGAGGCGTCGCGGCGGGGCAGCCCTGTCCGGGGGTGCCGGCGCGCTGACCGGCGGAGACGGTCAGCCAGCCGGCCATGGGGCAGGTGAGGCCACGGTCCTTGGGCGGGACGGCGCGGGTGGACAGTGACGCCGAGCTGCCCTGGGCGACGAGCTTCCACAGGGTCGGCGTGCCCGACTCGCTGAAGTCACTCCACTGGAGGCCGGGGACGCCGACCACGACGACCCGCCCCCCTGCCGGCCCGCCTTGCCCCGGGACGCCGTTGCCCGAGGCCGCCGCGGCGCTCCCCTGGGCGGCGGCGGCCGTGCCGGGGAGGAGGAGGGCGGCGATCAGGAGGCCGAGGAGCACCGTGATGAGATGGCGGCGCGCCCGAGGCGCCGCTGCACCGAGACTGTGCAGGGGCTTGGGGTGGGCGCTCGGGGTCGCGGGGCGTACGCGACGCGCTTGGTGCTCGCCCCCGAGCGTGGCGTAAGGCATGTACGGAACCCCCAGTGTCTGCGCCCTCGATCAACAGCCACGGTAACGTGCCACATCGTGACAAGAGGCGAGGTGCGAGTGATCCGGCGGCAGTGGTGGGCGTGGGTGGTGGTGGCGCTCGTCGTCGCGGCGGCGGCCGCGCCTCTCGTGCACACGTGGCTGACCAACCCGGACGACCAGCGGCTCGTCGACCTCGACGTCTACCGTACCGGCGGCCAGATGCTGCTCGACGGCCGTCCGGTGTACGACTTCTTCACCCCGGCGCCCCAGCTGCTGCCGTTCACCTATCCGCCCGTCGCGGCGATGCTGGCCGTGGCGCTGGCCGAGATGTCCTGGGGCACCGCCCAATGGGTGTGGACGGCCGGCATCTTCGTGGCGCTGGCGGTCACCGTCTGGTTCGCCTTCCGCCAGACGCTGCGGGCCTACGTGCCGTGGGTGTTCGGGCTGCTCATGGTGGCCTGCACGTACCTGATGCCGATCCGGGACCAGGTGCGGTTCGGGCAGGTGGACATCCTGCTGGTCGCCCTGTGCCTGGTGGACTGCCTGGCACGGCGGCCCTGGCTGCCGCGGGGCTTCCTGGTCGGGCTGGCCACGGCCGTCAAGCTGACTCCCGGCGTCTTCCTGATCTACTTCCTGGTCACCAGGCAGTGGCGGACGTTCTTCATGGCGGCGTTCGTGGCGGCCGTGCTGACGGTGCTGCCGTTCGTGGTGATCCCGCAGGACGCGTCCGCCTTCTGGTTCTCGGCGCTGCTCGATCCGGAGCGGCTGGGGGCGAACACCGCCACGACGAACCAGTCGATCCGCGGCATGTTGCTGCGGCTGTACATGCCGGAGTCGCTGACGTTCGTGATCTGGGCCGTGATCGTGGCGGCCGTGGCCTGGTACGGGTTCCACGCGGCGCGGGCGGCGTACCAGGCCAAGGACGAGCTGACGGCGGTGGCGCTGACGTCGCTGATGGCGGTGCTGCTCTCGCCGGTCGCCTGGATCCACCATCTGGCCTGGGTGGTCGTGGTGCTCGGGGCGATCGTCGGCGACGGGCGCGATCCGGTGAGGCTGCGGGTGGCGGCGGGGGTCTGGCTGTTCTACGTGGTGCCCGTGCCCTGGTGGGGGGTCTCGCTGATCGCCGCCGGGATCCCGGGGGTGAGCCTGGTGCTCGGGAAGATCGTGCAGGACGGGTTCGGGCTCGGGGCGCTGGTTCTGGTCTGGCTGCTGGCGTCCTGGTTGCCCAAACGGCGGCAGCCGGCTTGACCGAAGTATTACCCTCTGTGTCGTGCTCGTTACCGCTTGGGTAGTCGTGGGCCTCGTGGCCGGGGTGAGTGGCGTGTTCATCGGCTACATGGGCCTCAGGCAGGCCAGGGTCGCCGTCGACGACTGTCTGCGCAGGGTGGCCAGGCAGGCCGGCGAGGGCGCCGGCGACCTCAAGGCGATCAGGGACGTGGCCGTGTGCCGCTACGACGCGCTCGCCGAGATGAGCGGCAGGCTCTCGTTCTCGGTGGCCATGATCAACGGGCTGGGCGACGGCATCGTGCTGACCTCGATCAACGGCACCAGCGAGACGCGCACGTACGTGCGTCCGGTGGTGGGCGGGAAGGGGCAGCAGCCGCTGTCGCCGGAGGAGGAGCAGGCGGTGCGGGCGGCCCGGCTCGGGCTGGGGCCGCTGGTCCCGCCGCGGGTCCTCAAGGGTTCACGCTGAGTGTCCGTACGGGTGCCGTACGCGGTCGGCGAAAGGGCGGCGTGCTGCGACCACCTGCGGATACTCTGGATACATGCCCAGACTCGCCTATCTCGGACCGGAAGGGACCTTCACCGAAGAGGCCCTGAGGCTCCTTGACCCCGCCGCCGAGCGCCTGCCCTGCGCCACGGTGAGCGCGGCGCTCAACGCCGCCCGTTCCGGTGACGCCGACGGCGCCGTCGTGCCGCTGGAGAACTCCATCGAGGGCGCGATCACCACGACGCTCGACGAGTTCGCCTGGGGCGAGCCGTTGACGATCACGGCCGAGCTGCTGCTGCCGGTCCAGTTCTCGCTGCTGGCCAGGCCCGACACCGAGATCGCGCACATCAAGCGGGTCTACACCCATCCCGCGGCCATCACGCAGTGCCGCGCCTTCATCGCCCGCGAGCTGCCCGACGCCGTGGTGGTCGCCGCGCCTTCCACGGCGGCCGCGGCCCAGGAGGTTTCGCTGCCCGGCTCGCCGTACGACGCGGCCATCGCCGCGCGCATCGCCGGTGAACACTACGGGCTGGTGGCACTGGCCGGCGACATCGGCGACCGGTCCGACACGGTGACCAGGTTCGTCAAGGTGAGCCGTCCGGGGCCGCTGCCGGAGGCGACCGGCTCCGACCGCACCACGCTGGTCGTCTTCCTGGCCGACGACCACCCGGGCGCGCTGCTGGAGATGCTGACCGAGTTCTCCGTGCGCGGGGTCAACCTGACCCGCATCGAGTCCCGGCCGACGGGCGACGGCATCGGGCGCTATTTCTTCCACTTCGACTTCGAGGGGCACATCGCCGACGCGCGGGTGGGCGAGGCCGTCGCCGGGCTCCACCGCATCTGCGGCGAGGTGCGCTTCCTCGGCAGCTACCCCCGCGCCGACGGGGTCGCGCCGCAGATCAAGAGGGGCACGGCCGACACCCAGTTCGCCGAGGCCGCCGACTGGCTGGCCCGCATCAGATCCGGCCGGCTCTGACCCTGGGGCGTTCACGCGGGCCTGACCGCTCTGAGGTGTTGACGCGGGTCCGACCGTTCCCGATGGTTCACCCAGGTCGCGGTGCCTTCGGGGGGTCTGCGGGTGCGCCCCGAGTGGTGCGCCGGGGAATCCGGGGGCGGGGTGGGGGTGGGCGCCGGTAGCCTTTCCTTGTGATTGACCTGCGTACCCTTCGTGAGGATCCCGACCGGCTACGGGCGTCGCAGCGTGCCCGCGGTGAGGACGACTCCGTCGTCGCAACGCTGCTCGACCTCGACGAGCGCCACCGATCCGCGCTGACCTCGTTCGAGTCGATGCGCGCTGAGCAAAAGAGCATGGGCAAGTCGGTCTCCAAGGCGCAGGGCGAGGAGAAGGCCGCGCTGCTCCAGCGGGCCAAAGACCTCGCGAGCCAGGTCAAGGCCGCCGAGGCCGAGGCGGAGAAGCTGGCCGCCGAGCTCGACCAGCTCATGCAGACGGTGCCGAACATCGTCGAGGAAGGCGCCCCTCCGGGCGGCGAGGACGACTATGTCGTCCTGGAGACGTTCGGGGAGCCGCGCCAGTTCGACTTCGAGCCGAAGGATCACCTGGAGCTCGGCGAGGCGCTCGGCGCGATCGACATGGAGCGCGGCGCCAAGGTGTCCGGCTCGCGGTTCTTCTTCCTCAAGGGCGTCGGCGCGCGCCTGCAGCTGGGCCTGCTCAACATGGCGATGCAGCAGGCGATCGAGGCCGGTTTCACCCCGATGATCACTCCGGTGCTGGTCAAGCCGGAGACCATGCAGGGCACCGGCTTCCACGTGGCCCACGACAAGGAGATCTACCGCCTGCCGGAGGACGACCTCTACCTCGTCGGCACCTCCGAGGTGGCGCTGGCCGGCTACCACGCCAACGAGATCGTGAGCGGCGACGAGCTGCCGCTGCGCTACGCGGGCTGGTCGTCGTGCTTCCGCCGCGAGGCCGGCTCGTACGGCAAGGACACCCGGGGCATCATCAGGGTCCACCAGTTCGACAAGGTGGAGATGTTCTCCTACGTCCGTCCCGAGGAGGCGCACGAGGAGCACCAGCGGCTGCTGGCCTGGGAGAAGGACATGCTGGCCAAGATCGAGGTCCCCTACCGGATCATCGACACGGCGGCGGGCGATCTCGGCATGTCGGCGGCGCGCAAGTTCGACTGCGAGGCGTGGATCCCGACCCAGGGCCGTTACCGCGAGCTGACCTCGACCTCCAACTGCACCGAGTTCCAGTCGCGCAGGCTCGCCGTCCGTTATCGGGACAAAGACGGCAAGCCACAGCATCTGGCCACGCTCAACGGCACGCTGGCCACCACCCGGTGGATCGTGGCGATCCTGGAGAACCACCAGCAGGCCGACGGCTCGGTGGTGGTTCCCAAGGCGCTGCGTCCCTACGTGGGGCTCGACGTGCTGGAGCCGTCCAAGTAGGAGTGGCGGCGGGCGTCGATCGCGATGACGGCGACGCCCGCGACCACGATCAGGCCGGTCAGCAGGGCCGCGAGCGTGACGGCGGTCCCGTGGGTCTCGGGCGTGCCGCGTGCCCAGCCGTGGAAGGGCAGGTAAACGGCCGCGTAGACCAGCGGCGCGGCCACCACGCCGGTCAGCGCGCTCACCGGCTGCGGCTTTCCGTCCCAGGCCAGCACGAGGCACGCCAGCCCGGTCGCCAGCGCGACCGCCCAGCTGAACACGGCGGTGAGGTTGACGAACACCGTCTCGCCGCTCCCGCTGTCCAGCGCGACGTACATGGCCAGCGCCCCGATCGCCCCTGATGTCGCGAACGCGCTCTGATACCTGCGCATCCTGGCGCCGACGCCGCCCAGCAGCATGCACACCGCCAGGAAGAGCGCGACGTTCCGCTCGGGGCTGAGGTCCACCTCGTCGGCCCGCACGTCGTCGAGGGTGTAGGACCAGCCGAGACGACGCCAGGCGGCTGAGACGTCCCTGACCAGGATGCCGTCCACGCCGTTGGCGACGACCACGACGTGCCCTCCGGGCCTGGCCTGGACCGCCAGGTCGTAGGACATGAGCATGCTCTCGTCCGCGCCGTACTTCCTGCTCAGCCGGAGGCGGGCGTCGGGGGACGGTTGCCAGGAGGGCCGCCAGGTCCGGCCGCCGTCGTCCGACTGGTCCACGCCGAGGTGGTTCTGGCGGACGCGGTAGCAGCGGGTCGCCTGGCCGGGCACGCACTGGGCGCTGATCGACGTCCGGGTCGCGGCGGGGGCGGTTCCGTCGGTCCAGGTCGTGCCGCCGTCGTCGGAGAGGCGGGTGCTGTGTTCCGTGCCGGTCGTCCCAACGACGATCTTGCCCGACTCGGTCACGTCCACGGACAGGGCCGCCGATGCCGGGACGGGCCCGGCCGTGGCGGTCACGGCCAGGACGGCCAGCGGCACGGTGACCATGATCCGCCGGCGCGGGGAGTCGGTGCCGGCGCTGCGCTGCCGTACCCACCAGGCCAGGGCGAGGGCGGGCAGGGCGATCAGGTCCGTCGGGTCGGCCAGGACGCGCGCGGGCCCGGCCACGAGGCTCCAAGCCTGGGAGGCGAGATCGGCGCCCGTCTCCGTGGTCTTCATGAACGTGAACAGCAGGCCGGTCAGGACGGTGGCCGCCAGGTCGGCGCGGCGTCCGAGGAGCAGTGCCAGCACGGCGGGGGCGACCACGAGTCCGGCCAGGTCACTGAGCTTGCCCGTGAGGAGGCCGGGCCAGAGCGGCTTGAAGAGGTGGTCGTTGAGCAGGAGCAGGATGACCCCGGTGATGGTCACGGGGTGACATAACCACGCGTACCTCATATACGGGTGGATGGCAGGAGACGGAGGGAAGTTGGGCCGTGCCCGAGGCCGTGACTGATTTGTGAAACTCACCTTTGTCCACAGGGCGACATCCGCCTGTGGACAGAAGTTCGGCAGGCGCTTCAGACGGCCGCTGAGGCGCGAGTACATGTCCGGACATGGGAGGGGCCGCACGACGCCTCTCGGGGCCGCCACGGCGTCCTCAGGCTTTGGCGAGAGGCGGTGGAGGTCTCCGGGGCGAGAAGCAAAAAGACCGGAGCCCGCTGGAATGCGGACCCCGGCCTTACTTGCGAACTACGAACTACAGGTCAGATAGCACGGACCTGGGAGGCCTGCGGCCCCTTCTGTCCCTGCGTGATCTCGAACTCGACCCGCTGGCCGTCTTCAAGGCTGCGGTAGCCGTTGCCGACGATCTCGGAGAAGTGCACGAACACGTCCGGCGCACCGCCGTCCGGGGCGATGAAGCCGAAGCCCTTCTCAGCGTTGAACCACTTGACGGTTCCCTGAGCCATAAAAGCTCTCCCTCAGGATGTGAATCTATGGGACCCACACCTCGTGGATCCCGGTGTGTCGTACAGCAGGCACCCGGGGTGGCTCAGACAAAGTCATGCTGGTTTTCACTACGGGATCAGCTAATACAACGCCATCACATCTAACACCATTCTGGCGCGTTGGTGTTCCCGTCCCTACGAAGATTTCTGTCAGGCGGCATCACCGGGCAAACTGGAACCTGTTATGCAGAGCCTTGCACCGCCGCGCCTAGTGGCCACCGACCTCGACGGCACCGCCCTGCGCGCCGACGGAACCGTGTCTCCCCGGACGGCTGCGGCCTTCGCGAAAGTCGAGGAATCCGGGGCTGCGCTCGTCTTCGTGACCGGACGGCCGCCCAGGTGGATGAGGGAGGTCGCGGGCGCCGTACGGCACCGTGGCCTGGCCGTATGCGCCAACGGCGCACTGATCTACGATCTCCATACCGAACGGATAGTGGAATCTCACCTCATCGACGCCCACGTACTGGGGGAAGTCGTCGCTCAGCTACGAGCGAACGTGTCCGGTCTCGTATTTTCGGTCGAGTATGAAGGTGGTTTTGCGCATGAGTCCGATTTCCGGCTCGGTGGTCTGGATCGCAAGGGTGTCGGAGTTGTCCGGATTGACCGAGACGCGCTGACCGCCCGGCCCTGCGCCAAGTTGCTCGCCCTCCATCCCGAGATGGGCGCCGACGAGCTGCACGCGACCGTGCACGACCTGGTGGGCCACCTGGTGACCGCGACCCACTCCAGCCATGGCGGCCTGGTCGAGATGAGCGCCCAGGGCGTGACGAAGGCCACGGCGCTGGCCACGCTCGCCGGGCGGCACGAGATCAAGCCGGCCCACGTGGTCGCCTTCGGCGACATGCCGAACGACCTGCCCATGCTGAGCTGGGCAGGTACGTCGTACGCCGTCGCGAACGCCCACCCCGACGTGCTGGCGGCGGTCGATCACGTGACCGCGTCCAACGACGAGGACGGCGTCGCTCAGGTGCTGGAACGGCTCTACAGGTAGGGGCCCGACCCGCTCGGCGGCCGGTGGCCCTCGTCACCCTGCGGCACGCCGGGCAGCGCCCTGCGCATCTGCTCCAACTGGGCCCTGGCCGCCATCTGCTGGGCGAACAGGGTGGTCTGGATACCGTGGAACAAACCCTCCAGCCAGCCCACGAGCTGGGCGTGCGCGATGCGCAGCTCGGCCTCGCTGGGGGGCGTGCCGTTGTCGTCGGTGAACGGGAGCGACAGCCGTTCCAGCTCGTCGACCAGCTCCGGCGCCAAACCGTCCTCAAGCTCCTTGATGGAGGACTCGTGGATCTCCTTCAACCGCTTGCGGCTGGCCTCGTCGAGGGGGGCGGCGCGCACCTCCTCCAGGAGCTGCCTGATCATGCTGCCGATGCGCATCACCTTGGCGGGCTGCTCGACCAGGTTGGTGACCGAGCGCTCTTCATCACCGCTATCGCCCTGACCTTGGAAGTCGGGGCCCACCACCACGATGTGAGGGGTGTTGTTGTCCTCAGCATTCATAACACTCACCGTACTAGCAGGATCTTGCCGACGTGCTCTCCCGAATCCAACATTCGGTGTGCATCGGCCGCCTCTGCCATGGGCACGCTCGCGTAGACCACGGGACGTACGGCACCCGCCTCGACCAGCGGCCAGACGTTGTCCACGACGCTCCGGACGATGACGCCCTTCTCGTCGACCGGACGGGCGCGCAACGTGGTGCCGTGGACGGAGGCCCGCTTGGTCAGCAGCGCGCCGAGATCGAGCTCGGCCCTCCCGCCGCCCTGGAGGCCGATGATCACCAGCCGGCCGCCGGTGCGCAGCGCCCGTACGTTGGCCGCCAGGTACTTGGCGCCCATGATGTCGAGGATGACGTCGGCCTCCACCCGGTCGGCGAAGTCCTCCTCGCGGTAGTTGACGACCTCGTCCGCGCCCAGCTTCCTGACCTGCTCGGCCTTCGACTCGGACCCGACCGTGGCCGCCACCCGTGAGCCGAGCGCCTTGGCGAGCTGCACCGCGAACGTGCCGATGCCGCTGGCCCCGCCGTGCACCAGCAGGGTCTCGCCGCGCCGCAGCCGGCCGACCATGAACACGTTCGACCACACCGTGCACGCCACCTCGGGCAGCCCCGCCGCCTCCGCCAGCGGCACGCCCTGCGGCGCCGGCATGACCTGCTGCCAGGGCACCGCCACGCGCTCGGCGTAACCGCCGCCGGCCAGCAGCGCGCACACCTCGTCTCCGGCCTTGAACTGCTCGACGTCCGCCCCCACGGCGGCCACCACGCCCGACACCTCCAGCCCCGGGTACAGGGGCGCGCCGGGCGGCGGGTCGTAGAAGCCCATCCGCTGGTGGACGTCGGCGCGGTTCACCGCCGAGGCCACCACGTCGATGAGCACGTCGCCGCGTCCGACGGCCGGATCGGGCACCTCACGCCATTCCAGGACCTCTGGTCCGCCTGGCTCGGTGATCTCAATGGCTCGCATGCGATCCACGGTAGCCGGGCAAAGAAGTTGTGGGTTGCCGGGCTGCGCGGGAACGCGTGGCGTTAACCTGCAAAGTATTTGCTGCCCCTTTAGACCCACCCGAGGGGGAACACGGTGGCAAGACACGATCGAGAAGAATCTCTCGAGGAACAGCTGGCCTGGCTGGACGCGATCAAGGAGACGGAGGAGACGCCCGTCTCCGTCGGAGCCTCGTCCGCGTCGGCGGACGAGCCGGTCGCTTCGCCGTACCCCAAGGACCCGTGGCTGCTCGTGCCCACGCCGCACGACACGCCGACGCCGCCGCTGTTCCGCGCCGCCGTCGACTCCGTTTACGGCCACGCGGCGGCCGAGGATCTGCCCGAGGCCGAGAGCGAGGCCGGGGAGTGGCTGGACAGGGCCGCCACGCAGGAGAGCGGCAGGGGCCGGGAAGGCGGCAGGGGGCAGGAGAGCGCGGCGGGCGAGCCGGCCGCGCCGCCGGTGAGCCTCGGCCGGTCGGAGGACCCTTTCCTGGCGCCGCTCAAGCCGTTGCCGCGTCCTGACGACACCGACAGCTACTCCTTGACGTTCACGCCGCCCGAGCGGGCGGGGAGCGGGGAGGACACCGAGCAGGGCCGGGAGCAGGGCGAGAGGCCGAGCCAGGAGCAGGGCGAGGAGCCGGTCGGGGACCAGGGGCGGCAGCAGGGCGAGGAGCAGGCGCGCGAGAGCGAGGAGCCGGGCTGGCCGTCGCTCGGCGACTGGTCGCGGCCCGCCGAGCAGTCGAACGAGACACAGCCGATGATCACCGAGCTGCCCGCGGCATTCGACCTGCCGTCCCGCACCGAGTCATCCAGGACGTTCGACCTGCCGTCCCGCACCGAGTCGCCCGGGGCGTTCGACGTGCCGTCGCGTACCGAGTCGCCCGGGGCGTCCGACGAGCCCGCCCGCACCGACGCGGCCAGGGCGTTCGACGAGCCCGCCCCGATCGAAGCCGCCGAGCCCGCCGGCGTCGAGCCGCCGCGCGGGTTCGAGGAGCCGGTCCGCAGGGAGGAGCCCGTACGCGGGGAGGCGGTCGAGGAGGCGCCGGCCGATGAGCGGCCCCGCTGGGACGAGCGGCCGCAGTGGTCCGACACCTCCTTCCGCGAGGGCCGCCCGCAGCGGCCCGACCTCACGCACGGCGAGGCGCCCGCCCCCCAGGACGCCGCGCGGGACGAGCGCCCGCAGTGGAGCGACCGCCAGGAGTGGCGGCCGGCCGAGCGGGAGATCCCGCCGCCGCACGAGCGCCGGCGGCGTCCGGCGCCCATCCCCGTCTTCACCGCGCCGCAGCGCCCGCCGCTCACCGGCAGGCCGACCGCCGACAGCCTCGACCCGGAGTCGTTGCTGCGCGGCAGGCGCAACGCGCCCTCGAAGGGCTGGCGGCGTCTGGTCTACAAGGCGTCCGGCGGCTGGATCAAGCCGGGCGAGGCGCCGGAGGTGCGCCGCCGCCGCGAGCTGGTGACCAGGGCGCGCACCCCCGTGACCACCGGCCACCACCGGGTGGCCGTGCTGAGCCTGAAGGGCGGCGTGGGCAAGACCACGACGACGGTCGGGCTCGGCGCGACGCTCGCGCAGATGCGCGGCGACCGCGTCATCGCCGTGGACGCCAACCCCGACCGGGGCACGCTGTCCGACAAGCTGGTGCTGGAGACCTCCGCCACCGTGCGCGACCTGCTCAACGAGCGCGACCAGGTCAAGCGGTACGTCGACATCAGGGCGTTCACCTCGCAGGCGCCCTCGCGGCTGGAGGTGCTGGCCTCCGACCGCGACCCGTCGGTGTCGGAGGCGTTCAGCGGCGCCGACTACCAGGCCGTCTCCCAGGTGCTGGAGAACTTCTACTCCATCTGCATCACCGACTGCGGCACCGGCCTGCTCCACTCCGCCATGGGCGGCGTGCTCGGGCTCGCCGACCAGATCGTGCTGGTCAGCAGTCCTTCCGTGGACGGCGCCAGGGCGGCCTCGGCCACCCTCGACTGGCTGGAGGCCCATCACTACGCCGACCTGGTGAAGAACGCGACCGTGGTGCTGTGCAGCGTCCGGCCGCGGTCGAAGTCGGCGGTGGACATCAGAAAGCTGGAGGCCCATTTCGCGGCCAGGTGCCGCGCGGTGATCAGGGTGCCGTACGACCCGCACCTGGAGGAGGGCGCGGAGATCGACCTCGACCGGCTCCAGGAGGCGACCAGGGAGGCCTACCTGCAGCTCGCCGCCAGTGTGGGCGACGGGTTCGCGGGTGTGCGCGAGTGAGCGGAGGGTGTGGGATTCGAACCCACGAGGCCATCGCTGACCTGGCCGCTTTCAAGGCGGCTGCACTCGTCCACTATGCGAACCCTCCTGTGCGGACACCACGATAGCGGCTGTGGTGGCAGGGGTGTACGTTCAGGAGGTGGCGGATCTCGGCGTCGAGGTGGAGCGTGGTCCCGGCGACACGACGGTGCGCCTGGCCGGAGACCTCGACAAGGTCACGGCGCCCCTGCTGAGGCAGCGGCTGGCCGAGCTGACCGCCGAAGGGCTCGTGCACCTCGCGATCGACGCCCACCACCTCGACTTCTGCGACTCCAGCGGCCTGTGGACGCTGGTGGAGCACCAGCGCGCGGTCGCCGGGCACGGCGGCTCGTTACGCCTGTTCGGCGTGCACGGCGTGCTGCGGCGGGTGCTCGACGTGACCGGGTTGGTGGCCGCCTTCGACGAGGTGCTTCCTGTTTAGAAGTGCCGCCCGTTCAGCGGCCCAGCTGTGACAGGAGCCAGCGGGGGCCCTCGATCTCGGCGCCCAGCTCGGCGACCCGTTCCCGGAGCCCGCGGTCGGCCGTGACGACGAGCACCCGCTCCCACGGCTTGGCCCGGGCCACGACGTCGACGATCGCGTCGTCACCGCTGCCCGTCGCCGCGACGACCTGCAGCCCGGGGATCTCGGGGGTGCTCCTGGCCGCGCCCTCCACCACCGCGACCACCCGCGGGAACCACTGCGACAACACAGGGTGGACCAGCCTGAGCTCCGCCACGTCGGTGAGCAGGCGGGTGGCCGCGCCCAGCCGGTCGTTCCACCAGCCGCGCTCGGCCCGCGCGCCGATGATGTTGGCGACGTCGAGCACGATCGTCTCGGGACGGATGGCGGCCTGGACGCGGTCCCAGGTCGCGGCGAAGCCGGGATGCAGCTTGCGGGCGGCCACCTCGGGCAGCGGCAGCCAGCGCAGGTCGGTGCTCTCGCTGTTGGCGGGCTTGGCCGGCACCAGCTCGGCGGACTCGGCGATCACCGTCTCGAAGCTCCAGCCGCCGTGGTCGTCGAGGTAGACGCCTTGGACGCGGAACCCGTCGCCGCCGAGGGCGGCCTCCTCGTGGGCCTCGCGCAGCGCGCTGGTGACGGCGTCCTCGTGGCTGTCGCGGGCGCCGCCGAGCAGCCCCCAGGTGCCGCCGTGGTGGCTCCACAAGGAGCGTTCCTGCATGAGCACGTGGGGCACGCCGAGCGGGTCATGGTGGACGAGCAGCAGGCCCGACGCTCCGTGGATGCCCCAATGTCTGTGTCCGAGCCCGCATTCGGCCCAGCCGTCGCCGTCCTTAGCCGCCATGAGGGATTGTCTCAGCCTCCGCCCTTACTGAAATGCTGCAGGTCCTTGGCGCCCGTCCAGTAGCCGCCCCACTCCCATCCGACGTCGGAGAAGGCCCTTACGACCTTGTCTCCAGGGTTTACCACACCTTTACCCTTCATTGGGCGCTGGGTGTACCTCTTGGCATTTTGGTGTGCTGTGCCACCGCTTGCAGTGACATATGGGTTCTCGCGTGGATTGATGTCAATCGCTTGGCCGTACGCGTGGTTCGACCAATTGCTGGAGCCGGTCGCGCGACGGCAGTTGAATGCCGAGGTGTTGTCGGCCTCGATGGAGGCGAAGTCGTCGCCTTTGTAGACGTCGACGAGCTTCATCTGCCGGATGGGCCAGCGCCAGTCGTACAGCTTGCGGAAGACGGTCTCGATGTCGTCGGTGACCGTCTTGCGGACGACGAGCTCGCCGGTGTGCGGCTTGTCGTCGAAGCCCCAGAACGACATGGTGACCAGCCGCAGGTCCTGGTAGGACACCGGGCACCCGGGCCGCCACGAGTACGGCAGCCGCTCGCGCGACACCTTCGTGACCTTCGAGGTGAACGGCGGCGGAGCCGTCGGGCTCGGCTCGCTGGTGGGCGAGGTCGTGGGCGACGTCGTCCCGGATGCGGGCGCGGAGGGCGTGGGCGTGGCGCCGGACGAGGCGACGGGCTCCTGACCTGCGCACGAAACGGACGTGAGCACCACGAACGCGATGGCGGCGGTACGTTTCATCTGGCCACCATATGCGACGTCATGCCAGGTCAGGGGACTATCAGCACGGTACGGCGAGCCCGTTTCGCCAGGCCGACGGCCACCGAGCCGCCCAGGGCGTGCCAGGAGGAACGCGACCTGCCGACCACGATGGCGTCGGCCCGGTAGGAGCCGGCGAGCGCCTCCAACTCGCGGGCGGTGTCCCCGCGGACGCTGACGAACTGCCAGGGCACGCCGGCGCCCTTCAGCTCGTCCCGGAGGTCGTCGGTGAGGTCGGCCGCGCTGTCCGGGATGACCGGGGAGCCGGCGAAGAACCACAACGTGGCGCTGTTGATCGGCTCCACGAAGACGACGAGCAGCGCGGCGGCGTCCCGCCGGGCCAGTCCGGCCGCGTACGCGAGCGCGTTGCGGCTGGGGTCCGACCCGTCGAAGCCGACGACCAGCAGCCCGGCGCCGTCCTTGCCGATCTCGAACTGCCCCGCCGGGAGCCGGCCTTCAAGTGGCTCCCAGCCGGGGTCTGTGCTACCGCCGAACACGGCAGGACTCGCGTCAGGCGTCCGCGTGCTTGCCGCGGCGGGCCAGCTCGCGCAGTGAGTCGGCGGCGTAGATCACCAGGGCGACGAACGAGACCGCGGCGAGCCCGCCGCCGACCCACAGGTCGTTGACGGTCGCGTCCGTGTACACGGCGCCCCGGGGCTGGTAGCCGACCGCGAACGGCGCGGCGACCAGCCACAGCCCGGTCAGGAACAGCAGGACGAGGGCGGCAATGCCCAGCTTGGCCTTCATCGGGACTCCTCCAGACCCACCAGGGTGGTCCTGCCGTTCTGACGGTGCTCACCGCCGCGGCTCGGGTTGTGCATGTCCTCGCGCAGCGCCTCCACGAGCGGCGCGAGCAGGCTCGCCAGCTCGGCCGAGGACGCCTGCGGCGCGGCGGGCACGGGCTCGGGCTCCGGCTCCGGCTTCACGCGCTGCTTGACGGTCACCAGCCCGCGGATCACGAGCTCTTCGTAGATGGCCAGGACGAAGCCGATGACGCCCACGAGACCGAAGACGGTCACGCCCAGGCCCGAGAAGAACTCGGTCGTGGTGGGGTCGGTCCAGTCGGCGTTCTCGGGCTGCGTGCCGAGGGCGAAGGGGGCGATCATCAGCCACAGGCCGGCCATGACCGCCAGGGCGGCCGCTACGGCGCCCACGAACTTGCGAATCATTGTGAGACTCCTCCGGATACGAGGTCTTGCTGCGCCGGCGTGGCCTGCGCGATGAGGGCGCGCGAGGTGGGCCGGAGCACGTTCTGTGCGACCGTCCAGGCGCGTTCGCGCTCGGGGCGGCCGTCGGGCGGCGCCATCCTGGCGACCGCGGAGAGCAGCGCGGACGGCTGGCCGTTCGAGCGCTCGACGCGCTGGGCGATGAGCTCCAGGAGCAGCCCGGCCAGGACGAGGTCGTCCTTGCCGAGGGGCTTGGGGCCGGCCGGCATCGTGGTGCCGCGCAGCGGCAGCTCCTTCAGGAACAGCGCCGCGACGAACCCGAGCAGGGCGATCGGCACGCCGACCATGAACACTGTCTCCAGGGCCCGGGTGAAGGACTCCAGGATGATGCCCTTCAGCGGTTCGGGCAGGTGCTGGATCGCGGCGGGGCTGCCCAGCTTCTGCCCGGTGCTGGGCAGGTGGAGGCGGGCCTGGGCCACCAGGTCGGCGAACTCGCTCGCCTGCCGGTTGGTCAGGATCGCGCCGAAGCCCGCGACGCCCATCGCGCCGCCGAGCGAGCGGAAGAACGAGACGCCGGCCGTGGTCGAGGCCATGTCACGCAGCTCGGAGCCGTTCTGGGCGGCCAGGATGAGCATCTGCATGGACAGGCCGAGGCCGATGCCCAGGACGCCCACGTCGAAGCCGATGAGCCATTCGCTGGAGTCGACGTGCAGCCGGGAGAGCAGGAACAGGCCGACGGCCACGATCACCAGACCGGCGACCGGGAAGATCTTCCACTTGCCGGTGTTCGTGACGATCTTGCCGGAGATCACGCCCGCCAGGAACAGCGCCACCACCATGGGCAGCGTCATCAGACCCGAGTTCGTCGGGCTCAGGCCCTTGACGATCTGCAGGTACTGCGGCAGGTAGATCATCGCGCCGAACATGGCCATGCCGACGAACAGCGAGGCCGCGCTGGTGAGCACGAACGTGCGGTTCCTGAACAGCCGCGGGGGCAGGATCGGGTTGCGGGCCGTACGCTCGGCCAGCACCGCCAAGGCCAGCATGAGCAGGGCGAACGCGGCCAGGAAGTAGGTCCAGAACGAGTTCCACTCGAACTCGTTGCCGCCCAGCGTCAGCAGCAGCATCAGCGAGGCCGCACTGGCCGTGATGGTGGTCGCGCCCCAGATGTCGATCGAGGTGTTCCGCTTGACCTTGGGCAGCCGCAGCACCTTCTGCACCACCGCGAACGCGACGATGGCGAACGGCACCACGACGTAGAAGCACCAGCGCCAGCCGAGCCAGTCGGTGTCCACGATGAACCCGCCGAGCAGCGGCCCGGCGACGGTGGAGATCCCGAAGACGGCCCCCATGTAACCGGAGTACCGGCCGCGCTCGCGCGGCGAGACGATGTCTCCCAGGATCACCTGCGCAAGTGCCGACAAACCACCCACGCCCAGGCCCTGCACGGCACGTGCCGCGATGAGCTGTCCCATGTTCTGCGACAGACCGGCCACCAGTGAAGCCGCCACGAACAGACCGAGAGCGGTCTGGAAGAGCAGTTTCCGTCCGAACAGGTCGGACAGCTTGCCCCACAACGGCGTCGAGACCGTCATCGTCAGCATGGTGGCGCTGGCCACCCATGAGTACTGGTCCTGACCGCCGAGTTCCCCCACGATCGTCGGCAACGCGGTGCCCACCACGGAAGTGGAGATCATCGACGTCAGCATGGCGAGCATGAGCCCGGACATGACTTCGAGGATCTCGCGGTGGGTGTACTGCCTTCGGGCGGGGGGCGCGGCCTGTGCCTGGGCTACCAAGACACCACATCCCCTTCGTACGCACTTATCCAATGTTGAGTATACGCATGTTTACTAGCCGCGCGGCAAGTGACTTTATTCCTGAGTAGAGTTCGGAACATGGACGCCCCGACGACGGACGCCCGGCCCCGCGGGCGCGAGGCCACCCGGCAGCGCATCCTTGACGCGGCCCGCGTGCTGTTCGGCGAGCACGGATACGAGCAGGTCACCGTCCGCATGATCGCCGCGGCCGCGGAGGCCAACATCGCCCTGGTCGGCCGCTATTTCGGCTCCAAGGCCGGGCTCTTCGGCGCGGTGCTCGAAGGCGAGCCCACATTCGTCGCCCTGCTGGCCGGCGATCACGGGAGCCTGCCGCGCCGCCTGGCCGAATACGCCGCCGAGCGCATGCACCACGACCCCGAGAGCCCGGTGCTGCGCACCCTCGAACGTTCGGCCGCCCATCCGGAGATCCAGGACGTCGTCCGCGAGCGCCTGCGCACGTCCATCCTCGATCCGCTGGCCGCGCAGCTCGACGGGCCCGACGTCCAGGCGCGGGCCAGGATGGCGACGGCGGTCTTCCTGGGCATCGGGGCGATGCGCCGCCGGCTGGGCCCCGAGCAGCCCACGGCGGCCGACGTCGACCGGTTGACCGCGGTGTTCGAGGCGTGCCTGGCGGAGTGAAACTTTCATCGCCCTGACCGGCCCTGGCCTGGAGAAATCCTGAGGAAAGCCGGTCGGCAGCGGTCGGATGTCTTTCTGCGGCCGGGCAGGCTCCCTACGATCCGGAGAGAGCCGTGGGAGCGCTCCCACTCCCACTCTACGGACGGAGTAACCTCATGTCTCGCAGAAGGCCCGTGCTCGCGGCGCTCGTCGCCGCCACCGCCGTGGCCGCGGCGGGGGCGGTCGTCCTCGCCTCGTCCACCGCCCAGGCCGCCGACTCCGCTTTCTACGTCGATCCCCAGACGAACGCCGCCAAATGGGTCGCCGCCAACCCGGGCGACAGCCGTACGCCGGTGATCAGGGACCGGATCGCCGCCGTGCCGCAGGGCCGGTGGTTCGCCAGCTACAACCCCGCGACCGTGCGCGGCCAGGTGGACTCCTACGTGGGGGCCGCCGCCGCGGCGGGCAAGATCCCGATCGTCGTCGTGTACGACATGCCCAACCGCGACTGCGGCGGGGCGAGCGCGGGCGGGGCGCCCGACCACGCGTCCTACCGGGCGTGGATCGACCAGATCGCGGCCGGTCTGGGCGGGCGGGCGGCGACCGTCGTCCTCGAACCGGACGCGCTGGCCATCATGACGAACTGCATGAACGCCGCGCAGCAGGCCGAGGTGAAGGCGTCCATGGCGTACGCGGGCAAGAAGTTCAAGGCGACGTCGTCGCAGGTCAAGGTGTACTTCGACATCGGTCACGACGCCTGGTTGCCGGCGTCGGAGGCCGCGTCCAGGCTCAACGGCGCCGACGTCGGGGGCAGCGCCGACGGCATCGCGCTCAACACCTCCAACTACCGCGCGACGCCGGGACTGGTGTCGTACGCCAAGAGCGTCATCGCGGCGACCGGCGTGTCCAGGCTGAAGGCGGTCATCGACACCAGCCGCAACGGCAACGGCCCGGCGGGCAGCGAGTGGTGCGACCCCGCCGGCCGGGCCACGGGCATCTGGAGCACCACGAACACGGGTGACGCGGCGATCGACGCCTACCTGTGGGTCAAGCCGCCGGGCGAGGCCGACGGCTGCATCGCGGGGGCCGGGCAGTTCGTGCCGCAGCGGGCGTACGACCTGGCCATGGCCGCGCCCTCGCCCACCGCGAGCCCGACCGTGACCCCCACGGTGACCCCGACGGTCACGCCCACCGTCACCCCCACCACCGGCCCGGCCGGCTGCTCGGCCGCCTACAAGGTGACCAGCCAGTGGCAGGGCGGCTTCCAGGGCGAGGTCTCCGTGAAGAACACCGGCTCGGCGCCGACCACCGGCTGGAAGGTCCAGTGGACGTTCCCCGGCGGCCAGACGATCAGCCAGCTCTGGAACGGCACTCTGTCCGGCAACGCCACCGTGACGAACCTGAGCTGGAACGGCGCCCTGGCCGGCGGCGCGACGACCACGTTCGGCTTCCTCGCCAACGGCGACGCCGCGACCAGCACCCCGCCCGCCCTCACCTGCACCGCGTCGTGACGCCTCCCGGGCGCCCCCGCGCGGGGGCGCCCGGGGAACAAGCCCGGGAACCAGCCCGGGAAATAAGCGGAGAGCCATTACGGTTGCACTGCCCGATGGCCACCGTCCAGGCGAAAGGGCTCGTTCCCCATGACTGTTCCACTCTCCATCCTTGATCTGGCGCACATCGGCGACGGAGAGACGGCGAGCGAGAGTCTGGCCGCGAGCGTGGGTCTGGCCCAGCGGGCCGAAGAACTGGGATACCACCGCATCTGGTACGCCGAGCACCACAACATGCCGAGCATCGCCTCCTCGGCCACCAGCGTGCTCATCGCCCACGTAGCCGCTCACACCAGGACGATCCGCCTCGGAGCGGGCGGCATCATGCTGCCCAACCACTCCCCGCTGACCATCGCCGAGCAGTTCGGCACCCTGGAGACCCTCCACCCCGGACGCATCGACCTCGGCCTCGGCCGCGCCCCCGGCAGCGACCAGCCCACCATGCGCGCCCTGAGGCGCACCCCGGGCGCCGCCGACACCTTCCCCCAGGACGTCCTCGAACTGCAGGGATTCCTCACCGGCGAGTCACGCATCCCCGGTGTGGACGCCACGCCCGGCAAGGGCACGAACGTGCCGCTGTACATCCTCGGCTCGTCGTTGTTCGGCGCCCAGCTGGCCGCCGCGCTCGGGCTGCCGTACGCGTTCGCCTCGCACTTCGCGCCCGACGCGCTGGAGGAGGCCGTGGCGCTCTACCGGCGCGAGTTCAAGCCGTCCGAGCAGCTCGCCGAGCCGTACGTGATCGCCGGGGTGAACGTGATCGCCGCCGACACCCGCGAGGAGGCGCAGGAGCAGCTGCTGACGGCCAAGCGGTACCGGGTGAGCCGGTTCCTCGGGCGTGGGCGCACGTTCACGCCGGAGGAGGCCGACATGGTGCTCGAATCGCCGGGCGGGCAGCAGATCCTGCGGATGATGCAGTACTCGGCCGTCGGCACGCCCGCCGAGGTCGAGGACTATCTCACCCGCTTCGCCGCGCACGCGCAGGCCGACGAGCTGATCGTCGTCTCCTCGGCGCCCGACAGGAAGGCGTGGCTGCGCTCCATCGAGCTGCTGGCCGCCGCCCACGGCCTGGCCCGCGACGCCTCCTAGTCGGCCGAGCGCTGCGGCCGCAGCAGATGCGGCCCGGTCAGGTCGGACGGCGGCGCCGGTGACAACCCCGCGTCCACGAGCTGGGAGCGCAACGCCAGGACCGTGCGTTCCAGTGCCCGGATCTGGGCCTGCAAGCGGCGGATCTGGTCGCGCATCGCCACCGAGCTGCTCTGCTCGTTGACCAGCTCCGCGCCGAGCTGACTGGCCTGGCCCTGCATCCGGGTCATCTGCTTCTCCATCTGCGCCAGGGCGTCCTCGTAGATCGTCTTGGCGCGGATGAAGGCTTCGGCGTCGACCTTCGAGCGTTCGACCTCGGCCTGGTGCTCGACCTGGAGCAGCGCGCTCTGCTGGGACTTCTTGCTGGCGTCCGTCGCCGAGCGGAAGGCGAGGTAGGCCACGCCGAGCGGCACGATGCCGACGCCGAGCTGGACCAGGATGTCACTCAGAGCGGACATGGCGGCCCCCCAATGGACGGATCACCCCTGTGTAGGTGACGCCGTCGTCGCTGTGCCAGGCGTTGACCGTCAGCGCGATCGGGAACTCGCTGCCGTCGCGGTGGAGGCCGACCAGCGGGATGATCCGGCCGGCCAGGTCGGAGTGGCCGTCGGAGAGCACCCGGGCGAGCCCGTCGGTGTGCCGGCCGCGGAAGCGCGGCGGCATCAGGATCGTCAGCGACCTGCCGACCGCCTCGTCGGTGTCCCAGCCGAACAGGGCCTCGGCCTGCGGGTTCCACGACTGGATCGTGCCCGAGGCGTCGGCCACGACGACGGCCGTCGAGGACGCCGCGCGGCCGCCCGGCAGGCGGCCCAGCACGACCGCCTCGGGCCAGGTGGCGATCAGCGCGATCCAGCCGCCGAAGGCCAGCCAGACCGCCCCGCCGACCCAGCCCCGCGGGTTGTCGCCGGTGAAGGTCGAGATCAGATAGATCAGCCCGTACGTGAGGAGCAGTGCGGTCGCGGCGGCGAAGGCCACCCGGTCGGACCGCATGAACGCCTGCGCCAGGCAGAGCATGCCGAGCGCGCACCAGACCGCCGCCCAGGCGGGCAACGGCGCGACGACGGCCAGCGAGGCGTAGCCGGGCGTGCCGCGCTGGTTGCCCGGCACGAACGCCAGCGAGGCCGCGATGGCCAGGCTCAGCAGGCCCACGAACGTCAAGGAGGCGCCCCGCCTCCCGACGCGGCGGAGGACGCGGGTGAGGGTACGGCGAAGCGGCGGCGTACCGACAACGTGTCCATTACTCACAGTCGTCAGATTAATGCATTTAGTTATCGTCCGATGAGATTACCGTGCTGGTCCGCCCGGCGTGGCGGCCGTACGGGAAACTTCGGGGAAACGTCGTGACCGGTTGCATGCCTTTCCTGGACCTGCCCGAGAAGAGGTGCGCATGAGTGGAGCCGGATCCGCGAGGCCGTCGCGGCGGACGACGTTGGGCCTGCTCGGCGCGGTGTGCCCCTGGCGGCCGGTGGCGGGCTGACGCCCGCCGAGGGCGGGGTGGCCGCCTATGACCGCCCGTCTTCACCCCCGGCACCGACAAGACCTACAGCAGCTCCGGGGGCACCAACGCCGCCTGCGCGTACGGGCCGGTCGCCGGGATCACAGGCGACCAGCGGCACGTCAGCCACGGGGGCGGCATCGCGGGCGGCAACACGAACTGGTCGATCTACCTCGACGGCGACTGGGTCGGGGTCATCCTGTGCAACTACGACCTCGACATCCAGGGCGTCATCCGCCAGGAGCGGCAGGCCGTCCTGGGCGCCTGAGCGCCTCGGCTTCCGGGCCAGGAACTCGACCGTCTACCGCTTCGGCTCCGAGCGCTAGCCGGTCCCGCACGCGGTCAGAAGGCGGGCGAGGGTCTGGCCGGGGGTGTCCGCGTCGGTGTGCAGGACGGTCGTGGCCAGGGTGCGGTTGCCCGGGTCGCGCACCCATTCCGCGAGGAAGTCGTGGCCGTCGGCGCCGATCCAGTCGGTCTGCTTCGTGGCCAGGCTGCGCCGCCGCAGGACCTGGACGGATCGTTCCTCGTCCGGACAGGGCAGCACCAGCACCACGTGCTCGACGGCGGCGAGGGCGGCCCGGACGCGCCGGAACAGCTCCGGCCGCGTGTAGTGGCTGTGGCCGGCCCCGAGGGCGATGATCGCGTCCGGGTGGTCGGCCACCGCGCGTTCCACTCGCGTCGATGTCGACGAAGCGCCGGCCCGTCGCCGTGGCCATGCCCTCGCCCAGGGTGCTCTTGCCCGCCGCGGCGGGGCCGATGAGGATCATCCACGGCGATTCACGCATCCGTACATTCTCCTCGGCAACCGGTGAAACCTTGTCGAGGGCGCCATGAAACCGGCGTCCCCGACACTGGAGCCATGAGCATCACAGAACTCGGGCACACCGGGGTCGGCCCGCCCCCCAGAGCGGCCACCGAGGCGGCCGTACACGCCGAAGGGCTGGTGAAGACGTTCGGCGCACACCGGGCCGTGGACGGGATCGACCTGGACGTACGCACCGGCGAGATCTTCGGCGTCCTCGGCCCCAACGGCGCGGGCAAGACCACCACCCTCCGCATGCTGGCCACCCTCCTGAAGATCGACGCCGGCCGCGCCGAGATCTTCGGGGTCGACGTGGCCGCCAACCCGCACGTGATCCGCCAGCTCGTCGGCGTCACGGGCCAGTACGCCTCGGTCGACGAGAACCTGACCGCCCGCGAGAACCTCTGGCTGTTCAGCCGCCTCCAGGGCATCGCCAAGCCGCGCGCCCGGCGCATCGCCACCGAGCTGCTGGGCCAGTTCGGCCTGGAGGACGCGGCCGACAAGCCGATCTCGCAGTTCTCCGGCGGCATGCGCAGGCGCCTGGACCTGGCGGTCAGCCTGATCACCAGGCCGCCGCTGATCTTCCTGGACGAGCCCACCACCGGCCTCGACCCCCGCACCCGCGGCCAGATGTGGGACGCCATCCGCGACCTGGTCTCCGACGGCTGCACCGTGCTGCTGACCACCCAGTACCTGGACGAGGCCGACCAGCTCGCCGACCGCATCGCCGTCATCGACCACGGCCGCAAGGTCGCCGAGGGCACGCCCGACCAGCTGAAGAGCGCGGTCGGCAACTCGACCCTGCAGTTGCTGCTCGCCGAGCCGGACGAGGTGCCCGCCGCCGTGGAGGTCGTGCGGCGCGTGCTCGGCTCCGACCCGGTGCTCAGCCCGGAGCAGGGCCGCCTCAACGTCGCGCTCGACCAGGCCGACCTGGCCGCCGAGGTGCTGATCGCCCTGCGCACCGCCGGGGTGTCGATCTCGTCGGTGAGCGTGGCCAAGCCCAGCCTGGACGAGGTGTTCCTCGTCCTGACCGGCCACGGGACGGACGACGACGCCGCGACCGGCACGGAGGAGAACCGATGAGCACCATGATCGCCCCCACCCGCGAGACGGTAAGGGCCGCCGACCGCGTGGAGGCCGCCCGGCGGCGCGTGACCCTGGCGGAGACCGTCGGCCAGACCCTGTCGATGGCCTGGCGGGCGCTGAAGAAGATGCGCCGCAACCCGGAGCAGTTCTTCGACGTGGCGCTGCAACCCCTGCTGTTCACCGCGATGTTCGCCTTCATCTTCGGCGGCGCCATCGCCGGCGACGTGCAGAGCTACCTCCCGCTCATGATCCCCGGCATCCTCGCCCAGACGGTGCTGACGACGTGCATGGCGACGGGCACGCAGCTGCGCGAGGACATGGAGAAGGGCGTCTTCGACCGGTTCAAGTCGTTGCCGATCGCCCGGATCGCGCCGCTCGCCGGCCCGATGGTGGCCGACCTGCTGCGTTACACGATCGCGGCCACGCTGACCTTCGGCATGGGCATGGTGATGGGCTACCGGCCGGGCGGCGGGGTGGGCGGCGTGCTGGCCGCGATCCTGCTGGCCATCTTCACGGGCTGGTCGCTGGCGTGGATCTTCACCTGGGTCGGCACGATCGCCCGCAGCGCCCAGGCCGTGCAGGGCATCTCGATGATGATCCTGTTCCCGCTGACGTTCCTGTCCAACGCGTTCGTCCCCGTGGAGACCCTGCCGGGGTGGCTGGCCGCGTTCGTCCGGGTCAATCCGGTCTCACACCTGGTCACGGCCACCCGGGACCTCGCCAACAACGCCCTCGTCAGCGGCGAGGTGGCCTGGACCCTGCTGGCGTGCGCGGTCGTCATGGCGATCTTCGCGCCCCTGTCGGTGCGCAGCTACAAGCGGCACATGTGAGCGCCGCCGGTCATGGCCGAAGACCTGATCGACGTGCCGCCGGGCCTCGTCGAGCAGGTCAGGGCCGCGCCGGTGGCCGTACTCGGCCCGGACGGCCGCGAGCGTGCCCGGCGCGGCCCGTTCCGCGTGCGGCTCGATCAACGCGAAGTGCATGCTCGGCATCGTCCTGTTGTACGAGAACCGCTCGGCCAGCACCAGCAGCCTGATCGCGTCGCGCGCCGCCACGGCCTGCCGCAGCAGCCCCCACGTCCCGAGCGCGAACAACATCGAGCCGCACACCGGGAAGTCGAGGACCGGGTTCGTCACGATCAGCAGGTCGTAGCCCCGCGCGGCGGCGAACAGCTCCGCGCCGTACCCGACCTCCCGCGGCCCGGCATGGTGGGCGTACGCCGTCAGCGCGATCGACTCCGCGACGACCGACCAGGACGTGGCCCCCTCGTACGGCACCCCCGGCGGACGCAGGTCGCGCGCCCGCTCCACCGCCCTGCGGTAGTGCACCAGCGCCGCGGACGTCTCCCCGCGGGCGAGGGCGATCTCGGCCGCGCACAGCGAGTCGATCGCCGCGCCGCCGAGCACGGTGTCACCCTCGCTGATCCCGTTGATGCCGGCCAGCTCGGCCTCGGCGGCGTCGAGATCGCCGTCGGCCAGCGCCGAGATCAGCAGGACCGAGCGGAGCTGGGCCTCGTCGTCGACGGCGCCGAGCCGGCGCAGCACCGGCAGCGCGGTCCGCGCGTGGCCGACCGCCCGCCCGCGGTCGCCGAGCTGCATGAACAGCTGGGCCAGCACGGCGTGCGCGACCGCGCCGATCCACGGGCCCTCACTGTCGCGGAGCAGCGACAGGGCCTGCTCGGCGGCCCCGATCGCCTGGTGCACCTCCCCGACGTTCTCCAGGACGTGGATGCTCGCCTGCGCCGCGGCCAGCGCCACGTCGCGGTCGGGGCTCCGGCGCAGCTCCAGGAGCTTGCGGTGGGCGTCGTCCCGGTCCCACGCGAGCGCCACCGTGGTCATGGCCCCCAGGCGGGGATCGGTCTCGCCGGTTCCCGGCAGCTCCTCAAGGAGCAGGCGCAGGGGATCGTGGGCGCGGTCGGTCACGGCGATGGTGTTCATCAGCGTGATCAGCAGGGCGGCCCTGGTCACCTCGACGAGCGGCGGTGGCGGCGTCCAGCCCTTGAGCGCCTGGCCGATCGCCTCCCGGTGGACGAAGATCCGGGTGTGGTCGCCGCGGATCGACCACAGCGAGCCCACACCGGCCAGCAACTGGACCGTCGCGGCCGGGTCGGGCTCGCCGAGTGCCTGCCGGAGCAGGTCGGCGAGGTTGCCCTCCTCCGCGCGCAGCGCGTCGACCGACTCGTACTGCCCCGGGCCGAACAGCGTGTAGGCGTGTGCGAGGGCGTACGCCGTGGCCCACTTCCGCTGCGCCGCGCGTGCCGCCGCCTCCTCGCCGGCCTCCTTCAGCCGCATCCGCCCGAACTCCCTGACGGTCTCCAGCATCCGGTAGCGCAGGCCGTACGCCGTCTCGCGGACGCCGAGGATGGACTGCTCGGTGAGCGCGTCCACGACGGCCAGGGCGTCCGGGCCGAGTACGTGCTCGGCGGCGGTCAGCGTGAACCCGTCGCCGAACAGCGACAACCAGCGCCAGGCCCGCCGTTCGGGCTCGTCCAGCAGGTTCCACGACCAGTCGATCACCGCGAGCAGCGTCTGGTGGCGGTCGGGGGCCGTCCGGTTGCCGCCGCGCAGCAGGGCGAACCGGTCCGCCAGCCGCCGCGCGATCTCCTCGACCGACATCACCCGTACCTTGGCCGCGGCCAGCTCGATCGCGAGCGGCAGCCCGTCGAGGCGGGCGACGACCTCGGCGACCGCGTCCTCGCCGATCCGCACCCCGGGGCGGGCGGCCGTGGCGCGCTGCCGGAACAGCTCCGCCGCGTCCTCGGCGAGCAGCTCGCCGAGCAGGTAGACGCGTTCGGCCGGGATCGACAGCGGGGCGCGCGAGGTGGTCAGCACCCGCAGGTCGCGGGTCGTCACGGTCAGGAACGCCACCAGGTCGGCGACGGCCTCGATCACGTGCTCGCAGTTGTCCAGGACGAGCAGCGCCGGAGCCTGGTCGAGATGCTGGGCGATGCGGGCGCGCACGTCGGCGCGCTGCCCGGCGGTCAGGATCCGGCGCCCGCTGACCGAGTCGCGGACCCCGAGCGCCGACCCCACCTCGCCCACCACGCCCTCCGGCGAGGAGACGCCGACCAGCTCGATGAAGTGCACGACGGGCTGCGCGGCGTTCCGGCCCGCCACATGGGCCAGCCGCGTCTTGCCCAGGCCGCCGGGGCCGACGACGGAGACCACCCGGTTGGTCTGCAACAGGGCGTGGACGGCGCGGATGTCGTCCTCGCGGCCGAGCAGCGAGGAGCCGTCGAACTGGAGGCCGACGCGCACCGGCCGGTCCGCGGCGAGGAGTTCGGCGTACACGCGGGCCAGCTCGGGGCCGGGTTCGGTGCCGAGCCGGGCGATCAGGCCCGAGCGGTGGCGTTCGTAGCGCTCCAGCGCGGCGGCGGCGCCGCGGACGGCGGCCTCGCTGCGCAGCAGGCAGGCCAGCAGCTCCTCGTCCTGCGGCCGTTCGGCCGCGGCCTCCTCCAGCAGCGGCAGCGCGGCCTCGTGCGCGCCGCCGCGGGCGGCCGCGATCGCCGCCACCCGCCGGGCCTCGGCCACCTGCCGCGCCGCGACGGCGCGCAGGTCGGCCAGCGCGCCCGTGGCGCCGTCGGGGCCGTCGGGGCCGCCGGCCACGACCAGGTCCAGGGCCTCCTCGGCACGGCGGCGCGCGAGCGCCGCGTCGTCCTGGCCCAGCGCGGCCCGCGCCTGCTCCACCAGCGTCCCCAGCAGCAGGACGTCGACCTGGCCCGCGGACAGCCCGAGCCGGTAACCGCGCGGGACGCGCACGACGACGTCGGGGCCGGTCGCGGCCCTGGTCCGGGAGACGACCACCTGCAGCGCCTTGGTCGGGTTGGCCGGCGCGCCGTCGGGCCACAGCTCCTCGACCAGCCGCTCGTCGCCGACGCCCGCGCGCCCGTGCAGGGCGAGCACGGCCAGCAGGGTGTGCGCGCGGTCGCCCACGACGCGCGCGCCGTGCCAGCGGACGCCGTCGAGGAGGACCAGTGCGGGAGACACATCCTCAGCTTACGGACGATTCACCGGCCCGCGCCGCCTCCCGCGCCCGCCCCGCCGCGACGACTCGGCCGGGCAGGCTTTGCTTACCATGAGGCGTGGATCGGCTGCGGAGCGTCCCCATGGCGGACGGCGAGGTGGAGGTGCTGATCGTCGGCGGCGGGCCGGTCGGGCTCACCGCACGGGCGCTGCTGGACCGCTGGGGCGTGCGGGCCCTGCTGGTCGAACGGCACCGCGAGCCGTCGCCCTTCCCGCGGGCCCGGCTGGTCAACGTGCGTTCGATGGAGATCTACCGCGGGCTCGGGCTCGCCGCCGGGATCGCCGCCCATGCGTTCGCCCCCGAGTACGGCCGCATCCGCTTCCGCGACACGCTGTGCGGCCGCGACTTCGCCACGGCGGCGATGACCGGCATCGACGCGCCGGTGCCCGAGAGCCCCGTGACCGGCGTGGTCACCTCGCAGGACCGCCTGGAACCCGTGCTGCTCGCCGGGGCGAGGTCGCCGGCCTGCTTCGGCGTCGAGCTCGCGGAGCTTGCCGAGGAGGCGGACGGCGTCGTGGCCGTCCTGCTCGGCGGCTCCCGGCGCGGCGAGCGCACCCGGCTCCGCGTCCGTCACGTCCTCGCCGCCGACGGCGCGAACTCCACCGTCCGGCGCCTGCTGGGCATCGGCGTCACCGGGCCCGGGAGCATGGAGGGCTTCACCACCGTCGTGTTCGACGCCGACCTGCGCCGCTGGTGCGCCGACCGGCCCGCCGGGGTCTACTTCACCGCGCACGGCCTGTTCGCGCCGCTGTATCCGGAAGGAGGCTGGGCCTGGTTCGTCCCCACCCCGGACGACGGCCCGCACGCCGACTGGCCCGCCCTCCTCGCGCGCGCCCTCGGCGGCGTGCCGGCCGACGTCGTACGGATCCAGCACTGGGAGACCGACGCGTTCGTCGCCGAGCGTTTCCGCCACGGCCGGATCCTGCTGGCCGGGGACGCCGCGCACGCGATGCCCATCGTCGGCGGGCTGGGCATGAACACCGGCATCGCCGACGTGCACAACCTGTGCTGGAAACTGGCGGGCGTCCTGCGGGGATGGGCCGCTCCCGGCCTGCTGGAGACGTACGAGGAGGAGCGGCGGCCGGTCGCCTGCCGGACACTGCGCCAGGCGGTGGCCAACACCGAGCTCATGCTCGACGTGCAGAACCGGCGCCGCGCCCAGCTCCAGCCCGGCCGGGCGGCGCCGGACCACGTCGAGCTGCCCTGGTCGGAGCGGTACTTCGCGCAGCTCGGCCTGGTGCTGGGCGGCACGTACCGCTCCGGCGCCGTCCTCGCGGGCGAGGGGCCCGCGCCGGAGCCGCCGGGCGCGGACTACGTGCCCAGCGCGGAACCAGGTCGCCGGATGCCGCACCTCTGGCTCGCCCGCGACCGCTCGACCCTGGACACGTTCGGCGAATGGTTCACCGTGCTCACCCCGGACCCCGCCGCCTGGGCCGGGCCGACGACGCCATGGCCGGCGCGCGTCGAGTCCCTTCCCGTGGAACATGCGGCGTTCTGCGGGATCACCGGGCTGGGAGCGCTGCTCGTCCGTCCCGACGGGCACGTCGCCGCCCGCTGGTCCGGCCCTCCGGCCGTCTCCACCCTCCTCGACGCCCTCGCCGCGTTGACCGGGCAGGACGCCCGAGCCGTCCGTCGCGCAGCGCCTCCGTGACGACCGGCCCGCGCCGTCATCCGGCCTGCGCCGCATGCCGTCCCTTGCGCCGCTCGCCCAGCCGGACGCCCACGAAGACCAGCACGGCCAGCAGCACTACGGCGATGACCGCGTTGGTGCCCATGCCGACATAGGACTCCACCAGCGACCAGTTCTCGCCGAGCGCCCAGCCGGCCAGCACGAACACGGTGTTCCAGAGCAGGCTCCCGGCCGTGGTCAGGAGCGTGAACACGCCCAGCGGCATACGTTCCACCCCGGCGGGAACGGAGATCAGACTGCGGAAGATCGGGATCATCCGTCCGAAGAACACCGTCTTGCGCCCGTGCTTGTGGAACCACGCCTCGGTCCGCGCGATGTCGGAGACCTTCAGCAGCGGAAGCCGGGCGGCCAGGGCCACTGTGCGCTCGCGGCCGAGCACCGCGCCCACCCAGTACAGCGCCAGCGCCCCGATCACCGAGCCGGCCGTGGTCCACAGCAGCACGGCGGCCAGGTTCATCGTCCCCTGGGAGGCGGTGAAGCCGGCCAGCGGCAGGATCACCTCGCTGGGCAGGGGCGGGAACAGGTTCTCCAGCGCGATCGCGATCCCCGCTCCCGGCGCGCCCAGCAGCTCCATCAGGTTGATCAGCCATTCCGTCATGCGTCAGAGACTAGGAACGACCAAGGTGCGGCCACCATGAGGCAGGTGGCCGTTCAGGGGTGCGGGAAACCACACCCCCCCCGCCGCCGTCGTCGGCGCTAGCTGCCGGTGCACCACCTGCCGCTCTTGAACCGCTCCTCGACCTCGACCTCGGGCGCCGAATCGGCGACCGCGATGTCGAGTTGCGCCGTGGCGGCCACCAAGGTGCCGGCCGGCGACTTGGCCGCCTCGGCGTCCACCACCAACTGCCGGTCGCCGAGCAGCGCGTAGGTGTCGCTGTCGAAGATCAGATCCCAGCGCACCCCGTCCGGGCTCGTGAAGCCCACGCCGATGCCCGTGCGGCCCGCCGCGTCCTGCACCCCCTCGTCGATGGTGATGCCGGGGAACGTGCTCAGGGCCTGGTACAACGCGCTGCGTTGCGCGGCCGGGAGGTAGCTGTGCCACAGCAGCTGACGTGCGGCGAGGTAGGCGAGGAACGGCGTCAGGCTCTTCGCCTTGGGCTTCCACATCGCGTCGAGGTGGGCGCGCATGCCGTCCGCGTCGGTCGGCAGGTTCTTGATCGTCGGATAGTCGCTCCTGAAGTCCTTGCAGTAGACGATGGGGTCGGTTCTGGTGCCCATGTCCTTGAAGGCGGACTTCGGGATCGGTTCGCCGGCGTAGGCCAGGGGTTCGATGGGCGAGTGCTCGAACACGCCGTCGGCGTACTGCCCCGGCCGTCGCTCGCCCGCCCGCAGCCAGACAGTGGTCTTGGAACGCCGGTAGTAGTGCTCGTCGGACTTGTCGAACGGCACCAGGGAGTGGTCGGTGATCTGCAGGGTCTTCACCACGATGTACTGGTCGTCGCGCGGCTCGATCTCGTCGACGGCGGCCCTCGCCGCGCGGTGGAGCACGTCGGCGGCCGACAGCAGCTTCATCTCCTGCGGCGGGGACGGGGCCGGCGGCACCTTCACCACCACCAGGCCGACGGCCAGTGCCAGCCCTCCGGCGAGGGCGAAGCCGTACGGCCTGCGCCAGGACCACCGGGGCCGTCCGGCCCTGAGCAGCCGATCCCTGGCCATGGCCTTGGTGCCGGGGTCGTAGGGCGCCACTTCCGGCCGGACCTCGTTGATCAGGTCGAACTCGTTCATCGGGGGTCCTCCAGGACGTTGCGAATCTTGGCCCGGATCCGGGACAGACGGGAACGGACGGTGCCCACCGGGATGTCGAACGCCTGAGCCGCCTGCTCGTAGGACAGTTCGGCCCAGGTGACCAGGAAGAGCAGCTCGCGTTCCGCCGAGGAGAGCCCGGCCAGCGCGTCGGCCAGGCGGGGACCGAGCCGCTGGGCGTCGATCCGGTCGATGCTGCGCTGCTCGAAGGGGTTGTCGTCGTGACCCGGCATCCTGGCCAGGGCCCGCAGCCTGCGCACCTCGGTACGGCGGTGTGTGGCGATCAGGTTGGCGGCGATGCCGTACAACCAGGGGGCGGCGTCCGGTCTGGACAGGTCGTAGCGGGACCGTTTTCGGAACGCCGCGAGGAACGTCTCCGCTGTCACGTCGTCGGCCGCGGAGGAGTTCTCCTGGCCGAGACGTCTGGTGGCATATCGGTGGATCTCATCCGCGTACCTGTCGAAGAGGCCCGCGAACCGATCGGGGTCGGCCAGCGACTCCTCGATGAGGGCGGCGTCCGTGATGGCCGCCACCGGGGTGAGTCCTCTCATGAGGGGAAGTCCTTCCACAGGGCGCGTTCGCACCCTTCACCACAGACTCACCCGCACCGGCCTTTCGGTTCCATCGCTCCTTGGGGGAGTTCGGCGCGTGGGAATTCAACGGAATCCGCCCCGCTTCAGCCTGCTTGAGCGGGATTCGACTCGCTTCAGCGGAATCCGACCTGCTTCAGCGGGATCTGACTCGCTTCAGCGGGATCCGACCTGCTTCAGCGGGATCTGACTCGCTTCAGCGGGATCCGGCCCGCTTCAGCGGGATCCGGCTCGCCGAACTCGCCACGCGTACGTGCCTGTGCGTCGCCGCCGTCAGGCGAACCGCGGCGCCGGGATGGCCCTCTTCCTCAGCGCCGCGACGCCGACGGCCGCCACCCAGATGGCGGCGATGCCGTTGAACATCGCGACCGCGCCCCAGCCGTTCGAGGCGTAGAACTCCGACGAGTTGAAGCCGAAGAACATCGACGGCACCCCGGCCAGGTGCAGTGCGGCGATGCCGAACGACGACCAGCCGACCCACCGGGAAAGGGCGCCCGTGCGCAGCACCGCGTACCCGAAGGCGACACCGAAGACGACCAGCATCAGGTGGCTCATCGAGCCGTAGAGCAGGTAGGTGGGCACGGTGCGGGTCGGGTCGATCTCCTCGACGGCCTTGATGGCGCTGCTGCCCTCGATCCCCTTGGCGACCATGTCGATGATCGTCCACGCCACGCCGGCGGTGCCGGCGACCGCCCCGAACCATTCGTAGCGGGCGTCGGCCCGCGTGATGAGGGACCGGACACCGCTCATGAACACCAGGAACAGCGTCAGCGCGCAGAAGTTGAAGAGCGTACGGGTGAGGATCAGCCAGTCCGGCATGAGGGCGCCGGTCTCGACACCGCAGGCCGGAGGGTCACATGCGGGCACGACGAAGTAGAGGGGGAGCTCGGCCATCGCGAAGACGGCGCCGAGGATCGCGGCCACGCCGATCCAGCGGCGAGCCGTGGGCGGGAGCTGAATCTGTGTAAGCAATGAAGTGTTCATGGCATGCACAGTAGCAACAACTGTGTAAGCCGTCTACTATTTCGTTCAGATCTTCGAGAGGATGCCGGCCATGACCCCACGCAAGAGCTCCGGACGCGACCTCACGCGAGACCACGAGCCTGCGCCGGGTCCCGGGCCCGCCGACGACGCAGACCTCGATGCGCTGCCGCCCGGCTTGGCCGCGGCCTGGGGCGTCATCGACACCGGTGGGCGGCGCGGCCCCAAGCCGGCGCACAGCGTCGAGAAGATCATCGCGGTCGCGACCGAACTGGCCGACGAGGAGGGCATCGCCGCCGCCTCCCTGCCCAAGGTGGCCGCCCGGATCGGCGTGACCGCCAACGCGTTGTATCGCTACGTCAGCTCCAAGGAAGAGCTCATCGTGCTCCTGGCCGATCGCGCCTGGGGCGACCCGCCCGAGTTGCCCGACGGCGACTGGCGAGAGGCGGCCGCGCTGTGGTCACGCCGGCTGTTCGAGCGTTTCCTCTCCCGTCCGTGGCTGCTGGACGTGCCGACCACCGTCTCCCTGACCCCGCACAACGCGGCCTGGCTGGACGCCCTGATCACCGCGCTCGGATCGACCGGCATGGAGGCGCAGCTGATGCTGAACTGCGCATACCTCCTCGACAGCCACGCCCGCTACGGCGCCAACCTGCGCCGCAACACTCCGACGCCGGCCGCGTTGCGCCGCGCGAACCCCGACCAGCAGCGGGCGGTACGCGCGGTCCGCGTGTTCCTCGACGGCCAGCTCCGCTCCCGCAACCTGAACGCCGTCGCGGACGCGATCCAGGACCCGATGTTCCTCGCCGACGAACCTCCGCTCGACGGCTTCGAATTCGGCCTCGCCAGAATCCTCGACGGCATCGAGGCATACGTCCAGCAGTAGGAACGCCGCAGCAGCCGGCCCGCCGGATATGCCCGTCGGCAATTGCGCCTTGGTCGGCGACGTCGACGGCAATGTCGTCCAGGCCCGATCGGTCCTCCGCCGCGTTCTCGCCGAAGGCCGCACACCATGGCCACTCGACTGACAAAGACTCCGCACGTGCCGTTCGATCACTCACGCCGACGCCAGGTCCTCGAACCACGCCTTCAACCAGGTAGGCCCCACGACGACGTGCAGCTCACTGCCCCGTCCCAGCACGACCGCCGTCCTGGGAACCGGCCGTCCGTCGGGCATCACCAGCCGGGTGGGACGATCCACCGACAAGCCTTCTCCCTTGATGCTCCCGGTGACCACCCGGTGCCGCTGTCCTTCATATCCGCCGACAAGCGCCACCCGGTCGCCGGCGACGACCAGCGTATGAGCGCCCCTCACCTGCGTGGACCAGCCGGCAACCGCGCCGGCTCGAACCCGCACAACAGGAAAGTCGGTGTAGTAGTAGGCCCACGCGTCATTTCCCGACACGTTCAGCGCGTAGCAGTTGGAGATCGCGTCGAACTCACCGTCGTACGGATATCGCCACGCGGGAGCCAGATCAGCCCCGAAGCGGATCAGACCGGGGGAGCCGATGGGGGCAGGACTGCCTTTCTCTCCCCAGCCGAGATTGCCGAACACGCCTTCGTCGAAATAGCTCACCCATATGTCGCCGGAAAGCGTCGTCTGCACGTCCTCGATTCCGTCTCCCAGCACGCCCTTTCGCAGCTACTTTCCGTCGGCATCGTAGACGGCGGCGTTGGACTCGGCCGCTCCGTCCCGCCAACGGCACCGCGCCCCCACCAGGTCCCCATCTGACGAGGTCGGTCTCCATCGCCCGGCACTCACAGGCGCCCAACCACGTCCAGCCGATGCCGGACGGGGCCGCGGTGGAACCAAGTCCGCGTGATGGCGCAGCCGCACAACGTCTGTCTTCCGATTACTTCCGGTGCGGCCTCGCATGGGAGACACCTTATTGAGCGCGTGACTGAATCGCGCCTGAAACAAATCCCAGCCAGTGCCCGCATCGACGCTCCTGAAGCCCCACTTCGGAGCCGATCTCCATATCGCAAGAAATCGACCCCGACCATGTGGCATGGAACGCCGCCAGAATCAACAGCTGCGCCGCTCCTCCCGCGGACGAACACGTCACCAGGGAGCCGGCCCGGCCGCACGCCGCCCCCAAGGCACGGCGGCACGGTCGGCGGTGCCTTCGAACAGGTTGTCCAGGGGTTCAGCGGCGGGCTTTGCGCAGCCCGGTGATCTGCAGCTCGGCGAACAGCCCAACGACCAGGGCCTGAGCGATGGCCCAGACGGCCCCGAGCGTGCTGAACTCCAGCGCACCCGCCACGACTGCGGCCACGCTCCCGAGGGTCCAGACGATGTTCAACGCGATGACAGCCCGGACGGCGTTCTGGCCGATCATGGGACGCGCGGCCACCAGGCCGACGGCGGCGCCGTACACGAGCAGGAAGACCCCGATCTCGCGCAGCAGCCCCGCGCCCGGCCCGAGCAGGCCGCTCACGGGCCCGGCCAGGGCCAGGTACACCAGCCCATTGGCGCCGGTGACGACGGCGTCCGCAACAAGAGCGAGGCGCAGGAACCTGGTCCGGTCGGCGGTGATGGTGAGGGCGGTCATCTCTGCTCCTTCAAGTGCTCGTTTCGACACCTGAACAATGGCAGCGAGACATAAGGACCGCGATTACGCGTCAGGTAATGAGAACGGCGACCATCTCACCCAGCTGGGCCGGACATCCCTGGTCGCAGGCTTTCGCGTGAGTACGGCCAGCGGTGCTCGCCGGGCCATCAGGACCCTCAGCCGCATGGACGTGTTGTCAGTCCCGACGTCTACTGTCCACCGCATGGCAGTCCCCGAGGTCATCCCCATCATTCACGAACCCGACTACCACACCGACACGATCGGCCATTGGAAAGGCGGCCAGTTCTTCGGTTCCGTCATGGCCGCCTTCCCGGAGGGCTCCACCCACACCGACGACTGGCCGAAGCACAAGCGCTGGTACGCCGTCCTGCACACCTTCGACGCCGCCGGCCACCACCTCGGCTCCCGCATCGAGCACACCGACGCCGACGACGACCACCGCTCGGCCGTCGCCCTCGCCGAGGAGCGACTGAAACACTGGCTCGACAAGCTTCCGGGCCTCCGCTTCGACGACATCGCCATCCGGCCCTTCCGGCACACGTTCGACGGAGTACTGTTCGGCCTCGTCATCGAGACCTTCGAAGGCGAAGAACACGCCGAGTTCCACCCGAACAACATCGGCTTCTACGAACCATGGGACGGCCTGTACGACACCTGACCGCCTGAGCCGCAGGGAAGGGCGGACGCAGAGATCAGGAATCCACCAGCACGGGTCAACTCCAATGTGGGCCTTCAGCGGGGTGGCCACCGGTCGGACTGATCGTCGGTACGGCCTGCCACCATGTCCCGCATGACGATCTCCGGCCCCTTGGCCCCGTTCCAGTGGCTCAACATGTCCGAGGGGTCGGGCGGCGCATTGGGTGTGATCTTCAGTGTGGCCTTGCAAAGGCGGCGACCACACCTTGACCGCCCTCAAGAGCATCCGCACCACCCGATCTACGTCATCGCCGACAACTGGTCAGGCAACCAGACCCAGCGCATTCGCTCCTGGGCCAGCTGACACAAGGTCGAACTGTGCTTCACCCCGACCGCAGCCTCCTGGGCCAACCCGATCGAGCCGCGCTCCGGCCCGCTCCGCCGCTTCGTCCTGGATAACAGCGACCCGGCCAACCACTCCGTCCTGGCCCGAGAGCTACAGGCACACCTGCGCTGGCGCGACCCCGCACTACTGGAAGCTCAACGCAAAGAACGAGCCCGCATCCGCAGCGAACGCCGGCAACGCTGGGGCCGACCACGATCCCGACAGCCTGACCACCGCACCCGGCGAACCGTCGTGGTCGACGCACTAACGGGGGTAGATGAGTGAGTGCGTCGCCTCAAGCCAGTCAGCGGCGATGTCCGTCCCCGTGATCCGGCCGATCAGCGTCAGGACGGAGCTGATGCTCTCGCCCTCGTCCACGCGATCCTCGATGACGTCGTCGCCGCTGGTCTGGAAGCGCAGCCCTTCCATGAGGTGGTCGAGCGCGTGCGGATCGCTCCCGTGCACGGGGGCGGGCCAGGTGGGCTGGAAGGCGACAACCACCTCCCCGTCCTTCAGATACTTGAAATGGTCATGGCCGCCCATATCCATACTGAAGCAGAGCGCCTCCCGCCCGCCGGCCGTCAACGGCAGCAGGAAATCGTCGTCGGTCGGCCCCGGAATGATGCAGGTCCACCCTCCGGCCTCGCCCATCCAGGTGGGCCCGCCTTCCTCGCCGCTGTCGAGCAATTCGTTCAGGTGGCTCGGCGTGCTGGTGACGAGGTCCAGGGAGAAGGCCTCGGCGACGGCGTCGCGATCCATTCCTTTGACCCAGAGGGCGCTGAATCCCAGCGTCCAGAGGTCCATCTCGTCATCGAGTCCCTCGGTGAAGATGGTTGAGACCAGGAGATCGTGCACGTGCGTCGGCGACTGCATGCTCACCTTCCGATGGTGGAGGAGCCGGGAGAGGCGAGGCCCTCTCCCGGCCATGACGTTATGACGGTGGTGCGCCGTTGCGGATTCTGACCCGGAAGGCATTGGACGGCCAGTTGCCCATGCCACCTTCGAAGCTCGCTCCTGGCTGCCCGCGACGTTCCCCCGTGTGTGGCGAGCGCGTCCTGCGCCACTCGCAGATCTCGATGACCATGGACGTCTATACGCGGATCCCGAGCCCCGAGACCCGCAAGACGCTCGACCGGCTGAATAAGCGTCTGACCGCCGAATCAGACGGTTAGGCTCGGCGGCGTAGCTGTACAACGCTGCTGTACGCCCACGAAAAAGGCCCTCCGGGATGATCCCGGAGGGCCTTTGACCTGCTGTGCGGCCGAAGGTACTCGAAACCCCAACCTTCTGATCCGTAGCCAGTTCGGGACTGTCCGTCAGCGTCTACCGGTGTCAGAAATGCCTGCTCACCGAGGCCCTCGTCATGATCGCTTCCTACGAACGTCCATCGGTACCCAGGGACGTCGTTAGCAGGACCGGCACGCCATCGGCGTTATCGTGATGCGGCCTCCCCAGTAGAGCGCGCAGGCGACGGACCTCGTTCCAGCAAACGCAGGACATCGGACCGCGCGTGCGCGATGAACGCCGTATTCTCATCCCAGCGATCGTCAGGACCTGCAATGTAAGGGCTTCGGGAACTGCACCAAGGTGGCCGCCGCCATCTCACATCCCGCGCCGGCCAACGCTTACCTCGTCCAGTGTGTTATCCGTCGCTCGTCACGAGCACGAGACGTCACTGGAGTCGAGCATGTCGGGGACCGAAACAATGCAAGGCCCAGCGACACGATCTTGAGTACGACATGACGTTGGTCTCACGGATCTTGGCTCCCCGCAGCCCGCTGCGTGCAGGGTGCGGACCCGCGCTGTCGCCATCTTCTGCCGATGAGTGTGCGCCATATGACGCGGCGATGACGTCGGAAGGGCGGAGCGAGGCAAACGCATAGTCCTGGGTTAATCAGTAGCCGGGTTCGCCTCCAGAGGCCAGCCGGGCCGCTGCCTCGGCGGGAGTGTCGTCGTGGCCCGGCCGGGCCACGAGCACCGATTGGAAGAAGTGCCCCTGCGCCTCATCTGGGTCGTCATCGGCTGCGAACGGTCGCCACAACGCGAGGTATAACGCTCGCGCGGTGAACCCGTCATCGTCTTCGTTCGGCATGAGGTCGATGTGGCTTCGGAGCCGCTCCACGACCACCAGCGCGGGCAAGCCAAAGATGTCGACGTCGCGGTAGCGCACCACGTCGCGCTCGTGCGGACGCCACACCTCGATCGCATTGACCCGGTCCCGCATCGGCCCCGCCCCGAAGCCCACACTGAACCCAAGCCCGCTCGTCAGGTGCACGGCCAGCTCACCGTAGGCGGTCGGCTCCAGCGGACCTAACGTTTCGAGCGCCGCTCGTGCCTCGTCTGGCGTCATCCCGAGCCGCAGCGGACCGATCCCGTGCGGCGGGTCGAGCACTAACTCCATCCGCTGATCATTGCAGGCTCCCATCCTGGAGAGAAACCCAACAGTTACAACCAGCGGGCCGTTGTCACGGCGCACGCCTCTGCACCTGTTCGAGCGGGCGCATGGCGGCGCTTGACCAAAGCGAACAAGATCGGGTCATGGCGGGTGAGGGGCCACGAGGATTCCGGACAGCCGTCTTATGGGCGTAGCCTATGCGGCCGTCGGGGTTGAAAGGGACTCGTTGAGCACTTCGAAAGGTGGTCGGTAGCCGAGCGCCGAATGTAGGCGCCGGTGGTTGTAGGACCCTTCGATGTAGCGGATGACCTGCCGTTTTGCCTTGGCTCGGGTGGTGAAGACGAAGCGGTGCAGCCATTCGTTCTTGAGCGCGGAGAAGAACGACTCGGCCATCGCGTTGTCGTAGCAGACCCCGGTGCGGCCGACCGAGCGGCGGATGTCCAGGCCGGCCAGAAAGCGGCCGAACTCGTCGCTGGTGTAGTTCGAGCCGCGGTCGGTGTGGAACACGGCGCCGGGCTGGAGCAGGCCGGTGCCGGCGGCCATCCGGATCGCGTCCTTGATGAGGTCGGTGCGGTAGTGGTCGGCCATCGCCCAGCCCAGAACCGCCTTGCTGTGACAGTCGATCACGGTGGCCAGGTAGAGGAAGCCCTCCCAGGTGCGGACGTAGGTGATGTCGCCGACCAGCTTGGTCCCCGGACGGGCGGCGGTGAAGTCACGGCTGACCAGGTCGGGGATGCCGCGGAAGTCGCCCTGCACCGTTGTGACGGGCCGGAACGCCCGCACCTGAGCCGGAACCAGGCCCTGCTCCCGCATCAGGGCACGCACCAACTCGGCCGAGCAGTGCTCACCGCGGCGGGCCAGGGCGGCGTGCACCCGCCGGTAGCCGTAGGTCTCGTGCGAGCCAGCGAAGATTTCGGCGACCGACGCGGCCAGCAGCGTCCGGCGTTGCGCGGTGGCCGAGGCCGGCCGCTCGCGCCATTCGTAGTAGCCCGAGCGGGACACGCCCAGCCAGGCACACATCCGCGCGATCGGGTGATGAGCCTTCTCCGCGTCGATGAGCTCGTACTTGGCGAGCGTCACCGAGTCTCGGACGCGAAGAAGGCGGCCGCTTTTTTCAGGAAGATCAGTTTCTCGCGCAGCTCGGCGTTCTCCCGCTCCAACTCCCGGATCCGCGCCCGCTCCGGCCCCGAGAGCGCCTGACGCTCATCCTGCGCACTCGCGATCCGATGCCGGTTCACCCAGCTGCCCAGCGTGCTGGCGTTGATGTCGAACTCCCGCGCCACGGACGCGACCGTCCGATCGCCCTCCAGCACCATGCGGATGGCTTCTTCCTTGAACTCCGTCGAGAACTGCCTGCGACGCCTCGTCACGTACCTACCTCTTCCAGACTTCTGTCAGCTTACGTAGCCGACTGTCCGGAATCTGGTGGGCACCTCAGGGATCGGGTAGGTGCGCCTTCGCTGTCAGGCGCTCGACTCAGATCGAGATTCTGAGGAGAATCAGTGGCCAAGCGCGTCAACGTCGACGATCCGGACGAGTAGTGGTTCGAGTGCGAGGACTGCGAGGGCACGGGGACCGTAAATGTCCCAGACGGACTCGATGAGTCCACCAGCGTCAGGGCCGAGTGTCCTGGCTGTGGAGGCCTGGGCTTCTACGAGGGCGACACTGACGATGTCGACGCCTGAGGCCAGGTGCTTTGGCGGGTGCTGTAGGAGCACGGAAAGGCGTAGCGCCGCGCTACTCCGGTGCGCTCAGGCGAGGGTGAGTAGCGGGAGCCACGCGTTAGCAAGGTTCCGAGCTGGTCCTGACAAACACAAAGGTCTGCTCCCAGGACGTCCCTGGCTGCGGGCCTTCCTGCTGTGCGCGGCGGACAGGAGTTGAACCCGTTACCTTCTGATCCGTAGAGAAGGGCGGATGCCTCATCAACGGCCTCTTGCCCTGCTCAGATGGCCGATGCGAGGCGGTGTAGACCGACCCTGTAAGGCAGTGTTGCTGTATCGGCTGCTGTACAGCACTTCCTCCACAGGGATCAGCAATCCATCAAACGGGTCGACTCCAACGTGGCCTTCATCGGGATGACCGCCGATCTCGACTGATTGTCGGTACGGCCTGCCACTATGTCTCGCATGATGACATCCGCCCCCTTGGCCCCGTTCCAGTGGCTCAACGTGTCGGAGGGCTCGGGCGGCGGCGCACTCGGTGTGATCTTCAGTGTGGCCTTCTACCGCGGGCTTGACCCGGCGGAGGTGGTGTGCCGCTTCAGCCGCGGTGAGAGCTCCGGCCAGGAGTCGGACTTCCGCGGGCTCGAGGACAAGGCCGACGAGTTCGTCATGGAGACGGACGGCGGGCTTGGCGGCGGCTACGTGGGCGTCTTCAAGGCCGGCGAGTGGTGCGTGGCCATTGAGCCCCACGGTTGGATGGTTACGTGCCACGAGGTGGTGACCGAGCTGTCGCAGGGTTGTGAGGTTGTGGCGGTCACCCGGCACGACTACGCCGACCACAGCTTTGCGTACGCGATCGACGGCACGTTTGTCACCGGTTACCAGCTGCGACACCCGTCCGAGCGTTACGGCTCCGACCCCGACCGGCTCAACGGCTTCATGCGGGAGTTGGGCATGCGGCTCGACATGCCGGAGGACGAGGCCGCCTGGGACGCCGCTTGGGAGGACAACTACGGCACTGCCGTGCCAAGGGGCTTCGCCCTGGCGGCGAAGGTGACCGGGGTGCCGTTCAGGCCGGACCTGCTCGACCGCCCGATGCTTGTGGGGCCCATCGTGAGAAGATGATCGTTTTGCGCCGTCCAGCAGTACTCGCTGCTCGCAGGCGAGGCAGCGGGACCGGACGACTAGAAGAACTCCGTCTTGAACCTGCTCGCCGGGCGGTGAGAACTCTCCTCTGAAACTGGCACCCCCGACTCCTGCTTCCAAACGGGGGCCGGCCCATGTCGAGTGGTCTTCTTCCTCGTCAAGCGACAGATTGCGACGCCCGTGTGCGTCAGCGCTGCCAAACCAGGCTGCTGTAACAGCGATCGTGGGCTGCGGCTCAATACAGAGCAGCCAAGGACGGGACGTCTAGATAACGGTGTATCTCGATCTTGAGTGATTTATCGGGTGGTCGAGGTCAAGCGGCCTTCGAAGGTGATGGCGAAGGCGTTCAGAGCGGCCTTCCAGCGGGTGATCCAGCGTTTGCGACCCTTGCCGGTCGGGTCCAGGCTCATGATGGCCATGTAGACGCACTTGAGTGCGGCTTGCTCGTTGGGGAAGTGGCCGCGGGCTTTGACCGCCCGCCGGATGCGGGCGTTGACCGACTCGATGGCGTTGGTCGAGCAGATCACCCGGCGGATCTCGGTGTCGAAGTTGAGGAAGGGGACGAACTTCGGCCCACGCGTCCTCCCACAGCTTCACGATCGCCGGATACTTACCGCCCCAGACCTCGGCGAACTCCAGGAAACGCTCCAGCGCGGCCGCTTCAGTCGGGGCGGTGTAGACGGGCTTGAGCGCCTTGGCGATGGCATCCCAGTGCTGGCGTGCGGCATACCGGAACGAGGCGCGCAGCAAATGAACGACGCACGTCTGCACGACGGCCTGCGGCCAGACCTGTTCGATGGCCTGCGGCAGGCCCTTGAGGCCGTCGCAGACCACCATCAGCGCATCGCCGACGCCGCGGTTCTTGATCTCGGTCAGCACATGCAGCCAGAACTTGGCCCCTTCGCCGCCGTCGCCGGCCCACAATCCGAGGATGTCGCGCTCACCGTCCACGGTGACGGCCATGGCCACGTAGATCGGCCGGTTGGTGACCTGGCCGTCGCGCAGCTTCACGTGGATGGCGTCGATGAAGATCACCAGGTAGACGGGGTCGAGCGGCCGGCTCTGCCATTCGGCCATCCCGTCCAGCACCTTGTCAGTGATGGTGGAGATGGTCTGCTTGGACACCTCAGCGCCGTAGACCTCGGCCAGGTGGGCGGAGATCTCCCCGGTGGTCAAGCCCTTGGCGGCCAGCGAGATGACCATCTCATCGACCTCTTCAGCGCGCTGCATGAGCATGGCGACCGCCCCCTGTCCTCCGCTGACACCGCGGCCCAGGACGCGTTCGGCATGCACCCGGCGAGCGCCGTTGACGCCGCGCGTGTCGAGGTGCACCTGGCGGATGAGGTCGGTCAGCCAGTCATGCCGGACGGCGTGGGCTGAGGGGGGACGGTGCGCCAGGCGTAGTAGCCCGACTCCGAGACCTGCAGCACCTGGCAGCAGGCCAGCACCAGCAGTCCTTCGCTTACCGTCACCGCGACGGCCTAACTTGAGGAGCTGGCGGGCCATGACCATGCGCTGGATCTGGCTGGTGCCCTCGCAGATCTGGGTGATCTCCGACGCCTGATCCGCCCACCTGGGCCGACTCCCCGATCAGGCTCCTGACCTGGCCCCATACCCGTGGGCGGCTCGCATCACTTTCCACTACTTCTCGGATTCTGACGGAACAGCGACGGAACAGCCCTTGCCAGGGCACAGGTTCGCGTCCTGGCACTCAAGCGCTGTCAGTGTCCTCAACGGGGACAGATGCACCTAATTTGTCGTTCCCCAGCTTTATAGTGAAGCCCGGTCGATTATTGGGGTGGCTACTAGCCCAAGTGCTGATCGGAGTGTCCGTGAGATGCTAGACCCAGCGACGATGGCGATCATTACCGGCGCAGCAGGAAACCTGGTTGCCTACATGCTCAATGGCCAGGTAGACGCCGTGCGTTCCCGAATCAAGCGCATCTTCCGAGGAGGGACCGAAGAGGAGCAAGCAACTTCCCTGCGCGCCGCAGAGGACGACTCGCTCGCTCTTGCCCGACAAGCAGCTTCAGAGGCCGATGTAAGAGCTCGATGGGGCGTGCACCTCGCCGCGTATCTGGCCGAGCACCCCGAGATTCTGGCCGACCTCGAAGCCATCGCACAGTCCGTGCCCACTGCGATGGAGGGGATGAACGTCGGCGAGCAGCACAATCACGGTTCAGGCACCTTTATTGGCCGGGACAACTACGGTGGCATAACAACGCCCAGGGAATCCTGACGATGGTCGCACCGCCAGAGGGAAATCCATTTCCCGTCGAACAACATAACCACGGCTCTGGAACCTTCATCGGCCGCAACAACTACGGCACTATCAACGCCATCGACCCGGCAACGCAAGCAATACTTGAAAAGCTATCTCAACAGGCGCCAGCTCTTGCACGGCTCCTACGTAAAGCTCTGCGGGATGGCGTGGTATCGCCCGATGTTGTCAGCGCTCTCGAATACGCCGCCCGGAACATCAATGAGGATGTGGCACATGCCCTCTTGATCGCCGGGAAAAATATAAACGAGGATGTTGCATACTCCCTCCGCATCGCAGGCGACAATATAAATGAGGATGTCGCCAGGACGCTTCTGAATGCTGGCAATAAAATTAGTGGAGCACGTGAAGTGGCCACCCGAATGGAGCGGACACTAGACGAACTTGCAAGACTCGCCGAGACCCTCAGTAGCTGGACTCGATCGCACGGTCAAAATGGCTTAATAGAGCAACTGAACAAGACGGTTGATACCATAAGAATCCACGCCGACCGAGTTGAAGGGGTCGTTACGCCACCACCGGCACAGATAGTCGTCAACTGGAAGCCAACCTTCTATGCCTTCGCAATCGGATTTCTGGCCGGCATGGCTCTGCTTGCCTATTTGATACAGCGCTAGCCGTGTTTAAATAGAGCTGAACGTTTCAGCGCATGGGGGCCAGCCCGGTGCGCCCAGAGATAGGTGATCGCACTCGCGTAGTTTGTGAATTACCAGGGCAAATACTCACCGCGTCTTCGACTCATGGCGTGATGGCGCCACGGAAACCGTATTGCGCCATGGGCCAGGAAGTAGTCATATACGCGCCGGATATCACGAGGTGCGACCGTCCGCCTATCAGGCGGAACAACCACCCTGCTCTAGTGATCAAGACCATGGTCAGGCGCGTGTGGACGGTGGCGCGGATGCGTCGACGTGTGGGGACGTTGCTGTCAGCGCTGCTGTCACCTCTCCCATGGCCATCGGGAGGCGACGAAGAAGGGCCGCTGCAGCAATCGCCACGGCGCTCGACTACGGGAACCGCGGCCGGCGATCGTCAGGGGCCTCACCAGTGACTGGTCGACAGACCGGTCATCCGTCGCCGATAACCTCTTATGAACCTGGGCCAGGTGCTGGACTGAAACGTCCGTTGCCAGGCATCAGAGTGCGCCGGCGGCTGAATCATGGGGAGCTTGTGGCATGGACTCGGCAACGCTGCACACGGCGGCACGACGGTACCTGATGGAGCGGTACGACGAGCTGACCGACAAGTACGCCGCACTGCCCAACGAAGGACGGTCCACATTCGGGTACAACTACCGTCCCGAAGCCTGGCGCATCTTCCCCCGCTACAACGTGATCGCAGCGATCCTGGAACACGTGGAGCGGCTCGATCCAGACCGGCTGCCCGAGTTCTCCGACCTAGTCAACGCCCTATCCGAGGCTGCCGACACGGCCCAGTCGCCGTTCACACAACCGGCATCGAACAAGACCGAGGCAAAGGCGATGGCTGAGGAACGCCGGCTGTTTCAGTCGACCTTGCAAGCCTGGGTAGCGCGGGCCGACTTTCCGGTGGAACCGCTGCCCTACCGGCGCGTTTTGATGCCCGCCGAGTCGTTCGAACGACAGAAACAGTTGGAGCAGCGGTGGGGGCTGGTGGGCAGGTCGTGGTACCCCATGCTCGCCGAGCCAACTCCACCCGACGTCCTCGTGCTGACGGAGGCATCGATGTGGGACGAGCAGGGACTCGCCCAGGTGCGCGCCGCAGTACGCGACATGAGCGGCGGCCGCGTGACAGAACTGCGCGAGTACGGCGCAGACTACCTCGTAGATATAGAGATGTTCGAACCCCAGTACACCGGCGCTGAGGGCGTGTGGAGCGATGACACGCTTACCTGGATCGCGTTCGCCTCCCATGAGGGAACGGTCGCCTTCGGCGGACAACTCGCCACCGCCCTCAGAGCAAAGTGGACCGAGCTCGACCGGTGGCGCTGGTCAGCCTAATTGAGTCATCGCACGATGGCCGAGGCCTCGATTGTGGTGCGCTTCTGGGTACGAGCCGTGCATGGCAGCCCAAACTGCAACCTCCGAAACACGCTCCTGAGAGCCGACGGTTTTTACAGCGGGCAGGTGATTGAGACCTCGGGGCACGTCTGAACTGGTGCTACAGCCTCAGCGCTCTCACTGGCGCAAGGGATCATCCCGCGCATATCCCGGCTCTGTACCGCCCCGGATTGCAACTAGAACTGCAACTAGGGCACGATTCGGACACGCCCGCCACGGTGTCCGGTGAGCCGTGCTGAGGAACGAAGCACGGATCGTCGATCGCCCCCAGCCACAGCAGGACATCAGCCACCATCAGGCGATCGTGAGGGCTGTACCGTGGACGAGGTCCCACAGCGTTGGGACTCTATCGATCTTCGCGAGTATGCAGTCAGGTACACCGACAGGCGATCGTGCAGTTGCCTGTCAATCGCGAGGAACCTGACGGTTCCAGCGCTCGGCTTCGTCGACCCGACCCGACTCCTGGTACAGGACTCCCAGGCCGTAGACGGCTTGAACGTCGCCTGCGTCAGCCCGCTGGGCGAAGCCAACGCTCGCCCTCGTCCACGTGACCCACTGCCGCCAGCAAGGAGCCGCGGTTGCTCATGGCTCGGACATCCCCGGCGCCAGCAGCTTCGCGAAGTGCCTGCTCGTTCTCCATAGTCCAACCCTGCCTGCTCCAGACGCCCTTGCGCCCATGGTTTCGTGGGATTGCGGTTTCTCCATCCGCGTACTCCTGCCTGACCAGTGCCAAGGGTCACGCCATCCGCGCCCTCGACGCCATCCACGCCGCCCTTGCCGGACGGCCCTGACTACCCGCGCACGTCACCGCCTGACGAGTTACACCCCTGAATGGACACGTAGCCAAGTATGGGACAGCATGTCATCATTGCCTTATGCGCGAACTGGTGTATCTGTCGACTCGAAAGCAAGCCCAGTTTACTCGCGATAAGCCAACCCGCTCTCTATGGGATAGATTGAGCGCCGAAGGGGAAATAGGCATTCCCCTTTTCGGAAAACTAAAGCTTTCCTCGCGGGGAGGGAATAGTGACGGCGGCAACATGGAGCCCCCCTCTCCTTCGCTTGAGAAAGTGATCTCCGTGATCGATAACGAAGGAAGAGCGTCAACATGGGAAGAGGCTGCCTCCATAACGGAGGGCGACTGGTTTTACTTCGAAACTGGTATGCAGTGGGCGATACACAGCCGATGGCGGACAGTAATATTTATGAGCAAGGCGACGAGCATGAGCTCGGGCGAGCTTCTTCTTCTCGTCTTGCATGGCTCTCCAGGGCATTTATTACACCCCCCAGAAAAGCCCCGGAAGGGCCTGGGAAAGTTATTTTCGGATCTTAAATTCGGCTGCTTCATCTCCGGAATATTATCGAGCAAGGATGGCTGGCGTAGACTCTCGGGAAGCTATCACCCACTTAAGCCTATGAGCGATCCGGAGTTTCTGATTTGGCCAGTTGTCCGGGCGTCTGCAAAGAATCGGAATCGGCTACCCTGGCAGGCAGGTGGCTATGTGTCTGGCTATGCGAGATCAACGGCTGAGTGTATTGTCTTTCGCACCGCCGGCCGTTCTGTTCGAGTGCTCGTAGGAACACCTCTGTATGTTGAGTACGAGCGGGGATAGGCGGGGCCGTTCACGTCCGGCGGGAGAAGAACGGCAAGGTCCAGCCCTGCCACGCCCGCCGCAACGCCCAGACCTGCCCGCACGGACAGCACATGTCCTGCACCGACCGGCACCACGCCGACGACCTCCGTCTCGGCGAACCGCTGTGCCCCGACTGCTACGACTACGACGGCTCAGTCCTGTTCAACGCCATCAGCCCCGAGCTCTGGCGCCGCTTCACCCTCGCCCTACGCCGCCGCTTCGCCCGGCTCAACGGCCTGACCGTCAAAGCCCTACGCGAGCAGGTCACCATCGCCTTCGCCAAAGTCGCCGAATACCAGCGCCGAGGCGTCGTCCACTTCCACGCCGTCATCCGCCTCGACGGACCGAATGGCCCCAACTCGCCTCCGCCAGCCTGGGCCACTGCCGACGCCCTGGCCGACGCCGTCCAACACGCGGCAGCCGCCGTGACCGCCGAGATCAAGCCACTGAGCCGGACCTTCCGATGGGGCATCCAGCTCGACGTCCGCCGCATCACCATGAACGGCGACCTCACCGAACAAGCCGTCGCCGCCTACATCGCCAAGTACGCCACCAAGGCCGCCGAGTGCGTCGGCACCCTGGACCGCCGCATCCAACCCCTCGACAACCTCGACGCCCTACCCGTTCGCGACCACGCCCGCCGGCTGATCGCCGCCTGCATGCGCCTCGGCGAGGACGCCGACTTGGCCGACCTGCGGCTCACCCACTGGGCCCACATGCTTGGCTTCCGGGGCCACTTCTCCACCAAGAGCCGCAGCTACTCCACCACCCTCGGCGAACTCTGGGCAGCGAGAGAGCGCTTCGTTCACACCGAAGAGGTCACGCACGGACGCCTGCCCCTGTTCGACGAGGACACCATCCTCGTCGTCACCCACTGGCAGTACGCCGGACAGGGCCAATCGGCCGGCGACGCACTCCTCGCCGCAGCCATCACCGGCACCTCTTCGGGAGGCCATCCATGACCCGACTCCTTCTCACCGTCCCCGAAGCCGCCGAAGCCCTGGCCATCTCCCGGAGCAAGCTCTACCAACTGCTCGCAACCGGCGCCGTCGCTTCCATCCGCATAGACGGCTCTCGCCGCATCCCCATCACGGCCCTTAACGAGTACATCACCCGCCTGACCAGGAAGGAGGTCGCCGTATGACCAAGACCTTCATCGGCACGCCGGACGAGCAGCCGCGCAAGAAGAAAGCACCCAAGCTTCGTGACGGCGTCATGAAGCGCGGCACCACCTGGTCGTACGTGATCAGGGTCCGCGATCCTGAGACAGGCGAGAGCAAGCCGCGATGGGTGGGCGGCTTCACCGGTGAGGACGATGCCAAGGCGGCTCGGGACGAAGCACGGGTCAAGGCCCGCCGTGGCGAGTACGTCGACCGCAACACGATCACCGTCTGCGAGTACCTCGTTGAGTGGATCGAGGCGCATGCCGTCGAGATCAAGCCCAAGACCTCGCCGACTACCGGCACATCATCGAGCGATACATCAAGCCCAACATCGGCACGCTGCGGTTGCAGGCCGTTCGGGCTACCGCGATCACCAAGCTGTACCGGGATCTGAGGGCTGCCGGCGGTAAGAACGGGCGGCCGCTCTCCGCGCGCACGGTCGACTATGTCCACGCCGTGCTTCGGAAGGCATTCCGTGACGCTGTGAACGTCGATGAGATCCTGTCGTCCAGTCCGGTCGAGAAGGCTAAGCGCCCGCGACGAGAGATCAGCGAGCCCGGCACGGTCTGGACGAGGGACCAGCTCAAGACGTTCCTTCTCATTGCTCGCGATCACCGGCTCTGGCCCTTCTTCCACGTCGCGGCCTACACCGGTGCTCGGCGCGGTGAGCTGCTTCATCTGCGCTGGTCCGATGTCGACCTTGAGGGCAAGCAGATCACCATTCGCGGCTCGGCCTCGTTCATCGACGGCAAGCGCGTTGAGGGCACCACCAAAAGTGGTCGCAAGCGTGTTGTGAGCATCGACGCGCGGACGGTCCAGGTTTTCCGTGCACAGCGCTCCCAGCAAGCCGCGGACAAGCTCCAACTCGGCCCGGAGTGGCGAGGCGCCGGCGACCACGTGTTCACCACGGGATGGGGCGAGCCCGTTCATCCCGACACGCTCAGCTCGCTCTTCCCGATCCTGATCAAGCGATACAACCTGGCGAACCCTCGCACGCCGTTGCCACACGCGCGGCTTCACGATCTACGCCATATCCATGCCACGATCCTGCTCCTGGCAGGCGTCCCCGTCCATGTCGTCGCGGCTCGTTTCGGTCACGCTGACCCGTCGATCACTCTCAGGGTCTACGCCCATGTGATCCGCGCCGCCGAAGCGTCAGCAGCCGACATCTTCGCCGAGGCGATCGGTGAGTGAGAAGGATGCGTGTTAGCAGAGGTGTTAGCAAGATCCAGAGATTGTCCTGACAAACCAAAAGGCCCGCTCCCAGGAACCCCTGGTTGCGGGCCTTTCGCATGTGTGCGGCCGGAGGTACTCGAAACCCCAACCTTCTGATCCGTAGTCAGATGCTCTATCCATTGAGCTACGGCCGCTCGCTGCGTAAGCAAGCATAGCGGGTTCTGTGCAGTGCATCGAACCGAATACCGCGATCACTGGCGAGCCGGCTCCTCCTTCTTGGGCCAGAGGGTGTGGCTCACCGGCCAGATCAGGGCGATCAGGGGGACCTTGAGGAGGTTGAGCATGAAGTCCACCAGGGCTTTTGTGCGGGAGGGGTCGTTCACGAGCCAGATGAGGCCGAAGAGGATGAGGCACGAGATTCCGTACGCCAGGAGCAGTTTCAGCCAGAACGCCCACTCGTAGCGTGTCCGGGCGGGTCCGCCTGCTGGAGGCTTCCAGGGCGGGGGGCCGCCGGCGAAGCGGTGGTGGAAGCGGGCGTCGGCCCAGCGCATCGTCCGGTGGCCGAAGACGACCGAGTAGGCCAGGTAGGCCGCTGCCAGGCCGTGGCGCAGGTCCGCCGTGGCGCCGCCGCGCATGTCGATGACCGCCGCGGCCAGGAGGACCACGTCGAGGAGCGGGACGCAGAGCAGGAGGGCCGTGCTCAGCCGTCGGCGCTTCCAGAGGTAGCGGCAGGCCAGGCCGAGGCCCAGGAGGAGCCAGAAGCCGATTTCGCAGCCGATGAGGATGGCGACAATCACGTGTACCAGCTTGCTGTGATTCGCGGCCCGGCACATCGTCGGTGAAAACGAGCCTGTGGATACATCGAAAGGTGTATCCACAGGCTGACCCTCGGAGGACGGCGGCGGCGTCCGGGAGTGGTGAGATGAGGACATGACACGAGCGGCGGTGAGGGGCTGTGGCGCCGGAGCGCGGGCGGTGGCGGGTCGGGCGACACTGTCCGGGGCGCCGCTGGGGGCCGCCTTCGGTTGTTCAGGGTGTGGGCGGGGCCGGAGTAGGCCGGGTGGTCCGGGTGCGTAGGGTCGCTGACCGGCCGCCGGCCTCGACACGGTCGGTTTCACAGTGGTGGCGGTCGGTGCCGCTGCCGTGGCGGGCCGGGGTGCGGGCGGGTTCACGGTGGTTGAGGCGGTTCGAGGCGCGAGGGGCCTCCAGGGGCGGCAGTCAGGAGAAGGGCAGGGTGCCGCCTGGGGTGGCGGCCGGGGTGGCCTTCGTTCTGGGGGCGCTGCTGATTCTGGCTGGTGGATACCTGCGCCGTGGCGTGCCGGTGTGGGTGTTGCTGGTCCCGTTGGCGATCACCTGTTCGGCCGTGTTGCTGCGGCAGCGGGCCCCGTTGTGGTCGCTGGCTCTGGGAGTGGTGGCCGTCACGATCGACGGGCTGGTGGGGCCGTCGCTGGCGACCGTGCTGGTGTTCACCGACAATCTTTACGCCGCGGCGCTCTATGGGCCGGCGCGGCTCGCTCGGTGGTTGCTCGGGATCACGACGGTGCTGGCCGTGGTGGCCGGGGCCGTGGCGGCGTTCATCGCGGCGGACTGGCGGTTGCTGGCCGTCATGGGGATCCAGGCGGGGCTGGTGCTGGTCACGCCGGTCACCACGGCCTGGGTGCTGCGGGAGCAGCGCGACCGGGCGGCCGCGGAACGCGCGCGGGCCGAGCAGGTCGCGCATCTCGCCGAGCTCGACCGGCAGGCCGCGATCGCGGCTGAGCGTACGCGGATGGCTCGTGAGTTGCATGACATGATCGCGAACCATTTCAGCGCCATCGCCATCCAGTCGACGGCTGCTCTGTCCCGCAAGGACCTGGATCGGGAGACGGTCCGGAAGGTCATGGAGTCCGTACGGGAGAACAGCGTCAAGGGCATGGCCGAGATGCGGGACATGATCGGGCTGCTGCGGGAGGCCAACGGCGGGCGTGAGGGGGACGGGCCGGAGCTTGAGGCCACCCGGCCGCGGCTGGCCGACGCGGAGAACCTGGTCGAGCGTACGCGGCGGGCTGGGTTGGAGGTCGAGCTGCGGGTGGACGGGGAGGTGCGTGAGGTGCCGGCTTCGGTGGATCTGGCCGGTTATCGCATCCTTCAGGAAGGGCTGACGAACGCGCTCAAGCATGGTGAGGCGCCGGTCGTCGTCTCGCTGACGTACGAACCTCGGGAGGTTCTCCTGACGGTCGAGAACCGGGTCGGGCGGCGGGGGGCTCGGCTGCCGGGTTCGGGGGCGGGGCTGATCGGCATGCGCGAACGGGCTTCGCTGGTCGGAGGGTTCTTCGAGGCGGGGCGGTCGGGGGATGGGTGGCGTATCGCGGCGGCCTTTCCGACGTCGCTCACCCCGGAAACACAGCCGCTCGACGCCCGCCCGCCGGACGGTAGCGCGTCAGGTGGCCGTCCTGTGGGTGGGCGTGCCGTGGGTGATGGTGCTTTGGGTGGCCGTTCTGCGGAGGTGCGTGCTTCTGGGGAGCGGGCTTCGAGGGGGCGGGGTGCGGGTGTGCCGGTGCCGGGGGCTGGCGCTGTGGATGGGCGGGCGGTGCGGTGGCGGGCGGTCGGAGGGGCGGCGTTGGCGCCGGACGAGAGCGTTGGCGACGACGGTGAACACCTCACGGATGGTGAACGTCCCAGGGGCAGCGAGTGTCCCAGGAATGGTGATGGCGGAACGGACGTGGCATGAGCATCAGGGTGTTGGTGGCTGACGATCATGCGGCCGTACGGGCCGGGATTGTGATGATTCTGGACGGCGCGGACGACGTCGAGGTCGTGGGTGAGGCCGCCGATGGTGAGCAGGCGGTTCGGTTGGCTCATGATCTGCGCCCTGACGTCGTCCTCATGGACATCCGCATGCCTCGTCTCGACGGCATCTCCGCCACCAGGGAGCTGGCGGGGGTGAGTGACGTCCTGATCCTCACGACGTTCGACGTCGACGAGTACGTCTTCGGCGCTCTCCGGGCGGGGGCGGCCGGTTTCCTGCTCAAGAACACCGAAGCCGATGCCCTGGTGGAAGCGGTGAGGCTGGTGGCGGGCGGCGAGGGGATGATCGCGCCGGGCGTCACCAGACGGTTGATCGCCGCCTTCGCCGACCAGCCGCCCCGCCGTGAGCCGCCCGAGCCGGAGGCCCTGACCCCGCGCGAGCGTGAGGTGCTGGCCTGCATCGGTCGCGGCCTGTCCAACGCCGAGATCGCCAAGGAGCTCGACATGGCCGAGGCCACCACGAAGACGCACGTCAGCCGGCTGCTGAACAAACTGGGCCTGAAGAGCCGCGTGCAGGCGGCGATTTACTACTCAGAGTCGCTTTAGCCCCGTAGGGTGAACGCCGTGACCACGCCGCCGTCCCCTCCAGCCGGGGAGCCGCCCCCCGAGGGACCTCCGTTCGGGCAGCGTCCGCCCGGGCCGCCCGGCAGCCAGCCTCCACCTGGGGAGCCATCCCCCGAGAGGCCTCCGTTCGGGCAGCGTCCGCCCGGGCCGCCGGGTGGCCAGCCTCCACCTGGGCAGCCGCCCTCCGGGCAGCGTCCGTCCGGGCAAAGTCCGTCCGGGCAGCCTTCGTCCGGGCAGCGTCCACCTGGGCCTCCTCCTCCCGGGCAGCCTCCGTTCGGGCCGCCACCTGGGCCGCCGGGTGGGCCGTCGCAGCCGCGGCGGCAGCCTGGGCTGACCGTTGCGTTGGCGCTGGCCGGGAGTTTCGCCTACCTGGTGATCAACCTGGTGGTCGGGCTGCTCGCGTTGAGCACGCAGTCCTCGGCGGGGATCGGCGTCGCGGCGGGGTTCCTCTTGCTTCTGGGGCTCGGCTTGGGCATCGTGCTGGTCGTCCTGCGCAAGCCGTGGTCGTTCGGCCTGGGGCTCGGGTTGATGATCGGATGGTCGTTGGCGTCGATCGTCTCGGCCGGATATTGCACGGGGCTGAACCCCGGCCTGTACGCATAGGTGAAGGCATTGATCGTTCGGCACGCAGCATCCCCTGCCGGCCAGAGGTAGCGGGATGACGACACCACCGCCACAGGGCCGGCCGGTGCCGCACCAGAACTGGCCACCACCATCGCCGCCCCCGCCGTCACCACCGCGACCGTCGCGGTCGACGCCTCTGCCGTCACCACCACCCAGCAGTCGCAACTCTGCGATGCTTCTCGGTGCGATGCTGGTCGTCGGCGTGTTCGCCTACACCGTCGTCAACGGCATCGTGGGCTTCTTCGCCTTCTTCTCCGCCATCAACGGCACGAACAAGGGGGTCGTGATCGCCGCCGCGGTGCTGCTGGCCCTCGTCGGTCTCGGCGGCGGTCTGGGGTTCGGCCTGGTCCGCAAGTCGTGGTCCCGAGGTCTGGGGCTGGGGCTCGCGATCGGCTGGGCACTGTGGTCCATGCTGACGGCCGGAGTCTGCACCGGCCTCAACCCCAGCCTGTACGGCTGAACCATGCCTTACCACGAGATATTCGTCGGCCTGGGCGTCCTGGTGGCCTCGGTGGTCTTCGTCCGCGAGGCCAGGGCCAGGGGCGCGCTCAACGAGCAGTCACTGGTCGCCGTCACCGGAGCCCTGGTCGGGGGCGCGATCGGCATGCGTCTGGCGGGCTGGCTGGAGACGCTCGACCTCGCCGACCTCTGGCTGTACGGCTCCCGCAGCATCCTCGGCGGCCTGACCGGCGCGTACGTCGGCGTGCTGGTCGCCAAGAAGGTCATCGGCTACAAGGAGCGCACCGGTGACCTGTTCGCCCCGGCGGTGGCGCTCGGCATGGCGATCGGCCGTATCGGCTGTCACCTGACCGAGGCCCCCGGCAGGCCCACGGACCTGCCCTGGGGGGTGCACGCGCCGCCGTCCACCCCGGAATGCCCGGGATGCCTGACGGGCCAGGCCATGCACCCGTCGTTCGTGTACGAGATCGTCTTCCAGCTGGCCGCGTTCGTCGCGCTGCGGTGGGCGCGCAAGCGGCTGACCGAGCCCGGGGAGCTGTTCACGCTCTATCTCGCCGGATACGCGGCCTTCCGGTTCCTGGTCGAGTTCACCAGGGCGAACGAGACGTTGTGGCTCGACCTGACCGGGCCGCAATGGTTCCTGGTCCCCGGCCTGACGCTGCTCGCGCTCAGGCTCGCGTACGGCTGGCGTCGAGGCCACTACGATGCCCTTTTCAAACGGAAGGTCACGACATGAGCGCAGGGATGGGGCTACGGGGAGACCGCATCCTCCGGTACGTCAACGCGTTCTGCCCGAAATGCCACGGCCGGGACCTCGACCAGGTCGAACGGCTGAGCGGCTGGCTGGCCGAACGCGACGGCAAGGTGTGGCTGGAACGCGGCTGCCGCGAACACGGCCTGATCCGCACGCTGTACGACGAGGACCCGGAGATCCTCTCCTACCTGGAGGAGTGGACCGCTCCCACCAAGCAGCACATCCCCGACGTGTCCGGAAACTTCGCCCCGATCCCCGGCGCATACCTCGACGGCCTGCCCGAGATGCAGACCCAGCACACCTGCATCCTCCTGGAGGACATCGCCGAGGCGTGCAACCTGCGCTGCCCCACCTGCTTCGCCGACAGCTCGCCCGACCTGACCGGCGTCGTCCCGGTGGCCGACGTGCTGGCGAACGTGGACCAGCGTCTGGCCAGGGAGAACGGCAAGCTCGACGTCCTGATGCTGAGCGGCGGCGAGCCCACGCTCCACCCCGAGCTGAAGACCCTCCTCGCCGAGCTGGTGAGCCGGCCGGTCACCCGCATCCTGATCAACACCAACGGCGTGCTCATCGCCAGGGACGACGCCCTGCTCGACCTGCTCACCGAGCACCGCGACCGGGTGGAGGTCTACCTCCAGTACGACGGCTCGTCGGCCGAGGCGTCCAAGCACCACCGCGGCGGCGACCTGCGCCGGATCAAGGCGGAGGCCGTACGGCGGCTGTCGGAGCGGGAGATCTTCACGACCCTGGTCATGACCGCGGCGCTGGGCGTCAACGACGGCGAGATCGGCGACGTCGTGCGCCTCGCGCTCGACACGCCGTTCGTCGGCGGCGTGTCGCTGCAACCCCAGTTCGGCTCGGGAAGATCGGGCGTCATCGACCCGTCCGACCGGCTCACCCACACCGGCGTGCTCAAGCGGCTCGGCCCGCAGACCGGCGGCCTGGTGACCTGGCGCGACCTGACCGCGCTGCCCTGCTCGCACCCCCACTGCTGCTCGGTCGGCTACCTGATCCGCGACGACGCCCAGCAGTGGCGCTCGCTGGTCGCCCTGATCGGCCACGACCGCCTCAAGGAGAACCTGGGCCTGGTCTCCAACCGCATCGCCGACTCCGAGCTGCCGCGCGAGCTGCGGACGGCCGTCCAGGAATCGCTGCTGGGGCTGCTGTCGGAGCAGTCGTCGCTGTCCCACCCGCAGATCGGCGACCTGTGGCGGGACATCTGCGAGAACTGCGACCTCGGCGTCGCCACGCTGCTCACCCTCGCCTCCTCGGCGCTGCCCGGCCGGCGGAAGAAGCTGCGCAGGATGCTGGGGGAGCGGGTGGTGCGGATCACGATCAAGCCGTTCATGGACATCTCGACCATGATCGAGGAGCGGCTCACGCAGTGCTGCGTGCACGTCGGCACGCGTGCCGAGCAGGACCAGTGCGCGCCGTTCTGCGCCGTGCAGGCCTGGCCGCAGTTGTCGCGGCAGCGGCTGTCCGCGGTGGCCGCCAAGCCGGGGCTGGTGATCCTCTGAAGAGCCAGCCGTACGATCCGCTCCGGTTGTGTGTGTACGCCACCGTGGCGCTGCTGGCCTGGCTGCTCGGGCCGTGGGCGGTGCTCGGCTTCGCGGCGCTGGGGTTCGCCGGGTACTGGAAGGCCCGGCGGGCCGGGCTGACCCGGAGCAAATGCCTGCTCAGGGACACCCGGCTCGTGCTGGCCTATCTCGGGCTGATCGGGCTCGCCGCGGTGGTGGGAATCGTCCTGTCGCTGCGGTGATCAGCTCGCGGGGACGTACAGGATGAGTGACTCGGCGATGCAGGCCGGCCGGCGCTCGCCCTCGATCTCGATCGTCATCTTCAGGTTGGCCAGATAGCCGGCCGGGGTGCCCTTGACGTCGGTGAGCTCGCCCACGGCCCTGACCCGCGCGCCCACGGGCACCGGCCGGGGGAAACGGACCTTGTTCAGCCCGTAGTTGACGCCCATCGCGATGCCCTCGACGCGCACCATCTCGAACATGAACGTCGGCAGCAGCGACAGGGTCAGGAAGCCGTGGGCGATCGTGCCGCCGAAGGGCCCCTCCTTGGCGCGCTCCACGTCCACGTGGATCCACTGGTGGTCGTCGGTGGCGTCGGCGAAGAGGCCGACCTGCTCCTGGGTGACGGTGCGCCACTCGGTCGGGCTGAACGTCTCGCCCACGGCCGCCTTGAGTTCCTGTACGTTCGCGAAGGTCCGCATGGCCACGAACGCTATTGCGCGGGCGGGACGGCTGCCAAGTTGAGCAACCGGTACTCCTTCCCCGAGACCATCCAGTAGACGATCGTGCTGGGCTCGGCGGAGCGATCGTCCCCCCACCAGATCCCCACCCGCTCGAACGTCACCAGCGCGCCCATCGCGAGGTCGTACACCTCGCCGTCGGACACCGCGAAGCGGTCGAGAGCCGGGTAGTCGGCGAGCCGGGGCGCGAGGCCGAGCCCCTGGGGCTCGATCGCACCGGTCCCGTCGGCCCGCTGCAGGTACGAGCGCCCGCCCTGGGCTCCCCAGCACCAGAACGGCCCGCACCGCAGCGTCACGACGTCCCGGGGGATGACGACGCGCACGGTGTAGGGGTCGCCGGACAGGTCCACGACCTTGGTCTGGACCTTCTGCGAGTCGTCCGCGTCCGTGGCCCACGGCCACCTGATGAGGTGCAGGCCCTCGCTGCCGGGGATCAGCCGCGGCGCTTCGCCGCCTGCGAGCGGCATCCACCACACGCCTCCGCCGCCCTCCGACCAGATGATCCGGTCACCGTTGACGGCGATGCGCTCGATCCGGAGGTGCTCGCCCGTCATCGCGGCGACCCGCCGGGGCGCGCCGCCCGCGAGCGGGGCCGTCCAGATCTCGCGTACGGGGGTGCCGTCGTCGCGGAGGGCTTTCACGTACCAGGCGAGGTTCGTCCCGTCGAACGCCGGCGGCTGTGGCAGGTACGTCCTCATGCCGGGAGGGACCGTCAGGCCGGCGAGCTCGCGGAACGTCCGGGTGACCGTGTCGTACACCTCGAACAGGCGGAACGTGTCCTCCCTGGGACCCGTGGCGACCAGGACCCGCGTGGCGTCGAACGCGGTGAGCGGGAAGCGCCGCCATCCGTCCGGCCCTTGCGCGGGCATCGTCGTGACCGCCTGCGGCCACGCCTGTTCCAGAGGCACGACCTGCGGGGCGGTGACGGGCCGCGTCGCCTCCTCCCGTCCGTTCCCGCTGGTGAGCGTGACGGCCGCGATCACCGCCGCCACCGCCGCCACCGCCGTCGCGGCGGCCAGCCCCTGTGTACGCCGCCTGCGCCGTCGCCGTCTGCGCGCCGCCACCCCGCCGAGCAGCCTGGACGGTTCCGGCGCACGGTCCGCCGCCGCCCGCAGGGCCTCGGCCAGGTCGTCCTCGCTCCTCATGTTCGTCCTTTCTCGAACAGCCCTGGCCTGATGCGCAACGTCTGGAGCGCCCGGAACGCCTGGCTGCGGACGGTTCCGCGGGAGATACCGAGGATGTCGGCGATCTCCTGGTCCGACAGGTCCTCGTAGTACCGCAGCACCAGGACCACCCGCTGCCTGCGCGGCAGCGTCGCCAGCTCCCGCCACAGCTCGCCGGAGGAGTGGCTGTCGGTGTAGGCCCCCTCGGGCACCTCGCCCGTGAGCTGCTCCCTGCGCCGCCGGCGCCACCAGCTCACGTGCTGACGGGTCATGATTGTGCGTACGTAGGACTCCGGGTTGTCCTTGTTGCGCACCTTGCGCCAGGTGTCGCCGAGCTTGAGCAGCGCCTCCTGGACGAGGTCGGCGGCGTCGTCGGGGTTTCCGGTCAGCACGTATCCGTACCGGAGCAGGGCGGCGCCACGCGCTTGCACGAACTCCTCGAACTCCACAACACCCAGACGCACGGGCGTCCCGGACTGTTGCAAAGATCTTTTACTCGAAACCATCGCATGCATGTTCGAGTCCGCGCTACAGTTCTGGGTATCGAAATCGAACAAGGGTTCGGCCTGGTGAGAGGGGGTGTGTCCGATGACGATGCTCGCCACAGCTCCCGCTCGGACACGCCGTAGCACTTTCTTCCCAAATCTAAGACGGCCGCTATATCCGGCAATAAAGTCCGAGAGCGTGGACCCTGTGCGCAATCCCTACGCCCCCGGCGCCGGGCAGCGTCCGCCGGAGCTGGCCGGGCGCGACCGTGAGCTGCAGCAGTTCGAAGTGGTGCTGGAGCGGGTCGCCCGCGGCCGCCCCGAGCGCAGCATGGTCGTCACCGGCCTGCGCGGCGTCGGCAAGACCGTCCTGCTCAACACGTTCAAGTCCATGGCCATGCAGCGGCTGTGGGGCACGGGCAAGATCGAGGCCCGGCCCGACCAGTCGATCCGGCGTCCTGTGGCGGCCGCCCTGCACATGGCGATCCGCGAGCTGGCTCCGCGCCACCGCGCGCCCGAGCGCATCGAGGAGTTCCTCGGCGTGCTGAAGGCGTTCGCGATGCGCGACCCGTCCGCGGCCAAGGGCACCTCCCACTGGTCGCCCGGCATCGAGGTGCCCGCCAGCCGCGGGCGCGCCGACTCGGGCGACCTGGAGATCGACCTCACCGAGCTGTTCGTCGACGCCGCCGGCGTGGCGACCGACCTCGGCGTGGGCATCGCGCTGTTCATCGACGAGATGCAGGACGTGCAGTCCGCCGACGTCTCCGCGCTCTGCGCCGCCTGCCACGAGCTGTCCCAGTCGGGCGGGCCGCTGATCGTGGTGGGCGCGGGGCTGCCGCACCTGCCGAGCGTGCTGTCTGCCAGCAAGAGCTATTCCGAACGGCTCTTCCGCTACGCGCGCATCGACAAGCTCGACCGTGAGGCCGCCGACCTGGCGCTGATCCTGCCCGCGCGGGAGGAGAAGGTCGAGTTCACCCAAGAGGCCCTCGACGCGCTCTACGAGGCCGCCGACGGCTATCCCTACTTCGTCCAGGCGTACGGCAAGGTCGCCTGGGACCTCGCGCTGCGCAGCCCGATCACCCTCGACGACGTCAAGGTCTCCGCGCCCGAGGCCGAGGAGGAGCTCGCCGTGGGCTTCTTCGGCAGCCGCTACGAGCGGGCCACCCCCGCCGAGCGCGACTACATGCACGCCATGGCCCAGATCGGCGACGAGCCGGTCGCCACCGCCGACGTGGCCGACGCCCTCGGGCGGAAGCCGTCCAGCCTCTCGCCCGCCCGCGACAGTCTGATCAAGAAAGGGCTCATCTACAGCGCCGAACGCGGTCTGATCGCGTTCACGGTGCCGCACTTCGGAAGGTTCCTGCGGGCTCAACCCATTTGAGCGCCGCCCCTAGACCTCTATTGGGCTGTCTAGTGGGGAAGCTAGACAGCCCAATAGAGCTGTATCGCCATGCCCGGATAGAGAAATCTAGGACTCTCTAGCGTCATGCCGATACTGACGTATATTCCGGCAGAGAGTCGCTGTCGTCGCTGCTCACGACCGCCACGCGCACCGCCGGACGCCGTCCGCTCAGGTAGACCGCGAAGACCACGTCGTCGTGGTCGTGGCCGGTGAAGACGAAGAAGCGCCAGCACAGCTCGCGCCAGCTGTCGTACGGTTCGGGCGAGGTCAGCGCCTCCCGATACGCCCGCCACGGGCCGCTGGACCTGAGCCTGGACAGCATCACCTGCTCGGCGGGGCCGGGGCGCTGCTCGCAGGGGGCGCGGTACCGTACCCGATCGATCAGCTCCTCGATCTCGGGGGAGAGCAGCGCGATCACCGCCACCCCCGCGGCCGTGAACCAGGTCGGATGGGTCATCGCCGCCCAGCCCGACGCCGGCGCGGCCACCGACAACGCCGACATCCCGGTCAGCACGACTGTCCGGCCGATCGAGCGCATGCCGACCGGCGCCGAGCTGACCTCGCCGAAGCAGCCGCAGCCCGCGTCCGGACGTCGCCTGCGCAGCTCGATCAGCACGTACGTGGACAGAGCGAAGAAGCAGACCGTCCCCCACCTGAAGATCGGCGCGGTGGTGGCCAGCAGCCCGACGGCGAGCACCAGCTCGCCCGCCGCGCAGACCAGCAGCGAGGCCGCCTGCATCCGGCCGGGCATGAGCACGGCCGGGCCCAGCCTGGACAGGGCGCCCGGCTCCCCGCCCCCGCGGACCGTGACCACCTTCGCGCCGGTGCCCATGACCAGCAGCACGATCAGGATCGGCAGCTGCGATTCCAGCACGCCCGTCTCCAGCACGTCCGTCACCCCAATCCGATCTGAGCGTTGAAGCACCCTTTGATCAACTCGCCGCCCAGCTCGACGAACGAGGCCGGCGACAGCTCGGCGACCCGGCCGCGCGGCGAGGTCTCGCACTCGACGCAGCGATCGCAGAACCGCCCGGCCAGGCATCCGCAGGCGACCACCGGCAGGTTGGCGGTGCGACCGGCGCACGTGTTCCTGATCTGCAGCAGTGAGCCGATGGCGAGGTAGGGCAGGCCGGCGCAGGAGAGCCCGGCGTCGGGGCAGCCGGTGTCCACGCGTTCCAGCATCGGGTACGCCGCGCCGCGCTCCTCCTCGTCGAACGTGTCGGACCAGGTGGCGGTGCCGGAGATGCGCGCCTGCGCCCCGGCGTAGGCCGGCGGCGGAGCCGGGACGCTGCCCGACCGGTGGGCGGGCTGCGAGGTCGCCGGCAGCAGCGCCAGGGCGGAGCCGTCGCGCCTGATCCCGATCGCGTCGAACAGGTAGCCCGGCTCGAACTTCGGATGCCGCACCTGCAGCCGTCCGGTGGCCGGGTAGGGGATGACGATCGTGCGGGGGCCGCGGTGGGGGCCGCAGTCGAGCTCGACCGTCAGCTCCCCGCGCCCCTCGATCGAGACGATCGTGCCGGTGAGGCGGGTGGTGTCGGCCCAGATCCGCTCGACCACGCGGCCTTCGCGCAACGTGCGCATGAGCACCATGGAGCCCGCCGGGAGGTCCGCGGGCGCGATCTCCGCGCCGTGCCAGGCCGTGGCCCAGGGGGCGATCACCAGCCGCTCCTCGGCGCCTTCGGGGGTCTCGATGGCGATGAGATGCGGGCTCACGTCAAGGATCTCGCCCGTGACGGCGCATAAAGGCGCGCCGTCGGCCGGGTCGGGGCCGGCGATGCCCGGGGCGCGGCCCAGCGCGGCGGCCGCGAGCAGTCTGCGGCGCTCGACGTTCGGATAGCCCATCCGCCCTCCCTCGTCAGGTACTAGGTTCACATGACTCCGGAGCGGCTCGTGCCGCGGCGAACAGATGGGAGCAAAATACGCATCCCCGGGGAAGGTAGCTGACACCCGCCTTCGAACAATCTGCCACCGACCTTGACTGACCTTTGTCTTCGTCGGGCCGAAACCTGAATTGTGGCTCAGTCGCAAAAGGGCATCAGGCTGCGATTCTGGCCACGATGCAGACCACCGGGTGGGAAGAGGAGTTCCGCGAGTACGTCATGGCCCGCGGTCCCGCGCTGCTGCGCGCCGCCCGTCAGCTCACCGGGCATCCGCTGGACGCGGAGGACCTGTTGCAGAGCGCCCTGGCCAAGACGTACCTGGCGTGGGGCAAGATCGAGGACCGGGGGGCGCTGGACGGGTACGTCCGCCGGGCGATGGTCAACATCAACATCTCGCAGTGGCGGCGGCGCAAGCTGGAGGAGTACCCGTCGGACGATCTGCCCGAGGTGGCCACGGCGGACCCGCCGGCCTGCGGGGAGGTGCACGAGCTGCTGGAACAGGCGCTGGAGGGGCTGCCCGAACGGATGCGGGCCGCGATCGTGCTGCGGTACTACGAGGACATGACCGAGCCGGAGATCGCCAGGACGCTCGGGATCAGCGTCGGCACGGTCAAGAGCACGGTGTCACGGGCGATGGGCAAGCTCAGGAGCGCCTTGGGGATCCCCTCGGACGCGGGGGGACCGGGGGTTCCGGAGACGTCCTCGTAGGATCGCTCCAAGGATCAGTTGAGCGAGGGGGTGGTCTCCTCGGCGCCGGCGGTCGCGCAGGGGCGTACGACGTCTCTGATCTTGCGGAGCGTCTGCAGGAACGCGGCGAGCTCGTCCTGGCTCAGCAGGCCGGTGAAGGTGTCCTCGATGTCCTGAAGGTGCTGGGGGAGGACGCTCGCCAGCCGGTCGCGCCCCTCGTCCGTGAGCGCGGCGTAGGAGGCCCTGCGGTCGGTGGCGCACGCCTGCCTGGTCACCAGGCCCTCGCGTTCGAGCCGGTCGACGACCCTGGTCACGCCGCTGGTGGACAGGCCCGTCTGGGCGGCCAGGTCGGTCATCCGCAGCGCCTGCCGCGGTGATCGGGCCAGGCGGATGACGGTCTCGAAGTCGATGCCCGACAGCCCGGCCGCGCTGAAGACGGGCTGCATCCGGGCCGTCAGACCTGCGTGAACCTCGGCGAGCAGGCCCATCGCCGTCAGCCTGGGGTCATCGATGTGCTTCACGTCCATACCTTAACCGACGTTAGTTGACTTGCGGAATATTCCTCGTGTAGACATTTGTTGCCGCAGACATCCGCACAGCAACGTTCCCAAGGAGAACCCGATGAGCACCCGCACCTGGGAGTCCCTGACCATCCCCGCCGCCGGCACGTACAACCTCGACGTGGCCCACACCCGCATCGGGTTCGTGGTCAAGCACATGATGGTGAGCAAGGTCCGCGGCCGCTTCGGCGACTTCAGCGGCACCGTGACGATCGCGGAGAACCCGCTGGAGTCCACGGCCGAGCTGACGATCAAGACCGCCAGCATCGACACCGGCGTCGGCGACCGCGACGGCCACCTGCGCAGCGACGACTTCCTCGCCGTGGACAAGTTCCCCGAGATCACCTTCCGCAGCACCCGCGTGGTCGGCCACTCCGGCGACGAGTTCACCGTCGTCGGCGACCTGACCATCCGCGACGTCACCAAGGAGGTCGAGCTCACGGTCGAGTACGGCGGCGCCGGCACCAACCCCTGGGGCAACTCGGTCTGGGGCTTCTCCATCAACACCGAGTTCGACCGCGAGGAGTTCGGCCTGACCTGGAACCAGACCCTGGAGGCCGGCGGTGTGCTCGTGGGCAAGAAGGTCAAGATCGAGATCGAGGGCGAGGCGAACCCCGCCTGAGCTGGGTTGTCCACACCCCGGAAGCCCGCCCTGACATGGGGCGGGCTTCATCCACAGGTGGTTACCCACAGGCTGTTGATAACTCTTGGTGAAGGCACGACGCGCAACCGCTTTGCCGCCTCGGCAGAAGGCCGGTACGCTGTGCTGAGCCGCGATGGCTTCCAGGAGGATTCGCCTAGTCAGGTCTATGGCGCCGCACTGCTAATGCGGTTTGGTGGCAACACCATCCGGGGTTCAAATCCCCGATCCTCCGCAGCTGAAAGGCCCTCTCCCCGAACTCGGGGGGAGGGCCTTTTGATCTTCCGGGACGTCATGGTTGCAGTCCTAGTTGCAACGGCTATCCCCAGAGAGCCGAGGCGAGGCGTTCCCCGGCATCACGCATCAGCGGTGTGGATACGTGGGTGTAGCGCTCGGTGGTCGTCACGTTGGTGTGGCCAAGAACCTGTTGGACGACGCGGATGTTCACACCCTGCTCGATGAGGAGTGTCGTGGCGGTGTGGCGAGCGTTGTGAACCCGGACGTCTTGGACACCAGCCTGCTGTGGGCGTCCAGATCTTCCAGTCCTCGGTGTGCTCGATGGGAGAGCCGTGCTTGGTCGCGAACACCAGGCCCTGGTCTTCCCGTCGATCTCCCGCCCTCTCCCGCTCGGCATCCCGCACCACGGGATGTGCCTTGAGCTGAGCGAGGAGTTCGAGCGGGCACGGGGGGTGAGCTTGCTCTTGCCCTTCCTCTGGTGGAAGACCAGGCCGCCGACGGTGCGCTTGGGGCACTTGTCCGCATGGCCGGCGCAGTCAATGAGGCGGGGCCCGCTTGTAGCAGGCATGACCTGATTCGGTGCAGCCCGGCTTGCAGGTCGGCTGATGTCCGTGGATCGTGCATCTCTTGTGGCGGGAGCGTCGACCTGACTCAGCAGGAGGTGGTCGTCTCGGCTACGCAGGAATCGGTGCCCGGCCCGCCGTTGGCGGTGTCGGTGCCCGGCCCACCCAGGATCCGGTCGTTGCCGGCTTCGCCGTCGAGGGCGTCGTTGCCGTCGTCGCCACTGATGTCGTCGTCACCGTTGCCGCCGAAGACGGTGTCGTTGCCGGAACCGGCGGAGATCCGGTCGTTGCCCGCGAAGGAGAGGATGACGTCGTCGCCGCCCAACGCGGCGATGCGGTCGGCGAACGGTGACCCGCAGATGACATCGGCGCCCGCGGTGCCGACGATGGTCTGCCCCGAGGTGGCGGTGCGCCGGTCGATGGTGCAGCTCGGTCCGTTTTGGAGCGTCCCGTCGACACTGCTGGTGTTGAAGTAGCCGCTGCCGGTCTCTGCGGGGTTGTTGGTGAGGACCAGGCCCGTTGCCACGTTCAGCGCGCGGGTTGCGCCCTGCGCCGCCGCCACGTCGTCGTGAAGCAAGATCCGGTCGGAGAAGAGGTACGAGTCGTCGTGCGGCCCCGAGATCTGCGAGCGAACCGACTGAGCCGGGACGGGAGCACCGCTGAAGTTGTAGCTTGCGCTCTGCGTCGCGCTCATCCCTGCTTGGTCCATGAGCGCGTAGCCCTGGTAGGAGAACTTGGCGGTGGAAAGCGAGGACCCCGACGGCGTATGCACGTTCAGCGAGAGCGTGCATTCCTTGTCCGAAGCATCACTACCAGGTTCGATGAGCGTCTCGTATGAGCTGAATGTAACCGTGAACGACTTCCCGTCAGGGCTGATCGCCGCCTCCCAGGTCCCAGGCGGGCACCCGTTTCCGTTCGCACTGACGCTTGAGATGTATGCCTCGGCCGGGTTGGGGGCAGAGGATGCCGCGACCGCGGGCGTCATGACCGCCGCGGTGAGGACGGTGGCGGCGAGTGTATGTGCGGCCAGCTTGGTGAGGGTGTTGCGCATGATGAATGGCATGGGTCATTCCTTTCCGTGGTGAGCATTCCCGGCGAGAGCGTTAGGTATTTTCCTGGGGCTCGTTGACCCGCGTCGGATCGAGCTCGTGAATGGCGTCGCGGTAGCGCGGGTGCCGAAGCTGTTTTTGTATCCGCTCACACCGCTGCGATAGCGCGACAAGGGAGATACCCAAGCGTCAAGCGTGAAAGACGTACGCAGCTTTTATAGGCGGGCAAATAATCAGCAATGAGCGAATGAAGGCGCGTCCTTGATGTCCGAATATCGCCATTAAAATGGATATTATTCTGACGTGTAGCTCCCGAAAATTCCGATTCGCGCAGATATGCCATGATTTGTAGCATCTGGCCCATCGTGCGACGGTGGGCCGGGGGCAACAACCACAGCAGCAACCGCGCCATATTCGGGCGACCCCGAGCGGTCGTCAATGACCCCTGCGAGCAGTGCGAACAACCTGTAGCGATCTCGCTGCCGAGATTTCATGGCTCGGAGGGGAGACGGTATCCCACTGCTCGGCTTCGTCTCCCGTCGACGCACAAGCTCGTGCTCGTTGGGAGCCGCTTTGGCTTGCCGAGAGTCGTCGTCGCAGCCGGAGAATGTTTGAGAAGCCGTCTCCATGAGTCGAGCAGCGAGCACGCGTGTCGACTCGGTAGGTCGGCGATGAGCGATGGCTACATTGATGTCCGCCACTCCACGCTCGGTGATCAGGCGGCGGTGGGGCCTGGTCTAGTTGCAGTTCTAGTTGTAATCCCGTCTCGTATGTAGCCCGTCCAGGAAGACCAGCGCGGCCAGGTGGCCCAGGTGGAACCAATAGGGACACGCAAGACTCGAGCTGCTGATGCGGTTTGGTGGCAACACCGTCCGGGGTTCAAATCCCCGATCCTCCGCAGCTGAAAGGCCCTTCCCCGATCTTCGGGGGAGGGCCTTTTTCGGTCTCTGCGGGCTTGTGGGTTGCACTTGGCCTGTCAGCCCCGGAGGGTCGAGCCCGTGCGGTCGCCGGCGTCCTTCCACAACCTTCGGTTCCAGGACCGCCGACTCGGCAGCGCCGCCATTGCCGACAAGATGCACGGCCACAGCTTGCCTGCCTGCTTGCCGGAACAGCGTCGTTGGCCTGGCAGGTCTCGCTCGCCGTGACGATGTTGTGCCACTTCTTTGCACGCCCTCAGGCGGTTGGGCGCCGCCGCCGCTGCTGCCACCATGGCCGATCGGGCGATGCGAGCGGATCCGGCGACGTTCGGGCGAGAAAGCTTCTGTCGATGGGGAGTACGAGGCTGTAGAGATGTGGTCGCGTCCAACGGGGCAGCGCCATGAGCACCTGTTCCAGTTCCTCGCGCGGATCGTCCTCGCGACAGCCCAGGCATGTGCAGGTGGGTAGGAGCTGGGTGGAGGTGCCGGGGATCACTTGCCGTGTCCAGGCCAGCAGCACCGTGGCCACATGGCCTGGGCTCAGCCGGGTGTGCTCCAGTGCGATCACCGCGGCCATGGGGCGCGGTCCGAGGCCGGGAACCTGATGAATCGAAGGTCTGTGGGTTACGCACATGAATCCTCGGGTGCGAACCGCTGACGGGCGCCTACGCGGCATGGCCCTTTCTGCACGAAGTCATGAGCGTGATGATCGCATGCCTTCGGCGTTGCCTCCAGGTCGCGATTACCCGAGCGAACCACGTCTCCGGCGGTGGCACATCAGCGCCGGGACTGCTGCTGGCGGTTCGGGCGTCTTTCGTACATACGTAGCGATCGAACGAGAGGGACGCATGGGGGGCTTCTACGACTATTACCGGGCGGCGAACAGGCAGGTCGCTGCGGAGAAGCCTGATAACCCACGTGCAGTTGAGAAACCCATGCCGGGCGTGGTCACGTTCGACGCCGTGGACGCCAAGTGGATCGACCCCGACGTGATTCTTGGCCGGCTCATAGCCCTTGCCAGAGACGTTCCGTACAGCTTGGACCTGGTGCGGACGACCACCGTCTATCCGCCGCCCGAGGGCGCTCCGGCGACGATGGAGGAGTGGGAGGCCCTGCCCGACGACTCGCCTTACAAGGACGGGCCGGGAATCGAAGAGCTCCCTGCGGACATCCGCGACACGTTGGCCGGCGTCCCGGACGGCAGGTTGGACGAACTCGTCGAGCAATGGGAGCAGATCGAGGAGTTCGCCTTCGTGCCACCGGGCGATGGATACCTGCTGGAGATCCTTACCGGGCTGCGAGGTCTGGCGCAGCGGGCGCAGGTGGAAGAGCAGATGATCTATTGCTGGATCGGCATCTAGTCTCCGCCGGTGCCGGGGTTCGAGCCCATGGCATCGTGTTCTCAGCGGCTGCCATGCGGGCACGGTCCGGGCGTGCCGGGGTGGTGATCAGAACTGGACGTTGGTCATCGTGTACCAGGTCGGGGCGAATGTCAGCAGGGCCAGGGCGACCAGGACGGCGAGCGCGCCGAGTACGCGCGGGGTGGTGAGGGGCGCGGGGGAGATGGGGCGCTGCTTCCAGCGTCCGGCCGTGAGGAAGGCCGCGACGCCGCCCAGGAGGATGTTGGCGGGAACCAGTTCGTACTCGCCGCGCAGGATGTGGAAACCGGCCGCGAGGATCATCGTCAGCGTCAGGCCGGCGGCGGCGAGCGGCGTCAGCATCGGCTTGACCTTCGTCAGCGCCGGCAGGATCAGGCCGATGCCGCCGAGCACCTCGACGATCCCGATGAAGACGATCAGGGACTGCGGCACCGCCGCGTACCACGCCACCGCCCGGGGTGCTGTCGCGAACAGGGCGTCGTCGTACAGCAGCACCTTGCCGAAGCCGCTGCCGGCGAAGAAGAAGCCCCACAACGCCTGGAGCGACCAGAGTGCGCCGTTGAGGGTGAACCTCATTCTGCGCGTCCTGGGCTGCTGCTCGATGTCCGTGATGCTGACGTGGTGGCTCATGTCCTGTCACTGCCTTTTCTGATCGGATTCGCGGGGGAACTCGCCGGCGCTTCGTGCCTTCGTCAGTACGTGGTGAGCGGTGCGTGCTGACGGGGCTTATCCGAACACGGAGACGAGGTCGTGCGCATCGTCCGTGGGACAGGGTGGGACATGGGGGAGGCGTTTTACCTGCGGAAACGTGACTTATGCCGTGACCGCGGGATGGGACGGTCCCAGGTTGGGGCGGGCGCCGCAGGGTGGGGAAGGTGTTCCTGCGGCGCCGAACCGCGGCCCGGCTTCCGGGCGTCAGTCCTGGAGGACTGAGAGCACGTTTCCCGCCGGGTCGGTGAACCAGGCGATCAGGGGGCCGCCGCCGCGGAAGATGCCCTTCTCGTCGGTCTTCAGCTGGTCGTAGCGCTGGAAGTGCACGCCGCGGGCCGCCAGGGCGTCGACGGCCTGCTCGATGTCCTCGACCGGGAAGTTGAGGATGGTGAAGGTTGCGGGGACGTGGTCGGGTTTGGGGTAGACCAAAATGTCGGTGCCGCCGGCGATGTGCAGGGTCAGCAGGCCGTTCGACTCCGACACCTCCAGCCCCAGGGTGTCGCCGTAGAACGCCTTCGCGGCGGCCAGATCGTTGACGGAGAATCCGCTGAACGCCTTCGTCTTGCCGAACATCGTCACATCGCCTTCCGGTGGTCCTCGCTGAGCTGAATGATCTGGACGTAGTTGCCGTCGGGGTCGATCGCCGTGGCGAACAGGCTGCCCTCGCGGTCTTCCAGCTCGGCCAGCCAGGACACGCCCGCCTCCTCCATCCGGGCGACGATCGCGCGCGCGTCGGGGACGTCGAAGTTGAGTATCACCCGTCCGGGCTCGGGATTCTTGTCCGCCACGTCGGCCCGGGTGTCGATGATCAGATGGAAGTCGCCGAACGTGAGCACGCCGTAATGGGTGACGTCGGTGTCGGACTCGGGGTCGAGCACGGCGGCGTACCAGGCGCGTAGTCGGGCCGGGTCGGTGCTGGCCAGGAGCAGGCTGTTCAGGTTGGGGCGCGTCATCGTTGCCTCCCGATGGTCGGTGCGGCGGAGGGGATCCGCTTTCGGGAGGGCAGACTCGATCGGGCCGGAGAACTCATCGGTGGCGCGCGAACGGATTTCCTGAGGGTGGCGGGCGTCCTGGAGGAGGGGGTCAGACATCCCTGGACGTTGAGTGTCAAGCGGTGAGGTCGTAGTCGTGGTGTGACCAGGCGGTTGCTTGGTCGTAGTGGCTGTGGGTTTTGAGGCAGCCGTGGAAGATGCCGACCAAGCGGTTGCCGACTTGGCGCAGGGCGGCGTT